>DAOUIF010000025.1:0-53603 GCA_034423575.1 Dehalococcoidia bacterium | reverse complement strand
CCCGGTACGCCATCGCTGCACCTCAAAATCGAAGTGCGGCAATGGTCGCCGATCTGGCTCCCAAGGTGGTCAATGACCATGAAAATCACGGTCAAAGATCGTGAACATTTCACGATTTAGATGATCAAAGTTGGTGAAAATTGACAGGTGTCTCCTGAGCCTCCGGCCTCCTGACTGGCTGCACCTGCGCCGTGACGGTGCCGGACCTGATGTTCTTCCCAGCCGACATCCTGGATCGGGCGGAGGCAGGGTTCGAGGTTGATCTGTCGTGGTGGCTCTTCCCGCTGCTGGCCGTGCCCACCGGCGTCGCCGGTAGCGTGGCCGCCGTCGGGATTTGCCGGATACGCAGTGCAGGGGCGGCTCCACCCGAACCGCCGGTCGTTCCGCCCTGGGGTGTCGTCACCATCACCACCGTCGACGGCTCCTTCGAGAACACCTTCCGCTGGCAACCACTGTCGCCTGACGGGACGTCCTGGGAACACATCGAACGCCACACGACCATGAATGCGCCAGCCTGCCTTATCTGAACGATGCACACGTTCTGAATCGTCGGAACGGTATCATTCACGAAATGCCGCACAGGGCGTACAGGAGCCGTTTCCGCCGGAAACTGGGCACCCTAACCTTCCGCACGACGACCCCAACGCGACAGCCCCGACTCGGCAGTACCAGCACGACGAGACGACACGATGACGCGCCAGCGCAGGAACCAACCCACCATGAACCCACCGCTCTCTGCCTTCCCGCCAATTCCCGGCCAACCTGTCGCAGGCACCTTCTACGGACGCCCTTGCGTCGGGCTCCGCTGGCTCCCCAATCGGATGCGTTGGCTGCCCGTCCTCGGACCGGTCCACTCCGACCGTTCACGCCCCGCGACGCTTTCAACCTCCCGTTTGAGCAGCCGGAGCGAACAACGCGAACCTCAGTCGGCTCCTACACCAACGGCACGATGGTCACCTTCGGAGGCAACCAGCCCGTCGCAACCGGCGCGGCATGCGGCGCATCGGCCCACTGGCACTCCACCGCGCGTCACCCAGGAGCCACCACGCATCGACCCAACAAATCCCGGTGCAGCCACCGTTCTTCCCCCACCCCTGCTATCCCGACGTAGGCTCATCCGTCATCCTGGAGAACTCTCCCCGAGCTGGCGCGCCGTGCTTTGACCAGGCCCACGACCAACCAGAGGAAGACCCGCAGTCCGGATGGAGACCGAGAACACAAAAGACCACTGCATAATGCCGGCGAACAATCCGCCAAGGGAGAACCCCCATGAATGCAAAATTCGCAGAAACCGGGCTCGCCGACTACGAGGCCCTCACCTACCGCGCCCAAGCCATCCTGGACTACGACGACCAATCCGGACTCGACCGGAACGTCCTGCGACACTCCCTCGCGATGCTGCTCGGCGACGACCTCAACCGCATCATCCGCACCGAGTTCCGCCTCTCCCACCGACTGGCGGGCAGCCCAGACCTCCTCGCCGAGTTGAGCTACCACACCGAGAACGGCATGGCCGAGACCCTGTCCGGTCCCATGGCGGTGGAAACTGACGACCCAAACACTCCCGTCAACCACACCACCGACGAGGCGGTTGCCGTCGCCAGGATGCTGTTTCCCATCCTGAACCTGCAGGCCATGCGAAAAATCGAGGAGGAAATCATAGATCGGCCACGCCACGACCCAGCCTGGGAAAATTACATCGACGCCCTGCTCAACCTCCATGCCCAAACTGTCTCGTGCCAACGCCGGCTCGACGACAAGCCCATTCCCGCAAAGCGGATGGCACGACTGGGCGTGCGTCACCTTGGGCAACAGTCCGAGGAAGCACGTCAACTGAGCGCCCAAATCGCCAAACGCTACCGAGGACAGACCCTGTGGGGAAGCGCAGCTGTCAGCACAGCCGTGTGGGATCAATTGGTGAAGCAGGTGCTGCCCAGCGAAGCAGAGAGCGAACTGCCGAACCGCAATCTCTCACCGGCGGAGATGCAGACCATTTGCCGGGCCGCCAACACCGCCATCAACGCGATGATCGAATTGATTGACCGGTGGGCAGCGGCAGAACGCTGGGACGCGGTGCACTCCGGCACCATGGTGGCTCGACTATACGGCCGACAAACCCTCAACAGAGCGGGAGAACTCGCTCAGGCCCCCTTTGACGAAGATGCGCCCGAGGAAGTCATCGACGTGGAAGCCGCCGCGGCGGAACTCGAACAGATCATGCAGCCCATCACGGCCAGCACCAAGGGCCGCCTGACAGCTGAAGACTGGACCGATAGCGAGGCCGACGCCCACCGTAGCCACGCGGCGGCGGCAGCGCTCCATGGCCACACCGCGGCGCTCACGGCCCTCATGAGCCGGATCGCCGCACACCGGAACGACGACGCGGGACCCGCGATTGCCACCGCCGTGTGGGTCAACGAAAACATCATCCGGCGCGCGGTTGACGTGGAGCCGCCTGACGACGTGGAAAGCGCCTCCATCTGGGAAGCCGCGCAGGCGGCACTGGCCGAACTGGACGCCGAGGAGACGACCGCCGCCCGAGTGGTGGCGGCTCTCCGCCCATGCCGATTGAGCCCGGCCCTCCGCTCTCCGCTCATGGCAGAGGAAGTGGCAGAAGCAATGAGCGCCAACCGCTACAGCGGCAGCCGCGACACGCTGGTCATCCAAGTGGAGGACAACACGCCACCCGAGGAGTGGATCTTCGTATATCAGTACCAGGGCGCGCTACACGCAAAATTGCTGGGCGAACCCTACAACCACAAGATGGATCCCCTCGTCGTGCTGGAACACATGGACTACGTCGAACGCCTGGCCTACGCCGACACGAGATGGATCGAACCCGAGTTTCGGAACGATCTCCGAGACATCGCCGCCCGGACACGGGAACTCGCCGCTTCGGGTCTGCACTACACTCCCGACGCCTTGTTCCGCATGACCATCAACCGCATGTTCGCACTAACGGGACGTACCCATGCGGTTCACGCCGTTATCGACGTCATGACAGGCAACAGGCCCAGCGCGTCCCGCTACCTGAAAAACGTCCACCACTTGGGGTCTCACCTCCTTGACCCCGACCAGTGCGCCGCCATCGTGGAAGCCGCCAGCGCCGCCGGGGTGCCGCCGACGGACGTAACCGAGCTGTGCCACCGCCTCGGCCTGCCGGAAGAAGCCATGGACGAAATGGACGTCCCGCAGCGCTATCAGGTACCGGAAGAACTGGCCCTGGACCCCGTAGCCATGATCAACAGATTGGGCGGCCGGCTGGCCGACGAAGCAGCCGAGGAAGCGGCTTACCAGCTGGGCTGGGACGAGGAACTCGTCCACAAGGCGGTGCTCTCCGACCAAGACGAAGAAAACGAATGAACGGACCGTTGACGGCCAGGACGTGACGCCCACCGGGGCGCCGACCTCACGGGCATCGTCCCGGACGACGATGGAGTTGTAACCTGCCCGCTCCACGGGCTGCGTGGTGCGTCCACATGAGTCGGATTGTCGGAGACACACTCGGGACATGAAAACCCCAGAGAGCCGAAGCCATCGGGCAAAGGGCGACCGACAGCAGACCTACCGAGCGGGATGAGACGCCCCGGATCCTCGCCATCTTGTTTGTCATCGGACTGATCACGTTCGCGTTGCTGTTCCTGATCCCGGTTGGTGTCTCTTTACGCAGCAGCGGGCGGTCCCGTCGGCATCCCGACAGCTTACTCGTCGGTCTATTTGCCGGTGTGTCCACCGTCGGTCTGATCTGCGTCTGGATTGCCGTAATCGCGATTTTCATCCCCGAAATCTTGGGAACCGGCGTTGGTTTGCCGGCGGGATTGGGCGTCGTCATGGCCGCGCCGGCAGCCATGATTTGGCTTACTCGCGGTTGGCTCCGTCGCTGACTGTCAAAAGCGCAACCGTGCCCAGGCGACTACTCAATTCGAGCGATTCGCACGCGAAGTTTTCGGTTTCGGGCGCCATGACGCACGCCGCTTCCACGACGGTCGCCAGTGTCCATCCCGCGGCACTTGCCGTCCACTCCGGCAACACCATCGATATGCCAAGACCTGATGGTTCAAGTGAAATGT
The DNA here is from genome assembly GCA_034423575.1 of Dehalococcoidia bacterium. Taxonomy (GTDB): domain Bacteria; phylum Chloroflexota; class Dehalococcoidia; order Lucifugimonadales; family UBA3495; genus Bin87. Next base: position 49,533 of record DAOUIF010000025.1, on the reverse strand, counting down.
TGGGGGGCGACGTATTGGTCGGCATCCTGACTCTGTCACGTTCGCGTACGAACACAACATCGATCACCACGTCGCCCACGGCAGTCAAGTCGGTCCGGTTCGCCAAGCCGACGTAGACCCACCCAATCAGAGGCGGGGCAGAATGGAGCGTTATGGGCACAGAGTCCACCAGGCCGCAGCCTTAGTGCCGACCCGAAGTGCTCCGAGCGCATCCCACGTTGACGTGTCTGTCCCGTTGGCAGTCGCGTTCAGGGCTCCTTCACCGTATCCGTGAGGCAGCGCGTGAAGCGCGTGTGGACGTACTGGGACGCGATCTCGGGTCAACGGAAACCGGCGCCTCCAGCGCAACGCCGGCTGGGGCGGCGGAGACGCTAACCCAATCCGGTTCGGGCTCCCGCATTGGTGGCTTGAGCGGGGACCGGATCAGTGTTCGCTGGTGATATTCCAAGGCTGAGCCGCCTTGAACTGTTGAGGCGGCGGTCCGCCAATGGCGGATATTCAGGAATGGCCGACGATGGTGTTGCAGCTGAAATCAACCATTTTTGCAACGGTTACATCCGGTTCTCGTGGAGTGCGCTGGCGACGACGAAACGGCGGACGACGTCTCCGTCGCCGATTTCCGCCCGGAGCCAGTTGACCACCCGGTGGTAGTGCCAACACAAAGATGACGCTGAGCGTCAATCTTTGGCGCTATCCGGCACAAGCCCTCAACCGCCTCGCGTTTCGCCGGCAAATCCCAACCTCCACTCAGGTCTGAACTGTTACGAGCGCGTATGGCGCTGCGTCACGGCCGCCACCGACGAGTCAAGGCTGGGGAACAGCGTCTCGCGTGTGACGTTCAGTGAACGCAACCCGTCAAAAATGGCGGATTTTCGTTCCTGCGGCACAGTGAGCGAGTATTGGGCGTACACCGGAATCCGGTCGTTCCAACTCAATATGACGTCTCTGTCAAAGAAAGTGTGGAAGCCAGACGCCAAGAACGCCCCGGATTGCGCTCGCAACCGTTCCGAGGATTGCTGCGGCTCCACCACGAATACTCTGAACAGGTCTCTTACGTCAATCCTTTCCTCGAAGTACGGCTTTTCCTGTCTGATCAGAGCGTACAACCGTCGCAAGGAAGCTCGATATCTAACCGCCTTGAACGAGCCGTCCCCGAATTCGAAGTCGCTCATGCCCGCTCCACCGTATAGCGTCAGTTGGTCCTTGATCGGAAGCCGAGCGAAATTCGCGATGACACAAACCGTGTCGCTGTCGAAAGGTTTGACCAACCACTGGGGCACAGCAAAAACGTAAAGGCGACCATCTTTTCCTTTGCTCTGTGCGCAAGCGTGAAACAACGCCACGAGCGCGTTCTTCGTAACGTCGAGAAACCTGGTCTTCAAGCCGTGGTGTTGCGCGAGCACCCACTTACCGAGAGCGGAATCAATCCTCCCGAAATCTTCCGGTCGTCGCGATACCAAATCGACCATCATCTCGCTTTCAGCAATCGCTAATGGGTCTCTCATTACAGACGGGCGCAAACTCCACCCAGTTTCCGGTTCGCCCCGAAAGTACAAGGCTGTGTGGCCGGGATATTGAAGCTTCAACCTTCTGACCCCGCTTATCAAATCCTCAATGCTGTGAACTGTGTTCCTTAGTCCGTGAACGGCCCGCTGATGATGCGGCGTACGATCGCTTTCCACGGTGGAGTACAGCACGGCTTCCCAAAGACGAGTGCCCAGTAACGAGGCTCCTGCCAAGTCGGCGAGAACAAGGTTGGCCCCGCTGAGTTCCGCGTCGGAGAAATTCGCGTTCTCGCAGTTGGCCTGTCTAAGGTCTGCGTCGTGCAGTGTCGCCCTCCAGAGGTCCGCGTTGGACAAATCCGCGCCAACCAATGAGCTCCCCGCCATATTCGCCAACCAAAAGGTAGCACCCGACAAATCCGTCTCCCCAAATTCGGTAGAAGCCGAACTAAGATCGGCTCCCGTGAAGTCTGCTCGCCTGAGGACCGCGCCCCGCATACTGACGTTGGAGAGATCAGAGCCGAAGAACTTCGCTCCCTCGAGATTCACGCGGTCGAGGACGGCACCAGAGAGGTCGGCCCGAATCAGGTTGATGCCGCACAGTTCAACGACATCCGAGACGACTCGCTGTCCGGCCGCTCTGAATTCGGCGCCTATATTCAGTCCTGAGAGATCGGGTCGAAACTCATCAACCGCCCGTCGTTGATTCCAAGCACCGACGCCCTCAAGCAACCACCTCACATGTTCAGGATTCGCCATATCGAGTTTCTCAAGGTGGGCTGGAGACTTAAGCGTCACGAGTGAAGAAACACCGTACCACGTTGCCGCGTTTGCCACCACTGCTCGCCAACGTAGCGTCGATTTCGCCGCTCCAATGCGCGAAGACGGTTAGCTTCGTCAATGGCGTCAATTATGGTGTTTGGCGTCGGCAAAGCCGGCACCAGTCGCGGTCGGAAGCTTTCGTCCTGCCCGTTGCGTCTGCAAAGCGAACACCACGGTATGAATGATCTGCCTGATTCTCTGATTGTCCCAAATTTTTGGAACGGGACGTCGTACAGGACAACCAGCTCAGCTCTTGTGTTTGCGACCAAGGCGTCCGCCGATTGCCCAGCGCTATCGTCGCCGAATTGTCCGCCAGATTAAACGGATGAACAGTCACTTCAATCGAGCATCCAAGTGCCCGGCCGCACGCTCGAGATCCTGGTCAGGGTTGCCGTCGAAGGCGTCCAAACAATCCGAGCCGGGCACCCGCCACAGTTCAGTTCCCGACAAACTCGCTTCGGCCACCCGGGCACCGTGGATCACCATCACCGGCTGGTACAGCCGAGCCGCCTCCCGCTCCGGCGCAGTGGCGTCACCGCCGCGTCGCCAATCCGCCAGCCGGGGTGCCGCCGGCATCAACACCGGTGCCAGGCACTCTGGAAAAGAAGTGCCGCGGGCGGTTTCCTGAGCTAACAGTTCTGAAGCCACCGTGGCGCTCATTGCCCCCTGCCTTCCCTCAAGCCTCAAGTCTCCCCCACCCGACGGCGCACCGCATCCTCGCACGTGGCAAGCTGCGTGATCAAAGCCCGATTCGTCCAAGGGACAGCGCAGGACCGAAGGTCCGAGACCCATTGGGAGGAGGAGCCAGCCCCCTTGATCGGGGATCTGGACACCCACTCGTGGCGTTCGCTCAGATCGTTTACACCAGTTCCATTTGGCCTTGTGCGAAAATCCGTTGCGCTCCCGCAACCAGAGCCGAAACGGCGAACTGCAATTCCCGCCGAGCCACGAGGCGCGACGACTTGGAAGCACCCGTTTCAATAGCGCGGAATTGGAAGTTTTCGTCCCTCGCCAGAATAACGTAACCCCAGTCCTGATCAGCCTTGTGTCTAACTACCACCCCCAAGAAACTTTCCGTTTCATCCATGAACCAACCCTCCTGCGTTAAGAAAGGATTCGTTTCGGGGATTGCGAAGCCGCACATATCTTCAAACTCGCTCTTGGCAATGGCGCCAACGTGCACCCTGTGAACCCTGGGAGGCCGGCTCTCGGGACCAGCAAACTGTATTATCCGAGTTTTAGACGAGAATGGATGCCAGTAGGCAGTTTCCGTTTTGTGCTCGCCATCTTCAATGTACCCTTCAAGAGCTTCCGGGAAAAAGCCTCGAGGAAGCGGGAACAGAGCGTTTGGATTATGGTGAACCACCAAGCCTTGGCCCCAAGACTCAACCAGAGGAGGCTCGGCGAGACTGTATTCGAAATAGGTGGGATCCATCGCGTCAGGGTCTGGATTTTGACAGTAACCAAACCTGGAGACATCGAAATGTTCGACTCCGAAGCCCTGTTGATAACCCATCCGCGTGAACTTGGCGTGAGTGCCACTATTGGAGAACACCACGGCACTGACGTGCTCCGTGTCCGGTTGCCCGAAAAAGTTCGAGGGGATTACCTTGTTCCCGTACGCGTGGGATTCGACAACGTCCCGGTGGATTTCCAAGTTCCCCTCAGTGGTCCAACCGGATGACGTACGCTGACCGTAGAGATACTGGGCGAGCCCGCTGTCCGACAGGGCCAGTGCCTCTTCATTGAAGAACGCCTGGATGGCCAGGACGAAAGGCCGACCTTGGCAATGTTCCAACTCCCAATACCGGTTCTGCAGCTTTGAAAACAGCGGACTCCCAAACCTGATGGGAACCTCTTCGGCCTGGAAGTGCTCCAACTCCATCGAGTCAAGCTTGGAAGGCAGGGATTGCCCGGAGAACAGATTTCCTTGCGAGGGATTCACAGTAGTCGCTTCGACCGAGACTGTGACGCCGTCGCGAGTCACCATGAAATCTGGACTTGCATGGGTTCTGTCTACGTCAAACCCAGACTTGGAAAAATACGCAAACAGATATAGCTCAAAGAACCGGGCATCAAAACCCGTGGTTTGAAACTGCTGCAAAAAATTGCCGTCCGGATCTTCGAAGTCCTGGTAGATCAGGTCCAGCATATTTCGGGTCGGGTGATCGCTTGGAGCATGGACCAACGACGTGAAGTGCGGGTTGAGTCTCTCCGACGGAACGCCGGGAAGGAAAAGGCTTTTCTTTAGATCGGCCACGAGAAGACCTCTCCTTATGGTTGCTGACTCTGTGAGCATGGCCCGCTGCAGTTCACCCGGTCGTGCTCCCAAGGCACACCAGCCACTCTCCTCAACGCCGTCGCGAAGTTTGAGGTCTGCTGCCCAGCCCTGGCTCCTCCGAACTCTCCCGTCTGATTATAAGACAACACGGGGCACATCGCGGATTTCGGCGACCAAATTCCAGTGCCGTTGAACGGCGCCGCTCAGGTCGGCGAACGTCGAATAATCGCGAGGTCGACTGCTGGCCGTCGCCGTGACCAGCGACCACAGCGCGTGACTAAAAGCCTCTGTGACTGCATCGAGACACGCACCGCGGCCCCGCCATGACCAGCCCACTTTCCAACGGCACTTCCCGCGTAGTAAAACTCACGTAGAGAAAGCCGCCATGATCATAATCCACGCCGCACAACTGGCCGGACAACTGACCCTCTGGGCAGAGGACTCGGACCAGCACTCGCAACCCGACCAGGCACCGGCCGGGCGGCATCCCCGTTGCGCCGACGCCAAGTGTCTGGCGGAAACCGTCGGCGTTGCGCTCGGGGACCCCGCCGGCGCCGAGACACGAGACCCATATCAAGAAGAAGCCACCATCTGGCTGCCCAGCCGCGGCAACAACCCGATACCATCTGAAGCGTTGGCCGGCCCCGCGCCCAGGTCGAGGGCCAAACCCCGCATCAAGCCCTGGCGCGTGCCGGTCATCAGGCTCTCCGGCGGACAGGCCATCGACCTGATGCAACGTTGCCAGAACGGTCGCGTGCTGACGCCCGGCGTGGCTCTGGGCCCCGAGGTAGCCTACTGGCGCCACGTCATGCTCTTCGCCGCCGGACTTGCCGTTAGGCAGCAGTTCCTGCCCAACGTCGTCCGGCAAGGCGACAGTACCAAGGCGGTGTGGACGCCGCTCTACGTCGGCGACGACGCCCACCGTCTGGCCGAGCTGGCCAGCGCGATGCCGGCCTCAGCCCGAGCCATGACCACCACGCCAGCGGACCGACCGCCAACTACCCCGCCGCAGGCCGTCCTCAGGGAGTTCATCGCCAGCCTTGTGAACCAGATCGTCCGCCAGGACGCCCAGGGAAGCACTCGGGAGTTCGACTCGGCGCACGACGCCTGGCTCCGCGCCCTGACGACGGTGGACGGCTCGATACACGCCGCCGACGCTCAGCTCCAGCAGCTGCGCCGGCAGGTGGCGGATTGGCACCGGCCCATCGCCGTGGCGGCCAACTCCCCTTACCGCCTGTGCCTCCGCCTTGAAGAGCCGCCAGAACCTGACGAGGACGACCCACCAGCCGCTCTGCGCGAACAGGACTGGTACCTCCGGTACCTGCTCCAGCCCCACGACGACCACAGCCTCCTGCTGCCCGTTGGCGCCGCCCCGGAGCGCGAATCACCCGACTTCAATCCGGCTGAGTTCCTGCTCACCTCCCTAGCCCAGGCCGGCGCCGTTTGCCCGCCCGTCTCCGACAGCCTGAACCGACGAAATCCGGCCGGCACACGGCTCGACGCTGAACAGGCCCACCAATTCCTCACCCAGCAGGCGGCCGCGCTGCAGCAGGCCGGCTTCGGCGTGATGCTGCCCGCCTGGTGGACACGTCGAGGCACGAAGAGTCGTCCTACAATCAGGGCCGAAGTCCGCACCCCACCGATGCAAGGCGGGGCCAACATGACGATGGCGTCGCTCATCGACCTGGACGTTCAGGTCGCCATGGGCGACGAGGTGATCGAAGCCGAGGAACTGTTCGAACTGGCCGACCTGAAGGTACCTCTGGTTCGCTTCCGCGGCCAGTGGGTCGAAATCGAAGCCGACGAAATCCGAGCCGCCGCCGACTTTTGGCGCAACCGTGACCAGCTCACCCTGCGGGAAGCGGTCCGCATCGGCCTGGGTGCCGACCGGCAGGCTGAAGCCGATAACGTCTCCCTGGCGACCACGGGCTGGCTCAGCGAGCTTCTGGAATCCCTCCAGCACAAGGGCAAAATCGAGCTGCTGGACACGCCCGCCGAATTCGGCGGCGAATTGCGCCCTTACCAGCAGCTGGGCTACTCGTGGCTCGATTTTCTACGCTGGTGGGGACTGGGCGCCTGCCTGGCCGACGACATGGGCCTCGGCAAGACCATACAGACCCTGGCCGCCATCCTGCGGGACCACCAGGAGGGCAACGACAAGCCCAACCTGCTGGTCTGCCCCACCTCGGTGATCAACAACTGGCAGCGCGAAGCGCAGAAGTTCACGCCCAGCCTACCGGTGATACTGCATCACGGACCGGGCCGGCAGCACGGCGAAAAGTTTGCCCAACAGGCCGCCGAGCACCAGATCGTCATCACCAGCTACGGCACCATGACGCGGGACCGGGAACTGCTGGCGTCCGTCGATTGGCGTTCCGTCACCGTCGATGAGGCTCAAAATATCAAGAACCCCATCACGCGCCAGGCGCAGGCCGCCCGCTCTTTGCCCGCCGACTACCGCATCGCCCTCACGGGCACGCCCGTAGAAAATCACGTCGGCGACCTGTGGTCCATCATGCAGTTCCTGAACCCCGGACTGCTGGGCTCCCAGGCAGAGTTCAAGCGCCGGTACTTCAACCCCATCCAGGCCAACCGGGATGAAGAAGCAACGGCAAGGCTGCAGAAGGCAACCGGCTCGTTCATAATGCGTCGGTTGAAGACCGACCCTTCGATCATCGACGACCTGCCCGACAAACGTGAGACCAAGCAGTACTGCAACCTGACGCGTGAGCAGGTCACTCTCTACGAGGCCGTGCTGCGCGACGTCGAGACGCGGTTGGACGACGCTGAGGGCATGGCGCGCCGTGGTTCCATCCTCGACACGCTGGTCAGGCTCAAGCAGGTCTGCAACCATCCCCGCCAGCTGCTGGGCGACAACTCAATCATCGCAGGCCGCTCCGGGAAGCTCGCTCGTCTGGAAGAATTGCTGGACGAGATCATTCCCGCCGGAGACCGCGTGCTGATCTTCAGCCAGTTCGCCGAGATGGGCGCCATCCTGCAACAGCACGTCCAGGAAACCTTCGGCATCGAAACGCCCATGCTGCACGGCGGTGTGTCCCGCAAGAACCGCGACATCATGGTGGACCGCTTCCAGAACGACCCACACGGCCCGCAGGTGTTCGTCCTGTCACTGAAGGCGGGCGGTTCCGGCCTGAACCTCCCTCGCGCCAACCACGTTATCCACTATGACCGCTGGTGGAACCCGGCCGTCGAAAACCAGGCTACCGACCGGGCCTTCCGCATCGGTCAGACGAAGGACGTACACGTGCATAAGATGATATGCGCCGGCACCCTCGAAGACCGCATCGACCTGATGATAGAGACGAAGCAGCAGACCGCCGACCAAGTGGTGGGAGCCACCTCAGAGCGCTGGCTCACCGAGCTCTCGAACACCGAATTGCGGGAGGTGCTGGCACTCAGCACCGCGCCGGAAGACTGAAGACGCCGTCTGCACAACCCACTGAGCCAGGAAAGGTTTCCTCGATGAACTACTACGACTACGAGTACACTCGCCCCATCGAAGCAAGAGGCGGCATCAGGGCCGCGTCCCGCCGGGGCGAGTTCGGCTCCAACTGGTGGGCGAAACGCTGGATGCAGACCCTCGAGCAATTCCGCATCGGCACCCGGCTCAGCCGGGGACGTTCCTACGCCCGCCGTGGACAGGTCCTCTCGATTGACATTCAAAACGGCGTCGTGGAAGCGCAGGTGCAAGGCAGTCGCAAGTGGCCCTATGACGTAGAGATCAGCGTCAGAACCATCGGCCCCGATGACTGGGAACGGCTGCGTCAGGCGTTGGTCGAACAACCGGTGATTGCTGCCAGCCTGCTCTCTGGCCGGATGCCGGAAAACGTCGAGGACGCGTTCGAATCCGTCGGCCTTTCGATGTTTCCCGAAAGGAGCGACGACCTCGAGACCGACTGCTCCTGTCCCGACTGGTCAAACCCATGCAAGCACATTGCCGCCGTGTACCTGCTCCTGGGCGAGGAGTTCGACCGCGACCCGTTCCTCATATTCCGTATGCGGGGCATGGACCGCGAGGACCTGTTGGGCGAGGAGTTCCGCCAGTCGGCCCAGACCATCGAAGGGCCACTGTTGGCGCCCGAGCCACTGCCGGAAGACCCAGAGACGTTCTGGGCCAACCCGTTGCCAACGTTGGACCGCGCGGACCTGGGCACTGCGACGGCGCCCGAGATGCACGCCGCTCTGCCCCGGCAGTTGGGTCGGTTCCCCTTCTGGCAGGGAGAACAAGACCTGGTGGCTACCCTGGAGAAAATCTACGCAGCCGCGTCCCAGCAGGCCACAGGGGTGTACCTCAACCAGGCCGAACCGTAGCCTGACGGAAGAGAAAGGATTGCCGATCAAGGCCGGCGCAAAGACCCTCCAATTGGCACCGCGTCAGGAATTCTGAAACTTGAACCGCACCCCTGCCCGTTACGACCTGCTGGCCTGCAACCTAGTGCTAGCCTCCATCGCAGCCCTGCTGATGGCCGCAGTCGGCAGCAGCGTCAAGGTGGTGCAGATCCTCGAAGGAGCAACCGTTGCCGGCTTCGATATCGACTTGGGCTTGGGTGCCGCCGTCAATCCCGGAGTCCTCACGGCTGCTGCCGCAATCTTCTTCTCAATGACAGCCGCCCTGCTGTGCGTGATCCATAACCGACTCCCTGACCGCACCTTCCGCCGAACGTTAACGAGTGTGGTCAGTTGGCTCACAACCATCGCGGCGTCCGTGTTCTTCATCCTGACGCTGGCGCTGGTACCGATTGCAATGGCGGTCGAGGTCGGCTTGTGACCGGAGGATGCCAATCCTCTCGGCCTATTTGGACGGTTCCGGCGACTTTCCTCTGTGCCACACTTCCCTTAAAAGCGCAATATCGCGTTACCCAGCCCAACTCACCACGGTCCGGAAGTTGACCTTCCATGTCCGAAGACGCTTCAAGCCTGAAGCCAGACCAGACCACTGGGTCACCGGTAAACAGAAAGTCGGCCACCTCACCGGAGCCTCGGACTGCCACCGAAGGTGCAGCCGCGCGCTGGACCGCACTTCCCGCACCTCACAACGGTTCCAGCACCGACCTCACTGTGCGAAGCGCGACAGAGCCGAGCAACTGACCCAGAGCAAGCGGAACGGTCCACTGAGAAGCCCATGAAGACGTTCTCGTATCCACCTTCGTGATGGCCTCCGCCAACCACGCGGTAAAATTTAGGTGACTGCGCGCAGATCTCGAATGGTCAACTGTGCGCCACCCACGCTGATGTTGGCAACAGGAGGTCACCGGCGATGTCAGGAAACGAAAAAACCGCCACTTTCGATGCGGCCCACCCCAATGACCGAAAGTTTGAACTCGTGGGCCAGTGCCCAGGCCAGGTCAAGTTCAGCGGTCCGACGCGAAGGCGCTCGGTTCGGCCGCGCCGCAGCAGCGTGGAGCAGGGGACTCTGCCCGGCCTACAGACCAGTGACGACCGCAAAGCGGCGTGACCAAAAATCGAGCTGGCGAGCTTCGGATCACCCCGACCCGCCCGCTTCCTGAATTTCGCACACTTCCACCCACGTGGGTAAAATCGGCTTACAATCCCATTGACACCCGCACGCCGTTACGGGGAAGATAGCCGAAGTAAACGGCGCGGAACTGTACCAGCAACTCCGCGCCGCGCTCGATACCGTGCAGGTGATTGCACAATCCGAGGGTATAAAAACCCCGGGCATGATACCCGGCATTCCCTGGAATAAGCAACTCCCTCACGGAGGCCAACAATGAAAGCAGCAAGGAACCACGTGAGGGACGTAATCATCCCTAACGTTTGGCCTCTCTCCCGGGGAACGCTAACCTACCTCCTCACGTGGCGATTCGCAGGCTTCCCTTTTTGGCGCGCAGCCATCTTCGTCGCCGGCATCGCCTTTTTCTACTTCGCCATGGGCGCCGCTTACGGAGACATCAAACGTACCCCTTACCTGGTCCCCATCTTCACCATCATCAGCATCGCCTACATGACCAGGTTGCACTACAAAATATGGCGCCGAAAACCCCATGACGACGAATAAGAAAAGTTCCGGCACAAATCCACCTCCACCGCCACCTCAATCAGACCCTGAAACCCGACACCGCGAGACCATAGCCATCGGAGTAATGACCGTCGCCACTATCCTGACCGTCATACTATTCCCCGTCCTCGAAATCCTGGACTCAATAAACCCCTGTACTATCACCAAGGCCAACTGGAAAACGATCGTCAATAACATCATCGAACTCGCACCCTACTTCACCGCAGGCACCGTCGTCCTCTACTCCTGCTGCCTATGGAACGCAATCGACGGGATAATCAAGAGGAGAACAGGTCAAATTGACCTCTCCAACCACAAGCACATACTCTCCCTCAACTTCCTCCAAACCATCATCCTTCCCGTCGCTACCATGGCCCTCCTCACCATCGTCGCTAAGGCCATCGCCAATTGAAACTACGGCCGCACATTTATCTCCCCCTCCCAGATCAGTCCTCTGCTACTAACTCTCTCACTATCTGCCCGCGATAACTCAACAGCGAAGGTTGCATATACAACCTCACCCACCGCAATCGCCGAGTTTCGGGGCATGGCACCCGTCGAACATTTCCCGCCGGAAGAAAGCTTCGGGCAATTTCACCAACCGGAGTTCTGCAAGAGCTGGTCGAACACGGACGGAGAAATGCGGAGGCTCGCGACCAAGCCTTCAGTCTGTTCTCGGAACGCGGCTGCTACCCAGTGGCCCACGACCCGAGCCAACCGCCCGCCGATTGGCCAACCCTCGCCCATCGGCTGAACGAGGGCGTCATCCGGCCAGTGCTACAGCACGACCTGCTGACTGGACCTCAGGACCAAGACCGCGACGCGGTGAAGCCCGAGACGGTGTTTGCAATCGCCTGCCGGTACTCTGGCCGGACCATGTCCGTCAGCGAACTTGCCCAGAAATCCAGCCTTTCATTCGGCGCAAACGCCGATCCCGAAGAGGTCGCGCACTGCCTGCAGGCTCTCGCCGACACCGCGCTGATGCGGATCCTACCGTGGCCGGTGCTGAATCCGAATCGCCCACGGAACGCCGTCAAACTCTGCCTGACGGACCACACGCTGCGCGCCAGCTGGCTTCGGGAACGCGTCCCCCTCGCGCCCGACGTGCTGGACGCAAGTCCAGAACTCACGATGCTGGCGGGGCACATGGCCCAGAGCGTACTCGGCGCCACCGCGTCCGTTATCCGAAATCTTGACACCGACCGCGTGCCGACGCCGCCCAGGGAACCTGACCTGGACTTCGTTTTCACGGTCGGCGACCAGCAAATCCCCGTGCAGGTCAACTACCGGCGAAACATTGACCCCGTACGCGACACACGGGGCATCAGGTCGTTCGTCGAAGAACCCGCCAAACGTGCTCCGTTCGGTTTGCTCATCACGCGGGAGGACACGCCGCCCATCGACGACCCGCGCATCGTCGCCATGCCACTGTCGACGTTCATGCTGGCGCAACCCTCGCGGGTACGGCCGGTTCATAGCAGTCCCAACCGCCAGCGGAACGCTCCGTCAGGTCTTGGCGCACCAACCGCCAAAGCCGCCCGTTGAGCGAAGCGCCAAGTGGCGTTGTAGTCCGCGTTGCCGCTTGAGTTCTGCATTGCCCAGCCGGCGGTCCCACCCAGCTCGAATTCAACGATTGTGCTCCTCTAGCCACAACCCGCCGAAAAACGCGTCGGCATCTCATCGGGTGCATCCTGCCTTGCTGAAAATCCGCGGTCGCTGGGGAGGCGGTCTGCTCACTGGTCACGCAACGTGGACCCGCTTTATCATTGCGGTTGATCAGCGAGCAAAGCGTCTTACACCGCTACGAAACCCGCTTCCTGCCGACACAGTGATGCGCAACCCCCGGCAACCCATCTGTGGGAGAACATGATGCCCGACCCAAGCGAAAAGCGAGATGACCCGTTCCGCTCAATACAACGCCCGTTGATCAACTCGTCCAACGTGCAAGCCCACCGGTTGACGTTTCTGGACGCTCTGGGCAAAGCCACAGAGATCTGCCGCACAGTCGCAGGATGGGCAGCCCCACCCCGGGAACTGGCCAGTTTTGACCGCGACCAGTTCATCGAACAACTCTCCAAAGTACTGACCAACCGCCTGAGCGCCATGCTTCAGATGCTCTTTGCCGCCGCGCACTGGCGGGAACAGGGGTCTGACGGCGCCGAATACGCCAGTATCGCCACGGGACTGGTCAACTGGGAATACTTCCAATGGATCGTTGACTTCCAAAAGGTACCGCCTCAGGCGGCGCGCCAAGCCTGCTCGGACTGTGGACTCCTCAAACCGGAGGGCAGGCAGCCCAAATGCCGTTCCTGCGACGAGATTGAAAGCGCGTCGAAATGGACTGCATGCCTGCTGGGGAAACCCCTCGATCTGTCGGATTTTCAGCCCAGATACGGCCAGCCCAGGGACGAGTACGCCAGCGACTGTGCGGTCAGGGCACTGAACGAGGCCATCGGCGGGGGTAGATATGGAGAAATCTGGGACGCAATCACCCAGAGCATCAGGGACCTTGGCTACGCGCTGGACGCCGACCAGGGCGCAAACTGGCTGGCTATCCATCTGATCTACGAGAGCTATGGGTTACGGCTCATCTACGAAGACGACAAGATCAGCCACCGTTTCCATCGCCGCCTGATTGACCTGAGAGAAGTCCCCAGCCTCTTGGGGCCGCTTTTCGCGGAACACCAGAAGCCGTTGGTCTACACGGTCGGCACCGACGTCCATTACGCCACGGTAACCAACGGAACTATCCGTGACACGTGGGATAGCCGAGAGATGGGCGACATTGACCAACTGGGCAGGGCCGGCCGGATCAAGTTCCTCTGGATCAAGTCCGACGATGACGAACTCACGGAAAGGTCCCGCACCCGGATCAACCAATACGCCCTGGCGCGCGGCTACGATATGGCAGGGTTGCCCTGGCGGTAGGGGAGTTCACGGGGCTCTGTTGAAGTGTTGTTTTTCAGGGACCATCGGCCAGTAGATCAGGAGATCTGTTGCTGTTCTACGATTCTGTCATCAGCATAACTGGTCGGCGAAAATGTCCTTCGGGCAGACCAGGCTCCGCGCTAGACAGAGCCGCTTCCTACACGCCGTCGACTAACCGACATTCGTGACGGACCACCGAATGCTGTGAACCCGGACGAACGTCGCGCTGGAGTAGCTGAGGACTACCCACCATCGGCCAGCAATCCCGACGGCGCTGCTCACAGCGAATACGCTGCCCCCAACACGGAACCGTGCTATAACCGTAGCCGTCGTCGAAATCCAACCCGTGATCAGATGGAGTTGTAACCATGACTACCCAGAGCTTCTCCATCGCCGCCAGGGAAACGCTACAGCATTACGTCTACCGTCTCGTTGACCCCAGAAACGGCGAAACCTTTTACGTCGGACGCGGACAAGGCGACCGTGTATTCCAGCACGTAGCAGGATTCGTCAAGAGCGCCGGCAAAGACGAACTGGACCCCAAGTTCAGCCGCATCAACCAGATCCATGCCGAAGGTCTCGAAGTGCAACACATCATCCACCGGCATGGCATGACTATCGACACCGCCAAAGAGGTCGAAGCAGCATTGATCGACGCCTACCCGGGCCTCACCAACCGCATGGGCGGAGCCGGTTCCAACGACCGGGGCGTTCGACACGCCGACCAGATCATCAAAGAACACGACGCTCCCGAATTCGAGCTGATCGACAAACTGATCCTCATCTCGGTAGGCAAAACCTACGAGGAACGCGGCGTCTACGAAGCCGTGCGTGCCGCCTGGGACATGAACGGAAACAGAGCCCGTGAGCACAACCTTGTACTGGCCCGAATCGGCCGCTTCGTGGTTGGAGCCTACAAAGTCAACGAATGGCTCGACTGGGCTCCCAACGTCTTCCCCTATGACCCAGAGGGTTTAGAAGGAAGGATCGGCTTCGTCGGCACCGAAGCGGACGGGGAAATCTGGCACCGCTACGTGGGCAAACGGGTGCCGGCCAAATTGCTTCCGAAGGGTGCCCAGCGATCTTTCCGATACCTGACACCGTCACCTGACGGGGGCGAAGGCCACGAAGACGACGATACCAACTGAACCGTTGCCCAAGCATCCAAACTCCAAGGAGCTCAAACGGATGGCATCCAATCTCGGAACCTCCTCACCGATTACGATTGACAGCAAACAGGTTCCTTCACCGCAGCTCTTCTACAACATCCCGATGCTCCACTGGATGCTCGGCGATGTCCTGGAAGACTGGTTGCGGACGGTTGAGCCCTATCAGGCGAGCGTCGACGCTACAGAAACTGAGTGCACACAGCGCGATGTCGTCGGAATCGCATTCAAGGAGTTGCGACCTACTTTCCTGAAATGCCTCTTTTCCTACGCGTTTTTCTTCGTCTCGGCTAACAACGCCTACGGCAACTTCTACAAGGAATTGAACAGTGCCAACCATCTGTCGGACCTAAAACTACAGCATCCCAAGCCACCAAAAATGACGCCGTTCGTCACGAAGATCGCCAACATCAGAGACATCTCCATCGCGCACATCCCATCCGAGAAGGCTGCTCCCATCGACGCCTTAGCCGCCATGTCCTGGCAGACGATGGCGCTGTTTTACAGCATCGGGGCGAAACCCGATCTTGAAAGGCTAACCTTCGTACCGGGCCACTTCCGAGGCACAGACGCCACGGGTCGAAGCCAACAATCAATTGACCTCGAAGTATCCGGCATCAGAACTGCGCACTCCGAACATTGCCTGCCGTACCTGGAACGTTACGACCAGGTTTGCTGCGAGTACCTGCGTGCATTACAGGACGCGATGGATCCGAACCAATAGGGGTTGCAAACGTCGAGTTGAAACCGTTTACCGGACGGCACCCGCTCGGCTTGCTCATTGCGCGGGAGGACACGCCGCAAATCGCTGGAGACGAAACCGAACAAGCTGCGCAGCAGCAACATCGAGAATTGGGGACACAGATGACACGTGACTACCGCAGGGAACGCGACGCGCTCGTGAGGCGCTTTTACGGCGCGCCGCCCAACGGCAGGAATCACCAGCCGAAACGTTCGTGGTCCGAACCCGTCCCAATCAGACCTGAAGACGGTTACGGGATACCTGCACCCGTCAACCCGCCCTACCCACTTTTACGGGCACTGCATCGCGTGGGCCTACGGCCTGAACCGGAATGATTACGGGACGCCCACCGTGGATGGACGTACCGAACTTACCCATCGGGTCAGCTACCGGCAAACCCGCGGGGCGATACCGGAAGGCAAGCAGCTGAACCACCTGTGCGACCGGCCCTACTGCTTCCAGCCGTCCCACCTTTACGCCGACGACCGGCAGGACAACACCGACGACCGACATCAATTCAAGAGTACCGCCATGCTGAGCGAGTGGGAACTGGCCCGCATGTGGGACTTCGACACCGACGACCCGCTCATCAACAGGATGCGCGAAACCCAGCGCGTCGAGTGGATGGAGTATTGGAACCCCGTCGAAAAACCCGTGGCTCAGACGCTGCAGGACTTCACCTGCCCGGGCACGATTTCGCGACGAGAACGCCAGCAGGGGAGCATAGAATTTGTCGGATTTGCGAGGAAGTCGAAGACGGCCCCCACGCCCTTGACGAGCCGACGACCGGCCTCGTGATCGCCCGTCTGTGGCCGCTCAGCAAAGCGTCGGATGAGATTGCGGAGCAGTTCTTCCGATCCGGAATCACGAGCCTCGACCTGGCCCCATGGTACGCAGCCTGGCAGACAGAGCTTCGAAGTTCGGCCGCGAGGAGAGCCACGCGATCTGCGACTGCCCATGCTACCACTGCTCCACCGACCGTAAGGTTATCGAGCAGGCTACGCTCCCATACCTGGATGACGCTCGCAGGAGCGCCATCGAACTGTGCGTGGCGATGAGGGCGCACCTTGAAAGCGTCATGACCGCCGCGGACCGCGAGGCGATGACGTTGGCGGCACAACTCCGTGGCCTGGACGACGACCAGACTCAGGCGTTGATCGAACACGTCAGGGAATGCCCGTCAACCCAGAACAGGTCCTACGACAGCGCGGCGATGGAAGAAGCCATCGGAGCGGCTGCCTACTGCATGGCGAATGGGCGGGAGGCTTCTAACAAGTCGATAACATCGCCCACTACCGTGCCGTCAAGTACGCCGGTACGGTCAAAGTCCAAAATCGCCCACCCGAGCGTCAGCTTCAAGGCAATCCCACCGCCGAGCCTCGGAAATCTGTCCCGGAGACCAGGCGATTACCCTATGGCTCCAGCAACTCGCCATAGGTGTCGGGGCGGCGGTCACGGTAAAACTGCCAAGTGCTGCGGACTTGGCGTATTTCGTCCAGGTCCAGGTCGGCGACGATGACTTCATCCCGGTCACGGGACCCCTGGGCGACGATTTGACCCCTGGGGTCGCAGAAATAGCTCTTGCCGTAGAACTCCCCTATCTCCCAAGGCTGTTCCCAGCCCACTCGGTTGATGGCGCCGACGAAGTACCCGTTGGCTACGGCATGGGCGGGCTGCTCCAACTCCCAGAGGTACTCGGACAGTCCCGCCACGGTGGCGGAAGGGTTGAACACCAGCTCTGCCCCGTTGAGCCCCAGCGCCCTCGCGCCTTCAGGGAAGTGGCGGTCGTAGCAGATGTACACGCCCACTTTGCCGACGCTGGTGTCAAAGACGGGATAACCGGTGTTGCCGGGCTTGAAGTAGAACTTCTCCCAGAAACCCGGTTCCAAGTGGGGTATGTGGGTCTTGCGGTACTTGCCCAGGTAGGTTCCGTCCCGCTCCAGCACGGCCGCCGTGTTGTAGTAGACACCTGGCATCTCCTCCTCGTAGACGGGAACGATCAGCACCATGCCGTGCTTTTTGGCGAGTTCCTGCATCAACCGGACGGTTGGCCCCTCGGGTACCTTTTCCACCATCGCGTACCAGCGGACGTTCTGCTCGGCGGGAAAGTATGGGCCATAGAACAACTCCTGGAGACACAGGACCTGCACCTGCTGGGCCGCCGCCTGCTCGATCAGCGGACATGTTTGTCGATCATGTATTGTTTCAGGCGGCCCAGGTCCTGGAGCGCTTGGCCGTCGACGCTGGCCTGAATCAACCCGGCGCGGATGGTCCGTGGCATTGCAACCTCCTGTGAATGCTATGGTTTCACCACGTCTATTGCGGGCTGCGCTTGAGGAAGCGGCCGCCGGCTGAAATGCCGGTGTACTCTCCACCCTCCACCAGCACACGCCCATTGGCGATTACAGCCTCGGGCACACCTTTGACCGTCATACCCTCGTAAAGATTGTAGTCTATGTTCATGTGGTGGGTCTGGGCGCTGATCACGGTCTCGGCATCCGGGTCGAACACGACTATGTCGGCGTCGCTGCCCACGGCGATGGTCCCCTTGCGAGGGAAAAGGCCGAACAGCTTGGCGGGCGTGGTGGCGAATACTTCCACCAGCCGGTTCATGTCCATCAGGCCGGATACGACGCCGTTGGTGTAAATGAGGCTCAAGCGGTTTTCGATACCGGGCCCGCCGTTGGGAATCTTGGAAAAGTCATTTACACCCAGGGTCTTCTGGTCGCTGAACCGGAAAGCGCAGTGGTCTGTGGAGACCACCTGGAGGTCGTTGCGGCGCAACTCCTTCCACAGCTCTTCCTGGTGCCATTTGTCGCGCAAGGGCGGCGTCAGCACATACTTGGCTCCCTCGAAACCTTCCTGGTCGTACATACCGTTGTCCAAAGTCAGGTAGTGGGGGCAAGTCTCAGCGTAAACGTAATTTCGACGGGAGCGGGCCGCCTGCACCTCTTCCAACGCCTCGGTGCAACTGAGGTGGACGAAGTAAACCGGCGCGCCGGCCACCTCGGCCATGCGGATGGCCCGGTGGGTGGCTTCCGCCTCGGTTATCGGAGGACGGGTGCTGGCGTGGAACCTGGGTGTGGTGTCACCCTTGGCCAGGGCCTCCTGCACCAGTACGTCGATCATGTGGCCGTGCTCGGCGTGGAGGCAGATCATCGCTCCGTTGTCCGCCGCCCTGACCATGGCTTTGAAGATCGTGTCGTCGTCCACCATCACCGCGCCGCGGTAGGCCATGAACATCTTGAAGCTGGTGACGCCCTGCCGTACCATCTCGTCCATCTCAGGCAAGCGAGAGTCGGGCAGGTCACGGATGATCATGTGGAAGCCGTAGTCGACCGCGGCTTGGCCCCCGGCTTTCTGGTGCCATATTTCCAGTGCTCCCGTTAGCGACTGGCCCGGCTGTTGAACCACGAAGTCCACAATGGTGGTAGTGCCGCCGACCGCCGCTGCGATGGTGCCGGTGCTGAAGTCGTCGGAAGAGACGGTACCGCCGAAAGGAAAGTCCAGGTGGGTATGAGGGTCGATGCCGCCGGGAATGACGTACTTGCCGGTTGCGTCTATGGTCTTGGCGTCGTCCGCAGACAAATCAATACCTATCGTGCGGATTTTGCCGTCGTCCACCAGGATGTCCGCCACGTAGTTGTCCACTGCGGTGAAGATGTGCCCGTTCTTGATCAATACACTCATGACGTCCTTCCTGCGGCTGACTGAGGAAACCTAATTTTAGGGAAATGTTGGGATGAGGATTATCAGCCGGCGCCCTGGCCCTGTACCGCTCGCGCACGGACACTACTTCATGGGCGAAAGGTGTCAACCGACCGGCGGCGCCTTTTTCAACCCGGCGATCCGCTCGCACCACTGCGCCGCGCCCAGGACCCGGCCCTCCTGCGCCCACGGCCCCCCGAATTGCACCGCCATGGGCAAGCCCAGTTCGCTCAAGCCCGTCGAGACCACCACCGTGGGCAACCCGGAGACCGACCACGGCACCTGGAACGCAGCGTCTCCGGTGGTGTTCAGATCACGCGGAGCCGGCGCCGGCATTGCCGGCGTCATCACCACGTCGACCATGGCGACCATCTCGCTGAAGTCGGCGCGGAACTGCCTTCGCAGCCGCTGCGCCTTGACGTTCGCCCACGTCGGCATGATCATGCCCATCTCCATTCTGGCGCGGATGCGCGGGCCGTAGTCAGCGGCGCGGGTGCGGAGATTGACCTCGTGCACTGCCGCGCACTCGGCGCCCGACACGATGCCATGGTAGCTGGGCACCAAGGCGAAGCTGTCGGGCAACGAAATCTCCTCGACTTCCGCCCCAGCTTCCGCCAGCCGGTTGGCGATTTCCTCCGTGTGCGCCCACATCTCCGGCGTGGCGTAGTCCTGGTAGTACTGCCGCACCAGCCCGATGCGCGGGGGCCGGTCATGCTCCGCCATCTGCGCGCTGAAGTCGGGCACGGGCTCACACAGGCTGCCGGGATCGTTGTCGTCCTCGCCGCTGAGCACGGTCAGCATCAGAGCGGCATCGGCCACCGTGCGGGTCACGATGCCCACGTGGTCCAGCGACCAGCTCACCGGGGCCACGCCGTACCGGGAGATGCGTCCGTAGGTGGGCTTCACGCCGACGATGCCGTTGTACGCCGCCGGCCGGCAGGTGGCCCCGCGGTCTGCGACCCCAGCGCCGCCGGGACCATGCGCGCCGCCACCGCCGCGGACGACCCGCTGCTGGACCCACCGGGGGTATGCTCCAGGTTCCACGGGTTGCGCGTCGGTGAGGGGTCGGAGGAAGCGAACTCCGTGGTGACCGCCTTGCCCAGGATGATCCCGCCGGCCGCTTTAATCTTGGCCACCGAGGTGGCATCGAACTCCGGCACGAAGCCGGCGTTCACCTTCGACCCGCACGCAGTCAGCATGCCCTCGGTATAGAAAATGTCCTTCAGCCCCACGGGAACGCCGTGGATCGGTCCCAGCGAATCACCCCGCTGGACTTCCGCCTCCCGTTACTGCGCCGCAGACAGGACCGCGTCCCGGTCGATGGTTACCCACGCCTGCAGGTCGCTGTCCAAGGCGTCGATGCGCGCCAGCAGCGACTCCGCCAGCGCCGCCGGCGACAGGGTTTCTTCGCGAATCCGCGCGGCGGCTTCCGCCACCGAAAGCTCGTGGAGTTCAGGCATCATTCAACCTCGCTGGACGCGGCATGCGGGCCGCGGTTGGCTCGCCGTTCACCTGTGCGCGCCACGGCTCGTTCGCTGCACCTGTTACTCTCGGTTCAGCGGTTCCAAATCCGGGTGGACCTCGGCATCGTCAACGTCGAATATCCGCTCGGCCACGGTTCGCAGGTACGATTACAGCTCCGCGGCGCGGTGCTCACCGAAACGGACGAACGCTCCCCGGCGCAGCTCCTGGTAGATACGCTCCAAGTCGTTGCTACGAGCCGTGTTGCTGAAACCTCAGCACGGGTGGGGTACCAAGCCGCAAGATACTCCGCTGGCGCGTGGCCGTCGAGAGCAGGTTACGTCTCACGGGCACTCGCTTTTCGTTAAACTACCATTGTGAGCGAAGCGCGACAATCGCGTTGCTGGTGGGGGCCGGGTTTCTGATGATGAGATCGCCACGTCGCAACGCTCCACACCGATAACAAAACGTGTACGCGTGAGCACGGTGGTCATTGACTTTGAGGCGACCCCGTGATACAAGACGCGCGTTCGCCACATCAACCTACTCGAACCTTTTCGTTCCCAAATGGTGGTGTCCCGTGGGAAATTCCCGTGCCACAAGCACACAGCGGACATACGCTCGCCAATGGAACCATTGGACCGAATGGGCACTCTCGAACGGTCGCAGGGCTTTGCCGGCGAACTCGAGGTCCGTAGCCGATTACCTCTCCTGTCGCTTGAGTGACGGAGCCAGTCATTCAACTGTGAAGATGGCACGGGCAGCAATTGGAGCATACCACCGAGATGCTGGCGAAACCGACCCCACAACCGGCGAATGTGTGAAGCGTGCCCTATCGGGGATGTTGTCGGGTGATGCGTTCCCGCATTCCGAGGTTGGCATCATAAACTCCCAACGTGCTACTTCAACAACAGAAAGTCTTGACCAACAACCGGTTCCCACAGCACTGGGTTCGGGGATTAGCGTGCAAAGTTGTGCTAACTCCCGCCTTTTGAAACGCCTGAAATCGTCCCAATCACCGCTCTACGCCACCGATTTTGGCGAAGCTTGGGTCGGGGATTCGCGTAAGTTACTGAAACAGATTAACGACCAGTCCATTGACCTAGTCGTCACTTCGCCACCATACGGTCTGCTGAAGAAAAAGGAGTACGGCAACGAAGACCAGCGTGATTACGTGAAATGGTTCCGACCTTTCGCGAGGGAGTTGCACCGTGTCCTGAAACGGCAGGGAAGCTTGGTAATAAATATCGGCGGAGCGTGGCAAAAAGGTCAACCCACCCGCGCTCTCTACCCCTATCGCCTCATGCTCGACCTTTGCGACCCTGACCAGCGTAGGAAATCACCGCCAGTTTTCCACTTGGCCCAGGAGTTTTATTGGCTGAATCCAGCCAAACTACCCAATCCGGTTCAGTGGGCGAACGTGACTAGAGAGCGAGTGAAAGACGCTGTTGAGCCGGTTTGGTGGTTGTCCAAGGACCCACACCCTAAAGCGTGTAATCGTAAGGTCTTGGTCCCATATTCAGAGCACATGCAGCGTTTGCTGAAAACCGGTAAGTACAACAGTGGGGCACGCCCTTCGGGGTGGAACATCTCCGAAGTTTGGGCAAAGGACAACGGCGGCGCTATCCCCTCCAATTTCGAATCCGACGACGCGCTGAACCTTTTGTTCAACGTATTGGTGGTGTCGAACACTTCCTCGAATGACGCCCTGCGAAAGGCGGTCAAAGATGCCGGTCGCGGTGCTCACCCTGCCATGTTTCCTTCTGCGTTGCCTGAATTCTTCATCCGAATGCTGACCGACGAAGGCGATACGGTGCTCGACCCATTCGCCGGAAGCAACGCCACGGGGTGGGTCGCGGATACTCTGCGGCGCAGGTGGATCGCGATAGACGTCGACGAGGGCTACGTGGATATTTCGCGGTTGCGTTGGTCAGGTTCAGCAGTGTCTGACTGATTCGACCGTGGAATCGTCCTCAACGCGGGACGTTTCGTTAGACGGACCAGTATCCGAACCGCGGCGAACTTTGTTTCGGTGAAATCAGCTATGTCCGCTCCGCCCATCCCAGGTCTGTTGTTGAACGGGGATTGGATCCGGCCCGTCCGCGCATATGGTGGAAGGATGCCTTGGCTGACCGACATCTTGCTGAAGGCCAAGCATTACCTGTTTCCAGAATTCTACGTTCGCCGTTTCGGTCTCCCTCTGGGAGAGCATTTGGAGGAACAGGCATCCGTCGACTTGGTTCTAGTATCCAAAGACGCACCCGAATGGAGCCTGGTTTTTGTCGAGCCAAGCAGAAAAGTGGAAATAGAATCGTTACTTTCGAGGATTCAGACGGTTCAGGGGTACGCATTCAAAACCCGGGAAGCCAGAGAGCTCGCTCGCGTCATCGATGATATCGAGATAGAACGGGCGCTTGACGTCGTTGGAAACAGTCCCAAATTATTGGTGGTTACAGATGACCCTCGGCACAACTTGACCTCACTACTCGGCGACGCGGACGTAGTTTGCGACGTCATGATCGTTGAACCCTTTTACATCGGCGGGGAGTACGCAATCCGAGTGAACGGCAGCGCTCCGCAACAAGTCAGTTCTGAGGTAATCGCTACTTGTGTCTCCCAACCAATCCTTCCCAGTTGCTTGACCGTACATTGGAAAGATCCCGGCGAAGCTCCACCTGACGGCCCCATGGTGCTCAGATATCGAGAGGAGGACACTCACTGGAACTTGTTTGTTAGCGGCTCAGAATGGCAATTGCAGCCTGAGGCAGAGTTTCCTCTATGGGAATCCCCGCCGTTCGAAATCGTAAAAACACAGGATCCGCCCTTGCTGATTAGAGCATCAGCAGGTTGAAATGAGGGATGGCAGTCATGGAAGTGTACATTGGCCCTGAAATCGTCCGTTCGTACAAACGGCTGTCCTACACCGCTTGGCATGCCCTATCTGAGTTCATCGATAATTCCATCCAATCGTATCGTACCGGTCGGGATGCGTCTGGAGCAGACGATACTGAGTCCCCGGAACAGCTGACCGTCGAAATCATCTACCGCCAGATCCAAGGGGGGCAGCTGACCATCAAGGACAACGCCATGGGCATGTCTGCAGAAGATCTCTCCAACGCGCTCCGGATCGGACAGCCCCCGCTGGACACATCGGGCCTTTCAGAGTTTGGCATGGGGATGAAAACGGCCGCATGCTGGTTCGGAGACAGATGGACCGTCAGCACCAAACGTGCCGGGAGCGAGACTGGCTGGAAAATAACGTTTGACGTGGAAGAAGTTGCATCCCATCGTCTTGATCTGGGAGAGGAGGAATTTGACGCACCCGCCGCGCAGCATTTCACCGAAATTGCCATCACAAACCTGCATCATGAGTTCCGAGGCGGGGGAATCGATCAGATCAAAACTTATCTAAGCTCCATGTATCGTACGTACATTGCATCCAACGAGCTGGTGCTCACATTTAACGGCGACAGACTCACTTGGCGGTCACCGAGGGAAGGGAACACACATAGCGAAGGCGGACGCGAAAGTTTCGAGAGGTTTGAGTTCCCAATTAACGGAAAGGTTGTGTCTGGATGGCTAGCTGTTCTGGAGCGAGGCAGCCGTGCGAATGCGGGCTTGACTATCATACGTAGGGGGAGGGTGATTCAAGGATGGCCGAATTCTTGGCGCCCTGAGTCCATCTTCGGGCAACCCCAAGGATCCAACGACCTGGTCAATCAGAGGTTGATTGGCGAGATCAACATGGATTCGTTTGGCGTCAGTCACACGAAAGACGGCATCCTATGGGAATCCAACGACCAGACGCTGCTTGAAAACGAACTAGCAGACGTTGCGGAATCACTAATCGACATTGCGACTTCCTACCGGAAGCAAGGCACTCGTGGAACGCGGCCGAGTATCAATACAATAGACGCTGCGAAGGACGTACTGGAGGAGGAAATACTTTCGTCGCAGTTCAGGTCCGTGATAAGCGTCAACGGAAACACTCCGAAAGAGAGATATCGGACCTTTGCCCACTCAACGACGGGAACGGCTGCCACCTCCGCTCCCGATATCGAACAGAAGGTTGGTGGCCTGACTCTAAAGATTTTTCTTGCCGGTCATCTGTCTGATAAGGACCCCTACGTGGGCATTGGGGCATTGGGTGTCGACTCGGTAAGCGTCGTCATCAATATGAACCACCCCCATATCAACGACCTCAACGGAAGAATAGGAGTAGTCAACTATCTGAAAGCCTGCACCTTCGAGGGCGTGGCTGAATGGAAAGTCCGGACGTCTTGGGATGCTGATGCGGACGACCCTGCAGTGATACGCGCCATAAAGGATTCACTTTTGAGGGTGGGCCCTTTAATGGCTGAGGCTCGTTAGACTGCAGATAGATGAGCGCGGCCAGACCATGGAGGGCCTTCGCCCGATCCTTTTCCACCGCCTACCCTCACCCTTGGCTGCTAGCGCCGGTCGTGGTTGTCGTCATTCCTTTAGGTGCCGTCGCTTGGCTCCGAGGGTTTCCTTCTTTCCCGCCCGTCAAGTATGACGCCCTCTACGCTTTGCTTACCGGGATCCCTGCGACGCTGGGAACGCTCTTTGTGCTGGCGTTCACATTTACGTTCGTCACCGCGCAGATCGCTTCCAACTACAGCCATATCTTGTTCCACAGAGTATTGGGGCGATGGATATTATGGTATGCGATCCCATTCGGAATCGGCATACTGCTCCCTCTGTTTCTGCTGAACGGCCATTTCTACCTGTGGGCGGTTCAAGCCAGCCTCGTGATTGGCGCCTTTTGCGTCGTGTCTCTACTGCCTTTCGGCATCGCAGTAAGGGCGCTCGTGTCAGTCGAAGGCGCTTTGGTCGAACAAGCAGAGCAGATAGCGATGGCTGCGACCGCTGACGAAGCCCGAGGTTTTTGTAGGGCCTTGGGCGACCTCTCGGTCAGGGCACTGACACTCCGTGATTTCGCCACGTTCGAATTCGGAGTGGCTCAATTGGTTGGTTGCTTGGGCAAAACCAAAGGATCCGTCACTCGGTTACCGGTCGTTCAGGAAATCCGGAGGATGATATTGCGGAATCCGGGAGACCAGTTCGCCGCTGAAATCCTGACCAACGCAATTGTACTTGCCGGGTTGGGCGAAGAAGATGAGAAACATATCCATGAAGACCCTACGATACTTGATGAGGTTCTGGGCGCTTACAGGTCAGTTCACGTCTCGGTTTTTTGGAACCAAACCGAATCGGTCGGCCGCATAACCGAACTGGCTCGAGAACAACCACTGGCTAGAAGCCAATGTCTTGCCATTCTGCACGTTATTGGAGAGCGCTCCATTTCTGAAATCCCCGTGGAGCCCGGGTCGGCCTCAGCGGTTATTCGAGCGTTCGGAGAGGTGCTTAGCCAGCAGGTGCGCTCACATGGGCGTACCAATGGCGACGAAGGAGTTCTGCTCTCTGCGCTGAGACGAATTGAACGCCTAGGAGAACGAGCACAACTTCACGACAAAAATGATCTAGCGAGTTTGGCGATCCAACAGGTGCGCACAGCCGTCGGAATGTGTCCACCAAGACAGGCGGCGCTGAAGGAACGACTGAATGCCGTGTTGGTTTCGATGGAGATCACATGAACGGTTCTTGCCAAACCCGTCTGAACGCAAGGCCAAGGTGGTCCCATCCGATGGCGCACACGCCTCCAGCACTGCACTGAGTTTTTCATTGGGACATACTCCTCACAGCGAACGGTCCGAGACATCAACGTGCCCTCGAGATGGGTATCCTGACCAAAAATGATCCAGCGGCAAATCGGCCTCATACCGCGTCCAGAAATCGCCGCTGAACCGACTGGCTAACTGGTTTCACCGCCGACTCTATATGCCCCGAATTTCCGCAGCAAAGCCACCGGGCGGCCACCCAAGCCAGCTACCGCAAGACAGGGCCTAACATGACAACAATCCCGTGGCGGCCCACCATCCCCGTGCAGCCGCAATTAGGCCATCGAGACCAGCATCATCGAGGGCTTGTACTCCTCGACGAAGCCAAGACTGCACCCTTGACGCCCTGGGGTCCTAACCCGCGGCCATTCGGCGATGCGGAACTGGTCAAGGTCCCGAAAACCTGCACGCCACCTTGCAGGATCACATGACGGCCCTGGACGCCCTACGCGAACAGGCTGCCGGTGGCTTTCCCATCGTGCGCGCCGCGATACTTCAGCTCCACCCCAATCGTGGCCGTGCGGACGGGTAACAGGAAAACCTGCACATTGACCGGCGCTTCTGGCCGGGATCTCCGGCCAACAACCCCGCCCTGCCCTCCTACCCACCGTGCCGCAGAACCGGATTGATCACCCGCCGGCGGCCCCAGGGCCCGACCCGCCAGCCACCATACGTCCAACGATCATCAGGATCCCCGGTCCCGTGATCGTACCTGCCGGGATTTCCATCGACATCTCCGCTTTTTTCCCGTCAGAGAGCCTGACACTGCCACTACCCAACAGGACCGGCTTGTCGCGGAAAGGCGAATTCTTCGCCGCCCTGTCTCTGCGCCTGCGTTCCGCCCGGTTCAAAGGAACGGAATGGGTTGACCGCCAGTCGGTGCCGATGGAAAAACCACCAAAGGTTCGGAAAGACCGCGATTGCTTCACAATGGTGGCGGCGT
Source organism: Dehalococcoidia bacterium (assembly GCA_034423575.1). Lineage (GTDB taxonomy): Bacteria > Chloroflexota > Dehalococcoidia > Lucifugimonadales > UBA3495 > Bin87. The sequence goes on along the minus strand of DAOUIF010000025.1, from coordinate 22,238 downwards.
TCCTGTCGTCGAATCTTGGTTGAAAGTTCGGTTCACCCGACACATCATAGCCCTCCAACGCGTCAGAACGTCCGCAGACTTGGCACACTCTCGCCTCCATTGCGGGGGCGATAAATTCGCATTCGTGGTCGACATCCTCGACCACCAACGGCGGCTGATGCTCAACATTCGCAGCGTCCCAACGGTACCGTCCCACTCGCTGAACAATCTCCGCCTTCCCGGCAAACAGCGGCCAGTCCAAACCAGCCGACCCTCGCAACCGCCTGTCGTCGCTGTTGTCTTGCGCATCACCGTCGTAGAGGTGACTGGGCTGGACGCAGTACGGACGATGACACAGGTGAAGCACGCTCGACGCCGCGGCCTTCCCCCGTGACTGTTGGAATACCTGCCGGTGGGCCAACGTCTCCCCATCGACGAACTTCCCCAGACCGTACCCGTCGGCGTTCAAGCCGCGAAGCCAGATCATGCAGTTGCCGACCGGTTGCGCCTTGAGATTGATCGGAGGCGGAACGGCAACGTAGTCCCCAGGCTTGATGACCCACCCTGCGGATGTCCGCTTGGGACCGCCGGACACGATTCCGACAGAACGCAAAATGACCTCTCGATTCTGAATGTGCTTGTTCATGGCCTGAGTCCCGAATGCAATATCTGAGTATGAAACCAGAGGACGTCCCCAGAGGTCTACCCCAACCGACCAAAATATATCTCCGTCGGATCCGGATGAACTTTCGATGCCCCGGTTCTCTCACGATGAGAGGGCACTCCTCCCGTCCCGCCATGCGGTGGAACACCGACACCCGTTCACGTTGGCACGTCGAAGACGAGGATCGTCAGGATGATCTCCCGGTTCGGGTCGTCTCGCTGCCCGAATACGTACCTGAACTGCGTCTCTGCTCCAGTTTCTCTCACCGCTTTGCAGTTCGGATGGCTTTCGGCCGTCTTGGACACTCCGTCCAGCACCGTGGACATATTCCGGCCCCGGTTGAAAACCAGCAGCGCCGCTTTCGTGTCGCGCCAGGTGGTGTAACCCAGCAGTTGGTCCAATGCTTGCGTCAACCCCTTTGGCCCCGTCCAGAACTAGCACTCGGCGATGAAAATATTTTTCCCTTCCTCCCTGATCAGGATGTCGGTCTTCCCGCCGGCGTTGAAGGTTTCGCCAGTAGCACGGCCTTCGTAGTGACCGTTCAGCTGCACCAGAAACTGCCACCGCAGGTCTTCTTCTTTCATGCTCTTGAACGCATCCGGGCTGCGTTCCATCACCGTGACCATGTTCGAAAGAACCCTCAGGATGTGCTCGTAGTCCTCCATGCCCAACTCCGGTTCCGGACTGAACGGCCCCGGCGAGGCCACCGGCTTTCGAGGAGGCGGCCTTCTCCTCACTGCCGGCGCTACGAACGTTGACGGCACATCTTTCGCCCGTTGGAGCGGAAACCGCAGGTTCGCCACAATCTGTCGGTCCTGCAGCAGCTTCGCGCGTCTGGCGTCGATCTTGCCCGATGCGTTTTCTCGCAGACCCGAGTTGAACCCCGAGACGTCGACGGTCACGTAACCCAGATGGTCCTGGGTAGCGCTCAAATCACGATCAAACCGGTCGCCGACCTGGCTCAACTCTTCACCCGTTAGCTCGTAGGTGAACGTCAGTTGACCCTTACCAACCGCGGCCCTCGGTGGAGAAAGGCTGCGCCGTGAAGGCTGGCATTTGAACAAGTCAGGGTCGCCGGAGAACGGCACGTTGAACGTGATGCGGGTCCCAGCGATGTGGAACGGGCGGCTGGGGTCTGGGATAAAACGTCTGAAGTCACCGCTGACGTCGACCTTGGCGTCCCCATAGTCGGCCCGAATGCCTTCCTCATGGATGCTTGGAACGTCGAACCTGTACTTCTCCACAAGGTAATGGATCATGTCTTCTTGCGAAGTGTTGAGAACTTCGTTCTCGGAAAGCGAGTTGACCTCGTCGCGCAGGGCGCGTTCGTGGTTGCCGATGATCGCGTGCAGGTCAAACTGGTAAAACAGCAGGTCATCCATGGTCACTCTCGGTGCGGACGCGGCGGGAGGGATAGTTCAGCACGCGCCGCGCCTCGTCCACAAGAATGCCAGCCGCCCCGTTCGTCAGTGGCGGCTGGCGTCACTGTTGGTCAGCGACGAGTCCATTTTCCCACCTCGAAACCGTGGCGCGCTACCGCCAAATGTCACTAATTTCCCCAGCGTCGAAAATGAGAACGCCAGCACAGGACCAACCGGGTCCCCATGCCATGGTACCCATCATTGGGCACCCATCATCGGTGGCAGCCAGATGTGGACCTCCAACGAAGTAATTCGGGGAATGTTAGACTGAATCAGTGGTCGGAAACCAAAGCCTGCCGAGCACCCCAAGAAGCGCACGACGACATTGACAGCATATACGGGATTCGTCGGCGGTGTCCCTTTCAACCTCGTCGGTCTCCCCGATGGCGCACCGGGCGCATTGAACGTCGAAATTGCCAGCACTCTGCGACCGAAAGGCGACGAACGCAGATCCGCGATTGTTTATGAGCGTAGCGGTCAGATCCCCGAAACGAACGGACGAAAAAGGCCAAGCGCTTCTCCGATCAGGAAGGCGCTCAACACCACGTATGCCCAATGATTGAACGATAAAACGTGGGCACGTTGAAGTGCTGCGCACGGCGTAGCCAGCAGTGAACCCCGTTAGAGCCACGAGGAACGCGACGCGATGGCAAGAAGCCAATACTCCGATCCGACCGACGTGCGGCCGTTCGCCAAGACTTGGGAGAGGTCCAATGCTGAAAGGGCCAACGGTGCAGTCAAAGGATCCAATTTCCTGTACCAAATGGTGCGAAGCCTACCGGGATACGCGGAACGAGACAAACCCGGCCTCGCCGCAGTCGATGTGACCAACGAACTGGCTCGGCACCTCAAGAAATACGCCGAACAAAACGGGTGTCCCCTGCCTTACGGGCAACGCAACATTTCGCAATACCTCTGGATGCAGGCCAGCCGCCTGATGCTGGCCTGGGACGAGATACTGAGCGTAGTTCGCGCCGCCCAGAAGAAGGACCGCGACAAGCCCATCGCACACTATTTCGGCTACCGCACGGTGATCGAAACGAAGGGAACCGCGCGGGACAAGAAACTTATCAAGCTGATCCGCTACGTCGAACAAGAGGACGAGTGCACGGGTTGCGGGGCCGAATTTCGGTTCGACGACCTGACACTGGACCGGATCCTTCCAGGGAAGGCAAGTGGCGTTTACGAGTTGCCCAACGTGCAACTGATGTGCGAACCCTGTAACAACCGCAAGGGAGACAAGTACGGCGACCAGTTGTTGGGCTCATGACCCGATGCCTCAAGCTCGGACTGGGTAGTGGGACGGCCAACGGCAGGCGTTTCCCCAATTGGCCGACACGTCCCGAGCCGCCCGATCCCGCAGGAACAGCCCGTGATCAAGCACTGCAGCAACGGAAGGTCATAAGTTGATCATCGACGACGTTGATTTTCCTCAGCCTCTTCTGAACGCCCTGCGCGATGGGAAACTGGTCATCTTCGCCGGCGCCGGAGTGTCCATCGGGCCGCCCGCCCGGCTGCCGGATTTTACCAAACTGGCGCGATTGATAGCCGAAGGGTCCGGCTTGACCAAGGAGGCGTTAGAACCGGACGACCGGTTCTTGCGGCGCCTCAAGGACGCCGGCCCGGATGTCCACCGGCGTGCGGTCCAAGTCCTCCAAGCGAACGACCCTGAACCCACGGAACTCCACCGCAACCTGTTGCGTCTCTACACCAGTCCTGACGCGGTTCGGATCGTAACGACCAACTTTGACCGGCTTTTCGAGCAGTCCGCCGCCGATCTGTTTGACCCGGAGCCGAACGTTTTCCAAGCTCCAGCACTGCCCCTGGGCCAGAGGTTCCAAGGCATCGTCCACATTCACGGCGCGGTGGACGACCCGACTGAAATGGTGCTCACCTCGCAAGATTTCGGGCGCGCCTACCTCACCGAAGCCGATGGTTGGGGGCGTCGTTTCCTAGTTGACCTGTTCGCCAACTATACGGTGCTGTTCGTAGGTTACAGCCATCAAGACACCATCATGACCTACCTGACCCCATCGTTGCCGCGGGACGCCAACCAGCAACGCTTCGCGCTAGTCGGGGACTGGAACGGTGATGAGCAAAGTCACTGGCGCAACATGGGCGTAGATCCCGTTGTGTTCCACCAGGCCGAAGCCGACGATTTTGGCGGCCTAGATTCGGCCGTTGCCGGATTGGCGGACCAAGTCAGGCGGGGCACCTTGGATTGGCAACGCCAGATCGCTGAAATCGCCAGCGGTTACCCGCCCGTTGGACCAGCTGACGGCGAAAGAGCAGGAATCATAGAACACGCCCTCAGCGAGCCGCTGAAAACAAGGTTCTTCACCGATTCTGCAGAAACGGCCGAATGGATCGGGTGGCTGGACAACCGCGACCATCTGACGGCACTGTTCACCGGCGGCGAGCCCAACCAGCGAGACCGGATCCTGCTCGATTGGCTCGTTTCTCGTTTCACCATGACCCACGACAGCACGCTGTTTGCGCTGATAGGACGCCATGGCAACCAGCTGAACCTACTCTTTTGGCAGTCGCTCAGTTGGAAGATGCAGGATTGCCTCCGGGAATCCCCAGACCCAGCGGTCCTGACTCGTTGGGTTCTCTTTCTGGCCGCTGCCATTCCAAAAGAGGCCGACGAGGTAGTTCTGTCATGGCTGGCACAAGCTTGCGCCGCCGTCGGAGCGACGGACGGCCTGTTGAGAGTGTATGAAGCGATGACGGCGCGACTCGACAGAGTGCCTCCTGCTGTTCCTCAGGGAAACTGGGGCGCGTTAACCTACGAGATGCATATGTTGCTGGCCCATCACATCCTACCAAGCTTGCCTGAAATCGCTGAACCGGTGCTGGCGTTAACTACCATGCGACTGAGCTCACGTCATGCTGTGGTCACCGCTTGGGAGGAGGGCGACGCGACGTTGCATTGGGACAACTTCACCAGGCCAGCCATTGAAACGCATTTTCAGAACGACGTGGACAGTGATATTGCTCCCTTGATCGATACCGCGAGAGAGTGCCTAGAGTGGCTGGCCCGCAACCGGGCCGATGTCGCCCGGGTATGGTCCGAGCGATACGTCGGTTCCCCTGCGCCACTCTTGCGTAGGTTGGCGGTTCACACGCTGTCAGTGCGAACCGACCTGTCTCCCGACGACAAAATCGCTTGGCTCATCAAGAATTGCGACCTACACGAAACCGCGGCCCATCACGAGATATTCAGAGCCGCCAGCATCATCTACCCCCGAGCGGGCTTGGAACGGCGTTCTTCACTCATCGACGCCGTGCTTGCCTACCGCTCGCCGCAGGACACCGAGCCTGACGACGACCGTTACACGGCACCCTACCATTTAACATGGTTGCATTGGCTCAACGAAGCTGCCCCCAATTGCTATTTGACGAAGCAAACGCTGGACGATATTCAAAAACAACACCCTGAACTTCGGCCATCTGAACATCCCGACTTGATGGACGATCACTGGACCGGACTACAGACACGAGATGATATGTCCTCGGTCGTTGACGAGCTGCTAACACGATCGGCAGCCGAAGCATTGCCCGATTTGCTGGCGCACCGTCCAACTGACCAGCAAATGTTCGACGCGCATGATCGCTGGGTGAGGCTCAATGCGGTTGAGGAAGTCGTCCAGATCGACCCGTCTTGGGGCCTCGAATTGGCAGACGCCATGGTTGCGACCGAACAGGAGCACTCCGACCTCTGGCACCACGTGATTGTCGCCTGGTCGGGAGCGGAGTTGGACCAGGAAAGCGTGAGAAGGGTGCTCTCTCACCTATCATCCAACGGATTGCACCGGCAACATACGCGAGAAGTTGCCCGCGTTCTTCGCGAGTTGGTTCGGAAAGCCGCCGCAGCGGGTACCACGCAACTACCGGATGAGGCCAATTCTATCGCCGTCGCGTTGCATCAGTATGCAGTCAAGGTTGAAGTCCCTGATTTCGAGTTTTGGGTGAGTGGATCCCAGCGAGAAGTCGATTGGCTGCAAGAGGCTGTTAACCATCCATCCGGGATCCTCGCCGAGTTTTGGGCTGAGAACATAGCACTTTGGTGTCGCCAGCAGGATACGCCACCGCCGGCGCTCAACGACGAGCACCGCGTCGCCCTGGACGGCATCGTGCGAGACCACAGCGTCGCCGGCAAACTGGGACGAACGGTGCTCGCCAGATACCTTCCTCTCCTGCTCGGGGTGGATGAGACTTGGACTAAACAAAATCTAATACCGCTGCTGGACCCCAGCAGCGAGGACTTCTTGTCCGCTTGGGACGGCCTAACCCATTGCAGGGCGATGGCGCCGCAAGCCGCCGAACTGCTACGGGAACCGTTCCTGGATGCAGTTGAGCACATTGAGCGTGGATTGACCGGCTCTCGGCAAAAACGATTCATCACGAAGTACACGGGGATGCTCGTTTGGTTCGCGTCAGACCCCGCCGACGAGTGGATTACCAAGCTGCTAACCCATGGCAGCGCGGAAGCCAGGCAACAATTCGCGATGCAAGTCAGCAGCCATCTGCGCTCACTGGACTCCGCCCGGCAAGAGCAGACCTGGAACTCCTGGCTCAAAGGTTATTGGGAAAACCGCTTGTTGGGCGTTCCGGTTCAGCTGGACGACACTGAAATCGACACTATGCTCTACTGGACCACCCTACTTCCGGCCGTTTTCCCTGAAACCGTGGACGTAGCAACCCAGATGCGCGATGTTGAGCTTCAACGTGGAATCGTCATGTCGGAGATTGGGGAGGCTGGCTTGGTTGGCCAGTATCCCGAAGCAACGGCGAAGTTGCTGATACATCTGAGCAGAACAGACCAAAAACCCCGGACCTGGCATCGAGCGAAGGAAATCTTTGACGAGTTGTTGCAGTCAAACTTGAACCGCGAAACAGCCCTGCAGCTCAGGGAGACCATAGCCAAGATAGGATTGTGGTGACCGCGGTGCCTATGACCCGCTGCAACGGCGCCACGCCTAGAGCAACACCGTCCCCAACCGACACGGCAACAAGCATGTACCCGCGATGCTGGTCGCGTTGAAAAACTTGTTTTGCGCTCTGCCGATTTGATCGCAGCCAGCCGTAGCGCAGAAACGCCCACCGCCGTAACAATGAAACTGTCGCCGACCAACGGCGACGCCGGCCAGCCACTGATGACGGGGCGGCCGGTTTGGTTGCCGGCCAGCCGCTTTCACCCATACGGCGCCCAGTGGCGCCGTTTTCGCGTCAGTGGCACCATTCCGCCCATGGCCACCAAAACGCGCCCGGGGGCCGTTTCCGGCGGAAACTGCGGTGTTCTGGCAGCTAATGGCAACACAGTGACGGTTGCGCGTCCGAAGGAGCGCTATGCCGACGCTCGATTTCATCCCCTTCCGACCACGGCCGTAGATCTGATGCCCCCGAAAACCTATTGCCGAATTTCGTGCTGGTGAAACCGCTCTCTCCACCCCGGGAGAGAGGTCTAAACGACCTGCCCCCGAGGTGCTTCGCTACATTTAGTCCAAATACCCCAACGAGGTGCATGGACCATGCGAACACCGAGACGGCTCAGCGCGCCGTGGCTACGGAAGATCGGGACCGCGGGAACCACCGTGCCGGACGCCGCCACCGGCCCCATGCTCTCCATGCTGACCGCCATCGCCGAGTTAATCGCGCTGGACATCTTGACAACAGCGGCACTGGCCGCGGCGAAATTCCTGGGCGCGACGCTCATCGCACTGCCGACCGCCGCCGTGATGCTCCTGACCAAGATGGTGAGACGGGGCCGGAAGCGGAACGGAAACCGTTGATGGCGACACTGGCGCCATGTGGCAGGCGGCCCGAAAGTCATCGCACCGGCCGCCGTGGTCCATTGGATGACACCCGCGGCCGCACCTCCGCGTCGCCTGAGCGAATGACCTGGTCAGAAACAACCTTTGGAAGGATTGAAAAGGCCATGTCCTCCCAGAAAAACGCAAAAACCACCGTGATGCAGACATGGATGGCCGCAGTCCTGCTGCGCTCTGGATTTCGCCCAGCAGGTCAGGCAAAACCAACAGGCTGTTCTGCACCAACAGGTACCGGTCAATCTTCGTCATCATCAGGTTGGACAGCAGCATCCGCCTCCGCTGGGTGGTCGTCATTTCCTTCGGACAGCCGAGCCATCAGCGATTTGTGGTTTGACTTCAGTACCTCGGTGTTTGACTTCACGGCTTCGGTGAGAGCCGATATTGCCGCGATCTGCTTCGCCATCTCTTGCTCGAACTCAGCTCGACTCAAGGGCGGCGCAAGAATGCTTGCTAGCCAGCCAGAGATAGTCACGACGCCTCCAATAACTGCAAAGGTTTGCCCTATGCGATTGTAACCAGGTAGCTCGGGCCACCAGATGCCCACGAGCATGAATGGTGAAGCGATGAGCAGAATCACTAATCCCACCAGCACAGCGAGGCGAGGTGCACTTCGAGACTCAGGATGCTGTGAGAACGCACGCCTGACTCCCCTAACCATAAGCACTAACAGGAAAAAAGCCGCCGCTGGCACCGCGGCAAGGAGTAACACGGTGCAAATCGCTGCGTACACTAACGAAACAAGCAACGCGAAGATCATGAAGATCATGGGATTTATTCCGACCGTGATCGCAGTGCTGACCGTCCGACACGGTCAATGGTCGCCAACGTACTGACTGACATGCTGACGTCCAATTCGTGCATATTACGCCGCTTCGAGCTGCTGAGTGTGGCAGGCACAACCGAGATCATGTCAGGACCGCCCGGGCTTCGGCCTGGTTTTTCACGCCGAACCTGCGGCAGCTTGATCCGCATATACCGCACGTGAGCGGAATCGTCGGCCTGCCGGTGCGCCAGCACCGTGGCCCGGTAGGCCAACATGGACAGCATTACGTGCGGGGACACCTTGTCGATGACGACGTAACGGCGCTGATCCATCAGCCTGCTGTGCTTCACGCCGATGAAGTGCCGCTCAATGGTCGTCCGCTACTGTGCTCCGCTTTCCATTCCGCCAAGCAGCACGGCTACAGGCCCGCTATCCGCAACAGCTTGCCCAGGGTTCTCGTAGCGGTAGTCGTCGCAGGCCTGCCTGTTGCCGTGTCGATTTACAGGGAGATTAGGCCGGCGATTTCCACGGACATTAGTCCACTCTGGAAGCGCGGTAGTTTGACAAATAGCAGGTTGTAGTTGCCTGGTCAATCACCCGCTTTGTTGCCCAGTAGGGCACGGTGCGGCGAGAGCTGTTCACGGTAGCTGGTTCCCTCAATGACGATTTGGTAACTGGCGTTGGCCAGCCGGTCCAAGGCACTGTTGCCGAGGATAGGGTCGTCGAAAAGGCTCAGCCACTCATCCACGGCCCGGTTGCTGGTGATGACGAAACTGGAAGCCCGGTGTCGGTTGAGGATGAGTTCGTAGAGATCGGCGGACTTCTGGGCGGTGAGCGCGTGGAGGCCGAGGTCGTCGAGGATGAGCAGATCGGGCGTCATGAAGGACCGGAAGGTGCGGTCAATGGAATTGTCTACTCTGGCCTGGGCCAGAGCTCTGAGAAACCCGTCGGCATGGATGAAACGCACGGTGTATCCGGCGCGGACGGCGGAATGCCCCAGGGCCTGGGCGAGAAAGCTTTTGCCGGCGCCAGCCGGTCCCACCAGAATGACGTGCTCGTGCTTGTCGAGAAACTCCAGGGAGAAGACAGCGTCCAGCAGGCGACGGTCCAGGGTAATTGACGCCGACCAGTCGAAGTCCTCCAAGCGGCAGGTTTCCTCGAAACCGGCGCCATTGAGGCGCAGTTCCATGCGTCGGTGAGCGCGACGATTGACCTCGTCGCTGAGGATGATCTCCAGCAAAGAGGCGTAGTCCAGTTGCTCCCTGCGGGCTAGGGCGATGCACTCGGGGAGGGTGGCAGCCATGGCACCCAGCTTGAGGCTCTTGAGCAGGGGCGTGAGTTCGGTAACACGGGTCATGATCGACCTCCGGTGGCCAGAGCGAATACGGAGCCGGGACGGGCGAAGCGACCGGGCGGCAGAGGAATTGGGAGCTGGGGTGTGGTCTCCGCTTCCAAAGCCTGCACCAAGATGCGTTCCAGGCGATTCACTTCGATGAGATCCACGTCCCGGGCACGGCGGCAGGCGGCGTCCAGGCGCTTTGCGGTATAGCGCTCACCCAGACGCAGCAGTTTGTGGCCTTGGCGGATCCGGTACCAGGGCTGCGTGCCCGCGAAGAGGCGCTGGGCGAATTCACCTGCCGCCGGTCCCAGCTTGGCCGCCTCACGCTTGATGTAGTCCGGCGCCCTGGTGGTGTAGGGTGCCAGCACCGCGGGGTAATCGTCGGGGTCGGTGGACCGCCCACCCCTGGGCTGGCCAAGGTGGGTCTTGATCAGTTTGCCCCGATGGTGGATGCGCACCAGCTTGCTGTCCACCCTGACCTCCACCTCCCGTCCCGGCGGGCACAAGTCCGACGGTACCGAGTAGAGCGCCTCCAGGCACTGGATGTAATGGTCCTGATGCACCTTGTGGGTGCGCCAGTTGGCGATCTCGTAGGGGCGCCGTCCCAGGGAAGTAGGGTGTGGCGCTCCCCATCCCGGAAGACCACCAGGGGCTTTTTGCGCGTGGTGCCGTGGATGCGCATTCCCGCCACCTCCAGGCACCACTTGGGCGCCGCCGCTCTCACGTGGACGAAGTCGTCGAAATCGGCGCCCTTGAAGAAGCGCTCCCGAGCGTAGGGCACCTTACGCTCCACCTTGGGCTTGTCCTGGGGGTGGCCGACCCGTGCTGGATCGGGGATGAAGCCCCGGTGCTGGGCGTACTCCAGAAACCCCGTGGTGAAGTGGGGATTCAGCGGATCGGGTCCTACCACCGCGGCGGGGAAATTGTCGATGACCAGGTACTTGGGCATCCCGCCGAAAAAGGCCCATGCCGCTTCCAGGCCAGAGATCACGTCCTCCAGCTGCTGTCGTTGCATGGGCCAGACGAAGCAGTGCCGCGAATGGCACAGCACGATGACGATGGCCCACACCGCCTTGCGCTTCCCCGTGGCCGGGTCCTTGACCATGCCCAACCTGCCGAAATCAGCCTCGGCCACCTCCCCCTGCGGTGTGTCCTCCATCCGCACCGTGGTCTTGCTCCGCCGCCGCCAATTGCGATTGATGATGAAACGGCGCGGCGACGGGTACGACAGCTCACAGCCGCGCGCCACCAGCAACTCATGGATGCGGGTCATCTGTAACCGGTCGTTGGCAATCCACTGGTAGATCTGGTCCGCCCACGGCTCCAACTGGTCCTGCCGTGGCGTCGCCGCCTGCCGCGGTCCCAGCCAGCTGATCGTCGCCAGCCGGCTCAGCTGATCCTCGGTGGGAGCCGGACCGTCCCGGGTGATGCCTTCCTTCTGCACCGCCGCCAGGTACTTCCGCACCGTGTCCCGCGACAGACCAGTGCCCGCCGCGATCCGCCGCTGACTGTTTCCCGCCTGCCAGCGGCGGATGTTTTCTTTTATCTCCATCCTGGAAACCTCCCTGTACGCCATCGCTGCACCTCCAAATCGAAGTGCGGCAATGGTCGCCGGTCTGGCTCCCAGGGTGGTCAATGACCATGAAAATCACGGTCAAAGATCGTGAACATTTCATGTTCCTGTTCTACGATTCTGTCATCCATTAACTGGTCAGCGAAAATGTCCTTGCCATGAAGGACATTACGTTGAACCAAAAAGAACAAGCCAGACTCTCCGCGCTGAACTCCGTTTTGGAATACCAGGTTCCCATCGCAGATGCCGCCGCGCTGATGGGCGTGGCGCCAGGCCACGCCCGGCGGATGCTGGCCACCTACCGCGAGCGTGGCGCCGCCGCGCTGGCCCACGGCAACCGCGGCCGCCGTCCCCACAACGCCACTTTGCCCGCCGAGGCTGCTGCGGTGGTGGAGTTGTCCACCGAGCGCTACGAGGGCGCTAATCACACCCACCTCACCGAGCTGCTCAGCGAACGGGAGGGCATCGACCTGAGCCGGCCCACGGTGCGGCGCATTCTCACCAGGGCTGGGATCGGCAGTCCCCGCAGCCGGCGCTCTCCGCAGCACCGGTTCCGCCGCCAGCGGATGCCCCAGGCGGGGATGCTGGTGCAGCTGGACGGCAGCCATCACGCCTGGTTGGGGAACCGAGGCCCCAAGTTTGCCCTGCTGCTGGCGGCGGACGACACCACCAGCGCCGTGGTCAACGCTGTGTTTTGCGTCAGCGAGACCACCGCCGGCTACTTCACGCTGCTGGAGGGCCTGATCGAAGGCTGGGGTATTCCGTTGGCGCTGTACAGCGACCGCCACGCCGTATTCAAGCACAACGCCCGCAAGCCGGAGACTGCGGCGTGAGCCACCCAGTTCACGAGGTCCCTACAGGAACTGGGGATCCGGCAGATCTTCGCTCGTTCGCCGCAGGCCAAAGGCCGGGTGGAACGTGCGGCTGGCACCTTCCAGGACCGGCTGGTAACCGAGCTGCGCCTGGCTGATGCCAGGACCCTGGATCAGGCCACGGCGGAGCTGCGGGACTGCCTGCTCCGCTACAACGCCCGTTTCGCCGTGCGACCCGAGCATCCGAAAACCGGCCTACCGCCCGGCGGGTCCCGATCTGTGCCTGCCGGAAATCCTGTGCTTCAAGAACACCCGCAAGGTGTCCCGGGACAACACGGTGAAATACAACTGGCGGGTCTTGCCATTGCTGCCCGATGCCCAACGCACCAGTTACGCCGGACTGCGGGTGGAGGTGCTGGAACGTCCCGACGGCGAGCTCATCGTCAGGTACGAAGGCCACAGGGTGGCCACCCAGGAACCGCCGCCGCGAATGGGCGCCATGTGGGCTGGGGTAACCGCCTGGTCCCGGGGACTGAACTCCGGCGCGTCTGTAAAGGGCGGAGAGAAAATGTACCGCGCGGGCGGCCCGATCGCCTGGTTTGGGTGTCGACGCGCAGCGAAAAGGTCATGACTAACTGGCCAGCGAAAATGTCACATCATGGAGAATGTGACATTGACCCCGAAAGAAGAGAGCAGACTTCAGGTTTTCAACAGCCTGGCAGCAGAGCAAATGACCCTGGACCAAGCCGCCGAGTTGATGGGAGTGACCCCGCGCCACACCCGGCGCATTCTGGCGGCCTACCGTGAGCACGGTGCGGCGGCTCTGGCCCACGGCCACCGCGGTCGCCGACCGACCAACGCTACGCCCGATGGGCTCGCCGCCGATCTAATCACCGCCATGCAGCAAGGCAGAGACCCATCCTTCTAACGGAAGAGCCGGCCCATCAGAGCCACTTCAGGGCCCAACAACACAGCACCGGGACCGCCGATGTCCCATACGCCGTTCGAGCTGGCGTCATAGACATACCCAGTCACCGTCTGGAGCAAGGGTTCCGACGCCGCTGAACGACACTCTGGTCACCGACGGTGGCACCACTTTTCGCCACCGGGGTCAGATGCTCTGAATTTCCGCGCCGCAGCGAACCAGACGGTTGCCGGCGGCATTGCAGGTCAAACCACGAATCCGATGTGGGCGCGTGTTTCCGTCCCAACCGGCCGAATGCCCGCTGGGTCGCTACAAAGCGCACGCAGCATCGCCGAGTCCTCTGGAAACCGATGCCAGGCCGCCAAGTCATGACCGTAAACCGAACGCCGGCCATGAGTATGCAAAGGTCAATGAACGAACGAACCAAACCAACACTCGCAAGGAGAAGAACCTTGACCACAACTACGATTACACCAACCACCGAAAGGAACGAGGCGCACAATTACCGGACTGCAGAGATGTCGGATGTCCTGGGCCACGAAGTGTGCAACGCTATCCACGGCCTCGAAACCGTCCGCGCGATGGCACACGCGCTGGGCGAAGCACTTCCGGACGAACCAGGGGACAAGGCAGACCCCGACAAGGTCCGGGAACTGACGCGCCGAACGCTCGACACCTGGCGGGAAGTCAGGATGCTGACCACCAATGGGGAGGCAGTCGAGGAGCCGTCCACGGAGCAGATCGACCTGGAGGTCGCTTCTATGACCATAAGACCCGACGAGCCCGAGCGCCTAGCGATCACCGCCGCATCAGCCGTGGCAGCAGCCGGCACGCTCTTCTCAATCCACGCCCAAGCGCTGCTCGACAGTCGCTCCGACACCACCGGATAGGATCGGCACGCCGCGCGGAAAGCCGAACCGCAACCAATAACGACCCACCGTTGACCTTTGCATACCAACGTCCACTCAGGAGATTGCCATGACCCTTTGTCCCAATGCCGCCACGGCAACGGGCGAGAAGAAAATCGAAAGATGACCCAATGCACGGTATGGCCGAGAGCGGACATCACCGGGAGCACTGGAGCGTCTTGACTTCGAAGACCGTTACTTCAGTCATGCCGGCCTGCGCGACCAAACGGGCGTCCAATCCGGCGACAACACAACATCCACAATCAAAGTCGGCGGCGCGTAGCAGCGCGCCGCCGACCGGACGAAACCTGATGGGAGGTTCCGACCATGCAAGATGGTATCACCGAATGGGGCTGGCTTTCGAGCCCGCCCGTTGAAATCGCACGAAAACACCTGGCAGTGGCAATCGACGGTTGTCTGACTGCCGACGTGGCGCCGACCACGATCCACGAACTGTTCCTCTATGCCCTGTACCAGGCCGACATACCACTGCCGCCGGTGGCGGACGGGCCGTGTATCCACTGCGGCGCCTTCTTGTTCGCCTATACCGCGGACGGCTGGTCCAATTTGGTGGAAGAACCCTGCCACCGCTGCGGCCGTTACCGCTGGTAGTTTAGACTAGGAAATCTTCACCAGGACGTGCGTACAAACATCACCGTTGCAAAAATGGTCGGCTTGCGTCTTGTTGAGGGGGCATCAAATCCTGTCCCGTGACCCGGTTCAGGAGGATGGTGTTGCGGGGCTACCCGGATGCCTCCTGCTGAAGCGTGCATTGGTCTTGGCAGAGGTGTGGAGCGGAGCGAACGCTACACAGACATCGCCCGAATGCACGGCGTAATCGAGAGGGAAGCCCAGCGTCGCGCGAACGGTGAGACGGAAGCATGCCGACATGCAGAGAGGACCTCCGCTGAAAAAGAGATCACTCTGGCGTTCGTGGCGAAGGCACAGTGTCCGGCCAGTCATTGATTCTGCCGTTCCTTGTACCAACTCGGCGATGCGAAGCAGCACACGGTCGCTGACCGCCGTAGTAAATCGGAATCCACGGGACCTATACCAGTGGCGCGGCCGTCGCTAGCGCCACTGGTATACCATCTGGAGCGCCGCCGGGACTTTGCACGAACTCCGCATCGAGATCCAACCCGAACGGACCGTCGTCTTCTGGCGCCGCTGGACCCACGGAGACGACGCACCGTCGCCGCCAATACCGCCCAGCCACAAGGCGTAACGTTTCCATTTTCTTGCTGGCGCCCTCCGGCACGCTGTATAGTGCAGCAACTCTGCGGAAGGGCGTCGATGGTTACACCCCCCGGAGCTGGGTTGGCCGGTTAAATGAAACCGCGTAATGGAGAACCCACTATGATCCCCGGATCTACGACGTCCGCAAGCCACCCTCTTTGTCCGGGTTTGGCGGTTGATGCCGGAAGCGATCGACATCCATCTGGCTGACTGAACAGGAGCAACCAAAACCGATGTCCACACGAGGCAGAAGGCGTTACACCCGCCCGGACTTATACCTTCTGTGGTCACGTTCAGGCGGTCTGTGCGGCTTCCCGGATTGCCAGGTGATTTGCGTCGAACCAGCCAACGACAACGATCCCTCAACGACGGTAGGCCGGATCGCCCACATCGAGGCCCATAGCGACAGTGGACCCAGAGCCAACCCAAACTTATCCCAGCAAGAGCGCGACTCTTACGACAATCTCATCCTCCTCTGCGCCACTCACCATGACCTTGTCGATGGCCAACCCAACACCTATACCGTAGAAACGCTTCGGGATTGGAAGATAAACCAAGAGGAGCGATACCGCCAGTTTTTGGCCCAAGCCATGCCCCACGTCACTTTTGCTGAATTGGAAGCAATCACGAACGTGCTCGTCAACGATGAGGAATTTCCAACTTCTCCAATTACTGCCATTCCGCCTCAAGATAAATTCGATCAGAACGGCCTTACTGGACAATCTATTCTGTGGTTCAACATGGGGCTGCAACAGATCCGGCAGGTGGAACGCTACGTGGAAACCACGGGGAGCGTTGACCGAACTTTCGTAACGAGACTGACTTCCGGCTTCATCAGCCATTACCAACAACAGCGGGCAGCAGGTCTGCAGGGCGACGCTTTATTCGCAGAGATGTTCCAATTCTCAACTCAAGGCAGGACCGAATTCGCATACCAAAGCGCTGGATTGGCAGTGTTGACGTATCTATTCGAACGATGCGAGGTATTCGAACGATGACGTTGCTGCCCAACAAGCATATCCCTACTGACCGTTCGCTGGTCGGCATGGGCGCCTTGCTTCTTGGACACCTTGACCGTCCGGTCAACGTAAGCCGTCTTTGGGAATCAGTCAAAGACGAGCCGCAAATCTCAAGCTTTGGAAATTTCGTGCTGTCGCTCGATTACCTCTTTGCCGTCGGAGCGATTGAATTTGAACACGGGCTGCTGACTAGGTCAAAACCATGATCTCATCAGTCCGTAGCAACATGCCTTCATTCAAGGAGGCCGAATTCTCGCCTGGGTTCAATGTCATCCTGGCTGACCGCACCAAAGAGTCCACAAGGGGCGATTCCAGAAACGGACTTGGCAAGACCACCCTGTTCGAAATCATTCACTTTTGCCTCGGCGCAGGGACAAGCCGCAATCGAGGCCTCTTAGTTGGCCCCTTAAAGGGGTGGACGTTTACGATAGGATTACAAATTGAAGACCGCTCTTTGACCGTCACCCGAAGCACAGATGGACCGGGTCGGGTACTGCTACAGGGCGACGTCGACGACCTCGTGGTAGTCGGCGAGCGCCAACTCGATGGACTGGCGGTGCGCGTTGCCGATTGGAATACCTTCCTGGGCCAACAATTTTTCGGGCTTAGCCACGAGGAACCTGCCCCAAAATTCCAGCCTACATTCAGAAGCCTGTTCTCATATTTGGTTCGCCGCGGCAGGGATGCCTTTTCGTCGCCATTTACCCATCACAGAGCCCAACGCGAATGGGACAAACAGGTCAATAACGCTTTCCTGCTTGATTTGGCATGGCAACATGCCAGCGAACTCCAAGAGTTGAAGGACAACGAAAATGCACTCAACGGACTGCGGCGCGCAGCCCGAGACGGGCTGCTGGAAGGGTTGATCGGCAACCTCGGAAATCTCGAAGCTGAGCGGACCCGCCTAGACTCAGAGATAGCGCAAAAGTCCGAAACTCTGGGAAGGTTCCGTGTACACCCACAGTACGCTGAGATTGAGCAGGAGGCCAACGAGTTGACCTCGCGGATCCAGCAAATGTCCAACGCCAATATCGCTGATGGCAGACTATTGGACCTGTACCGTTCTTCTTTGGAAGACGACCAAGACCCCGGGATCGACGAACTCCTCGAGGTCTACCAGGAAGTCGGCATTACCATGCCAGAAATGGTACGGCGTCGTCTCGACGAAGTACAGGATTTTCATCGCCAAATCGTGTCTAACCGGCGAGCATACCTGCAATCCGAAATCCAGAGAATTGAAAGTGGCAGAAGCCAGCGTAACCTCGAGCTACAGTCGGAGATTGAAAAACGGGCACAACTACTCGGGGTTTTACAAACCCACGGAGCATTGGAAGAGTACACCGCACTGCAAGAGTTACATCTCGACTTGGTTTCCAGACGTAACGACGTTCACCACCGGATTTCTAACCTGCAGCGTTTCGAGCAGGGCAGGAGCGAGCTGAGGGTAAGCCGAGAGCTACTCCTTCAAACAGCCCGACGCGATTTCGAGGAAAGGCGCGAGCGACGGGCAACAGCCATCAACGTCTTCAACTCGAACTCACAAGCCCTTTACAGCGCTCCGGGCAATCTCGTAGTCAACATCGCCGACACCGGATTCAGATTCGACGTCGACATCATGCGGTCCGGCAGCCAAGGCATAAACAACATGAAAATCTTTTGCTACGACTTGATGCTAGCACAGTTGTGGAGCCCGAAATCCCCTTCCCCTCGGTTGCTTATGCACGACAGCACCATCTTCGACGGCGTTGATGAACGCCAAGTCGCACAGTCCCTGGAATTGGCCCAGCAAACGGCGGAAAACGACGGATTCCAATACGTGTGCGCACTCAATTCCGACACGTTACCTTCCGACGAATTTTCCCCTGATTTTCACTTGGAAAGATTCGTGAGGCTTCGCCTTACGGACGAGTCGGAAGAAGGGGGCCTCCTCGGAATCCGATACTAACTTTCCCCGGGGTAACCCGAGAGTAGAGGCGGGAATCAGTTCGACCGGCGGCTTGATCAAGCCGCCTTCGTCAGCTAGGGCAGCAAATGGCGCAGCCAAGAGTGCTGAAATGGCTGTCACAGCCCGGGCAGCCTCCATATCGTCGACGTCAAAACCGGCACCGAGCGCGCCGCTTGCGTTGGGCCGGGGACGCCGTGCAGGAACACCCAAATGGCCCGCGAGATCGACTACCCCAAACGCATCCAGCGCGTGCCCATCGGCGCCTTAGCTGGACTTTACGCATTTTTAGAAAAGTAAAAGGACAGGGTAAGCTGGCCTGACCCCCATATCACTAAAGGCCCAGCCATGCTCACCTTGCCCGTTGCCATTGTACCGATACTCGCCCCCTTCGCAACGCTGTCACCAACCCGACCCGGCAGAAGGCTCAACTGCTGCTGGTGGGCGCGATCCTGACCACCGGCCAACGCACGGTAGCCGCGGCGCTCCGCGTCATGGGACGCAGCGACCAGGACGACTTCGCC
Source organism: Dehalococcoidia bacterium (assembly GCA_034423575.1). GTDB lineage: Bacteria > Chloroflexota > Dehalococcoidia > Lucifugimonadales > UBA3495 > Bin87. The sequence goes on along the minus strand of DAOUIF010000025.1, from coordinate 3,299 downwards.
CGCTACCACGAGGTGCTAAACCGGGCGGTGTGGTCGCCCCGTGAGGCAGCCCGCATCCTGCTCTTGCTGCTGCTCCAGTACCTGGATTGCGGCGACGGTCCGTTGATCTTCGGCATCGACGAAACTTTGGAACGGCGTCGCGGCGCCAGGATCAGCGCCCGGGGCATCTACCGAGACGCGGTGCGCTCCAGTCGCCACCAACTGGTCAAGGCCAGTGGGTTGCGCTGGATCTCCCTGATGTGGCTGTGCCAGGTCCCCTGGGCCGGAAGGCGTTGGGCGTTGCCGGTGCTCACCGTGCTGGCGCCTTCGTCTCGCTACCATCAGCAGCAGGGACGCCGGCACAAGAAGATCACCGACTGAGCCCGGCAGATGGTCATGCTACTGCGCCGCTGGGCGCCCCATCGTCCCCTGGTGCTCGTGGGGGACAATGGCTACGCTGTCCTCGACCTGCTGCACTGCTGCCAGTCTCTGCGCCAGCCGGTTACCTTGATTGCCAGACTGCGCCTGGACGCCGCTCTGTACGCGCCAGCGCCCGACCGTCAGCCGGGTCAGAACGGCCGCCCGCCGCTGAAAGGCCCGCGGCGACCTTCGCTGAAAACCCTCCTTGAGCTGGATCAAGCGGCCTGGACCGTCGCCGCCGTGTCCTGGTACGACGGCACCACCCGCATCGTGGAACTCACCTCCCAGATCGCTGTCTGGTACCGCTCAGGCAAGCCAGCCGTCACCATCCGCTGGGTGCTGATCCGCGATCCCCAGGGCGCCTTCGACCCCCAGGCCCTGCTCTGCACCGACCCAGCGGCGGACCCGACCCAGATACTGGAGTGGTTTGTCCTGCGTTGGCAACTGGAGGTGACCTTTCAGGAAGTTCGGACCCATCTGGGTATGGAAACCCAGCGCTAGTGGTCCGACCTGGCCATCGCCCGCACCACACCTGTCCTGCTGGGCCTCTTCTCCTGGACCACCCTAGCCGCCCATGTCCTGCAACAAGAGCGTCCCATCGCCCAACGCACCGCGGCCTGGTACGACAAGCCGTCGCCCACTTTCGTAGACGCCATCGCCCTGGCGCGTCGCCACCTGTGGCTGGCGTCGGAGGGTTTCGAACTGTCGGCCAGCGACCCTGATGTACGGGAACTCCCCGCCACTCTGTACCGCCGAATGGTGGATTCCCTCGCTTACGCCGCTTGAAGTGCGTAAAGCCTAGCCAAGTTGAGAGTTCGGCTAATCGGCTCATGTGCTCGCGGCGAATGTCGCCTGCAGGAGCAGATTCATCTGGCAAGATTATGTCCGAGTGGAACTCATTCCTTTCGTCCCAGGCGGGTGTGTATTCTAGGCTTGTGCCTTCGTCGGCCGCGTGTTCCGCCTCAATGAGTACCCATCCCTGGAATGGGGGCATTCCACCGTTCAGGTTCTCTCTGTACAACGTTATCCTGGCCGCAGCCGCTCGCCTCGCCAGTGTGTATCTGTCCACGGAGATTCTCACCTCTGGAGCCTTAATCCCGAACACGTTAGCCTGTGTGCTCAGAGTCTTTATGCGGCTGGCTCGTTTTTCCGAGGTAATATCCCTCACCAATTTTTCATCCCGGGCGAAGGACGACGGTATCCCCGAACCATTCCGCACGGTTGTCATTGAAGGTCGTCGGTCTCCAGTTCCAACAAGATCCCGTTAAGGAACGCGGTTGGTACTTCTTCGAACGTGCCGTGGCTCACGTCTCGGCGTTCCGTTCCAATCCAACCGACCGTCGCCGTTGCAGATGGCTCCGCCGGCGTCACCGCCGGTGGAGGCGAAGCCTGGCGGCTCCGGCCCCGTTGCCCTTCGGCTCGACGTGAATGGCCCACCACAGGGTGCGCTCCTGCCTCACTCTGGGCGACCCCGTCGCCACGCCACCGTTTAAGATGAAAGCGTGTTCCCGAAGCGTCTTGCAGCCGATGGCGAACCTCTCTCTGCAGCGCAGAGGGACACTGTCCCAGGCCCAGGCCCAGGCCCAGGCTCAGTGCCAGGTCCAGGAGCTGCCGGACCGGCAGCATGCGGCTCATGTCCGTTCGCTTCCGGACAACGGCGTTTCCGGGAATGGGCCAGCCCGCCCGGGGGACGGCTGCTCGGCGGCACCTCCACCGTCAAGCATCTTCGCTGATGGACGCCACCGAGACCCCTTGCCCCTCCAGCCACTGCGTCCAGTCCTGATATTCCTGCTCGGAGCAGGCGAACCGGCTCTTGCCAGCCACCAGGATGCAGCGAAAGGGCGGGTTCTCCCAGGTGGCCTGCTTGACTAGCCGGTCGAACTGAATGCGGCTGCCCCAGACATCGAAGTAGACCCTGGCCTGCTCCAGACCGTTGCTGCTGGCGTAGCGTCCCATGCTCTCCAGCTGGCGCTCCAAGGTGTCGTCCGGGTCGCCCTCGACGGCCCCAATGTAGAGGGCGACCGGCACCCGTTCCCCGTGTTCTCCGAGTGGCATCCTCACCTCCTTGTCCCGTTCCCGGCAGGGCCCGTGCCGGATCCCTGACTCTGACGACGGCTCTGCGGCGCTGGCGCAACATGGATGGACCCGGATGGCCCCTGGTGCAGTCCTTGGAATGCCCCTCACGACTCGTGGTCCACTCTCACGTAGTTGGACCGGGGTCCCACCCCGGCGGCGTTGATGGCCTTCACCCGGTAGACGTAGACCGTGCCCGCCGGGGCGTCAGTGTCGGTCCAGGCGGTCTCCGTGCTGCCCGTGTTCGGGACGTAGATCTCCAGCGTGCCTTCGCCCTCTTCCGGCCGGCGGCGCAGGACCTGGTAGCCGGTGACCGAGTCGTCGTCCGGGGCCGTCCAGCTCAGCCTGATGTGGCCGTCTTCCGTGACCTCCGCCGTCAGGTTGGCGGGCGCGGGCGGAGGCGACGTGGGCTCCGACGCCGCCACGGCACCGGTCGCCGTGCTGGTAAGACTTTCATCGTGGCCTGCGTCGTCGGTGAAGGAGACTCGGACCTTGACAGTCTTGCCCTCCTCGCTATCGGTGAGCGTGTAGCTGGAGCCGGTGGCCCCGGCTATCTCGGCACCGTCAGCCAGCCACTGGTAGCTGTAAGAGACGTTGGTCAGCCCATCTTGATCGGTGATGCCCGATGTGCTGGTTGTCAGCGTCCCGCCCACCTGCGCTGTGCCGTGGATGGTGGGGGTGCCGGTGGCGGGCGTGTTGGGCCGGGCGGCCACCGTCGCCGTGGCCGCGCTGGTCAATGACTCCGCATTACCCGCGTCATCGGTGAAGGACACCCTCACCCTGACGGCCTTGCCCTGGTCGTCGTCGGTAAGGGTGTAGCTGGAACC
>DAOUIF010000024.1:0-3901 GCA_034423575.1 Dehalococcoidia bacterium | reverse complement strand
GCGGCTGCTGGTGGAGATGCTGGAACCGTACCAGGGCCGGGTCTATGACCCCTGTTGCGGCTCCTCGGGGATGTTTATCCAGTCGGTGGACTTCATCCGCGCCCACGCCACGGGCAACGGCAACGGCGGCCGGGCCAGGGGGGACATCTCCATCTACGGCCAGGAGTCCAACTACACCACCTGGCGGCTGGCCAAAATGAACCTGGCCATCCGGGGCATAGAAGGTCAGATTGCCCAGGGCGACAGTTTCCACAACGACCGGCATCCGGACCTGCGGGCCGAGTACATCCTGGCCAACCCGCCCTTCAACGTCTCCGATTGGGGCGGCGAACGGCTCCGGGATGACAAGCGTTGGGAGTACGGAGCGCCGCCGGTGGGGAACGCCAACTTCGCCTGGGTGCAGCACTTCCTCTACCACCTGGCGCCCCGGGGTGTGGCCGGGTTCGTGCTGGCCAACGGCTCCATGTCTTCTAGCCAGTCGGGTGAGGGGGAAATCCGCAAGGGCATTGTCGAGGCGGGACTGGTGGACTGCATCATCGCCCTGCCGGGGCAGTTGTTCCGCTCCACCCAGATACCGGCCTGCCTCTGGTTTCTCCGCAAGGGCCGTGTCGCCGGGGAAACACGCACTGGCGAAACGCTGTTCATCGACGCGCGCAAGCTGGGCCACTTGACCGACCGTACCCACCGGGACCTGTCCGCTGAGGACATAGCTCGCATCGCAGATACCTACCACGCCTGGCGGGGCAACGCAGAAGTCGGCGATTACGCCGATGTACCCGGCTTCTGCAAGAGCGCATCGCTGGAGGAAATCGGCAAGCATGGCCATGTGCTCACGCCGGGCCGCTACGTGGGCGCCGAGCCTCAGCCCGACGACGGCGAACCATTCCAGGAAAAGATGGCCCGCCTCACTACCCAATGGCGGGAACAGCAGGCCGAAGCCCAGCGTCTGGATGCGGCCATTACCGAGAACCTGGAGCGGCTGGCTTTCGGGTAGCCAAGCCGCACACTCTTCTCCCCGCTTTATCCTCTATTTGCCAACGGTTGGCCCTGTAGTCAATGCCTTGGCTATTGACACCGTTTTGGGAACGCTTTACTATTCGTTGTATTGGGATGGGCTGGGGATTGATTTGAGGGTTGTCTCCGAAAAAACGCTGAGGGCCTTTTGGAAGCGCCATCCAACGGCTGAGAAGCCGTTGCAAGCGTGGTTGGCAGAGGTAAAGCGAGCGCATTGGGCCTCTCCTGCCCAAGTAAAAACCCGGTTCCCCAATGCCAGCATAATCAGAGACAATCGGTTGGTTTTCGACATAGGCGGTACGCGTTTCCGATTAGTGGTCTGGATCAACTACACCCACCAAGCGATTTACGTCAAGTGGTTTGGCACTCATGCCGAGTACGACCGGATTGATGTCGAGAGGGTAGAGCCATGAACACGATAAAACCCATCAGGTCAGACGAGGATTTGGACGCTGCCTTGGCGCGTATTGAGGAGATCTTTGACGCTGAGCCTGACTCGCCGGAAGACGATGAGTTGAGTGTGCTGTTGGACTTGGTAGAACTTTACGAAAGCAGGCATCATCCCATACCGGAGCCGGATCCCATTTCCGCAATTGAGTTCCGTATGGAGCAGGCCAACTTGTCTCCCCGCGACCTGGTGCCGTTCATAGGAAGCCGGGCCAAGGTCTCCGAGGTGCTTTCAGGAAAGCGGGCCATAACCATGTCCATGGCCCGGGCGTTGCACCAGCACTTGGGAATACCGGCTGATGTTCTCTTACAGGAACCGGGCGTCAGCCTGCCGGATGCGGTGCCGGGGCTGGAGTACGAGCGGTTCCCGCTGCGGGCAATGGCCAAGGCTGGGTGGATTCGCCAAGTTCCTAGGCTAAAAGACCACGCCGAGGAATTGGTTACCGGCCTGATGAAACGCGCTGGCGGTCCGGAATTCGCTGCTGCCGCAATGTATCGCAAGAATGATGGCCGTCGGGTCAACGCCAAAACCGATGAGTACGCGCTGAAGGCCTGGTGCTGGCAGGTATTGGCTCAAGCAGGGGAAAGGGGGTTGCCTCTGGACTATCAAGCGGATGCCGTTACGCCTCAATTCCTGCGTCAAATTGCTCAGATGAGTTTGCTGGAGGACGGCCCGATCCAGGCTAGGAGGTCCCTAGCCCAGCATGGCATCGGCCTGGAGTGCGTCAACCATCTACCCCGGACTCACTTGGATGGCGCGGCCTTGCGTCTCCGCGACGGGAGGCCGGTTATCGGAATGACTCTGCGCTACGACCGGATCGACAACTTCTGGTTCACCCTACTGCACGAATTGAGCCATGTGGCCCTCCACATGGGAGGATGCAGTGATGAGACGGGCTTCGTGGATGACCACAGCCTGCGGGGTATTGAACCTGGCGGGCACAACACCACCGAGCAGGCAGCCGACCAGTCGGCTCAAGATGCCCTGATACCACCGGAAATCTGGGATGACGGCACCATTCTGGAAAACCCGGGGCCGATGGCGGTTCTGCAAATGGCTTGGGAAGCTCAGGTTCACCCGGCCATCATTGCGGGTCGGGTTCGTTATGAGATAGGCAACTACCGGCTGCTTTCCCAGTTCGTGGGAACGGGCGAAGTACGACGGCAGTTTGAGGTCGATTAGAGAAATGGTTACGGTCCAAAGGGGTCACAACAGTTTTGAGTCAGACACCCGCAGAGGGCGAGCAATGAGATTCTGTGCCCAATATGTAACGCGACAAGCACGCAGAGTTCCCTGCGATCGTCCCTGCACTGGATATTACTGTGGCTTGCACGGAGGGTCAGACGCCAATGACCCAGTAGTTGGCGTCGAGGTTGGGACCGCCAGATTTTACCCTTCAGACGGGCCAAAAGTTTAGGATTCCAGCGCAGTTTTGAGACGTGAGAACTATCTATCACAGGGAACGGTCAGCTATGCCACGAACTGGAAAAGGGACTCGGTCCAGTGGAAACCGCAGAGAGGTGCGAGGTTATACCCTCCGCGGAAGAAACGGACGCATAAACTACATAGGCGTTACGGCCAGCCCAAATCGTCGCGCCGGTCAACACAAGAAAAGTGGCAAGCGAGGTTCTATGAAAGTAGAAACTCGGTCGATGTCTCGCCCGTCAGCACGACGGTGGGAATCTGCACGACTTGCCACTTATCGGCGGAATCATGGCGGGAAGAATCCGCGACACAACCACACCAGAAATGGCTGACCGCCTGAACCTGCTTCCCCGCCATCGGAGGGAGTTGAAGGCGTTGCTGCGCAAGCACGTGCCCGAAGTCGAGGTGTGGGCCTACGGCAGCCGGGTCGACGGCCTGTGCCACGAAGCCAGCGACCTGGACCTGGCACTGCGCGGCCCTGGCCTGGAACCCCTGGGCCATGAATACGTTGAGCTGGTTGAGGCGCTGGAGCAGTCCAACATCCCAATACTGGTGCAGGCCCACGACTGGGCCAAGCTGCCGGAGAGTTTCCACCGCGAGATTGAGCGCGACTACGTGGTGATGCAACAAGGCGCAGATAGGAGTGAATGCCGGTCTATGCCGTTCAGCGAGGCTGTACTCGTCAACCCACCCGTCCAGTTGCAACGTGGTACGGAATATCCCTTTGTTGACATGGCCGCCGTGGATCCCGGCATTAGGTGGGTATATGCTGAAAGTCAGCGCACGCATTCCGGCGGCGGATCAAGATTTCAGGATGGCGATACGTTGATGGCGCGGATTACGCCTTGCCTGGAGAATGGAAAGATTGCCCGCTATCGCGCGTTGGGTGGGGTGGCCGCTGCCCACGGCTCTACCGAGTTCATCGTTATCCGCGGGCGCCCAGGCGTTACCGATAACGAATTTGCTTACTATCTCACGCAATCGCCGGCGCTGCGGGATTACTCAGTCAGCCAG
>DAOUIF010000023.1:0-29519 GCA_034423575.1 Dehalococcoidia bacterium | reverse complement strand
GCTCGATACGGTCCAGGAAGGGCATGGTCCCCAGCAGACGCAGCAGCCTCACGTCCCGGTCCCTGCTGTGCGGAATGTCGTCCTCCCCGGCGACTTCCCCACTGCGCTCACCATGTCCCTCCCTGACCTGCGGACCGTCGCCGGTATCCAGTTTCCCCAGGATGACCGCACCGGCGCAAGGGCCAACTGTCAGCAAAGGGCGGCGTCAGAGGCCGTGAGCAACGGCGTCGGGACCGGCTTCAGGGTAAAGCCCGTTTCCCGACGCGCTCCCTGTTGCGGCGTAGTACAAGGAAAAGAAGACTTGTAGAAATACAATTCGCTGCAATTTCCTACCGGACCCCTGCGGGCAGCAGCCCCCTACAGGACGGTCCCGGCGAGCAGTTGGGTTTAGGCCCCGTCCCGCACTGCAATCGCGGTCCCCAACGGGAAAGTTCCCATCCTGCTAACCCGTGGCAAGCGGGAGGATGGGCGAATGTCGTGCGGACAGGGTGGGGTTGGCTGCGTCACCCTGCGGACTGGCTTCTCCTCGCCCGCATGGGGTCTTTGCCCACCCACTCCGTCGCGCTTGGGGAGCCGTGAACCGAACCCTCAGCCACACATCCGGCCCAGTTCCAGCCGGACCGGGGAGCGCTGGATGCGCCGCCGCGCCGGCAATCACTCAGGCCGCAATGAGGTCAGCACAGCAGGGACCGGAGGTCCGGGTCGTCGGTTCGGGCCAGGTCGCAGGCGGTCTTGCCGTCACGATCCCTGGCCGAGACCTCCGCGCCCAGCCCCACCAGCATCCTGACGAACTCAATGCTCACGTCGGGTCCCTGGTGCCAGGTTTCACGCTCCTGGGCTGCCCGGTGCAGCGGCGTGCGGCCCAGGTCGTCAGCGGCGTTGACGGCCGCTCCGCCCGCCACCAGCAGCCGGGCAACCTCGTCGTCCTGCTGCCACGCGGCGGTATGCAGCGCCGTGCTCCCGTCCGCGTTCTTCGCGTTCACCTCCGCGCCAGCCCCCAGCAGCATGCCGATGACCTCCGGGTCGGTGACACCGCCAACGGCGTCCGACCGGTAGCCGCCGGCTACGGCGGCGTGCAGCGGCGTTTTCATACTGTGGTCCCGAGCGGTCACGTCCGCGCCCCACTCCAGCAGTAATGCGACGATCTCGGGTCCGGAGTGGCTGGCGGCGTGATGCAGGGGAGTGTCTGCCCCGTCGCCGGCGGCGTTCGCGTCCGCCCCGTGGTCCAGCAGGAACCGGATGGCCTCCAGGTCCGCATCGCCGTTGCGCACCGCCAGATGCAGCGGCGTCCTGCCCTTGTCGCCCGTCGCCGCCACGTCCTCTCCCCGCTCCAGCAGCAGTTCGAATACCCCGGGGGCGGGGTTGAATGTCGCGGCCAGGTGCAGCAGCGTGTCGCCCCGGTTCCCGGCGGCTATGGCCGTGGCACCCGCGCCGTGGTCTAGCAGCAGGCCAATCACCTCCGGCCCGGACCGCAACAGCATGGCGTAGCGCAGCAGCACCGCGTCGGTCTCGCTCTCCGCCGTGATTTCGACGCCGCGCGACAGCAGTCCCACGATCCCGGGGTCCGGGCGAACCGGATCGGTGGACCTCTCTCCATCCAGAAATCTCTCGACCAAGCCCGCCAGGTAGAGAAACAGGGCGCTCTGGCCGTACTTGTCCCGCACCCCCGTGTCGGCCCGGTGCACTAATAACATCGCAATGCTGTACTTGGCGAACTCCGCTCGGCGATAAGTTTCCCCGGGATCCCGGCTTTGGACTTCGGGGTGGAAGGCGTAGGCAGCCTGAATCGCCGCCGCGTGCAGGGGAGATGCGCCGGAATGGTCGTCCACGGCATCGGGGTCGGCCCCGTAGTCCAACAGTATTCTGACGATGTCAGGGTTGCTGCCATAGGCCACGGCGAAAACCAGCGGGGGCGTCCCGTCATCGCACTTGGCCGCCGGGTCAGCCCCCATCTCCAACTCGGCCCAGACCGACGCGACCGTCGCGCCGGCCTCCCAGAATTCTTCCGTGCACAGGTCGCCGGCTGGCGTCTTGGGCGGCGCTGGTGTGGGCGACGGCGATGGCATTGCCAGACCGGGGTTCTCCGCCGGGGCAACGGTGGGTTGGGCGGCGGTCGGCGGGATGGCGGGAGACGGCGCCGTGGGCGCTGGATTCGTCGCCGCCGTTGGCAATGACGTTGGCGACGGGGCCGGCTCCGTCGCCGTTCGGGTGGCGATGATGTTGGCATTGGCATTGTTGGTCGGCGCTGGCGCCCGGGTCGGCTCGGCGGTCGGAGAGCACGCCGTCATGAAAGCCAGCGTCAGCAACCCAGCCGCCAGGAGGACGCTCCGACCCAACGCGGAAACTCGGGTGACCGGGTACAAACCGTTGGGGCCTCTTGGCGTTGCCCGCGAATTACGCATCATCATCATCGGCAGAGGTTGGAATTCGGGCATTGCACACTTCCCCCGCAAGGGCAATCGCCGGCGGGCGGGTGAAGCATATCATGTGACAGGCGCCCCAGGCTCGCCTTTGGCTGCGTATCACCCGTCCCCGGTATATACCTCTCACTTGTCCATCCCACGGCTGGTCTTGCCGAAGCCTCCGCCCTTGCTCCGTAGAAGTTGCTTACCGGATCCAGGTGGCTCACCGTCAACTTGGAGATTCCAGCTCATCTTGAAGTTAGAGATGACATCGGACGGCGCGGCCGGCCCCATCGATGCCGGGGCTGACTGCGTAGCATGGTGGCTCATTTTACGTTAGAGATGACATTAGCGAGCGGCCAGCAAGCGCGGAGCAAGCGATCACCGGCGGGGCGGGCCAGGCGCTTGCTAAATCCGTTCCCTGGGGTAATCGCGGGGGCGATAATCAATGCAGTTTACGGTTTTTCCAGCCTTTCCCGATTGAAAGCTGGCGGGTCCGTCCCCGACCCGGACCGTTCGCCAGGGATCGAGCCTCGCTCTCCCCACATCGGTTTCAACGGAGACCAACGCCACCCGCTGCGTGACGCGGATCACGGAGTTGAGCCCCGCTCCTCCGGCGTCCACGTCGATGCGGGACACCAAACCGCGCTGGCGCCGTTTCGCAAAGCGGTGGTCGGCATCGCCAACATCGTCCAGGAGGTGAAAACGGAACCAATCCGTCAACCTAGGACCTGAACCGAACCCCTCGGTCCAACTCGCCGAGCGCATACGATACCGCGCTCGCCCCTCACGCTGCGGCTGGAACGGCTTCGCCCCCGGCCACGCCCTCACGTCCCAGCGCCGTCGCTCAATGGCGGCAGCGTCGCCCAGGCGTTCATATTACTTTCCACCAATGCGGCATCGCCAAGCCGGTAGCGTGCCTCCGCTGCGCCGTCGCCGGTGACGTTGCTGTCGCGTTCGCCCACCGCGTGGCCATCTCCCTCCTCGCCCACGGTTACCGCCAAGTATGCGCTGGCGCCGATTTCCGCCGCGACGCCCCGGCGTAGCCGCTCCTCTTGCTGCCGCTGCCGCCGTCCCCGTCGGGACCGGCGGCGCTCTTCGTTGCGCCCGGCGCGTTGCCGTCGCCGGTTCACGGCGTTGCCGCCAGGCGCAACCGCTCCCCCATCCCACCTTCTCCTGCTTTTCCCTCCCGCGCCGCATCAGCTTCCTGGGCGACGTTTGTCCCAGGGCGACGTGCGTCTGTTCCGTTCCGTCGCAATGAGACCGGTATCAGCTGACCCGGCGCCGAACCCTTCAGAGGCTGGGAAACCCCGCCACCACAACCCCCTTCAACCATAACGACGACAACGGAGGAATGTCCATGACCGAACCGTAACCGTCCAAGCCATCGCCGGCGCTTCCGCGCCGGGTGGTGAAAGCCATTATCAAGGGGCCGCCGGAGCGGTTCCTGAACCCAATCACAACCGAATACCTGAATCCAAGCGGGGTCGGCCCTGAACCGAAAGGTAAGGGGCCGGCCCCGCTTTCTGCGTTTTGGAGGAAACGACATGAAGGCCATCATCACCAACACCGTCAGCTACAACACCGAACCCAACATCCAGACCAACGGCAACGACGACGCCAACTCCGTCAACTACACCGGCGCAACCACCGCCAGCGGCATCGCCACCGGCCGGGCCGAGTCCCACCTGGCAGTAGCCGCCAGGGAGCGCGGCCTCAACCTCAACGAACTGGCCGGACTGATGGGCGTCGGTCCCTCCCACCTGTCCCAGGTCGCCAGGGGCAAGAAGAACCTCACCCCATACATGCGCGGCAAGATCGAGGCCATCCTGGGCTGGGTCCCTCCCCAGGGCGTCGTCCACCGCCGGGGCGGCGTGGTGCGGGGCGGTGAAAGCACCTACCTCCGGGAGCGGGCCAGGGAGCGTGGCATGACCCTGCGGCAGGTGGCGGACCGGACAGGGCTGACCTACGGGTACGTTACCCAGGTCAGCCGGGGCCAGCGCAACCTCAGCCCGTCCGCCCAGGCCCGGATGGAGACGGTGCTGGAGGCTCCGGTGAAGGTGGAGACCGCCCAGCCTGCCGAGGTGGACCCGCAGGCCCTGTGGGAGCGCATGGACGCCCACGGTTGGTCCCAGAACGAGACGGCGCGGCGGGCGGGCATCAGCATCGGGATGCTCTCCCAGGTAATGAACGGCAAGCGCACGCCGTCGGGGGACCTGCTGGGGAAGCTGCACCGGGTCCTGTTCGCGCCTTCTCCGGCGGAACTGGTGGCCCCGGTGGAGCTCAAGGTCATGGGCTGGAAGAAGGGCGGACGCAACGGCGTGGTGATACGGGGCGCCGGCGGGCCACGGAGCAGCGGCAAGCGCGGCGACGGGACCATCCGAACCGGCGGTCGGGTGCCCTGGGGCGCTGAGGTGGAATTCGCCTACACCACCGGGTATGACCGCCACGGGCGGGTCTCCGTAAACCACGTCGTGGACGAGCGGGGCTGCGCCGCCATGCTTCGGGGAAAGCAACCATCCGGTGGCGGAAGCCCGGCAACCGAGTCAGTCGCCTCGGCTGGCCAGAAAGACAATCACGGGCGGCGGCGCCAACAATAGCGCAGCCGGTTGGCGAGACCTACGAACGGCGCGACCGGGATTCACTTGCCCCCATGCCGCCGTTGTTGTCTGCGTTCGCTGTCCCTAACCGCCCTGCAACCGGCGCAGTTCCTCTTCCAACCCCGTTTGCGCTCCTCGGCTCCGATGCGGGATTGCCGCTCGCTGTCAGCTCAGCCTTAACCTCGGCCTGCAAGCGTCCTTCCACTTCGCGTAGGCGCGCATTGCCGCTCGTCCTCCCGGGCGGCGATGAGCTGCCCTATGGCCGGGTCGTGCCACGCTAAGCGGCCCTCTTCCCACAGTAGATACAGCCTCAGCGCCCGGATGTACCCCTGCAACACCCCGCCCGGCAGTTCCTGGATTTCAATCGGTTCGTACCTACCCTCCACCAGCCGGTCCCCGGCCAGCTTCGCCCCATAATGCTCCCCCGTCTCGTCGAACTGCCGGTATTCCCCTATGCCCAGGTTCGCGCAGCAGTTCCTCTTGACCCCACGTCAACGTCCCACGTGCTCTCGGAGGCCACCTCCAGCACGACGTGCAGCGGTTTCCCCTGCTCCAAAACCACGTAACCGTTGCTTGCCCGGTATGCCTCCGGGTCCCGGCCAAAGGTTACCAAGTGGAACCCTTCCCGGCCGGCACTCTCCGAATCGCCGATTGTCCCTGTCTATGACAGCGATGACCGCCAATGGAACAAACGACGCGCCGTTGCTAATTCACTAATCCGATTCATTCAATCTGGCAAGAACCCAGCTTCCATCGGCATTGGCATATGCCGTCAATAGGGTAAATTTGTGGTGTTCGACCACAGTTCTGCCGTCGACGACATAATGAGAATGAGTACTGTATTCGACGTGCATAGCGCCGAACTGGGTTTGGGCTACCTGATCCCGATCGTAGAGGATGGCCTCGCCTTGATCGGTAACCCCGAATGACGGCTCGGCGCCGGACATGGACAATTGGCATCCGGAACCCAATGGTACCAGTTCTCCCACTACGCATATCCTGGAGTCCGTTGGGATCCGCGTTGGCATGGCGTCCATCGGTGGGGCCATGATTTCGCCATCGTAATTGTGTCCCCAGCACCTGATAGATCCGTCCGCCAGCAGACCGCAGGTATGCGCCCATCCGCTGCCGATCTTCAGAAACTCTTCGTCCGTAGGTATCTTGACCATGAGCCGTTCTTGCGTCGCGGGGTCGGGAAACCAACAGAGCGCGGAACCGTCTGGGCTTATCCCACAGCGATATTCGGCGTGTTGGGTATTATTGTGGAAATGCGCCGCTCCGTGTCCCAAGTCGGTGAATTTCCGGTCTGGCAGGAGGTAGTGTGCGTCAAAGTCAAAAACCGAAGAGCCCCAACCTCCGAATCCCCAGCAGATCAGATCCCCGGATTGCTTCAAGCCACAAACGTCGTCCGGGCCGGTGCTAACGGCGATAAATCCCTCGCCCAAGTTCACGACAGGCTCCTCCTCAAGGACGTACACTTTGCCGTCGCCTGCCGTCCAGACGTAGGTCCGGTCGCTGTGACCAAACGCGGCGATGGCGTCGTCAATGGTGGTAGCTTCGTCAATCTCGATGTAAGATAAGCCACGGGCGGGGAGGCGACTGCTCCAGCACAGGAGGGCGGTACTCTTGTTGATGCCGCAGGAAAACTCTCCGTAAAACGTGCCAATGGAAACCGCTGCGAACTTCTCGCCCGGCGGGACGTACTGCGGTCTACTATCGCCGGCGCCGCTCCAGCAAGATATGGTCCCGTCAGTGCGCACTCCACAGGGATGTGAGCTTCCTGCGCTCAGGGCGATAAACCGCTCGTCGTGGGGAGGGGATGGAAATTCCGTGATGTGACTGCCTCTTCCCCAACACAAGGTAGATCCGTCAGGTCGGAGGCCGCATGAATACTGGTCTCCGCTGGTGAGGGCGGTGAACTGTTCCCCAGCCGGCGGAACCACGCCTGAGCTATCCGGCCAGCACACCGTGACGCCGTCGGCACGAATCGCGCAGGTATGCTGCGAACCTACGCTGATGTCGATGAAACGGTCAGCATTAGGCCAAGGGAGGGGGAGGTTGCATGCCTGCGAAGCGATGGCGATGCACACCGTAAGTATGCCAATGGCAAACCGCCGCGAGGCCGCGAAATCGCTCAAGAAATGGTCCAGCACGGAGAACATGATGGGGATTATACGGGATTTTGGCCCCAATCCATCGAAATCTGGCGCATCGTCGGGAGGAAGTCAAACGCCGCTGCCGCACGGTGCCGCAAGCCAAAGCCGACGAATTCATTGACGACATCCGAGCCAACTCTCTCCGTCCCGACAATGTAGATTTCATCCCGGGTCCGGTTCAGGTCCCTCGAGTGATAAAATCAATCCCACGTTCTTGTCTCTGAGTCGGTTTCGTGCATCAGGAATCGTCATCCTCGGAACCCAGAGCGACTTCTTGCCCGCTCAGCGCTCCAGTCCATCACTGTCTCGGCGGATCCGAGATTAGCCGGTATCACTGGTATCAGATGACGCCCAACACACTCATTATGCCAACCGTAATCGCCAACTCGCCTGCCTATCGGCGTTTCCCTCGCTGACCGATGATATGCCCACAATGCCAAAGCGAACCAGTAACCGGCGCCATGTTCTGCAACCACTGCGGGAGTTCCTTGCCGGTTGTTTGCCACCAATGCGCATCCACCAATCCTCCGGAAAGCCGCTTCTGCCACCGATGCGGCGATGCTCTGTCATCCCGCGACACCCTTCCACAATCATCCACGGTCCAGGGATCCCAGCCCACCGCCAAAGACGTAGCCACCGACCTGAGAGTTCTCGGCGCAGACCTCGCTGCTTTTGCGTGGCCTCGTATTTTGGCCGCCGCGATTTTCGTCGGCCGCAACGTCCGGGCCTTAGCCACGCGCCTTGCGCGCTGGTTCAAAGCAGCGCGTGCCAGGTCGAATCGCGAGCCTGCTGCGCTTCCACCTCAAAGCGACGCGATTCAAACAGGCCAAACTCAGGCTGACACCACCCCCTCCTCCGAGGGTTCCCAACCCATCGGTGACACCGACCAGTCTTCAGTTCCACAACGCGCGGGCCTAGCCTGCCCGCGCTGTCGCACCGTGAACCAAACGGGATCCCTGTTTTGCTTCAATTGCGGGTTACCATTGGACGACGTCGAAGCCGATGCCCCACGGACACTGCCGCCGTTATACACCAGCCGTCCAGCAGGGTTCTGGATCAGGCTAGCCGCGTGGACCATCGACGCCGCCATATTGTTGGTAGGCCAGATTACCCTCATCGCCGCCTGGCCGGGCATACCTGAGTATTTTGAGAGCGCTGCCTACTTCCACTGGATAGACGCGCTGCTGATTACCCTAACCGCCCTTTACTACACCGTTGGCGTGTCGGCTTGGTCAACCACCGTTGGAAAACGGACGTTTGGTATGTACGTGCTCCGACCAGACGGCGCCAAGGTCGCCCCTCTCCGCGCTCTAGCGCGATATTTCACCAGCGTCATATCGTTCCTGATCCTCGGTGTTGGATACCTCGTAATTGCTTTCCACTCCCAGAAACGCGGAATGCACGACGTGATCTGCGGCACCGTTGTCGTCCGGAAATAGGTATCCGAATTGCAGCCCCTCACCTTCGTGCTACTGGCATTCACGCCCGGCATTTTCTGGCTCTGGTTCTTCACGCGGAGGGCCGTCTATCGCCCCGGTCCACGTCGTTTGCTGATTTACACCTTCCTGCTCGGCATGGCGTCGACCGTACCGGCCGGCATCATCAACGTTATATTCCTTGACGACAGCATCCTCGACGCTGCCACCCTATCCTCGGTGGCAACTGGAATGCTGTTTGTCGTCGGCCCAACTGAGGAAACCTGCAAATTTTTGGCCGTCAGGTTCCTGGCCTATCGTTCCGCGTACTTCGACGAGCCCGGAGACGCTCTCGTATATGGCACCGCATCCAGCCTCGGTTTCGCGTCTTTGGAGAACCTGTTCTACATCCTCGCGTTCGGCCCAATGGTCATGATCTTGCGCGCGCCGTTGAGCACGGCGGCCCACGTCGTGTTCGGCAGCTTCTGGGGATACGCTTTGGGAGAGCAAATACGAACTGAGCAGCGCCGCTCCTGGCAAACCCTCGCCGGCGTCATTGCCGCAGCGATTGCCCACGGATTATTTAACGTAACCGTGTTCGTATTCTGGCCAGCCAGCATCCTTCTGGTAGCTCTGGGCATCGCCTGGACACTTGGGCGATTCGCCTGGGCCCGGCGCGCCTCGCCCTTTCGGTATCGGCGGAACTACCCCACCATCGAGTGCCCCGCCTGCCGCCAAAACATCATCGTCATCAGCCGTTTCTGTCGCTTCTGCGGAGAGGCTATTCCCAGCCATGTCGTCCAAGCCGGCATCCTGACCTGCAGCTACTGTGGTCAACTCAACCGCAGCGACGCTTCGTATTGCATCCACTGCGGCGACCGCCTGCTGCGCTAACCTTCCGGTAGAATAGCTCACCCGACAAACTACGACCGCGGGCGAACAACAACTCCCGTGCGTTACTCGGGGAAAAGGGTCAGCACAGCCGTATAGCGCCAAACATCGGCGCCGGCGGGCAATTCACACTCGAAAGCCTCTGGGCCGTCCGCGCAATGGGGAGCATAGGAGCTCATTGCAACCACGCCTATGCTCTCCTCCAGTACCCGATACTCGTCGCGGCTCAGGTCCAGGTCTTCGCTGTCCAGCTGCCGGATGATGCGGTGCAGATCCAGGTAACCCAGGAATTGCCTTTTCTCCGGCAACCACCCGACAGCCCGCATAAATCCTTCATTGGCGGACAACGCCCTTCCACCCCCATTCTGAAGCCTCACAATCCCTTCCAGCGCATCGTCAGTGCTGCCCAACGTAAGGTACCCGTCGTGCAGGACATAGCCCGGCCGGTAACCCATCAAATCGTCGTCACGAGAATCAAGATCCAGAACGACCGCCCGGTCATCGGCGCCAACATTCAACCTATCGGTTTTTACGCCGGCGTACCCAATGAGCCGGCCTACAACATCACCCATCGTATCGCCAAGCTCCTCCTTTCTGCCATCCAGGTACGAAACCATCACCACCCCGTCAACCGCATTACCGGCCGGGCTCTGTCGTGACTCAGCCACATCGATGTCTCCCACGGCAACAATCAACTCCCCGCCCAGATGGTCAAACAGGTCGTCCTCCAAGTCGATGCCTGTTACTTCCCCCATGGCGTCCAACGTTAAGTCCAACACGCCATCCAAATCGTGGTCCGCATCCAATCCATCCTCGTCACCCAGCCAGCCGTTATCCCGCATCACTTTGACGGCCTCGTTCAACTCGTCGATGTCGTCCGGTGTCAGGACATCGCCAATCTCATACTCCCGCAGCGCGCGACGCCATCGATCAACGTCAGGGTCGAACGTCATAGCCACAAATCCCAGCGTGTCGCTGGGCAGGAAACTGGATGGATCACCAAGGTCAGCCACTTCGAGTGGATAGTCGATTCCAACCGGAGCGGCTACTTCCATCACGATAGCCGACTCCACCAAGCCTACAGAGGCAGCAATCCAATCTACGTCCTCGCCCTCTGCCCGTACCACTGCCTCGGCCCCGAATATTTCGGCAGCGACGTCTTCTAGTGCATCCCCCGCTTCCCCAACCGAAAGGTACACAGACGCAAAACGGCGCTCCGCCAGATGCGACCTGGCCTCCCTGAAAGTCTCTCCCGAGCCCAGGGAATCGTTCTCTTCGCCCGCAACCCGCAACAGGACGTCCTAGAGTGCCCTTTCGTCCGTGGCAAACACCAACCAATCTTCGGTCAGCGCGTAAGCCTGCTCACCGTCCTCTGACACCAGAATGTCGAAACCGCGATATGTATCGACTCCGAACTCCGTATGCCACTCATCCTCCACGTAGTCCAGCCAATCGTAAAGGAAGCGCTCAGCAGATTCCTTATCGCGCACGCCAATCATCCCCGCAACCACCCACTCCTCATACTCCAAGTCGGCATCCAACAAACTCACCGAAAGTTCCGGACCCATCCACGACATCACGTCTCGTTCAAAGTCGATACCGGTTTCTTCCTCGAAGTCATCCTGCGCCATTTCCACCACGTTGCGAAACGCCCGCGATTTGTTGAGACGCTCCCACAACTCCTGCAACTCTTCAAACTGACCGTCCCCCGGCGCCAGGGTGGCCCAGGCGTAAACCATGGTATCCGCAGGATAATAACGAGCCGTGTGTTCCGGCTCCCCGCCACGAAGCAACGCCGAAACGAGCACATCAGGGACCGGTATCAGCCCTCGCCACATCCCGATGGCCGCGATCACAACCGCGACCACGCAAACGGCCACGATCACGCTGATAATTCTGACCGCCAATGAGAACACCCCCACGCTAGCCCAATTACTCCGTCCATAGGTCATCCGCGCAGACAATCGACGCTCAATGCCCTCGTCGTGCCTGAGCCGGCGTCGGTCCTCAAGCTACGAGTGCCACCATGAAACATTCAGACAATGCGAACGGGTTTGACTATTATACAGCCCCAGACTGATCTAACCGCCCCAGTACCAAGCTGTCATCGGAAGTGCTGGTTACGGGGAATGCTGACCGCCCCACGCATTCTTGCTGGAAACGACGTGGAGTAATGAGCGGACAAAAAACTCTGACGCAGGCGAAGACCGCCAAGTGCCAGGGGCGGTACAACGTCCTTGGCGATCACCGGCTGAACGTCAGCGCCGTGTCGCAAGCAATTAGCCATCGTTTAACAGGTCCAGTCTAGGGACGATAGGAAGCAAATGTTCAAGTAAACTTCTACAGCCCCGATTATGCCGATTTTCTGCGCTGCCTTGGTATCGCCAATGGCGGCAGCCTCTAGCGCTTTTTCTTTCACCTCCTTCCTTTCCAAATAGACCAACAGCAGGAACAAGGGCAACGCCACAATGGTAACCGCCCAGGACAACAGGCCAGAACCTATGAGCATGTGGACCTGGCTGAAGATGACTATTCCCAATAAACCGAATAGCAGGATCAGCCACCATTTGGACAAATCACGCTTGGTAGTAAAACCGATTATGCTCATGGCCGCAAACACGGCCGCAGTCAGCCCGAACGGAAGCACAATCGTTTCGGCTATGCTTGTAGCGAAAATGTAAGAAATCACGACGCCAAGGTAGGAAACTACGACACCTACGACCGCAGTGAAGCCCAGATATAATGCTGCCCTGATCGGGGATGGCAAGCGGTAGCCGCCGAAATGCAAGAGAATCAGCAAACCCAATGCGACGGCCACCAAATACCCCAGCAGACCGACGTTTTGCCAAACGCCCAGCTGATGCGCAAGCCACGCCGCGCCGGCGGTGACTGCCCATCCCAAAGCAATCCACAAATACACCCTCGTGATTGCGGATGTGTAGATGCCGTCAGCGGTCGCTTCGACATCGTAAGGGGAGTTGATAGCGCGTGCTTGAGACGGCATCTTCAAACCCTGCATCAATTTGAGCGCTGGTTTGGAATTCAACCTCGGCGATCAATGACTACGCTGGCGCAGCCGACAGGCTTCAAGCGTGGCTAGGAACCGCCGCCAGATGGCCGGAGTCGGGATCGTGGTCCGGGTCGGAAAGGGCTACTATGAGCCGGTACCGGTACGGTTCGAACGCCTCGGGGTATCTGGTAATGATGGGATAGGTGACCGTCCTCCTAAAAGCTCACCCAACCATTGGAAGGGGAACACACTTACGGGCCCGAATTCTCCTTTGAAGATTGGCCGACGCTCCACATCTACTGGGTGCTCGTATCTTCCACCTTGACCCCGGCGAGGTCCACCCTCCAGCGTTCCACTTCCCGCGCCTGGACGTCCACGGTGAGGTCCAACGGAACTTCGGCGGAGTAAGAACGCTGACCTACCACTGGCAGGTCGAACGCCAACTGTAGCCCCAACGTCGCGGTGACCCCATAACTGCCGTCGCTTGACCTCGTTGGGACGGATAATTCGACCGACAGGTGATCCCTGATTTGCTGGATTATGGCCTGCTCTATCCGGTCCGACGCTATGTCGGCCACCAACGAGGGAACTTTGTCCAACTCCTCAGATACCGCCGGGGAGTTCCTGACCGCCAAGACCATCTCTCCGACCAACTCCTCCGTGTTGCTCTGAACCCATTGACTCGCGACCTGCCTGGCGACCTCCGCTTGGTCGTCTTGGTCCTCCGCTGCGCACCCCGGCACCATGACCACAAATGCAAACGCGACGACTACCAACATCCCAGCGGTCAATTTGATCATGCTTACTCCGAAACCAATTGAGCTGACTGCGCCCGTTAGAGCGCCAGCGCAAACCTCAAGGTGAAGGTTCTTGATTTTGTCCAGCTTGGTGGGCCTGACTTGACGGTAGACAGTACCATCTTCGAGATGTGGATGGGCTTTCCGTAAGCGTATCTGTGGGTAGACCGGCCAGCGCCAAACCTCTTCGTAGCGCTCGTGCTCTCACATTGCAGCAGTGGTCTAGCCTTACGCGGGCGCAACTAGAGCCCGGGATTCGTTTCTCCCGACAGACTGCGTTCATCTGGCATATGCGTATGCTGCGACCGACGCGTTCTGTCGCTTGCGCATCTCCTGACATGGACTCAAGGGGCGACAGGGGCACTCGGCAGTTGAACAAGAGGCTCAAACCCAAGGTACGCTAGGATTGCATATGTAGTCATGTTAGCTACGGAAACCGTAATCGGCGACTCGGTGGATTGTGAGCGCTCGATTGCTTGACGCTTTCGCTGGAGCGGACGCTTTGAACGTGATTGGTCCGCTTGGATACATCGGCGGGACGGACCCCGTTGTGTCCTGGATTCGCGGTCGAAACCAGATGCAAGACTACTGCCGGATCTCGTCCGTTGGCATAGGCCCTAGCTTCACAGGGCAGTTTTCGATTATGTAGTGATTGCGCTAGGGCCGCATAATTTGCTGCAACCTCCATGACGGTAATCGACGATCCAAAACGTATTGCGTCATAATACATGGCTGAAAAGCCTAATTTCCACCATCAAAATGACGATTTGACCTCATCGGACCAATTGACACCCTACTCCGCTGGCTGGTAGTATCCCCGCCGTTTGTCGCCAGCACGACGAAAACGCCGCGACCACACCAACGAGGAGGATCATCATGATAACGGGTTGATCAAAGCTCAAATGGCGTTGGGGTAGCAAGGCTAGCTGCCACCCCTTACGGAAAAGCGCGAAACCACGGCTCTCAACCGTTGCCATCCAGGCGAGCTTCAACCACTCGCCTCGACTGTCTACCGTGCGCGGCAAGCGCGGACGGCATTGTTTCTGATGCCTCTCCGTGCTCGCATCATAGTGGATGGTCATCGGGTTGGCAACTCGCCGAACCAATTCTGGAGAGTGTCCAAACACGATGAGAACCACAACAACGAAAATTTCCACCGTCGCTGTCGGGTTGTTTCTGGCCGTGACGATAGGCATACTGTCCACAATCCCTGGTGTGCAAACGCCGGCCGAAGCTCGAATGCCAGCTCAAGAACAGGGAACCGAGCCAACCGCAATCGACCCGGGGCCGGGAACCGGCTACATAGACCCCGACCTCTGGTCAATACTGCAAGACCAGGCCAACGGTGAAGGTGTACCGCCGAGAATCACCATCAAGCTCGGAACTTGGTCCAACGTAAAGGTTGAAGTCAGGCTGGGCAAATTCATCCGCTCCGTGGGCGGTAAGAAGGTTGCAGCCGATACCTGGGACGTTCCCACGGCCAATGCCCTGGAGATCATCCAGCGCCCGGACGTATTTGAAGCCTTGATTATCCAGGAAGGGGTCTCTGGTGCAGCGACTATTCCAGCCAACCTGGACGATACACTGGGCGACATCGTCGAAGCACTCGACAACAAGGTCGTCGCCACCAGCGCGTCCCAATACGCAATGTTCGCGAGGGGCGATAGCGTCGTCGTGGCGGTCAAATCGCCCGACGCTGCTACTATCGCCAGCATTCGCGCTTGGCTGAAAAAGAAGGACGTTTACGCCTTGCCGGCCAGCGAGACCTTGGGTGTGGCCCCCAACCACTTGGCGGTGCTGCTGCCGGTCAAACACATCACCGAATTGGCCGGAGCGTTCACCACCACCCGGTTTGAGGTGGCCACCTACAAAGAACAGGGACTTGCCATCAGCCGAATGGGTTGGCCGCAGGAAACCAAAGACCTGGAGAATGCGATCATCAACCAGTACGTGCAGGGAACGGTTGCCGCAGTGTCGTCCAATCCCAACCCCACCACAAAGGAGTGGGAGGTTGACCTTGCCAGCAAGCTGGCACTTCACGGCGTTGACCGCTGGCACGCCATGGGCTACACCGGCAAGAACGTAAAGGTTGGCATTATCGATTGGGCCTTCGCCGACTGGAACGAGGTTGCCGCCATCCCCGGCAACAACCTGCCCACGATGGTTACGGGCGCGGAAAATGGGACAACGGGCGCCAACGCATATTGCCAGCCCATCACCGAGAGCGTAGTTCCCAACTCGGTGATTGTGTTCGGCAAATCAGACCCGTGCGAGCCTGACGTCAATGCTTTTGATAGACCCATCAGCCACGGAGTGAACGTGGCCGAGCTGGTCATGGACATGGCGCCGGCCGCGACGCTGCTCATGGCCCAAGCCAATTCGCCCCGGCAGGTGTACGACGCCGCCGTGTGGTTGAAATCCCAGGGGGTGGACGTAATCGTCCACGCTGGCGGTTGGCCTTATGATAGCCGGGGCGACGGCACGGCCTACTTCGACCTGACCCATTACAACGATGCCACCCTGCGGGACCTCGACGAGGATTCGCCCCGGCGCTACTACCCCTCACCGCTTTACACGGTGGACACCATCACCAGCGGCTCCGGCGCTCCGGTGTGGGTCAACGCGGCGGGCAACGCCGAAGAATGGACACTCAACCTGAAAAAGCCCAGCCTCATCAACGACGGCGACAGCGATTATCACGGTTACGTCATCTTCAATTCCACCGCCAAGAAGCACGAGGACCAGACCTGCCAACAGGTTCCCATCACCTTTCAGAACGTTTATATGTTCGGTATGAGGTGGTCAGACGTCTGGCCCAACGGCAAGCAGACCATTGACTACGAAATGCAGCGCTTCGGGATTGGTTCCGGTGGTGTATTCTTGGTCAGATCCCAAGACCGTGAGCAGCACACCACAGCCACGAAGAATTACCCCCTGCGTAAGGCCTCCGTGATGAGTTGGCGGGGATATGACGTCTGCCTCCGCATCCGTGTACAAACGGCCGACGACGCGACGCCGGTTGCCCCCAACTGGATTCAATTCCAGACACTGGTGGCCCGCAACGCCTTTGAGATTGCGCCCGATTGGGCCAGCATCGACCACGCCGGCGGCAGCATCGTCAACCCGGCGGAAAGCGCCAACGCCACCCTGCTTGCCGTGGGCGCTCGGGATATGCGGGCCAAAGACATCGACGTTTTCGATTACAGCAGCCGGGGGCCAGTGTTCACCAAAGGCAGCGACGTAATCAACACGTCCCCCGGAAGAATCAAGCCTGACCTGGCAGCCGGTTCCGGCGCGGCCACCTATACCAAGTGGCTCAAAGAATGCGATGAGGACGCCTCCACCTGCGGGGACGAACTCTACTTCGGCGGAACCAGCGGCGCTACCGCTCATACCGGCGGAATGGCCGCCGTGATGATTGGATACTACGACCAGCTGGGCGTCCCCCTGTCCGCGTCGTCGGTGGTGAGCCTGCTCCGGCTGTTGGCTGTGGATCAAGGCACCACCGGTACCGATAACACTTGGGGCCGGGGATTCCTGGAATTGCCATGTCCGGGCAAGACAGTATCCCTGCCTTACACCTCGTCGGGAGCCGGTTGGCAGACCACCGACTGCGAATCCGAAGCGGCTACCGGTCGATCAGATTATTATGTTTTCAACGTTCCCACCCAACGGCAAATTGCCATCGAGTTTGACTCCACCACGCACGCGCATTTGCGTCTGGCACGGAGCACGTTGAGCCAGCAGACCGCCTCTTGGACCGCCACCAACGGCTCATCCGGCGGTGAAGCAACCATCAGCCGCCAATTGAAGGCTGGTATCTACATTTTGGAGGTAGCCACCAACAGCGCAACGGCCACCGGTGCCTACACGCTGGAGATTATGAACCAGGCTCTCGGGTCGGTGTCGCCGCTTCCGTCGAGCGTCAGTTTCAAGCCAGATGATACATGGCACAAATTCACGGTGTCCGCCAATGTTCCCGTGAAGATTGTCGTCAACCCCACCGGATCGGCGGAGCGGTTCACGATTGCCACCAGTAAGCCCAATCGGTCTTACTGTCCGGCAGATGAGGCCGAGAGCATCCGCCGCACCAGCGGGCAAACCTTCTATCTGGAGGCTTGCTCGGCGGGAAACGGCACCATCGAGGTCAGGAGCGTCAGCGACGACAAGCTGCTTGCCAGTTACTCGGCAACCGCCACAGCCGTTACGGTTACCCCGCGCGCATCCCTGTCCCCCAGGCCCTCCAGCCTCAAGGCGGATGGCAAGTGGAAAGCTTTCACGGTGTCCAGCAACGTGGACATTGAGGTGGAGGTCAACCCAACCGGCACCACGCCCAGGATTGAACTCACTACCAGCAGCACCGCGGGCAATCACTGTTCCAACGGCGCCGAGAATGAGGACGATGTGGACGCCAGCAATGGCGACACTATCTATCTGGCCGGATGCGCGACGGGAACGGGCACGGTGCGGCTGCTTCGGAAGTCCGATGGCAAGGTGATCGCCACTTACTCGGTAACAATCACCGCCGCGACCGTTACCCAGGTATGCGAGCCCGTAACCAACATCAAGGCGGTAAGGTCTGGCAGCAACGCCGTCGTCACGACCTGGACCAACCCCAACGACGGAGTAACCGCCACCGGGCGGCTTCTGCAAATTAGGAAGTGGAACCCAACCGAGCGGGTTTGGAAGCAAGAGCGGAACATCAATGAACCCGCCAGCGCTACCTCGTCCCGGCACATCGGGGCCGCGGGGGATAGTTACTATGCCTACCGGGTCTGGAGCAAGTGCGGGACAACCTACAGCACGCCCACCGGCTGGAAGTACATCAGCCCGATTCCTGGCGATGCCTCCCGGGGAGCGTCTGATGATGAAATCCCCACACCAACTCCGCAACCCAGCCAAACACCCGATGATAACGTCCCTGAGGATGACGACGAGCCACGCATTCCCGATTAGCAACCGGGAACGAACGGCAAAATAGAATGGAGGTGGGTTCTGAATCAGAACCCGCCCCCATTTGATTGCGGGCGACTGCGCCCGTGGTGTTCGCTGGCGACGAATCATACGCGCGCCCGTAGTCGAGGTAGTGGCCTTCCATGCTAATCGGATTTGAAATCCCCATCTGGGCTATCTACTGGCTCCCGGCGATGCTCGTCGGGCCGGTGTTGTTTCCCGTCATTGCCGGCGTCGTCTGCGGCGGCCGTATGGACTGGATTTCACCCGCGCTTGGTTTTGCCGTAGGAATCGGCATAGCGGCATTGGGCGGCGCCTCCTACTTCGTGTTCATGCTGTTATACCGGGAGCGCATCTTCCCTGATTCGGAGCTTGGGGCGGGCGCGGCCTTCGGCAGCCTCGCGGCAGCGATTGTCGCTCAGGTCCTGGTGGTAGTGGGGGTATGCCGGCTGGTCAATCACCGGCGAAGCCGGAGCTGGGGGATACGCTGGTGGTGACGCTGATAGGGTTAGCGTCTTGTCGAGCCAGGGTTTGCCGTTCAAGTACAGTGTCAAGATAGATCGGGGCAAATCAACGCCCAACCTTCCGACAATACCTCCGCCTGTTCCAATACAGTCCGCGTCGCCTTCTCCTGTTTGTCGGGTGGATACCCGTGCTTGCGCAGGAAACGACGGACGAGAACCCGCAATTGTTCCCGCACATCCTCGCCTCGCCGCATTTATCTTTGCCGCGGCAAGAACCCTGGGAAGGCATCGTACCCGGTTGAGATCACCATTGACCATGAGGAGAGACTTCCTGACCAGGGCGGTCAATGCGCCAACGGTGACCAACACCATGACCGGGGCCTATCCACGTACCACAGCAGTGCTCGCGGCATGAATGCCGTCAGCCCGGCATCAGCGGTTCGCTCATGCGCGGGTCATACCCGTCGTATGGATAACGTGCGAATTGCTGCCAATGGTCGCTGCGCCGCGCGTCCGGCAGGCGCGCGGCGGTGACATCCACCTTCCCCAACCAGTGCGTCTGTTCATGGTACCAGTATTGCAGCATCGACCAGTTTCCGTCCCGTTCGTACCTAGCCCGCTCGCACTAGAGCATTCCGCCCAGGGTCAGGTGGATCCCGTCCCAACTATCCGCCACCCGCAACCAGTCGGGCACCAACCCTGCCATCGGGAGCAATGCGGGGAAACTCCAAGCAGAGTTCGTGCCAGTCCGCTGGGAGATTGACCTCCCGAACCCCCACGCCCGGCGCAAATTCGACCTTCCATACGGCCAGCGCGAAAGCCAAGATGCGATCCGCCGACGAGATGGCGAAGGCGGTCACTTCGGACGTAGTTCCAGCCCGGAGCGTCGAGGTCTGCTGCCCTGATGTGGGAAGAGGGTCGAGGTCGTCCGCGTCCGAGGGACCGGCTGGTTTCCTCCAGCTGTCGGCATCGAAGAGTCTCAGCGGGTCGCGGCTTGGGTTGCAATTGGCATTCAGGCTCCCACCTGGCATCCGGGGGGACGACCAGACATGGGTTGCCAGATCGACGGGCTCCCACCAACAGGCAAAGGCCGGATGGCTGATGATGGCCAAAGCCAGGTCTTGGTGGGCGATGGCGTCCCTGAGCGCCATGCGCTGGTTCATGCCGCCATCGCCATCGGCATACGGGTCCATGAAGTCCATCGCCGAGGCCACCAGCCAGAAGCCACTTTGGGCTCGGCAAAATATTCCAGGGGCAAGTGACGGTTCTGGAACACATCGAGAACGAGGGCGCTTCCCACCGGCGAGTTCAGCAACGCCTGGGCTCTGGTTTCCTGAGTCAAGATCTGCCTCCCTGCATCTCGCCCGAACCGGATTGTAGGATAACATTGCAGTATCGGGGCAGACCTCTCCCCATGCGGGCACAAGCCGCCGGCGAGAGACGTTGCACTGGGAGATTCAGCACGACGTATCCCCCAGGTTCTGCGGTCATAGGTTATACTGTTGTCCACAAATGAACGGCTTGGCCCGGGAGGGAAAGTGGCTTTCGACAGAGCCAAGAACGGCACGTTCCGAGCGCGTGTCGTCAGGAGTTTCACATTGTTGAAAGACGCCGGGGCGTTCCGGCACCGCACAGGCAAGTAGGTCCACTAGGAAACTGCCGCGAAGCCCGCCGGCCGCAGGTTTCAGCAAGGGTATGCACGAGGCCACGTGAGCTGATTCTCAGCGGGTAAGATTTTACCAGCATCCGCGGCGCCCGAGGCTTGGCGCGGAGTGAGCATCCTAAGCAGGACAGCTCCGAGCCGGTGCCTCCGCGCTGACATTGTGCAGAAATCAAAGGAGGGAGTGGCACTGAAGATCACGGTAGTTGGATTGGGCCGCGTTGGAACAGTCGTAGCCTCAGGGCTGGCGTCGGCGGGCCACGACGTTCTGGGAGTGGACATTGACCAGATCCGGGTGGTCTCCCTGCGCGAGGCCAACCCTCCGTTTTACGAGCCTGGGCTCGCGGAGCGGATGGCCTTGGTCTTGCAGGAGGGATCCCTCCGGGTCCTGCACCGAGACGAAGTGGCCGAGGGCATGGGAGAGGTGGCCGTCGTAACCGTCGGCACGCCTCAGGCGGGACAATGCGTCGCCGAGCTGGATCAGGTGCGGGGAGCCGTGTCCTGGATCAAGGACAAGAGACCCCGGGACCTGCTCATCGCCATGAAGAGCACGGTGCCTCCCGGTACCGGTTTCGAGCTGATGTCAAAAGAACTGTCGGCGACGGGCATTGGCTACGTCTCCAACCCGGAATTCCTCCGCGAGGGACAGGCGATACGCGACTGGGACTGTCCCGACCGCATCGTCATCGGAGGCCATGCGGAAGGAGTCCGGTCCGTCGAAACCATGAAGCGAATGCACGCCGGAATCAATGCCCCGGTTCTGGTTACCGACATCACCAGCGCAGAGATGGTCAAGTACGCCAGCAATGCCTTTCTTGCCACTCGGATTTCCTTCATCAACGAGATTGCCGCTCTTTGCGACACCGTGGGAGCGTCCGTCGATGATGTCAGCCAAGGCTTGGCGATGGACTCCAGGACTGGCTCCAGGGTCTATGCCGGCGTGGGCTATGGCGGTTCCTGCCTTCCCAAGGATATTGGGGCGCTATGTCGGTTGGCCTCGGCCGGCGGTGTGGAATCGGAGTTGCTCCGGGCAGCGTCGAAGGTGAACACCCGGCAGAGGCATTTGCCCCTGCGTTCCCTACGGGAACGGTTCAATAGCAGACTCGTGGGTCTGGAAGTTGCCGTACTGGGGCTGGCCTTCAAACCGGACACCGACGATGTTCGAGATGCTCCTGCCCTGGACCTGATACGAGCTCTGATAGCGGAGGGCGCTAAGGTGAGAGCCTTCGACCCTGAAGCGGGTGGCCTTGCCAAAGAGCAACTCCCGTCCCTGGCGCAGGTGGTTGACGGGGTGGAGGAGGCCACGGCGGGAGCGCAAGCGGTGTGCCTCCTTACCGAGTGGGACGAAATCGTCGAGGCTGACTGGACGGCCGTTGCCCGCCGCATGGTCCCGCCGCGTTTTGTCTTCGACGGCAGAAACGCCTTGAATCCCCAAGAGATGCGCCGCCTGGGATTCGAGTACGTGGGAATCGGGAGAAACGGTAGCGCACGGACGATGCCCGCCGCCGCCGGCGCCCCTGCCTTGTGCAGCGCCAGCAGTTCTGGGGGCCGGAAATGACCTCTGAACAGCGCGTACTCATCACCGGGGTTGCCGGATTTGGCGGGTCCCGCTTGGCCGCGTCGTTGTTGGCGCTGGGCTATGAAATAACCGGGCTGGACGTGACGCCTCCCAACCACGCTCAACTGCTGAAGCAGGAGTTGACGCATCCCAATTTCCGGTACGTCTGGAAAAGTATTCAGGATATCCAGCCCTCGGACGTGGCTGGTCATTCGGTTGTGGCCCACCTTGCCGCCCAGCCCGATACGCCGCTGGCCTTCGAGTCGCCCCGCTACACTGTCATGCAGAACGTCGCAGGCACCGTGGAACTACTGGAGGCGGTACGGCGGACCGACTGCGTATCGAAACTGCTTTTCGCCGGGTCTGGGAACGAGGTGGGACGGCCCCTGTACCTGCCGATGGACGAGGGTCACCCACTGACTCCGCACAATCCCTACGGATTTTCCAAAGCCGCGGGCGAGTTGGCGATGTGGGCCTGGCACCGGGCCTACAACGTGCCATCGGTGATCTTGTCCACCGGAGTGGTAATCGGCCCGCACATGCGCCGGGAGGTGTTCATCTTCAAGTGGCTGTGGAACGCCCTGCATGGCAGGCCCATCGTAGTAGAAGGCGGGCAGCAGACCCGCGACCTGACCTGCATTGACGACGTGGTAAAGGCTTGGACGCTGGCGATTCAGGCCCCCGCCGCCAGTGTTGTCGGGCAGAAGTTCTACGTTGGTTATGGGCAGGAACGTAGCATTGACGAGCTCGCGGGTATGTGCCAAGAGGTCGCTAGGGCCGATGTCCCCATTCAGTATGTGGGATACCGGCCGGGCGAGGAGGGGCAGCGCGAGGCGTTCAGCAACGAGAAGGCCAAGCAACTCCTCGGCTACCGTCCCACCACCCCTCCGGAGAAGGCAATATCTCTAACCGCCGATTGGGTGCGAAGCCTGCTGGATGACATGCCAAGTGAAGTGGGAATGACGGGAGGAGTTCTCCCGGCAGCGTGAATGTTCAGCCTTGAATCAAATGACTGATGATTGGCTGCACAATCGGCCAGAGCTCGGTACAGCAGAGCATATTCAGGCAGGATTGGTCTCCGAACCCTGAAGCGCTACCCCTCAGCTTGTAGAGATTGCGAAATCGCAGTCCTCGTGTGTAATTTTACGAGGGCCATTTGATGCTTAGCCCAACTTGGGTACTGGTCCAACGTGGAGCTAGTTGACCACGAAGTGTGGTCGGGGAAGCATGGCCCAAATATATGGAGGTGCTTTGCTTATGCCTAGGAAAAGCAAGGACGGTAAGGACAATCGGGCGAACCAGTTGAACCCAAAAACAGGTTGCACTCGCAGAACAAGGGTAACCAAAACAACCCGAACAACAACGCTTACTGGCAGGCTAGGGGCTACCCCAAGCGCCCAGACGATTGGAAGGAAAGGTGCAGAGGGTAGTATCCGGGGGTAAATCCGGAACGAGGTATATCCAGCCCGATCCGGTGAGCATTTCAAGGGGCGAATAACGCGATTCGCCCCTTGCCTTTTGCGACAATCACCACGAACCCGCGTGGCTAACTCGTAGGTGTTCATCGCCAACCAACCCGGTGAAGAACCTCGAGTTGCAGGGCTAACTGTGCATTGGATACGAAGCCCGCTCAAATGCTCGCCACGAAAAATGGAGCCTCCCTTCGGTTCGCCACAGAAGTAACCCTTCCAGGAACTGAGGCCAGCCCGTCCCTTCCAGTGGAAACCGGAAAAGGGCGGCTACCAGTACCGATAGCACGGCGTCGTGGGTGACGTACACGTTGAGTCGCCCTTGATTTTCCAGGTTATCGGTGGTCAGGGATAGGAGTAGCTCAATCCCTTCCGCCGTTGGCCGCATACCTGGTGGGGGCTCTGTGTCGCCCAGTTGGCGGCGCACAATCTCAAATATGCCAGTTTGCAGGAAGAGATTGCCACTGACCTCGGGGTCCACGACGAAGGGACCCGGGTCGCCGAGCGTCCGGTCCAGTGCCGCCAATCCCGGCAAACCACCGCCGCGAAGAACCGCCTCTGCGGTCTGGACGCAGCGCAGCACCGGGCTGGATACAGCCGAGACCTGCTCGCGAACCGACCGAAGCGCCGCGCCCAGCCGCTGGGCATCAGCCACTCCCCGGGCCGTCAGGGGCACATCGGCTCCAAACTCGCCGGAAGGTATCTCCCCACGTTCCGCGTGCCTAACGATCAGGGCGACGTCACGCCCAGCCGGGACCGCCGCCAGGCGTTCCGCTATGGAATCCACTACCCCTGGCGAGGTCATGAATCACACCGCCTTGGCCCGGATGACGGAACTGATGGCGGATGTTGTTCTTACGTCCAGCAACTCAAACCTTGCCTGGGCCAGCAGAGTCCCAAATTGCTCAAGGCTGCGTTCCGCACCGCCGGTCATCACCAGCATATTCAGGTCCAGCAAACCTCCGGAGCCGGACAAAGATTCTTCCAACACCATTTCGATCACGTAAAGGGCGCCGCCCACGGGCATAGCTCCCCGTGCGCGCCGGAGTATACGGAGGGCGGCGTCATCCGGCCAGTCGTGGAGCACCCGGGCCAGTACTACGGCGTTGGAAGCAACCGGCCATTCCAGGAACAGGTTCCCCGCAATGAAGCCGCAACGCTCCGCAACGTCCGTCGGAGCTACGACGGCTCCGACCACCTCCGGCCGGTCCATAACGGTTGCGGTGAGATTGGGGAAAGCCCGCAGCAGGGCGAAGACCAATTCCCCCGTGCCGCCTCCCGCGTCCAGAATGTGTTGGTGAACGCCGAAACCCACCGCCCCGGCAATGGACGCGTAGTCGTGCCTGGCGTAGGCAGCCATCGCCCGATGGTAGGATTGCAGTTCCTCCGGCCTGCCTTGCAGCGAGTCGAAAAAGTTTCCCCGACGCAGCTCCTCAAAACCGGATCGCCCGGTTCGCAGGGAACGACCGGCAGCTGACCAAGCGGCGGCGGAGTCCCCTCCCCAGTGCAACGCAGCGTCGGCCAGCGATAGCGGATGTGTCCGCCGCAGATGGGAACCCCTTCCGGTAGGATGATACATTCCCTCTCCGTCCTGCCAGGTCAATCCCAACTCCGTGAGGGCGCGCATCAACCTGAACCCGGCAGATTCGGCGAGCGGCAGCCCCTTCTCGACTTCTTCGGCAGACGCCGGAAGTGAATCGATTACGCCCAATTCCACCGCCGCCCGGATGGTCTGGGTCTTCCACACTCCCACCATGTCGGCGGAGAGTTCTTCCAGGGGCGACCGCAGGGGCCGTCTGAGCTCCACCAGGTTCTCCCCAGACTCGCTTATGACCGACAGCGAGCCGTCGAACCCCTCCGCCCGGGCCTGCCCGTTGTAGAAGGGTTCCACGTTGCTGAACCGCCTCTCGTACAGGGGCAGACCACTCAGGTCCACGTGATGCCAGCCCCTTTCGTCGCGGGCCCGGGCGAAATTCTTGTGAAACACGTCCAAGTCCACGAACCAGCGGTCATGCAGCAGGTTGCCGCTACGATCAACGTGGGAATGTTTGCCGTCCTCCCGCTGCACCACGGCGAAACCGTCCTTGAAGTCGCCGGCATAGCAGTGGCATTCTCCATAAGCGGGAGAGCCGTAATCGGTTATGTGGACGTAACCGCCATCGGGAAGACGTACTGGGCAGCGGCCCTCCTGGAAATTGCCGCACCAGGCGTAGCGTTCCCGGTAGAGGGCGAGGCCGTTGGGTCGAATATGGAGCCAGCCGTGCGCCGATTGGACCGCTGCTAGACCGTCATAAAACCCGAAGGTGCGCAGGTAACGTTCCGGATACGCTGGATTGCCGTCGGGAGTGATGTGGTAGGAACCAGAACCATCCGTTGCCGGTGCCAAGCCCGGCGGATGGAACTTCAGCACCTCGTGGAACCGGGCCGGATAGATGGCGTGTCCGCCTTCCGTGGTCACGTGATGAGTGCCGCCCGGAGCCGGCCGGCTGGACTTCCAATCGTCGCTCCATCCAGAGAAGTGGTTGTAGGGACTGGTGGGGTCGTAGCGCACCACGTCGGTCACGTGGGGAACCCGCAGGGATTCCGTCCCGGCCTCAAGGCGCTCGATTCGCTCTTTGACCGGGCCGGACTCGTTGAATCCGACGTAATCCCCGTTGGAGGCCCTGGCGTGGACCCAGATGGCCCGCCGTCGCTCTGCCCAATCCCGGCTCCAGGGCCCTTTCTCCAGAAGCGAGCGTAGGCTGCGAAACTCCAGATACCACGTGGCCCGGGGCCGCGCCGAGCGGTTGGCCTCCGAGTAGTGCAGGGCATGGACGTTGTGGATCACCACGTCTCCCGCTTCAGTTTCCACCGGTCTGAATTCTTCCCGGCAGTCCCGCCACAACGCTTCCACTGCCGCCTTGGTCAAGGGACCCAATCGGTGGCTGCCCGGCAGAAAATGGACCGGGTTGTCCCGGTCTCCGTTCAGGGATATACCCAAACTGTGGATGGATTCCCGCGTCGGGTCAAGCCCGATGTCCTGATGCACCGCGACTTCCACTCCCACCGAGGACGGTTTGACCAGAACGTCCTCCCAGGTTAGCACCGAGTCATTCCGGGGAAGCAGGGCGTCCACGACGTCCCGTATCTCCCGGCTGCCCAGGGCCGCGAGGAACTCCGGGTACTTGCCCAGCGGGTACAGCAGCTTGACCGGCACGCCCTCGCCGGTGCGCACCAGGTCCTCGGAGGCGGCGTATTCGTCCAAAGACCGCAGGGACATCATGGCCAACCTGGCCGCAACGTCAGCGTCAATTACGCCGGGCAGATGGACAAAGCCGTCCCGCTCCAAGTCTGCTTGCCATGAGTGTTCCGTCATCATGCCCCTCAATGCGGCTCTGCTGGGCTAACCTGCACTACCGGGCTTGGGTCGTAGCTCGGCTTTCGCATGTTGCAGCCCCGGCACAGGTCGTTTTCCATGTAGTTGATTCTCAAGTGTCCGTATGCAGATCCCTCCCATATGCTGCGCAGGCTCAATTCTCCAAGGTTGCCGAAATCGCCCAGCTTGCGCCGCAGGACATCCGGCGCACAGCACGGATTGAACCGTCCGTCGGCAGCCACCCACGCCTCTTGGCCCAGGAAGGGGCATTCCCCGCCCGGAGCTATGTCCGTTTCACCGTATCCACCCAAGGGGAAGACGTTCTCCAGCGCCACTCGGTTCCCGTTCGGCAGCGGGCGCCGTTCGACCACTTGGCGCGCCGCTTCCACCGCCTCGTTCCACCTGGCGATAGCTTCCGGGCTTCGCCGCAGCGACTGTCCCATCATCTCCGGTCCGTGCACCCACAGGTGGTGCCCCTTCACCCGATCCACCCCCAGGGCGGCCGCCAGTTCCACCACCGCCGGCAACTCCGCTACGTTCACCTCCATGAAGGTCACCTGGAAGGTCACCCGGCACCGATTGCCGCCCGCTGCCGCATGTTCGTCCCGGACCTGGACGAACGTCCGCACGTTGTCCACCACCCGCTCCCAGTTGGAACCCAGCATCACCCTTTCCTGGGTCTCCTTGGTCGCCCCGTTCCACGACACCTTCACGTCCGAACCCACAGGCACGATGCGCTCGGCCCAGGACCGCGCGCCCCGACCGGGGAAAGTGCCGTTGGTGGTCAGGTTCAGTCGCACACCGTTGTCCACGCACAGGTCGATGATCTCGTCCATGTGCCGGTAGAGCAGCGGCTCACCCATGGTGGACGGAATGACTTCCCTGAGCCCGTTGACCGATGCTTCATTCAACACCCTGCGGATCAGACCGATGTCCATGCGGCGCTTGGGCAATCCGGCGGTCCGGCGCTCGGTCTGGGTGCTACTGTAGGGCGAGTGATCCTCGCACATGATGCAATGCAGGTTGCAATCGTCCGGATTCGTGTCGAAGGTGATGCGCCAGGGTCCATCATAGTCCAGCTTCGTCGAAGCAGGCGGGGTCGCTTTTTTGAGACTCTCTGAACTCATACATTCCTGCTTTCCGCCAACAACCGGGCGTAGATGTCCTCAATTTCCTTCACGTGTCCCGCCATGTCCGGCACGTTCCCGTCCCGGGATTGCAGATAGCCACGCCGCCCCAATTCTCCGCCCCACTGCGGGTCGTTCACCAGACATTGCATTTGCTCGGCCAGCGCCGCCGCGTCCCGGTGGCGAAACAGCAGCCCGTTCTCACCGTGCTTCACGTACTCGGCCATGCCACCGTAATCGGCGGTAACCACCGGCACTCCGGCCTGCTGCGCCTCGTGGATCACCAGCGGCGCGTTCTCCGCCCAGATCGACGGCACCACTATGGCGTCGCAACGGTCGAATACCTCCGGCACGATCTCCTGGTTCCGGTACTCGCCCATCCACTCCACTCGACTGCCCTCGCCGTCGGGCAACTCCGCCGCCAACCGCTTCAAGCCGGCCGTCTCCACGCCCCTGTCCCGGCCCCAGATGCGCAGTGCAGGCCCGCCAGTTAACTCCCTAAAGGCATGTATCAGCAGGTCCACTCCCTTGGCCGGAATGTGGGTTCCGATGTAGCCAAAGGTGAATGGCTCCCCGCTACGCCTTTCCCGGCCCGCCAGCCGCTCCCGATGGAAGCCGTAATCCAGGTAAGCGAGCTTGCTATCCGGAATGCCGAAGTCGTCCCGGAAACGCTCCAATAGGTAACGCGCCGGCGCAATAAACAGATCGACGGCTTCGCAGACCTCCCTCACGTGGGCCATTCGACGACCCACCCAACCGGTCCAGTAAGCCGCGTCCAGTTCATATTCGTCACCGTCGTTTCCGAAATAGCGACGGTAACAACGCACCGCGCACTTGCGGTCCTCCTGGCCATCGCACAAGGGCCACGGCTCCCCGCGTTCGTCCTCGTACATCTGGATGAACTGTCCCCGGGGACACATCAGCCAGTAATCGTGCAGCGTGAACGCCACCGGAATACCCCGCTCCTTGGCCCGAAAAACCAAGGAAGTTGAAAGGTGGTTCAAGTGACCCACATGCACGACGTCGGGTCGGAGTTCAACGAGCAAGTCGCTGAACGCCCGGTCCACCGCCCGGTGGCTGTATCCATCCCGGGCCCGTGCCATGTTTATCACGTGCAGCGTGATGCCGAAGGCCACCGGGTCGGCCTCCCGGCTCATGGCGTACTCGGGCAGAAAACTGTTTTCCTGCCGCGTGAACACGTGAACCTCGTGCCGCTCCGCCAACGCCTGGCACAGCCCCTGCGTGTAGACCTCGGAGCCCGCGTTGTAGCGCATGGGATAGCCGTGGATGACCTGGAGAATCTTCAATGTTCCTCGGACTGCTCTGGAGTTGATCGGGTCGGGAGCGCGAAAACAGTATACCGCAATTGGCGTCGCCGCCCATGTCTCTTTGCATAGCTCACGACACGGTTCACCTGGCGTCGAAAGTACGATAGCTGCAATACAATCAGTGCAATCTTGTTGCCATCGAGCGTCAAACAAATCGTTCGCAAAAATTCCTTGCGGTCCAGCCAAACCTGATTCAAGTTCAAAAGATCCTCTGATTGTATTCTGCAATCCCCTCCAATTCTCCTTACAGCCCAACCACTGGCGACGCAACCACCGGGCGATTGCAGTCTGGTGCGTCAGCGTCGGCGCAAAGAGTTCCTCCGAGCCACGGGAT
>DAOUIF010000022.1:0-88892 GCA_034423575.1 Dehalococcoidia bacterium | reverse complement strand
GCTGAGACCCTCCCGGACCACCGCCAGCGTCTCCAGGTAACGGGCGTGATTGACCTCCACGTCCGAGTCCTGACCCCAGAAGTAGGCCTCGATCACTCCGCCGCGACCGACGCCAATGTCCATCCGCCCGCCGCTGAGGTTGTCCAGCATGCAGATTTCTTCGACCAGCCGCACCGGGTGGTGCAGAGGCAACACATAGACGCATGGCCCCAGTCGCATGGTGCTCGTCCGCTCCGCCGCGGCTGCAAGGAAAACGTTCTGCGAGGGCGCAAGGCTGTGCACCGCCGGAGTGTGATGCTCCGCAAGATGGTAGGAGTAAAATCCGGCGTCCTCCAGCCGCTCTAACTGGTCCAGCCGCTCCCGGTAGATTTGGTCCAGCGGTACGCCGGGAATAGGCTCAATGTGGTCGAATACCCCGAACTGCAATGCCATCGACAGGTTCCTTCGTGTGACTCAATAATCTCGCGACCCATAAACCTGCCCGTTGCCGATCAAGGCGTGAGCCGGGATGGAGCCGCTGTTTCAACTCTAAAATGGGCCTACCCACCTGTCAAACGGTGACGCTACCGGCACTGAGCTATGCCGTCAGCGGCGTCATCTTGTCCAGCGAAGCACGGCAACCCATTCGTGCAGCGGCAACGCAGATCACAACGCCGGTATCACCTCGTCGCACAGCAGGGCCAGAGCCTCATCCACGTCCGGGCCCAGCTCCGAGTACATCAGCTGTCCGAAGCCTTGCTCCCGGGCCGTGTCTCGCACCTCGAGCATGCGCTCGACGCAGTCCCCCGGCGTCCCGGCGATGAAGATGGCGTCAATCATGGGGTCGGTGACCAAGTCGTCAAACTCCTCTTCTGTTGCGCCGTTCCGTTCCGCGTGGTCCAACCGCTCAATGTCGGCGAGGGTTACTCCCAGCCGCTCGATGTCTTCCCGGGTGTAGCCCTGGCGGTACATGTTCAACACCCGGTGGCCCGCGCTTTCCTTGACAAACTCCCGGGCCGCCGACGCATCACGGGACAGGGAAATCTTGATCTCCGCAACCTTGGGAACGGCCTTGCCCGGCCGCTTAGATGGAATCGCGGCGTCGAACGTATCCAGTAATTCGGGGACCCGATCAGTGCGAATCGCCGCCACGTAGTGTCCGCCGAAGATCAGGCCGTCCATGGTTTCGCCGCCCACGGCCATCCCCAACGGGCCGTTGCTGCCGCAATAGAGACGAACCGGCGACGCGGGGCTGAAATTCAGGCGGAAGGCGGCGGCCGGGTTGAAGTGGTAATAGTCCAGCAGGGCGGGGTAGTCCGCGAAGCACACCGCCTCGCCGTCCAACAGGCGGCGGACGCTCTGGGCGGTTTCCCGGAGCACGCTGACCGGCCGCGGCGTCCGGATGAGCGACGGCGTACGCGGGTTGCCCCGGCCCAGGCCGATGCTCAATTCTCGCCCATCCATCAGCTCGCTCAGGGTCGCGACGGAATCCGCCAGGTCAACCGGATTCCGGAAATACTGTACGGTGACCGCGGTGCCCAGCTTGGTCTTGAGGCGGGATGCCATGGCCGCCAGGACCACAAAGGACTGCCGACTTCTCAAGTTGTCGGTAACCCAAAACTGGTCCACGCCCTTGGTCTCCGCCTGGGCGGCCAGCTCCACCAGATGCGGTAAAGGAACGTGGGCATAAGTGGGCAGGTGGAATTGGACGCCGGTTTCCAGTGGAGTCATGGTTGTTCGGGCCTTGCTGTATGTCGATGGTGATGCGTGAATTCCCCGGGTTCCCTGCGCCGTTGCTCAGAAGCCGACCACACGGATCCGGTGGTTGTGCGTGTCGGCGATGAAGAGGTCGCCCTCAGCATTGAAGCCGCAGCCGTGTGGGTGAGCCAACTCGGCCTCGATGGCGGGTCCGCCGTCACCGCCGCCGCCCTCCCGGCCTCCGGCGATGGTGGCCACGATGCCGGTTCGGGCGTCGATGCGCCGCACCGCGCTGTTATCCGAGTCGAGCACGATCACATTGTCCTGCAGGTCGCAGCGCATCGCCTTGGGCGACCCCCAGGTGGCCGCCAACGCCGGGCCGCCGTCGCCCGCGTATCCATACACACCTTCAGCCCCGGCGATGGTTGTCAGCGTCTCATCGGGAGATATCCTGCGGACACCGTTGCCCTCCCGCTCGCACACGTAGATGTTTCCCCGGCCATCCGCGCAAACCGCTCGCGGGCCCATCAGGCTCGCCTCGGTGGCCGGCTTTCCGTCGCCAGCCCGGGACTTCTCGCCGGTTCCGGCGAAGGTAGTGATGATTCCCGTTGCCAGGTCCACTCGCCGTATGCGCTGGTCCTGCACGTCGGCGATCAGCAGGCCGCCGCGCCGGTCCAGGCACAGATCGTTGGGCTCCCGCAGCATGGCTGCGTTGCCGGGACCGCCGTCTCCGCTGTATCCGAACTCACCGGTGCCGGCGACGGTGGAGACTATGCCCGTGCGTCCGTCGATCTTGCGGACCGCCGGGTCAAACCTCTGGGCGAAGTAGATGTCCCCGTTGGTGTCGATGGCCAACCCGTACGGTTGATTGATAACCGCGTCGACGGCCGGGCCGCCATCGCCTTCATATCCCGGCTCGCCAGTGCCGCAGATCAGCGAGACGATGCCGGTCTGGGCATCCACGCGGCGGATCCGATGGTGCCGTCCCATGCACACGATCATGTTCCCCTGGGGATCAAACTCGCAGGCGTAGGGGGTTTGGCAAGCGGCTTCCAGCGCCGGGCCGCCGTCGCCGTCCCAACCCTCCAGCCCGTTTCCCAACACGGTTCGAATGATTCCTTTTTCGGCCTGCATGTGTGCTTCCCCCGTTGCCCTGACCGTCGAGCGTGCTCCGCCCGACTGCGCATTGTATATCGAGCACGCCGCAAAACCGAGACGAAGCCCCGACCCGAAGGTCGTAATCACCACCCGATCAGCCACTTGGCATTTCGAGGCAAACTGACTCTCAAATATTATCGCCACGTCAGCATTGACAGTATTGATTGCGGATTTCAAAATGACGGGCTAACGACCCTGCCGGCCCGATTCGCCGCTTTGCTCTTCGCGTTCGTGGAGGAAAGATCTTCCGAATAGGAACAATGCCCCGTTTGCATACGCTGGACGCGTGGTTGGCTTACCGCGATTACCGGCTGTTGTGGTTCGGTAATTTCTTCGCGAACAACGCCCAGTGGATACAACTCTTGAGTGTGGGTTGGCTGGTCCGGGAGCTGTCGGAAGGCTCCACCGTCGCCGGACTGCTGGTGGTCACGGTGGGCGGCATCAACACGCTGCCCGGCCTGGTGGTTGGCCCTTGGGGCGGCGTCCTCAGCGACCGTTTCGACCGCCGCAAGCTGGTCATCACGCTGCAGCTGATGATGGCGGCCCTGGCCCTGTGCTTCGCGCTGCTGGTGCTGTCGGGACGCGTGGCGGTTTGGCACGCCTATCTGTACGTGATCCTGGCCGGCGCGTGCCGTTCAATGACCCAGCCCATGCGCCAGTCCCTCATCGCCGGCACTGTTCCCCGGGAGATGCTGGGCAACGCCATGGCCACCAACGTTTTGACCATCACCGGCACGCGCATCGTCGGGCCGTTCGTCGGCGGCATCCTGATTTTCACCCTGGGGTTCTTCTGGAACTTCATGATCGAAGCGGTCCTGTATCTGGCAAACGTGGCGATGATCTTCCCGCTGCGAACCCCGTTCCACCGTCCCGGGGACGCCCGCCGACGCGGTTCCGCCCTGGCCAACATGGTGGAGGGTCTGCGCTACGTGTGGAGTGGGGAGCGGGCTTTCCTGCAGCTGATGATACTGTCGGTGATACCCAACATAATCCTGCACCCCGCCTGGTTCCTGTTCCCGGTGTTTACCACCGAGGTCCTGCAGCGCGACGCTGACGTGGGCGGATACCTGCTTTCCATCACCGGCGTTGGCGGGCTGATTGCGGCGCTGTTCGTGGCGTCTTTCGGGTTTGTGTTTCCCAAGGGCAAGGTGGTGCTGGGTGCGGCCGTTGCCAGCTCCTTCACGCTGATCCTGTTCGCCTTTTCCAAGTGGATGGCGCTGGCCTTTGTGACCATCGCCGCCATGGCCAGTTGCCAGTCGCTCTTCCGCACCACTCGCGGGACGTTGATTCAGACCCTCGCGCCGGACAGTCTTCGGGGCCGCCTTACCAGCCTGCAGAGTATCGACCGGGGGTTCCTGGTGGTCGCCAGCCTGGGCGTAGGTCTGCTGTCGGACCTGACCTCCCCGTCCACGGCCATGGCCGTCATCGGCGTTCTGGGTCTGGGGTTGGCATTAGTTTGCTGCGCGTTCCTCAGCCGGGTCAGACAGCTCGACTGACCAGCGGCAGCCCCTCCGACGATGCGCCGCGCATCGGTTCCCGTACGCATGGGACATCGCGACGGCGAGGTCGATATCGGAAATTGTGGCAGCACGCCGGCAGCACGCGGATGCACCCAAAGACCCCTGCCGGCTGGAGCCCGCGAGCCTACGCCACTTCCGCCACCAGTGGAGCTCGTTGCTCCGGGCGACGCGCCAGCGCCATCAGGACCATCCCCGAGGCCTGCATTGCTGCCGAGAAAAGGATCAGGATGGTGTAGCTGCCGGTCAGGTCGTACACCACCGGTCCCACGACCTGTCCCAACCCCAGCCCGCCGGCCTCGAAGGGCCGCATGGCGCCGGCGATGGCGCCGTAGGAGTCCCGCCCGAAATAGTCCGCCAGCACCATGTACAGCAGCACCTCCAGGGCGCTGTGGAACAACCCCCAGAACACACCATAGGCGAAGGCCGCTGCCAGCGAGTTGACTTGCAGCAGCGCCAGCGTCGCCAGCGCCGACACCGCCATCGCTCCGACGATGCACCATCGCGGCGTCAATCTCCCCGCCACCTGTCCCCACACCAGGCTGCTCAGCGCCAGGAACGTGCTTACGCTCAGCACGCCGCCCGCCTGCAGGACGGTCAGCCCCGCGAACTCGTGCAGGTAGGGAACCAGGCTGAACCCCAGGCCGGAACTGCCGGTCACGTTGAGAAAAGCGACCGCCGATACCAGCCAGAACGCCTTGGTTCGCATCGCCTCTCGGGACGTCCAGCTTGTCTCCGCCGGCCGGGCCGCCGCGCCGCGCCGGTCCCGTCCCGCCGGTCCCGCTCCGGATCCCCCCGCGCTCAACGATGCCTGCGCGCCGTCGGGCAACAGGCCGATGTCCTCCGGCCGCCGCCGCATGATGATGACCATTGGGATGACCAGCAATATGCTGAAAATGCCCAGCAGACGGAACGCGGCCCGCCAGTCCGCCACCAGTGCGATCAACGAAAACGCCTGGATGATCAGCGCCCCGCTGATGGGACGATATATCCCGGTGAACGCCAGTGCGAGGTTCCTGCGGCGGTTGAAGAAGTTCACCGCCATGGTGCGGGGCACGACCCCGATCAGGAACGGTTGGCTGATGGCTCGGCCCAACACCGCCGCAAGCAGGAACAGCCAGGCGGCGTGCGCCCCGCCGATCACTACCATCGACACCCCCAGCGCGATCAGTCCGACGGGCATCAGCCAACGGGGCCCGTAGCGGTCCGCCATCCTTCCCGCCCACGGTGCGAAAACTCCCGACAGCGCCACGCCGGCGCCGGCAGCCACCCCGATGAAGCTTCGGGGCCAGTTGGTATCCTCCAGGATGTAGGGCTGCACTCCACCCAGCACCACTCCGGCCACCGCCGTGGCCACGAAAGCCCCGGCGCCCGAGAGCCCGAGCACCAGCCAGCCGTAGTAGAAGGGGGTGTTGGGTCGCCAGTTGAGAAGAGCCGAAAGAGAGGACGCCATGCGTCTGACACTTGTATCAGACCGCCGCCATAGGGACAAGGCGGTGTGCGTTCTGGCGCGGGCCTGCCCTGTCATCGCGAGGAGCGAAGCGAAGTTGGCGATCTCGTTACCCGAAGGCTCCCCCCTTAAACAACGGGATTGCCGCGCTTCGCTCGCAATGACGGTCCCGGCAGGAATGGACGCGCGTGAGCGGGAGACTCCCGCGGCACGTTGCCGGTGCCACCGGCCGCGTCTATACTTCGCGCAACAACGGCATCAGCGACACAACCCGTACGAGTACGGCTACACCCGCCGGAGGTGGAATCATGGCGAATGCGAAAGTGAACGGAGCCGAGCTTTACTACGAAGAGACCGGGAGCGGACCGCCCATCATCCTTTCCCCGGGCGGACTGCAGGGCCAGGCCAGCAGCTACCAGCCGGTGATCGAGGCACTGTCCCAGGAACACCGGGTGGTGGTGTACGACCGCCGCTTCGGCGGGCAGTCCCGAAGCCCCATGGTGGTGCAGACGTGGGACATGGTGTGCGACGACGTGTTCGGCCTGATGGACACCCTGGGCATCGAGCAGGCGTATCTTGGCGGCGGTTCCTTCGGGGCGGCCATCTCCCTGGGCTGCGCCGTGCGCCGTCCCGAGCGGGTGCGCGCCATCTTCCCCTCCAACATCGCCGGCGGCGTCATCTGCGACGCCTACCTGGCCGCCAAGCTGTTCAAGAGCATGGACTGGGCCGAGAACCGCAGCATCGCGGAGATCGTGGATGCCTTCGACCCCGACGACCGCTTCTCGCCCTTCAGTCCCGAGCTGGCCCAGACCGACGCCGACTACCGAAAATCGCTGGAGTCCATGGACACCGAGGACTTCATCCAGGTGATGCGCGACACCATCTACGCCCTTTTCGACGGTCCTTACCTGACCCTGGGCATGACCGAAAAGGCGCTGAAAAGCGTCAGCGTGCCGGCGATGGTCATGCCGGGCAACAACGACGTGCATCCCCGCGGCCTGGCCGAGGCCGTCCACCGCCTGGTGCCCAACTGCCGCTGGGCCGAGGTCCGCCCCCACAGCGAGGAACCGGAGAAGTACGTCAAGCGCGTGCTGGGCTTCCTGGCGGAGGTGGAGGGGTAGGGGCCCGGTTCACCGAACCGCCCAGGCTTCGGCATCTTCGGCGGGCCCACTTCCCCATAACGTTACCGCGCGACGACGGGTTCCCGCAAGGAACCCGTCGTGCGTTGGCTTGTCCGATACAATATGAGTGCTGGAGACGGCAACCACCAACGAAGCACAGAACGAGACTGCGGCTCAATGATCGCATCGAAAGCCGTCTCGGTCGTTGTCGGACGACCTGTCCCGGCGGAGAGATAACATGGCCGACCTGCTGCTTACCGAAGCGAACAAACAACGCATAGCCGATATCGCCAAACGCGACCTTGAAGCCCAATTCGAAGGAGAGGTCACGTTGGTCGAGATCAGCGTCGAAACCCGTATGGCAAACG
The DNA here is from genome assembly GCA_034423575.1 of Dehalococcoidia bacterium. Lineage (GTDB taxonomy): Bacteria > Chloroflexota > Dehalococcoidia > Lucifugimonadales > UBA3495 > Bin87. The sequence continues at coordinate 81,601 of DAOUIF010000022.1, read as the reverse complement.
ATGGGGAACCCTATACCCACCTTTCAATCGTGTACGACAGCCCGGAGGTCAAACTGGATCCTAAAATCTTGTCCGGGTTCAACCGGCGCAACCTGGATGCCTTCCTGCCCTACGTGTCCACGCCCATCATCACACAAACCTATACCCGCGCGGACGAACATCGGCAGATCAGACAGTTGATCGCGGAAGGTCACTTGCCGGACGTCAATCCATGATGTGGCAAAGCCTCCTCATAGTCGCCCGTTCCATCGGAGAAGACCTTCAAATCCTCCGTACACCCGACGATTTGCAGCAGGCGCACTTCAGGAGAGCAGTTAGTACGGCATATTACGCCATGTTCCATGCACTCCTGCAGAACAATGCCGATATGCTCTACGGTCGCGAAACAGGACAACCCAAGTCCCTCGGATGGACTGCGATCTATCGAGCGCTCACCCACACCAGAGCAAGATCGAAAATGGCTCCCAGGAATATGTCGGACTTCCCTGATGGTATTGCTGATTTCGCCGCCACATTTCTTGATCTGCAGCAGCAACGTGAGGACGCCGACTATAACCCTAACGCAATATTCACCTACTCCGGAACCGTGAACGCAATCAACCGCGCGGATAACGACATATCTGATTTCTTCGGCGCGAGCGAAGAGAACCTTAGAGCCCTGGCTGCGCACTTGCTATTCGATAGCCGCTGACCGCCTTGTGTGAGGGTGGCAATCTGGACGAGTCGGCGTTGTAGCCGTCATCATGATTTCCTCCTGTTTCGTAACCTGGCAGAGCTGGGGCACAGCACGTGGATAACCCAGCAGCTGACCAAACCGAGCACGCGCCCCAACCACGCCCCTGGTCGCGGTACGTCAAGCGCACCGCCATCGTCCTGGGCGTGGTCATCGCGGCGCTCATCGTGGTGGTCGTGCTATACGGGGTGGTACTCTTCGTGTTCGAACCCGAGGGCGCGCCGGCATTCTCAAGGGTGGCCGCGTTCAAGTGTCTTAGCCGGGCGGAAAGGGTTTATATCCGCCAACTGCGGGGGATAGCGGACGAGCGTCGGCAGCACCTCGACTCAGTCGTGGAATTCATGGAGCAGCGCGGAGCCGATCCCCGGGTCGGCGAGGACCCTCAGTGGCGGTGGGACCTGTCCACGCACATGGCGGCGTTCACGTCCAGCTCGCGGGCCATGGCCCAGATCAACGGCCCGCCTTCCGCCCGCCCCATCCAGCGCAACCTGGGCGCCATGTCCGAATCGGCAACCAGCTTCGCCAGGCATTACCTGCACGGCGTCCGCACCAACGACCCCGACGCCATTGCCGAGGCCAGAAGCGCTCTGCGGGATTCCCAGCGCGGCATGCTCCGAACCCGGGTGCTGGGCGAAGGACTCTGCGACCAAGGCGAGCCAGAACAGAGGCGGCCGCCGGGATCTGGCCCGTCGCCAGAGCGCCCGTCACGAGGGTGATAAGCGCCGGTCTACCCCGCCACCAGCATCTCGTCCGTCCCCATTAGCGGCGACAGCAGGCGGGGCGCGCCGTCGGTGACCAGCACCATGTCCTGCAGGTGCCAGCAGGGGCCGATGTGCGGCTCCAGGGCCACCACCATGCCCTCCTCCAGCACCCGCTCGCTGGACGGCACCATGTACGGCTCCTGCTGGTGCCACCATGCGCCGACGCCGTGGCCGGCCAGGGCCACGTTGCCCTCGAAGCCGGCCTCGTGGAAGGCGTCGTTGGCGAAGTGGTAGATGTCCGCCGTACGCGCGCCGGGGACGCACCGGTCGATGGTGCCGCGATAGATGTCTAGCACGACCTGGTAGGTCGCCTTCTGCTCGTCTGAGGGCCGACCCACGCAGACGGTGCGCGACTGGTGGCCGGGGTAGCCGTTGAGGTAGGCCACGTAGTCGTTGCGGATGATGTCGCCGGTCTCGAAGGCCAGGTCGCTCTCGCCGCCGTAGCCCACGGTGTTGCGGCTGGAGTTCAGGATGCCGTGGACCCAGTTGGCGCCCCGTCGCAGGCAGCTCTCGACGATGCGGCTATGCACCAGTCGTTCCGTGTCGCCGGGCCGCACCGTGGGCAGAACCTCCAGGTAGGCCTCGTCCAGCATTTTTGCGCCGGCCTCCAGGGCCGCCACCTCCTCGGGGGTCTTGATCCAGCGCACCCGGTCCATCAGTTCGGTGCTGTCCACGATGCGCGCCCGGGGCAGCAGCCGGCCGATCTCCTCCCAACGGTTGGCGCTGACGTAGCTCTGCTCGAACCCGATGGTCTCCTCGGCCAGTCCCAGGTTCCGCAGCACGGCGGCGGCCCGCTCGTAGGGCGACTCGGCGTAGTCGTCCACCACCTCGATGTTTTCCAGCCACGAGTCCCGGCGGGCCAAGGGCGCGGCGTAGGAGTTCAGGACCATCACCGGCTCGCCCGTCCTCGGCCACACCAGCAGCACCTCCCGGGGCGAGTCGGGAAACTCCAGGTGTCGCGCCAGCGTGCCCGGATAGGCGAACCCCGCCAGGTAGGTGAAGTTCTTGCCCGAGCGGGCGACCACGGCCGCAACGCCCGCTTCGTCCATGAGCCGGTGCAGCCGCTCCACGTTGGCGATTATCTTGCCGAAAGCGTTGGCCATGACGCTGATTCTCCTTGGAAACGGTTATCGTGATTCCGTGCCGCCCGGGCCGGCAACCTATTGCTCCGAAGCGGGCACGAACACCGGCAGCACCACGTCGGGATCATTCACCGCCGGCATGAAGGTCACCTGCACCGGCATGTCGATGGTGATGTCCTCGGGCGCGACCTGCAGGACATTGCTGCAGATGCGGAGGCCTTCCTGCTCCTCCAGCTCGATCATGCAGATGTTGTAGGGTGTCTGCTCCTTCTCCCGGATGGCCGGGTGCACCGGGTGGCGCACGATCACAAAGGAGTAGACGAACCCGCGCCCGCTCACTTGGGTCCATTCGTATGCCAGCGACGAGCATTCCGGGCACATCGGCGTGGGCAGGTGGCGGAACCGCCCGCAGGCCGCGCAGCGTTGGATGCGCAGTTCGCCGTTCCGCGTCCCCTCCCAGAAGCCCTGCTCGTAATCCGGAACGCGCTCCAGGTCGGGCAGAGGGACGCCCTCCAGGGGCCTGGTCATCGGCGGCGATTTGGCGACGGCTTCGCTTGCTTGGGTCATCGCAGTTCCTCGCTATCCCCGGCGGATTATCACGGCGCCGCTCAACTGGGCGACGCTGCTGCACGACAGCACCCGGTTGATGGCCTTGTGCGGCGGCTGGGCGGTGGATGTGCCGCGGATGAGCCGCACCGCCTCCTGCACGTGAGTCAGGCCGTGGATGTACGCCTCGGAGTGGTTGCCGCCATGGGTGTTGACGGGCAGCATCCCGTCGAATCGGATGTTGGCGCCACCGTCCACAAAATCTTTGGCCTCGCCTCGGGGCACGAAACCGTAGGTTTCCAAGTTGATCAGGCAGAACGGGGTGAAGTGGTCGTAGAACATCATCGCGTCCATGTCCGCCGCGCTCATCCGGGCCCGGGCCCACAGATCCCGCGCGGTGTGCTCCGATTCGGCCACGGCCAGGTCGGGACGGTAGACGATGCCGTCGTTGCGGGGACCCGCCCCCTGGGCCGCCGCCTCCACCAGGGTCAGGGTACCGGAGTGACGCAGTTCCCGGGCGCGCTCGGGCGTAGTGAGAACCACGGCGGCCGCCCCGTCGTTTTCCTGGCAGAAGTCCAGCACGTGCAGCGGGTCCACCACCATGCGGGAGTTCTGGTGATCGTCAATGGTGATGGGTTCCCTTCGCAGTGCGCGGGGGTTGCGGGAGGCGTGCTCGCGCAGGGTCACGGCGACCCACCCGAAATGGCGGCTGGTGGCGCCGTACTGGTGCATGTAGCGCCGCACGAACATGCCGAAACGGTGCGCCGGCGCCATGCTTCCCCAGGGCACGGCGAAGCTGTCCGCGCCGCCGGGTATGCTTTCCGGCCCCCGGGCGCGACCCAGGCGCACGCCCGACCGCAGGTTGGCCGCGCGGAAACACACCACGTAGTTGGCATACCCCGCTGCTACCGCCGCGGCAGCGTGACCCACCGTGGCGTTGCCCGCGCCTCCGCCGTAGGAGACCGATTCCCAGTGCCGCAGGTTCTTGATGCCCAAGGACTGCGTCAGCAGGGTCTCGTGGTTCGACTCCATGTCGTAGCGGATCAGGCCGTCGATGTCCTGGGGCGAGATGCCAGCGTCCTCACACGCGGCCTTGATCGCCTCGGAGGCAAGCTGCAACTCGCTGCGTCCCGAGTCCCACGAAAACTCCGTCTCGCCGATGCCGACGATGGCAGCCTTGTCGCGAATGCCGTTGGTGTCGGCGGGGATGATGTTGGGCGACGTCACCGGCTATTCCTCCTCCCAGAACACAACCTTGCGCTGTTGCAGGTCGTCGATCTGTTCGTCGGTGTACCCCAGCTCGCGCAGGATGGGGCGGGTCTGCTGCCCCTTCAGCGGACCCGGGCCGACTCGTCCCGGTGTTTCCGAGAACTCGACCACCGGAGAATACCGCCAGAACTCGCCAAACCGCGGCGCTTCCACCTGGGTCAGCAGGCCGTTTTCGCGCACGTGGGGGTCCTCGTTGAAGAAGAAATACATCCCCCGGTCCTCGGCCCTGACGCACATCACGTCGGCGGCGGTGAGCAGTTGCTCCCAGTGCATTGGCTCGTCGCCGGCGAACACCCGGGCCAACTCGTCGGCCAGCGCATCGTCGTACTCCGCGCGCAATTCCGGATCAGCAAAACGCGGATCGTCCAGCAGGTCGGTGCGATTGATGGTCCGGCACAGTGCTTCCCACTCGTCCTCGAAGGGACAGGCCAGGAACACCCACCCCGTCCTAGCCCGGTACAGGCGGTAGAGGGCGTGCAGTCCGTAACCTTCCCCGTCCGGCAGCGGGCGTGGCTGCTTGCCCTCGTGCCAGCAGAAGTCGTCGATGTTGGCGTAGGCGTTGGCCGCGATCATGGTCGACTCGACGTACTGCGCCTTGCCGGTCCGCTCGCGGGCGTAGAGACCCAGCACCAGGCCCACGGCGTTGACCATGCCGGTGGTGTGGTCGGCGGTGCCGTCGTTGGCCCGCTTGAGCTTCCGGGACACGGCCGCGATCTCATCGATGGACATCGCCCGGTCCGGCGGCGGGAAGGCGTCCCGACCCATCTGCGCCACACCGCCACCGGACACCGCGCCGGCTATCGGAGCCATGGACGGCCGGTGCGAGTAGGGCCCAGTGGAGCCGTACCCGCCGGCGTAGAGGTACACCAGGTTGGGGTTGATCTCGGTAAGCTGCTCGTATCCGATGCCCGTCCGCTCGGGCGCGCCTGGGCGCATGCTGTGGAGCAGCAGGTCGGCCTTTGCCGCCAGCTTGCCCATGATCTCCTGGCCCTCCACGGTTTTGAGGTCCAGGCAGATGCACTCCGAGCCTCCCATAGTCCGGTGCACCGACATGGGCATCCCCTGCCGGCCCCAGTCGCCGCCCGGCGCCTCGATGCGGATCACGCGCGCGCCCAGCTCGGCGACCAGGGCGCAACCCAGCGGCCCGTTGATCACGGTGCCCAAATCCAGAAGGGTTATTCCTTCCAGGGCATGTTTTGGCATCGGTATCTTTTCGCCGTTGGAGCGACTCTCAACGCTGCTTCCCAACCGGGCCAGCACCTCCGCCGTGTGCTGACCCAGCGCCGCCGCCGGCCCCTGCGTTCGGCCCGGTGTGCCGTTCATTTTCACCATGGGGCCAAGCTGCCGCGTGTCGCCCACTCCCGGCACGTGCACGTCCTGGACGTTGCCGTTGTGCGCGATCTGCGGATGGTCCAGCGCCTGCTCCGAGGTCAGGTAGGGCTCGGCGGCCACGTTGCCGGCCTCGCCCAGGAATATGTCCATCCACTCCTGCAGGGTCTTCTCCTGCACTTTCTCCAGCATGATGCGTTCCAGCGCCGCCACGGCGTCCTGATCCAGGAAGGGCGCGCGCTCGAATCGTGGGTCCTCGTAGATGAAGTCCATGTCCAGCCAGTGCATCATGGACCGGAACAGCCGCTCAACCACGTTGCCCAACTGGATCCATTGGCCGTCCCTGGTGCGGGCTGGCAAGTAGCCCGTGGGGTTGGGCCGCCCGATGCCAACCCTGGGGTCCGGCGGGTAGGTATCGGGCAGGTTCTCGATCATCTGGCCGTACACCCACGAAACGTGGTCGTAGGTGGTCACGGCCTTCAGCATGCTGGTCTCCACCCGCTGCCCCAGGCCGGTCTTCTCCCGCACGTAGAGGGCGGACGTGATGCCACGGATGAGCGCCGTGGCCGACGCGTGGCAGACGCCTTGCACCACCACGTAGTTGGGACCTTCCCTGGGGTTCTGCTCGGCGAACATCATCATGCGCCCGCTCTTGGCCGCCACCACGCCGTCGTAACCCTTGTAGTTGGCATACGGTCCGTGAGACCCGAATCCGGTCAGCGTGGCATAAACCAGCCCGGGATGGCCGTCACTCAGGGTGTCGTAGTCAATGCCCAACCGCTGCGCGACCCCCGGCCGGAAATTCTCCACCACCACGTCGGAAAGCCGTGCCAGTTCACGGGCGTGATCCTGCCCCTCCGGCGTCTTCAGGTCGAGGACGACGCTCTTCTTGCCCCGGTTCCACTGGATCGACCCCGGCGCATCCCTGAACTTCTCTCCGCCCGGTGGCTCGACCTTGATGACCTCGGCTCCGAAGTCGGACAGCACCATGGTGGCGACGCCGCCGGGTCGACCGCTGCTGAAATCCAGGACGGTGATTCCATCAAAGACCTGCGCCATCGTGCCCCCCTCGCAGTTCGTTGTCTCCGCGCATGGTACGGCGTTTTCACCGCCAGCGCCATCCGCGGCGCCAGCGGCGCAAAACACTATGAGCAATCGCGGACGCGCAAGGCTCTACTCCGGCATGGTTGGATGCGTACCCACTCTCGTAAATCATCAGAATCAGGATTTTCAAGATTTACGAATTATCGGGATTGGAATCGTTCCATGATGGAAACCCATTCCTAACATCCCGTAAATCCTGGTTCTGACGATTCTCGACAGTCAGTACACGTCAACCCTCATCGGGTCGTTGACGCGCCCCAACCGGGCTGTTTACAATCGCAGGTTGCATAGCATCGTTCGCAAGAGGTTTGAAAAAGCCCACCACCAGGAGAGGTGTTCACCATGCCTTTGCCGCCGAACCGCGTAGATTACAGCCCCATTATCGACCGCCCCGTCATCAAGTGGCCCAACGACGCCCGGGTCGCGCTGTGGATCGCGCCCAACGTCGAGCACTACGAATACGAGCCGGAATTCGACGGGAACCGCGACCCCTGGCCGCGCATGCCCTATCCCGACGTCCAGCAGTACGCCTACCGGGACTACGGCAACCGCGTAGGCTTCTGGCGCATGGCGGAGGTGCTGGACCGGTACAACATCCGCTGCTGCGTGTCCCTGAACATGGCCGTGCTCGAGCATTTCCCCGAGGTCGGCGAGGCCATGGTTCAGCGCAACTGGGACTTCATGAGCCATGGCATCTACAACACCCGCTACCTGAACAACTACACCGAGGAGCAGGAGCGGGAGTTCTACCGGGACACCATCGACACCCTGAAGCGGCACACCGGCAAGCAGCTCAAGGGCATGCTGGGGCCCGCGATCTCCGGAACCGAGCGCACCCCCGACCTGATGGCCGAGGCCGGCCTCATCTACCATACCGACTGGATGCACGACGACCAGCCCGTGCCCATACGGGTCAACAGCGGCAAGCTCGTGTCGGTGCCGTACTCCATCGAACTCAACGACGCGCCGCTGTTCCGGCAGCACTACGAGGGCGACTACTTCGCCGAGATCTGCAAGGCCCAGTTCGACCAGCTCTACCAGGAAGGCGCCCAGAGCGGGCGGGTGATGTGCATTGCCCTGCATCCATATCTCATCGGCCAGCCCCACCGCGCCCGGTACCTGGACGAGGTGTTGAGCTACATCATGTCCCACGACGGCGTCTGGCAGACCACGGCCGACGACATCGCCGAATACTACATCGCTAACTACTACGACGAGGCAGTGGCCCACGCGGCGCAGTTGAACGGATAACATCGCCAAACTCGTCATTCCCGCGAAAGCGGGAATCCAGAACACCCACAAAACACGCATCGGCAAGGTGTTCACTCGTCCGAACAATGGATCCCTGCTTTCGCAGGAATGACGGTCCCAACTGCGTAAGTCCTATGTCATTGCGAGCGTAGCGCGGCAATCTCGTTGCGACCAGAGCCGTTGCTACACCAACGGGATTGCCACGTCGCTCCGCTCCTCGCAATGACATCACCACCAAAGAGGAGATAAAGATATGCCCGCAGAACGGCGCTTCGGGATGGACCACCCGCACTACGACTGGTCGCCCCTCAACACGCGGGGTCTCCTGCGATGGCCCGATAACGCGCGGGTCGCCCTGTGCGTAATCGTCAACCTCGAACACCCGGAATGGGACCCGCCGGCCGACAGCTTCACCACGCCATTCTCCGGCGGCCTGGGCGCGCGGGGCTTCCCGGACTACGCCCGGCTGTCCCACCGGGAATACGGCCACCGGGTGGGCATCTTCCGCGTGCTGGACACCCTGCGGAAGCATGGCATCCCGGCCACGGTGGCCATGGACGCCATGACCGCGGAGAACTACCCCTATCTGGTGCGCCATTGCCAGGAGGCCGGGGCCGAAATCATCGGCCACGGGGTGTCCCTGTCGCAGATGATCAGCAGCAACATGTCCGAGGAGGCCGAGCGGGAGTACATCAGCCAATCGGTGGCCGCCCTCACCCGTGCCACCGGCAGCGCCCCCGCCGGCTGGCTGGGGCCGGAATACGGCGAGTCCAACCGCACCCCGCAGCTGCTGTCCGAGGCCGGCCTGCGCTACGTCTGCGACTGGGTCAACGACGAGCAGCCGTACCCGCTGCACAGCCCCCACGGCGAGATGTTCACCCTACCGGTGATGTGGGAGCTGGACGACGTGTCCGCCCTGTGGGAGCGCCGGGTGGTCGTCAGGCGGTATCAGCAGCTCCTGGAAGAGAGTTTTGAAACGCTGTACGAAGACGGCCAGCATAACGGGCGGGTGATGGCGCTGAACTTGCACCCCTGGCTCATCGGCCAGCCCTTCCGCATCGGCTACCTGGACCGTGCGCTGGGCCGCATGATGCGACGCGGCGGCGTGTGGGCCGCCACCGGCTCCGAGATCGTGGACTGGTACCGGGACAACCCGCCGACGGCGTAGTTGTTGCTCCCACGCGTACCCACTCTCGTGAATTGTCTGAATCAGGATTTTCAAGATTTACGGATTATCAGGATTGGAACCGTTCTGTGGAAGAGATATCTCAATCCTGTCCAATCATGAAATCCCGCAAATCCTGATTCTGACGTTCCTACGGCGCAAAGCGGGTTGCGCGTCATGAACATTGCTCCGACTGACGCTCCCGCTCAGCGGGTAATCGCGTAAACAAACTGGTCGATGACCTGGCCGTCCTTGGTGACGCTCTTTTTCAGGCGACCCTCGCACTGGTAGCCTGCCTTCTCCAGAACCCGGGCCGAGGCCGGGTTCCACTCGTAGACGTAGCCGTACACGCGCAGCAGGTCGAACTGCTCGAAGGCGTACTCGGTGAATGCCCGCAGCACGGCCGTGGCAATCCCCCGCCCCCAGAAGGGCTCCCCCAGCCAATAGCCGATCTCGCCCGAACGGCGATGACGTCCCGCTGCGTCTGGAGACCGATTCCGCCGATCAGCTCCGACTCCGATGCTATGGCGAAGTCGGTTTCCGTGGCCTGCTGCGCCACCAGGTCGATCCAGGTCTCCGCGTGGGCCAGGGTGTATGGGTACGGAAAGGCGTCGCGCAGGTTGCGGGACACGTTGCGGTTGTTGGCGTAGCGGGCCAGCGCCTCGGCATCCTCGCCGCGGTAGCTCCGGATCTGCCATTCACCAACGTCTATTCGCATCGTTCACGACCTGTCCCGTCCAGCATAGGGAATAGCATACGCCGCCTCGCGATGACAAATTGGGTAAGCGTGAGTAAGCGCGCCCATGCAAATCGCCAGAATCAGGATTTACGGGATTTTACGATTGGTCAGGATTGGGAGATCTCCACCACAAAAAGGCTCCAATCCGGATAATCCCTCAATCTTGAACATCCTGATTCTGACGTTTCCCCACCGCAAACTGGGTACGCACGAGCAACAACCGGATGACGCCGAAGGCACGGTTCTCTGCCACGATATACTGAAATGCCCAACTGGACAAAACCCGGAGAATTCATGGCGACTGAACTCACCAAGAAACTGGACCCGCAGCCGGTCACCTTGACCGGAAACCTGGTGCGCCTGGAGCCCCTGTCTTCGGAGCACGCGAGCGACCTCTACGAGGTTGGCGCGGAGGACTCCATCTGGCGCTATTTGCCGAGGCCCGCTTTCAGCAGCCTGGATGACGCCGAGGGATGGGTCCGGCAATGCATGGACGAGACGAGCCGGGGAGAACGGGTCGCTTTCGCTGTCATCAACCTGGAAACCGGCAAGGCCATCGGCTCTACTGCGTATCTCGACATCGACCGGCCCAACCGCGCGCTGGAAATAGGCATGACGTGGTACGGCACGGCGTGGCAGCGCACCGGCGTCAACACCGAATGCAAGTACCTGCTGATGACCCACGCTTTCGAAGACCAGTCCGCGCGACGGGTCTGCCTCAAAACGGACAGCCGCAACGACCGCTCACGGCGCGCGATCCTGCGGCTGGGCGCGGTGGAAGAGGGCACCTGGCGCAACCACCGCATCGCCTGGGACGGAATGGACCGCCATTCGGTGTTCTACAGCGTCATCGACTCCGAGTGGCCCGACGTGAAGCGCCGCCTGGAAGGTTTCATGCAGCGGTGAGCGTGCGGCCGGACGGCGCCGGTGCTAAATCATCACGCGTACCTGCTTGTTGTCAAATGTCATTGCGAGCGGAGCGCGGCAATCTCGTTGCTGGAGGGGTCATTCTTTAGGTAACGAGATCGCCACATGGTTCGACAGGCTCACCATGAGCGCGATGAAAACCTGCTTTGAAAGTCACCGGCAGCGTGAACGGTTATACTGGCAGCGCAGATCGTCCGGAGGCGCGAAGGACCGCGCCTGGAATGACGAGGTGAACCTTACGGAGGAACAACCAAATGCACTGTGGAGTGATGGTCACCGGCTACAACCAGGGTGACTGGCCCCGCCTGTTGGCCGAGGACTACGACCGCCCCCCGGCGCGAACCGACGCCAGCAATATGGATGACACTCTCTATATGGGAGAACTGGTCGAGCCGCTGGGCTTCGACTCCATCTGGGCGACGGAACACTACGGATCCGCCTACTCCATGCAGCCCAACCCGCTGCAGTACCTGGCCTACTGGGCCGGGCGCACCACCCGTGTCGACGTGGGCACGGCGGTGGTCGTCGCTCCCTGGTGGAACCCTGTCAGGCTGGCTTCCGAGCTTTCCATGCTCGACATCCTGCTGAAGGGACGCCGCCTCCACCTGGGCATCGGCCGTGGCATCGCACCCCACGAGTACGCCTCGCTGGGCTACCCCATCGGCGAGTCACACAAGTATTTCTACGACGTGATCAACGCCATCAAGGCCGCCGACGGCGCCGAACGGTTCGAGTTCCAGGGAGACGTCTACGACATCCCGCCGACCACCATCCGGCCCCAGGCTCGGCATAAGGGCGAGCTGACCCGGGACATCAAGGTGGCGTTCACCACCGAGGCGTCGGCGCGGATGGCCGCCGAAAACGGTCTGGGCCAGATGTTCGTCGCTGGCGACGACGTCGACGAGATGGTCGCCAAGGTGCGCCGGTTCAACCGGATCCGCAAGGAGCTGGGCCTGCCTCCGGACCAGCCCACCACCCTGCTGTGGATGTACTGCGCCGAATCCGCGGAGGAGGCGGAGGAGGGGTGGGTCTACTTCCACAACCAGCTCATGGCGGCGCAGCACCACTACTTCGAGTGGAACAACCCGGGCTACGAGGGCATACGCGGCTACGAGGAATACCTGGTGCGCCAGCAGGCCGACGTGGGCACCGCCGACGCCAGCTTCAACGCCCGCCGCGCCACCCAGCCCATCGGCACGCCAGACGAGATCATCGAGAAAATCAGGGCGCTGCAGTGGACCATCAGCCTGGAGAAGGTGGTGATCCACATGTTCTACGGCGGAATGCCCCGGGAGAAGGCCGAAAAAAGCCTCAGGCTCTTCGCCGAAAAGGTCCTGCCGGCCGTGCAGGCCATGCCCACGCCCATCAACCCCGACTCGCTGGAGTAGGCCACGCCGCAGCGAGATCCGTCCCACCATCACAGTTCAGGAGCCCGCATCATGACAGACAAGATCCGCCTCGGCTTTGTGGGAGCCAACGTCAACTCCACCTGGTCGGGCCAGTCGCACTTTCCCGCTCTGCTGGCCAGTCCCGACGTGGAGTTCACCGCCGTGTGCACCACTCGACCCGAGAGCGCGGAAGAGGCGCGACAGGCCTTCGGCGCGAAGCTGGCCTTCCACGATTTCAACGAAATGGCGGCATCTCCAGATATCGACGCCGTGGCCGTGGTGGTGCGGGTCCCGTCCCACTACGACCCGACCCGGGCAGCCATTGAAGCCGGGAAGCACGTGCTCACCGAGTGGCCCCTGGGTCGCACCACCGCCGAAGCCGAAGAGCTGACGGAACTGGCGAAGGCCAAAGGCGTTCAAACGGCGGTAGGGCTGCAGTCCCGCGTCAGCCCGGCCCTGATGTACGTCAAGGATCTGATCGACACCGGCTACGTGGGGGAGGTGATGACCTGCACCGTAACCACGTTCCGGGACGGGCCCGTGAACCGACAATCCGGAGGCACCTGGCAGCGCGATCCCGCCATGGGCGCAAACACCCTGACCATTGCCACCGGCCATGTCATTGACGCCCTGCGCTTCGTAGCGGGCGACTTCAAGCGCGTGGCCTGCATGGTGACCAACCAGGTGGGCCAGTGGTACGAGACCGATACTCAGCAATATGTCGACGTCACGTCGCCCGACAACGTGCGGGTGTCGGGAGAGTTGGCACGTGGCGCGGCCGCGGCGGTTCACGTCGGGGCCGTGCCCTGGGCCGGCAGCGGCTACCGCATGGAGATCTACGGCCGCGAAGGGACGCTGATCACCACCGGCAGCGTGTCGTCGCAACGGGGCGAGATGCTGCGGATCCAGGCGGCGCAGGGGAACCACGCGTTGGCAGACCTGGAAATTCCCCAGAATTTCGTGCACGTCCCCGCCGACTTTCCCCAGGGAGACCCGTTCAATGTGGGTCAGCTTTACGCTCTGTTCGCCGAGGCTATCCGGACGGGTGAGACCAATCGCCTGCCCACCTTCGATACCGCCGTGGGCCTCCATCGCTTCCTCGATACCGTCAAGGAGGCGTCCGATACGGGCCGGGAGCTGCCCGTCGGGTGAGGGTCTTTCGCGTCAGATACCCAGCAGAGCCTCAAGGTTTTTCCAGGAGATCTTTTCCTTCTCCTCCTGAGACAAGCTGGTCAGACTCTCCAGCCACCCTCCCGGCGATGGGTCCCAGCCCACAAAGGGCCAGTCGCTGCCTATGACCACGCGGTCGACGCCGACGCTGTCGATGAGGAAACGCAGGCCGGCCTCGCTGCTCGTCAGGAAGTCGTAGTAGATCTGCTTCTGGTACGCGCTGGGCGGCTTGCGTATGTTCACCCGCGCCTCCGAGCGCACCTGCCAGCCGTGGTCCAGCCGGCCCATGCCGAAGCAGGCGCCGCCGCCGCCGTGGGCGATGCACACCCGCAGGTTGGGGCATTCGTCCAGGACGCCGCTGAAGATCAGCGTCGCAACCAGCAGGGCGTCCTCCAAAACCACGCCGACGCTGTTGGGGATGCCGTAGCGCAGCGTCCGCTCCACGGCCATGATATTGTCTTGGGGCTGCGGGTGGAAGAACAGCAGGGCGTCCAGCTCCTCGGCGGCCTTGAACAGGGGCAGGAAGTGCGGCTCGTCCCAGTTCTGGCCGTTGACCACCATGTCCAGCTCGGCGCCCTTCAGGCCCAGGACCTTCACGGCTCTTTCCAGCTCGGCGATGGAGGCGTCAACGTCCTGCGCCGGCAGCGTGGCCAGGCCGGCGAAGCGGTCGGGCCACTTTTTGGTCATGCTCGCGATCTCGTCGTTGACCTCCCGGGACGCCCTGATCGCCTCCGCAGTGTCCCAGTGGTAGGGGAACAGCGGGGTGTGGATGGACACCACCTGCACGTCGGTGGCCTCGGCGTCCATGTCCGCCAGCCGTTCCTCCGGCGTGTACCGGATCTTGGGCGAGTTGATCAGGATGCGCTTGCCGTTGCCGACGATGAACTCGAGGGCACCCTGAGCCTCGTATCGCATCCCGTGCCAGTCCTCGCCGTTGGCAAAGGCTTTCCACAGGATCTGCGGGGCCAGGTGGGTGTGAACGTCGATGTGTCGCACGGGTAATCCTCCGGAACACCGGTCTTGAATTAATTGCGGTTCAATACTGGAACCTGTTTGCTGTCGTTCCCCGGGAAGCGCGATTGCCCAGAGGCGTGAGTTCTCTGCTATGGCACACTTGGTGGATTTAAGCCCCACCACTCGTTCCGGCGACTGTGGATGTAATAGCAGGTGACTATGGGAGCCAGGATGCTCAGGATGTGAAACGCCAAATAAACGCTATAGATCCATAGATAAGATCCGCCAGTATTTTCGCTTTCGTAAGTCACCACCCAGGCCGTCCAGACAATAAGAAGAACGACTATGACTACCCCCGTGAACAAGCCCACTTTGAAACTAACTCGCCTTTCATTTCTCGGCATGAAGAAGCCGCAGAGAACGCCTGTCATCAATGACAACAGCCCCGGCAGCCATACGAAAGCGTATGTGAGCAAATAAATGAGCGCCACAGCACACCAGGAATCACAGTCCCAATAAATCTGAAACATGATCATCTTACCTTCGGATGTGGCCTCCGGTCCGCGTTTACGAGATTGCCACGCTTTCCTCGCAGTGGCAGATCGGGAGGCCCAAGCGTCATATCCCCAGCAAGGTCTCGAGGTTCTTCCACAGGATGGCGTCCTTTTCGTCCTTGGTCAGGCTGTCCATGGCCAGGATCCACGATACGGGCCAGTCCTGGGCCATGTCGTAGGGCCAGTCGGTGCCGAAAACCACCCGGTCAATGCCCACGGAGTCGATCAGGAACCGCAGCGACTCCTCGGTGTACACGATGCAGTCGTAGTAGAACCGGCTCAGGTACTGGCTGGGCGGCTGGGCGGCCAGCCGGTCCGACGCGGGGATGCGCTCCCAGCCCCGGTCCATGCGGCCCGCGCCGTAGCAGGCGTAGCCGCCCCCGTGGGACAGGCAGATGCGCAGGTCGGGGCAGGCGTCCATCACCCCGCCCATCACCAGGGCGGCGAAGGTCAGAGTGCGGTCGGCCAGGTTCCCCACCGAGTTGGGCAGGTGGTAGCGCTTGATGCGCGCGTCCACGATGGTGTCGCCCGACTGGTGGAACAGGATGACCGCGCCCAGCTGCTCGGCGGCCTTCCAGAAGGGCATGAACTCCGGCTCGTCCAGCAGCTTGCCGTTGATCTTGTCGTCGATCATCGCGCCCTTGAACCCCAGGTTCACCATGACCCGCTCCAGCTCCGCGATGGCGGCCGGCGCGTCCTGCATGGGCAGGGTCGCCAACCCGGAGAAGCGGTCGGGCCACGCCTGCATCATCTGGCTGATCTCATCGTTGCACTCCCGGGCCGTTGCGACGGTCACGTCGGTGTCCATGTCGTAGTTGTAGAAGCCGCCGAAGGGCGAGACCACGTGCACGTCCACGCCCAGGGAGTCCATGTCGGCCAGGCGCTGCTCCGGGGTCCAGCTGGCTTTGGGCGGCAGTTGACCCCGCGCGCTTCCCGACACCAGGACGGGGCGTCCGTTGGCGTCCGTTTCCCGCCGCAGCGTGTGCCAGTCGCCGCCGTTTTCGGTGGCGCGCCAGAAGCACTGCGGCGTCAGGTGGGTGTGAATGTCGATGCTGCGCATATTCGTCTCCTGTTGGGAATGCGACGCGGCGTCCGACGGGATTTGAATGCGCCTTTGCCTGTCGTAAGACGACGCCATCGGGTTACGATGTAATTAGGACAATCGGCCGGTCAAGACCTCACTGCGGCTGGACCACGACCGGTCCACGATGTGTGCCGCCACGTCGTCGGGAAGCCGGCGGTGTTCGCATACCCAATTAATCTCGTCGGCCAGCGTCATCCCGAATATGCCGGGGTCGTCGCTGGCGATAACGAAAGGAGCATTGTCGGCGATGAACCGTTTCACGGGGTGATGTTCGGGTTCAGTGATCCCCCCGATGCGGCGGTTGGACGTGGGACAAACTTCGATCACGGCGCCCAACTCCCGAACGCACTTGATGGCAAACTTCTGGCGTTGCCGCACCTCGGCGAGTTTCGCGTCGTCGTATTCCATCGTGATACGGTGTCCCCAGGGTCAGCCGCGCGGGTGCCGCGCCAGGAAGTCGTCGGCGATCTCCTCGAAGGTCACGAACCGGACGCCGTCGTGGGACCGGATGTACTCGACGATGCGCTCCAGCATCAGCAGCACCTGGGGGCGGCCGCTGACGTCGGGGTGGATGGTGATCGGGAAGACCGCGTCGTCGTACTCCCGGTACACCCAATCGAACTGGTCCCGCCACATCTCCTCGATATCCCTGGGGTTGACGAAGCCGTGGCTGTTGGGCGACTTCTTGATGAACATCATCGGGGGCAGGTCATCCAGGTACCAGTTGGCCGGAATCTCCACCAGGTCGGTCTCCTCGCCCCGCTCCAGGGCGTGCATCCAGTAGTCGGCCGGCATGGCAAAATCGATCTTGGTCCACTTGTCGCCGACGCGCACGTAGTAGCACTCGAAGTCCTTGTGCATCAGGCTGTGGTCGTACTTGATGCCGTGCTTGAGCAGCAACTCGTTGGTCACATGGCTGAACTCCCACCACGGCGCGACGTACCCCCGGGGCCGTTGCCCCGAGAGCTCGGTGATCAGGTCGATGCACCGGAGCAGCACCGCTTCCTCCTGCTCCGGGGACATGGAGATGGGATTCTCGTGGGAATACCCGTGCATGCCCACCTCGTGGCCCTGCGCCACGATCGCGCGGCACTCCTCCGGGAAGGTCTCGATGGAGTGGCCCGGGATGAACCAGCTGGTCCTGATACCCAGCCGTTCGAAGAGCTTCAGCAGGCGGGGGGTGCCCACTTCGCCGGCAAACAGGCCCCGGGAGATGTCATCGGGCGAGTCCTCGCCACCGTAGGATCCCAACCAGCCGCCAACGGCGTCCAGGTCGACGCCAATGGCGCACAGAATTTGTTTATCGGCCATGGTGCTCATCTCCTCGGTAGGGTCCGCTCACGGTACACAGACGTGGGGCGTATAGTACCCGAAACCGCGACAGTTGATACAAGAAAATGAGGGCGACCGTCGGTCGCCCCCAGAGCATTTGGTCGTCCAGAAAGCCGGTCAGTCTCTAGCTGGTTCTCCGCTCTCCTGGGTAACCGGAACCGCCGGCTCGGACATTTGAGGCGGCGGAGCCGGACGGCGCGTTGCCGGCGACGGTCCGCGGCTGGCCTCGGCTTCGGCGGCGAGCTTGGCCATGATCAGGGTGGTCAGCTCACCCCGCATGGCATCGGCGTTCAGGTTGCACCCGGCGAAGACCTCGAAACCTGGCGACAGCTCGTCGATCATGCGCCGGACGCGGGCGCTGCCGTGGCGAGAGGCCACCAGCATCCGGATGGACTGGGCGTCCCGCTGCATGGGGTTGTCCTCGTCCTCTTCGTGCTCTTCCATGGCGCGGTCCAGCTCGTCCTCGTAGTCCATGCGGTCAACCACACTGAGGGCGGCGGTGGCCTCACGGCGGAAGGTGTCGACCTCGCGAAGGGCACGGGCCATCTGGTTGACCAGGTTGGCCGCGCTGGCGATGAGATCAGGCAGCTCGCCTTGAGCTTCCGCAGCCAGGGACAGGGCGAGGCGGGCGTTTTCAATCGCCTCCTTGCGGTGGTTCTCCCGCTCTTCGATGCGCTGCAGCAGGCTCACCTGTTCCCGCAGGGTGGGCGCCTCGGATGCCAGCGTCTCCAGTCGTTCCATATAGCTGGCGGCTTCTTCCGCCTTGCGCAGGCGCTGGGCCAATTCGTGTGCGCGTTCATCTGGCATGGTTGATTCCTACCTCTACCCAATGGGCTCCGAATGTCGAGCCGGTGATATTAGAAACGACCCGGGCGGCAGCAAGTTGTGCGAAACAACGGGCGAGAGGCTGCCGTTCCCGGTGACCAGTTCGTTATAGCAAAGGGCACGCCGTCAGCGAGACGTGAGATGTTGACGTGTTTGCGTGAATTTTGAAAGATCGAATGGCGCAGGTGGTCGAGGGCCTCACGCGTACCCATTTCGTCATTGCGAGGAGCGCAGCGACGCGGCAATCTCGTTCCCGAAGCTACGGCTCCTCCAGCAACGAGATTGCCGCGCTCCGCTCGCAATGACGGTTCGGGCGAAACTGGGCACGCGCGGAGGGTTGACAACTATCGCGAAATCATATAATCTGTATTCAAGGTGCCGGGGTTGGAGTTGGAAACCCCGCCCACCACAGCCCGACGGGACTACCGTCGTCATCACAGGAGGTAGAAAGTGGTTTCTCTGATCACGAGGCACCACCAGTGGCATTTCCCGTGTCAGGTCCCTGTCGGCGGCGTAGCGGCGATCCGATAGTCGCACCCACCGACGGGGACGAAAGACAGGGCCGGGGGCATTTGGCCCCTTGGCGCGCGAAGGCCAGGATCGGCAACGGTTCTGGCCTCGTTCGTTGCGGCGTGGGAACGTCAGAATCAGGATTCGCGGGATTTTATGATTTGGCGGGATTGGGAGAGCTCCATCACAGAACGGTTCCAATCCTGATGTTCTCCAAATCTTGAAAATCCTGATTCTGACGATTTACGAAAGTGGGGATGCATGAGGGCAAATAGTAGAATGCCGGCGAGGGTTACACGCCGGCAGATGTGATGGAGACCACAAGATAGTGTACTCAAGAATCATCGTACCCCTGGACGGGTCCGCGTTTTCCGAGACGGCGTTGCCCTACGCCCGGGCTATCGCCGGATCGTTGGCCATTCCCATCGAGCTGGTGGAAGCCTTCGATGTTCTTCCCCCGGTCGCGCAGCAGCGGCAGTCTGCCGAGGCCGGCCGGCGAATGCTGGCGGACGCGGAACGGACTTCGCGCGACTAACTGGGACAGATCCAGGCGGGCCTGAGGTCGGCGGGCCTGGTCGCCTATGCGACCACGCTGCCGGGCGCGCCGGCGCGCTCCCTGGTGGACTGGCTGGTGCGCGAGCCGGAGGCGCTGGTAGTGATGTCGACCCACGGACGCGGGGGCATCGCCCGCTGGACCCTGGGCAGCGTTGCGGACAAGGTGCTCCACTCCATCCCCAACCCGCTGCTGCTGATCCGCAGCAACGCGGAGTCCGGGCTCGCCTACAGCGTTGAAGTGAAAACGGTATTGGCGCCGCTGGACGGGTCGGAGTTATCGGAAGAATCGTTGCCGCATGCCGCCGCCGTCGCCACCGCGCTGGGCGCGCGGATGATCCTGTTGCAGGTAACGGCCACCGCCGATTTCTATCGCCGGTACATGGACCGGTCTCCTGCCGCGGGCGAGTTGATGTCGCCCGCGGACCTGGTGCAGGCCGACTCGGACGACGCCCTGGCGTCGCTGGCTGAGGCATCACGACGGCTGGCCCATGAGTTTGGGTTCGCCGGCGAAATGGTCGTCAGTCATCTGCAGGGCCAAAATCCCGCCGAAGCCATCGTGGAGATGGCCGGAGCCGAACCCACCATGGTGGTGATGACGACCCACGGCCGCAGCGGGATTAACCGGCTGGTCCTGGGCAGCGTGACCGACCGGGTGGTCCGCCACGCCAGGACGCCGGTGCTGGTGGTGCGCAGGCACGACGAACCCGGCGCCATCGGGATGGAAGCGCGGGTATCTGAAGGGTTCTCGGCAGGCTTCGACAACGCGGCGGCACAGCCGGCGTAAGCTGCGATTCAGTTTTCAGGCATACGCAGTTTCAATCGACCGTCATTGCGAGCGAAGCGCGGCAATCTCGGCGAGGTAACGGGGTCTCATTCGGCAACGGGAACGCCACGTCGCTGTGCTCCTCGCGATGACAAACTGGGTAGGTGGGAGGATTCAGTTGCGCCGTTCAAGAGTAAGGGGCATGCCGCCCTCGGGCCGCAGCGACACCAGCGGCTGCAGCCGGACCTCGTGCCGCGAGTCGTGACGCATCGACCACCGCTGCCCCAGGGTCGCCAGCAACAGCATTGCCTCCATCCACGCGAAACCCTCGCCGATGCACAGGCGCGGCCCGCCCCCGAAGGGGTAGTAGGCGAACCGGTGCAGCCCCGCGCGGAACTCCGGCGTCCAGCGGTCGGGCCGAAACTCCAGCGGATCGTCGAACCAGCGCGGGTCGCGGTGCACGATCAACTGCGGCGCGCTCACCGCGGCGCCGGCCGGTATCTCCCAGCCTCCCAGCGTTATCGGCTCGAAGGTCATGCGCCCCGTGCTCCAGATGGGCGGGTAGAGCCGCATCGACTCCGTGAGCACCTGCTGCGTGAATGGCAGGTTGGCGAGATCGTCGGGCGTCGGGTCCCGCTGGCCCAGCACTTCGTCGATCTCCGCGTGGAACCGCGCCTGCACGTCGGGATGCGTGCCCAGCAGATACCAGGTCCAGGTCATGGCGACAGCCGTGGTCTCGTGTCCGGCCGCGAACAGCGTAATCACCTCGTCCCGCAGCTGCTCGTCGGTCATCACCGCGTCCTCCGGGTTGTCGGCCTCCTCGTCCCGCACGTTCAACAGCAGGGACAGCAGGTCGTCGCTCTCCAGGCCCGATTCCCGACGCTGGGCGATGAGGCCGTAGACGGTCTCGTCCAGGTAGGCCAGCCCGTTGCGGAACCTGGTGGTGAAGGGCACGGGCAGACGGTGCAGCGCGTTGCGCAGCGACAACGGCATGTTGCTCCGGGCGGTGATGTACTCGTTGCCCAGCTCAAAAGCCTGGCCGATCCGGCGCACGGCGTCGGGCAGGTCCAGCCCGAACAGCGTTTTGACCACGATGTGCAGCGTCAACTCGCTCATCTCGTTGGCCATGTCGACCCGGGCGCCGTCCCGCCACCGACCTTCGTGGCGGCGCCCGAAGTCAGTCATGATCTCGGCGTAACCGCCGATGCGCCGGTGGTTGAACTGGGGCTGCATGAGGCGACGCTGCCGCAGGTGCAGCGGACCATCGGATGTAACCAAGCCGTTCCCCAGCAGGTAGCGCATGCTCGCGGTGAGCCAGCCCCGTCCTACTGACCGGTGGTTGGTGACGAAGAGTTCGTGCACCAGGTCGGGATGGCTGATCAGGTACGCCAGGGCCGGCTTGACGGACAACGTGGCCAGGTCGCCGTAGCGGGCGGTCTCCTGCATGAGCCCGACCGTGTCCTTGATGTACCGGAAGGACTGTCCGACCACGGGCAACTCCGACGGCCCGGGCGGCAGCGAGGCCCGGTCGACGACGGGCCGGGGCGGGTATGCAACGGTGGGCGTGGCCATGATCGTATCCCTCCAGTGCATTGAGGTACTTCAATTGTCGCATCGCCCGCCCGGCGCGGCAAACGGCCGTGATCGCCCATTACCGGCACGGCCAGCCGTGACCGTATTCCCCGCACTGATCTGGAAGGCCGGCTAATGCACCGACGGCCCCAGGGCGCTATCCAGGCCCGAGATGGCTCAGGCGGACGCAGCCCGCCGGCGCCGGAGTGTCTCCACCAACGCCGTGGCAACGGTGGCGACCGACACGGCGCGCCGACTGGTATCTAGTCGATTGGCCGTTGACTATATTGGCGCAAATCCTCGTCCGTCATGCTGTCAGGGTCAACGAGTTGGTAGTGTTTTTCGGAGATAATCTTGACCTCATCGTCTTGCAATTCAAACTCGAACAGAGCAATGACGTCGTCTGCCATCGTCTGGGCCGCTATCGGTCGGCAGATCAGCGAACCCCATTTTTCTGCGCAGAGCGCAGCATCCTGCTCCAACTGCACTCTGCCCACCTCGTCCCGTTCCGATTTGGCCTGCACCGGTATCACATAATGTGCGCCGCGTCTGTCAATTCCAACATACACTTCGTCGGTTTCCACTTGACCGATATTGGTAACAGACGTCCTCAAATGATTTTGCAAGGAATAGCAAGTTATTCCCAAAAACACGTCCACCAAACGATTGTATCGAACCCGTGCCAGCAATGCTTGCTCATCGCTCACGGCATGCCACATCACGATGCCAGGCGTCGCGTCCGGAATTTTGGTGATCGCCAGGTTAGGGTTCGGCGTGATCGGCGCAGCGGATACCAAAGCGAATTGGTACGTACCTCTTCCCGTTCCGCGAATGATCCATTTCTTGCCTTCGGGTTCGGTTTCGGCGATTTCAGGAGGGTTAACCCGCCGGTATCGGAAGCTGTAGGTGACATCAGAGAAATTACTGGGCCTGCGCATCTCCAATTGATCCGCGGCATCAATAAGGTCTTGGCGGACGAAATCGACCCGTTCAGCTCCTTCGACAAATTTGTCCAGGAAAACTTTGGTCAATATTCGCTCATATCTGCTTGGGCTGGCCATCGGCGAAGCCTCTTGATCGATCCTCGGTCCACTCCATCAGGACGACCTCCTCGCGGAGATTGTCGCCGGTTGCGGTCGAAAACCTTGTGCGGAAGAGATCGATATTTGTGACATGGTATCCTAATGACTCTGCGATATCCGCCAGAATCTGGCCCGTGGGGATCATTACGCGCAGAAACGACGCTTGATCACCGACAACATAGGCTAGTTTTGCACCTGGTCGGAGGACGTTACGCAACGAGGCTAAGTGCTTCAACATTCCACCGAAATACAGGAGAGTTACCCTGGGGTATAGACGTTCGAAGCCGGAGGTCTTGCCCAGTTCGACGCGACGACGCTCGATTGAATCTGCGATGTCCACAACTCGCGGGAAACCGACAACAGCCTGATCATCGTCGTCTGCCTTATACACCCCCCTGGTATTGGACCTGAGTAAGTCTTGTTTGACCTGCCGAAGTTCTTGACGGCTGCTGATAAGGCCCAAAAGCACCGATTCCAATCGCGTGGTCCGAGTGTAATCTTTTTCGTTCGGGTAAGGTGGGGATGTTATAACGGCGTCCACCGAATTGGGTTCAAGAACCTTGCCCACGTGCCGAGCATCACTTCGGAAGATATGAGAATGGACTCGTGAGCGACAGCTGAGGCTGCTGATATCGTAGGCCATCCTTCGCATACGTTGGGCCCAAGCCGACAGGACGGGCGCATCTTCTCTAACCTTGCCTACCCCTACCTCGGGACCAAATTTCAAATTGCCGACGCCGTTTACTAATGCGTCCGCCAACGCCAGCCGGCCATATCGGCGGAGTGGATCGTTGCCGTGTTCGTCAATCTTCTCCAGCAGCGCCAATGCCTTTCTAGCAGGCTCTGGACTGATGGAGTTTTTGATTAGTAATTTGGAAACTTGATCACCGACTTGCCCCGATAGGGAGTTTGACCAATCGGACTCAAACAGGGGCAATGACGAAACGCCCGGCACCGACGACGACTTTTCGTAGGACTGCTCCACAGTTCGGATATAGTCCAAAATGGTTTCATCGTCGGCCGTCCAATCGACCTTCACCGAACTCGCGAGATAGGCCATCGGATGCGAGTCCATTCCGATGCTGGCTATCCCATTTTTCTTGCATTCGACCAAGGTCGTGCCGGATCCGCAGAATGGATCCAGTACTACATGCCCCGATCCGATGCCAAACCGATGCAGGTAGGTCCGAACCAAATGCGGTGGAAATGACTGCACAAAGCGGTACCAGTCATGGACCGCCCTATCATCTTCCCTCAGCTGATTTGGATTACCTAAGATGGTTGTTGCCATTGAACTAAACCTTGGATGAACGCCATGGAAGCGTCGTGAGACGATCCGAGTTTATACCAAACGCTGCCCTCTTCGCGCCCTAGCACGGTCAGCGCTTAGTCAGCACGCACGGCACAGGGTGTGCGTCCGCGGTCAAACGGCGTAGTGGACAATGCACTATGCCACCCGCGCAACCGGGAAAATAGCGGTGGCGCAACGACCACCGCGTGCAACAGCATCGCCGAAACATGCGCGCTCGGTCGCAAAGTCGCCGGCGACTACCCTAGCGCCACCTCCCGCCCCGTGTCCGACGCCTCCTGTATGCCGTCGATCAACCGGTGCAGCCGTACCGCCTCGTCGAAATCGGGCTGGCAGTCGGCGCCGTTGCGGATGGCCTCTCCGAACTGGTAGTACATCTGCCCGACGGTGTACGGCGCGCCGTGGGGCATGCCCTCCAGCACGAAGGTGTACTTCGGCGGCACCGGCAGGTCTTCCAGCGGGTCGCTGCCCCTCGAGCCCCGCAGACTCACGCCCTCGTGGTTGGGCGTGTCGTCGGACGTGGCGATCAGGGTACCCTCCCGGCCGTGGATCTCCATCAGGTAGCCGCTGTCCACCCAGGGGTTGCTGGCGACGTGCGCCGAGGCCACCGCGCCGTTCACCAGCCGGCCGCTGACCAGCACGTTGTCCGGTGAGGTCACGTCCACCATCTGGTTGGTGTCCGACTCGAACCACTGGTTGGCCTGCGTGCTCACCACCGTGGACACGTGGCTGAAATCGCCGACGACCATGCGCAGGACATCGATGGTGTGCCCGAAGGTGATGGTCAGCGTGTGCGCGCCCAGCTCCCGGTCACGCTGCCACGTCCGGTCGGACTGGCGCGTGAGCGAGCCGCCGGAGATGCGGCGTACGTGGCACGACATCACCTCGCCCACGTAGCCGTCGGCAACCAGGTCCCGCAGGTACAGCAGCGCCGGATTGGCCCGGGCCTGCAGGCCGACGATGTTGCGCACGCCAGCGGAGCGCGCCAGATCGGCCATTTCCTGGGCCTCCTCCGTGGTGCGGCCCAGGGGCCATTCTACGTAGACGTGCTTGCCGGCGTTGATGGCCGCCACGGTGGGGTCGTAGTGGTTCGGCACCCGCAAGCTCACGGCCACGGCGTCGATCTCGGGGTGGACCACCATGGCGTGGTAATCGTCGAACGCCAGGCGCGCGCCGAATTTCTCGCGCGATTCCTCGGCGCTCTCCATGCGGGTGGTGCACACGGCGGTGAGTTCAAATTCGGGACTGGCGACCACGGCGGGCAGGTGCGAACGTACGGCCCATCCCCGGTGGATGTTGGCGCCGATGATGCCCAGGCGAATCTTGTCGGCCATGATGGTACTCCTGTCGCAGATTTTCGGGCATCGTAACATAGCCGTCCCACCGCCTCCGACCGCGAGGTGTCGGTAACCTGACCCTTAGCCACAAGGGTGTCATTGCGAGCGAAGCGCGGCAATCTCGTCGAGGTGAACATGGTCGTTGCTGGAACGAGATCGCCACGTCACTTCGTTCCTCGCGATGACTCACCGAGTAACCGTGCGACCCGCCAAGCCTTGCCACGACAGCCGCCGACCGTTTACCATCCGCGCACAACAACGTTAACAATGCGTTAACCGACTGCGTGAGGTGCGTCATGGCGGTTACCAACGATGCCGAACTGCGCGAGGTCTACCGGCCGCCGGCTCCCCGGGCCGCCCAGAAGGTGCTGGACCACCTGGACGTGCACTGCCGGAACTTCATCGAACTGTCGCCCTTCTGCGTGCTCAGTTCCAGCAACGCCGAGGGCCAGGCCGACGCATCGCCCCGGGGCGACCCGCCGGGCTTCGTCAAGGTGCTGGACGACCGGACGCTGCTGCTGCCCGACCGCCCGGGCAACAACCAAGTCGACTCGCTGCAGAACATCGTGGACAATCCCGGCGTGGGCCTGCTGTTCTTCGTCCCGGGCATGAACGAGACGCTGCGGGTCAAGGGGAAGGCGGAGATCACCACCGACGCGGAACTCCTGGAGCCGCTGACCGTGGCCGGCAAGGCGCCGCTCTCGGGCCTGAAGGTCACCGTGGATGAGGCGTTCCTGCACTGCGGTCGCGCGCTCATCCGAGGACGCATCTGGGACGCCGACGCGCAGATCGACCGGAAGTCCTACCCCACCTACGGGCAGGTGCTTGCCGACCAGATCGCCGGCGCCGACGCCCGGGAGATCGACGCCGACGAGGACGAGGCCAACCGGGAACGGCTCTACTGAGCCTGACAGGAGACACGACCAACATGGCCGAAGTTGAAGCAAAGCTGACCGAGCTGGGTTACGAACTGCCGCCGCCGCCCGATCCGGTGGGCAACTACCTGCCGCTCGCCCGCAGCGGCAACGTCATGTGGCTGGCCGGCGTCGGCTCCCGCCTCGCCACCGGAGAGGGCATATCCGGCAAGCTGGGTGCCGATCTGACCGTGGACCAGGGCTACGAGGCCGCGCGGTGGGCCGCCCTCAACCTGCTGTCCCGGATGAAGGCCGAACTGGGGGACCTCGACCGGGTCACCCGCATCCTCAAGGTGGTGGGCATGGTCAACAGCGATCCTTCGTTCACCCAGCAGGCCCGCGTCGTCGACGGCGCGTCCGACCTGTTCGTGGCCCTGTACGGCGACCGCGGCCGCCACGCCCGCTCCGCCCCCGGCATGGCCGCCATGCCCGGCAACACGGCCGTCATCTGCGACTGCGTCATCGAGGTGGATGGGGGCTAGCTCGGACGCGCGTGCGCCCGTTCAGCAACTTGCGTGCGTCGTTGCAAACTGCCGGCTGGTAACATAGACCATATCCGGAGCGACCCGGGAGCCAGACCAACCTCCAGCAATCACCAACACCGCGCTGCTGAGCTATTCGCGGATGCCCGACAGGTCCAGTCCCAAGCCATCGAACGCCTGGAAGCCGGCGACATGCGCGGCGCTGCCGAGAAGGCCTGGTGTGCCACCAAGCGCGCCACCGACGCGCTGATTCTCGCCCATACCGGCGAGGAACCTACCACCACTGCGGCCACCACGGATCTGTTGGACGATCTTTGCCGCGTCACACCGCAAGCTCAAGCGCTCCAAGGCCGCTATTACAGCCGTATATGCCACCTGCACGGCATGTGCTTCTATTCCGGTTACTGCAACAGCCAGACCGAACGCCGCATCCGGGAAACCGTTGCCTACATTGATGACGCCGAAAACCTGGCAACAGTTTAGGCGCTCGAATACCCGGACTTTAGCTAACGTCATCAAAAAGGCTGGATGACGCGATCACCATCCAGCCTTGTGTCAGGAAACCTGGTTCGCAAGATCAGTCGTCCCCAGCCACCGCCGGGTCTCGCAGCCTCTGCGGGAAGGTACCGCCGAACAGGCCCTTCTCCGGATGCCGCTCCCACTCCGAGGCCGGCATCTCGTAATAGACCTCGATCTCGTTGTCGTCCGGGTCCAGCAGGTAGACGCCCAGGGACACGCCGTGGTCGCTGATGCGATTGATCCGCACGCTGTTCTCCAGCAGCCGGTCATACAGTTCCTGCAGGTCCTCGAAGGTCTCCATCTGCCAGGCCATGTGCGCCTGCCCGACGATGCTGTGGTCGGGCCCGCCGGCGTCCATGCCGATGGCGCGTATCGCCAACTCGTGGGACTTCTCGGTGTTGGCCGACATGAACACCGTCCCGCTGGGCGACCGCTCCATGATGGTCAGTCCCATCACTCGGGTGTAGAAGTCCAGCGAGCGTTCCATGTCCCGCACCCGCATTACCAGGTGCCCCAGATGCTTCGGTGTGTACGACATCTTCATTCCCTCCAATGCAACGTGTGACTGTTGGCCATTACTCTTGATCCAGGAACGCCTGCACCTTCTGTCGGAAGGGTTCCTTGTCGTAGTTGTTGAACAGCATCATGGCGTTGCGCACCGGGTTGCCCCCAAACATCCGCTCGTAGAGCACCTGCCGCCCGCTGAACGAGCTGCACGAAGCGTCCCACGCCAGGTGGAAGAGTTTGGACCGGTCCCACGCGCTGCTGGAGTCGGTGGCCAGGTAGTGATTGACCTCGGGCGCGATGCCGGCGCTGAAGTCCGCCTCGGCGGGCAGCGCCATCAGGCTGCTGGTGCCCAGCAACTGCGCGATCTCAATCATGCGGGGATACAGCGTCCTGCCGAACAGGGTGCGCCCCGCCTGGATGGGGCCCATGGCCGGGCACATCATCCCGTACTGGTTGGGCCTGGCGTCGGCCTCGGCGGCGCGCAGACAGGCCCGCAGCATGTCCCGGTAGGTGATGATCTCGGCCACCTGCTCCTGGATGTGCGGGATCGAGCCGGAGCCCAGCGTTTCCACCATCAGGTCGGCCAGGCCCAGCATGAACTCGGCCTTGACCACGCAGCGGTTCAGAACCTGGTAGCCGGTGTGGGAGTTGGACATGGTGCCCGTGCCGTAGTTGTTGCACAGTTCCACGTCGCCCAGCAGGAAGACCCGCTCCCACGGCACCAGCACGTCGTCGAAAAACACCACGGTGTCCATCTCCTCGAAGCGCGACCCCAGCGGGTGGTCGAAATGCGACCGCCCCTGGTCCAGGCTCTGCCGGCACAGGAACTTGACGCCCGGAGTGTCGCACGGGATGGAGAAGGAGAAGGAGTGCTTCCAGTCGTCGTCCGCCAGACGGTGGCTGGCCACGGGATAGATGGCGATCTCGTCCGAAATCGGGCCCAGGGTCGCCAGCACGCGGCTGCCCCGGACCACCAGGCCGGCGTCGGTCTGCTTCACGGCCGTTAGCGCCACTTCCTCGGTCAGGTTGTCCGCCGCGGCCGGCGTGCGGCTGCGCTGCAGGTTGACCAGGGCGTGGGTGAGGGTGACGTCGTTCTCGCGCAGGAATTCGTGGTAGTTGAGGACGTTCTTCTTGAACTCCGGCCGGTCCTGGGCGAAGTAGTCCGCCGAGCCCGCCCACGCGGTGAATATGGAGTTCATGAAGTCCGGCGAGCGGCCCATCATGCCGCAGCTTGCCCACGCCCAGCGCGACATCATCTCCCGCTTGCGCACCAGGTCTTCCTCCGTGCGCGGTATCTGGAACGACAGGCCCACCGGGTCCCCGGTGCTCGGCGAGGCGAAGGTCATTTCCTCCCGGAGATCAGGGTCGTGCTGCATGTCGTACAGGGCCGCCACCGCCTTCACCCCGTTGCCGAGGCCGGGGTGCTTGGTCACGTCCTTGACGCACTCCCCGTCGATCCACACCTCCCGCGGTCGGTCCCGGAGGCCATCGATATATTCCTGTCCGGTGCGCGCTGGCATGATCCTTCACCTCCTTCTCAAAATCCTCGGCGATGGTCGCTGAGAAGCTGTCAGAATCAGGATTTACGGGATTTTATGATTTGGCAGGATTGGAAGAGAGCGTCACGGAACGGTTCCAATCCGGGTAATCCTCAAATCTTGAAAATCCTGATTCTGACGATTCCCCGGGCTACTTGAACGCCGGCATCACTTCCTGGGTCAGCAGCTCGAGGCTGCGGTGCACCGCCTCCTTGGGTAGGAACCCGCCCGGGTTGAGTTCCGCGGTTATGCCGGTGACGCCCAGCATATCCTGGAACTCGGCGATGCGGTCGACGACGCGCTCGGGGCTGCCGAATACCACCCGGGTCTGCAGCAGGTCCTCGTAGGTGGAGTTGGCCAGCCTTTCGTAGCGTTCCCGGCGCCGCTCGGGCGCCGAGACGCCGGCACGGCCTAGGGAATACTCGAACAGTTCCTTCTGGCGACTGAAGAAAGCCTCGATGCTCTCTTTGGGTTCCTCGATGGCCTCGGCGTCGCTGGGGGCAATGTACATCGGCACGCGCACGTTGATGTCCCCACCTTCGCCTGGATGTCCTACGGCCTTCCACTCCGACTTGTAGTCCTCGAGGTTGCTCTTCAGGTCCTCGACGTCCATGGTCCGCAGCCCCAGGAAGATGGGGTGCCCCAGCCGGCCGATGCGCCCGAAGCTGTCATCGCTGCTGGCCGCGATGCGGATTTTGGGGTGCGGCTGCTGGTAGGGTACCGGCGACAGTGTGGCGTTAGTGATGGTGTTGTACTTGCCCTCGTAGGAGAAGGTCTCGCCGGACCAGGCCTGGAGGATGATGTCCAGCGCCTCCTGGAAGCGTTCCCGGCTTTCGCCGTAGTCGATGCCCATGATGTCATAGGCCCGCACGTTGCCGCTGCGTCCCACGCCCAGCTCGAACCTGCCCTCGCTGAGCTGGTCCACGGTGGCTGTCTCCTCGGCGATGCGCAGCGGGTGGATCAGCGGCAGCACCTGCACCGCCATGCCCACGCGCAGCTTCTTGGTTCGCGTGGCAATGCCGGTCGCGACAATGATGGGAGCCGACAGCACCGAACGGTTGGGATTGAAGTGCATCTCGCCCAGCCACACGGTATCGAGCCCCAGCTCTTCGGCCAGGTCGATTTCCTCGAAGGCTTCCTGAAACGCCGCGGTGTGCGTGGGGTTGCTGCCGATGTTGAAGTTCGCGTTGATTCCGAAGTCCATTTATGTACCTCATCCGTTGCCGGGAGCATGTAAGCCGAAACCCGACGCCCGAAACCCGCGCCCGGTCTGATAGCGGCAAAGTACAGCACGGGTCAACGGGCGGTCAAGGCGGCGCTTGCCGGGGTGTATTCACATACCGACGCCGAGGAACGTCAGGGGGTCTGTAAGGGGTGTGGACAAATCACCGCCGATGCCCGACTATGGGAACCGTAACCCAACGAAAATCAGCGAGTACATATACCGCGGGAGCATCAACTCCCCGACGCAAGGACCGGATGACCCTGTACCAATAACGAGGTTCATGATGCGATTGAACGGCGTTGTCAAAGGCAAAACAATTGAACTGGACACCGACCCCGAATTGCCGGAAGGCCAGCCGGTTCTGGTGGAACTGGAGGTCTCGACGGCCGCATCGAATGCCGACCCGTTATCCGACCTGGACCTCGAAAATCGGATCGCTACCGACCCTGATTTCGCGGACATCCGCCAGGCCAGGGAGCTGAGGAATAAAATCGCCGCGCGTCTGGCAGGGAACCTGCTCAACTCGGTAGATCTGATTAGAGAGGACAGAGCGCGTTGACATCACAAGTCATCGACACCAGTGCGCTGGTCAAATACGTCCTTCCCGAAGAGGACTCGCCAGTCGTCGAAAGGCTCGTTGTACTTCATCACGCCGGCATGACCAACCTGATGGCGCCCGAGTATGTGCTCGTCGAATCCGCGAATGTACTGTGGAAGCACCTCCAACGCCGCAGCTTGCAGCCCGAAGATGCAGTGTCGTCACTCCGCACGCTGCAAGACTTGGGGATCCGTTTGATCCCCGACACAGACCTCTTGGAAGACGCCCTCATGCTTGCGGCGGACAACGACATCACAGTGTACGACGCGCTGTTCTGCGCATTAGCTGCCCGTGAAAACGTCCAGCTCATCACTTCGGACAACGCTCTGCTCGGGCGACTGACCGGCACTGGCATCCAAGCCACCACACTCTCCGAATGGAACGAGCGGTGACAAGGACTAATTCCTCCCGCTCGTTACACGCTCCAGAGACTCGAACATGCCCAGGGGGTAGGGCCAAAGGAGCAGGGTACGAGATGTCGAGCATATAACGCACTACCAGCTAGTGACTGCCCCGCTCTTTATATCCAGCGTCTTCGCATTCCCGGACGCGCGCTATATTTCCCCATCCGCCCTAAAAAAACACGCTCAGGTTCTTCGCCAGGATGACGTTGCTGTCCAGCACGATGGTGCGCCGCGCGATCTTCCAGCCGCCCTCCCCTGGCCGCAGCACGTCCTCCCGGTAGCCCGAGAACAGGTTCTCCTCGGTCTCGTGGTGGGAACGGTACAGGAGGAACGCCGTCTTCGCCTGAACCTCGCCGTCGGGTTGCGGATCGACCACCAGGTTACCCACGATGTGACGGGTGCGCGACGGCGGGTCCTCGCCCCAGGCCATGCCCGTCTCCAGCCGCTCCACCCGCATGGTCAGGTAGGTCTTGTCGTCCTCGAAGATGGCCAGGTCGCCCACGGGCGTCAGCTCCCGGTCGGTCTCGTGGCGGTGCACGTTCAGCCGGCGGGGCATGAAATAGAACACATCCTCGGTGAACAGGTCCAGCCATTCCCGAAAGCGCCGCTCGTCCAGCAGCCACGCCTCCCGGATGTAGAACTCCATCAGCTCGTGCCAGAGTTCCATCCGCTCGGAAGCGGTGAGCCGCGTCTCGGTAGCCATTGCCTGCCTAACCTCGCAGCGTGGCCGTGCCCTCGTAGTCCATCGCCTTGGGCTCCAGGGGGATGTCCTCCCAGTTGTCGGCGTTCATGAACTGCTCCCACCGGCGGTAGAAGAGCCGCTGGTTGCTCTCCGACGTGTACCGGTCGGCAACCACGCCCGGGTAGTCGGGGTGCCGGCGGTCGTGACCCACGCCCATGGACAGGTCTTGCGTGTACTTGCGCCCCATCCGTGTCAGCGCCGATTGCGTGACGGCGCGCCAGTTGTCCATGTCGTCCTGCTCGAAGATGCCGTTGACGCCGTTGTAGTTGGCGCTGCCCCGGCGCAGGGCCGTCTTCAGCTCGTCGGGCATGTCCTTCTCCAGCACCACGAAGTGCCAGAACTCCGTTTCCAGCGGCCCTCGTGGTAGCGCCAGCCGCAGCCCCAGCACGCCGTTGGGGAACAGGCTGTGGTTGCCCAGGTGCAGCCGGGTGCGCAGGCTGCCCAGCCGCTTCTCGGCCTCGGGCAGGGTCGCCCGGTAGTATTCCTCAAACGCCTCCCGGTTCTCGGCGGTCACCCCGTGGGCCTGCCGCACCTGGTCGGCTCGTTCCAGGAACCGCATGGTGAGGGAGTGGCCGTTGACGAACAGGTGCTTGTTCTCCGACTGGAACTGCTGCTCGTGGGTCAGGCGGGGCACTCCCCGATGCCGTCCCTGCACGATGATTGTGGACAGGTGGGTGGTGGGCACGTGGTAGTTGTCGGAGCAGTTGTCCACCGCCGTCTTCCAGTTCAGCGGCTCGATCCACTTGATTGGGCCAATGGCCTCGGTGCCGTTGTCCAGCCGGTTGAAGGAGACGTCCAGCAGCCACCGCGCGTCGCCCAGAAAGTCGTCCAGGCTGGGAGCGCTCCGGTCCCAGGTGGCGAACACGATGCCGGCGTAGGTATCCAGCCTGGCCTCCACCAGCCCCAGGCAGTCGCGGTCCAGCGCGCCGTAATATGCCTCCTCGTCTCCCGGCACGTACTCCAGCGCGCCCTCGTTGGAGAAGGTCCACCCGTGGTAGGCGCAGGCGAAGTTGCGGGCGTTGCCCACGTCGGTGCGCACGATGCGGTTGCCCCGGTGGCGGCACATGTTCAGGAAGGCCCGCAGGTTCCCGCGTCCGTCCCTGCACAGGATCACCGGCTCCTCGCCCATGTAGGTGTGGAAGAAATCGTTGGTGTTGGGCACCAGCGACTCGTGGCCGATCATCAGCCAGGCCCGCCCGAACACCTTCTCCTGCTCCTCGGCGTAGATGTCCGGGTCGACGAATATCCGCCGGTCCAGCTGTCCGGTCTCGAGGTCAATGATCCGGTGTTTGCGGCCAACGGCAACCATCGCACACCCCCGGTGCTGTCAAATCAGGGCTTCAACGACAGTATCAGACATCCGGTGCGTCCTGTCTATCCGCGTGCTTGAGTGAGTCGAGCACGAACATCGATCATACGCAACGCGCCCCTTGACCCGCCTTTCGAATGGCAAATATGATCGAACAACAGACACTTACCGGGAGTTGGAAGCAATGACTACCACTGCGGAAACGCTGCATCAAGCCGCCAACATCATCCAGATTGAATTGCCTAAGTACCTATCCCCGGAGTTCACCATCCACGAAGTCAAGGCCGAGCGTCGCCTCGGACCCGACGACGAGGACTACCTCCACGTCATGGTGATTTTCGAGGATGGGCACCCGCAATTGGATGTGCGCGCGACCTTGCAGTTCAGCCACGCCATGCGCCCACTGTTCGAGCAAACCGGCATTCCCCTACCTCCTAATATCTCCTACGCCGACCGGAGCGAACTCAACAAATGACCGCGTCCTCAAGTTCGCCGCCAACGCCGGTTGATTGGCGAAACCTCATCCAGGCGGGGCGTGACCTGTTGAACCCGCAGCCAAACGGGGATCCACCTACCAACGAACACGTCCGGCGAGCAATCAGCAATGCTTACTACGCCCTCTTCCACGCGCTGTCACAGGGCAACGCCTCTGCATTGATCGGGACGCCCACAGACGCGGTGAGTGCGGCAGCCTGGTCACGAGTTTACCGGGCGCTTGACCACGGGACGGCCCGCCGGGAATTGCAGCGCCACCGCCAGGAATTGTCTTCCCCAGCCCAGACCTTCGTCGATACATTTTCCCACTTGCAACAACTCCGCCATTCGGCCGATTACGACCACACCGCAGTGCTCACCAGCCACCAAGCCAGCATCCGGCTTCAGCAGGCCCAAACCGCCATCCTCGACTACGTGCAAGTTGACGCCAATGAGCGGGCTTATATCGCTACGCTAACCCTGGCAAGGTCACGCTGACCGGAACCTGGCATAACATGCACTTTAGGGGCAGGAGCTAATAAACATGACCGCCGCCGCGTTCACCGAAGCATCCACCAGCCGCACCATCACGGTGGGCGACATGCCCGTGCACTACCACGACGTGGGCGAGGGCGAACCGGTGGTCATGCTCCATTCCTACGGCATCGGCACCACCGGGTGGATCACCTTCCACAAGGTGCTGCCCGCCTTCGCCCAGCGCTACCGCTGCATCGTCATGGACCTGCCCAACTTCGGGCGCACCGGGCCGGTGGTGTACAACGAGCCCCTGCACAACCTCCAGGCGCGCACGGCTCTGGGCCTGATGGACGCGCTGGGCATCGAGAAAGCGCACCTGGTTGGCAACTCCCAGGGCGGCCAATCCGCCATGGTGCTGGCGATGAAAGAGCCCCACCGGGTCGACAAGCTCGTGTTCGGCGCTTGCCACATCCGCACCGGCGGCGACCTGTACCTCATGGGCAACCGCCCTTCCGAGGGCAGCCTCATCACCCGGGAAACTCGGGACAACCCCACCCGCGAGAACGTCCGCCGCTACCTGCAAACGCACATTGACGACAACGCCCTGGTCACCGGCGAGCTGGTGGACTACATCCACGGCCACTACACCGGAAACCCCGATCACATCGCCGCCGACGCCCAGTCCGTCAGCGTGCCCTACGATCACGGCGTCGACCTGCCCAACATCACCGCGCCCAGCCTGATCATCTGGGGCCGCTACGACCGCATGTGCGTCTTCGAGATCGGCATCGCCGCCCTGAACAACCTCGCCGACTCCCGCCTGGTCGTCCTCAACAACTGCGGCCACTGGGTGCCCTTCGAAAAACCCGAGGAATACACCGCCCACGTGCTCAACTTCCTCCAAGGTTGGTGACCCGTCGGATAATGCTAACCGCGTGGAAATCGGGCAAGTATAATGGGCGCGACCGTCGCTCAGGCGCAGCCGACGTGAACTGGCAGGGCGTTTTTCAAATCTCCATTGGCCCAATCTCCCGCTCGTCCTGAGCCTGTCGAAGGACGCACTAATGGTTCGACAGGCTCACCATGAGCGGGACGGAAACCAACTGTGAAACTACCCTGCTGAACCCAAGACGAGGTGCATCAATGTCAATGGCTAACAACTTCGGCGTCCTGCTGCCCACGCGGGGCGTGCTGGTATACGCCGGCAGCGGCGGCCCGCGGGTGGAGCTCACCTGGCAGATGGCCGAATCCGCCGAGCGCGCCGGCTACGACTCCGTCTGGGTCGGCGACAGCATCACCTCCAAGCCCCGCATGGAGCCCCTGACGGCCATGGCCGCCATCGCCGCCCGCACCAGCCGGGTGAAAGTTGGCACCGCCGTGCTGCTCAACGCATTGCGCCATCCCGTGCACCTGGCCCACTCCGCCGCCACCATCGACAACATCTCCGCCGGGCGCACGATCCTGGGCCTGGGCGCGGGCCGCGGCAACAACCAGATGTTCATCGACGAACACGCCGCAGTTGGGGTGCCCATAGAAGAACGCGCTCCCCGCATGGAGGAGAGCATCCGCGTCATGCGCGCGTTGTGGACCGGCGATCCCGTCACCTCCGACGGCGAGTTCTATCCCCTGGAAAACGTCATGCTGGAACCCGGACCCGTCCAAGAGTCCATCCCCCTGTGGATTTCCAGCAACTGGGTGCGGCGCGGCCTCGCCCGGGTCGCCGAACTGGGCGACGCCTGGATCACCAACGTCCCGTCCGTGGAGCTGTTCGACCGCTGCTGGCAGCGAATCGAGCAGAACGCCGGCGAACTCGGCCGCGACGCGTCGGCCATCGGCCGCTGCCTGTACATCTCGGTCAACCTGAAGGATGACACCGACGCCGCCCTGGCCGAGGGCGATCGGTTCATGCAGTCCTACTACAGCGTGCCCTACGAAGTCATCAGCAAGCAACTGCTGTGCGTCTTCGGCCCGCCCCAGAAGAGCATCGACGCCATAAAAGCGTACCAGGACAGCGGCGCCGACTACTTCATCGTCAGGTTCGCCTCCCCCGACCAGATGGGCCAGATGGCCCGCTTCACGGAGGAAGTGCTCCCTCACGTCTCCTGACTGACCGGGCCGCTAGTTGGCCAGCCGGTAGATGCCCGATTTCTGCGAGAGCAGGTACAGCTCGCCGTCGTTGTCCTCGGCGAACGACATGATGCGCAGGCCGGTGTCGGCCAGTCGCTCGTGCTCGACCACCTGCCCGTCCGCGTACCGCAGCCCGAATACCGCGCCCGAGCAGAAGTCGCCGTACACGTAGACGCCCCGCAGCCACGGGATGGCGGAGCCGCGATACACGTACCCGCCGATCACCGAGCAGGGTTGGCCGTCCAGCGAGTATTCCCACACCGGCGGAACCGTGCCCGTGGGATCGCAGTCCCTGGCGCTGAAGCAGTGGTTGCCCTCCAGCAGGTTCCAGCCGTAGTTGCCGCCCCGTGAGATCAGATCAATCTCCTCCCAACGGTTCTGCCCCACGTCGCCGGCCCACAGCTCGCCGGCATCCCGGTCGAAGCTGAACCGCCACGGGTTGCGCAGGCCGTAGGCCCAGATCTCGCCCCGTCCGCCTCCTGACGCGAAGGGATTGTCCGGCGGGATGGCGTAGAGGCGCTCCGGCGTGGACTGGGACACGTCAATCCGCAGGATGGCTCCCAGCAGCGAGGAAGTGTCCTGCCCGCTGCCCAGCGGGTCGCCGGCCGACCCGCCGTCGCCCAGCCCGATGTACAGGTAGCCGTCCGGCCCAAAGGCGATCTGCCCGCCGTTGTGGTTGGCGAAGGGCTGCCCCACCTCCAGGATAACCAGCTCGCTGTCGGGATCCGCGCCGGAACCATCGGCGGAAATCGCGAAGCGCGAGACCACCGACCGCCGTGGGTCGGCTGCGGAGTAGTAGACGTACATGCGCCCCGCGTCGTTCGGTTCCAGCGCCAGCCCCAGCAGGCCCTCCTCGGAGCGCCGACTGCTGACCCGGTCGGTGATGTCCAGGAACTCCCTCGCGGCGCGGATTTCGGAACCCGCTGGGTCGAACGCCCAGATCCGGCCGTCCTGCTCGGTCGCCAGCATTCGGCCATCCTGCATCTGGATCAGGTTGGTGGGTGCGCGGAACTCGTGATCGGTCCACAGCGGCTCCAACCGCAGCGTCTCCAGGGGCGGCGCGTCAATCGGTTTTGGAAAGGTCGGCGGCGGCGGTGCCGGTGCCGTGGGCGATACGGGAACTCCGGTGAGCAAAGGAGCCGGCACGTCAGTGGCAGTGGGGGACGGTTCCGGCAGCACTGCCGTCGCCGCCGGTGTCGGAGGAGAGGTCGGATCCGCAGGCGTCGGACTCGGCTCGGTCGGCATCCCCTGGCATCCTACGGCGAGCACCAGGAGCAGGATCGCAAGGGCTGTCGCTGTTGACGTCACATTTTCAAGATACTACGTTTCCCACACGTACCCACTTCGGGTGGTCTGTCAGAATCAGGATTTTCAAGATTTGAGGATTATCAGGATTAGTACCGTTCCGTGATGAAGATCTCGCAATCCCGCTAAATCATAAAATCCCGTAAATCCTGATTCTGACGATTTACGCTTGCCACGCTGCCACGATATGGATTCCCTTCCCAAAGCATATAATCCAGTCCGGTCTGTCGGGCAGTCCAGCCACACGTTCAACCGCGGAGAAGTGATATGAGCGCAATCGAAACCTGGGGCGAGATGGTGCGGGTGGAGCACGCCCAGTCGGACCGCATGCGCGGCGTGCGGCCCACGGACACCTGGAACCAGTTCGCCGCCCAGTTCAAGGCCGACCCTCACCGCACCGACGACCGCACCGTCGAGGCGCTCCGCTCACACCTGGTCCCCGGCGAAACCCTCCTCGACATCGGCGCCGGCGGCGGTCGGCTGGCCCTGCCGCTCGCGCTGACCTGCAGCGCAGTCACCGCCGTGGAGCCATCGCCCAGCATGTGCGCGGTGCTGCGGGAAACCGCCCAGGAGTACAGCATCGAGAACGTCCATATCGTCGAGTCCGCCTGGCTGGACGCCGACGTCGAACCCGCCGACGTTGCCCTGTGCAGCCACGTGGTCTACGTCATCGAGGACATCGGCGCCTTCGTCCGCAAGATGGACCTCCACGCCCGCCGCCTGGTCATGGCCGTGGTTTTCGAAGCCTCGCCGCTGTCGCAGGTCTACGGGCTGTGGGAGCGGGTCCACGGCGAAACTCGCCACGCCCTGCCCTCGCTACCCCATTTCCTCCCGGTCCTGGACGAGCTGGGCATCCAACCCCAGATCACCGAGCTGGACCAGCAACCGCCGCGCACCTTCAGCAGCATCGAGGAAGCCCGCGAAGCCGTCGCCCGCTGGCTCTACGTCACCCCCGAAACCGAAGCCATGACACGCCTGGAACACGCGCTGCAAGACGCCCTGCGCGAAGAGAACGGCGCCTGGCAGATCGACGGAGCCCAGCCCGCACGCCCCAACATCGTATCCTGGGAAACCGCCGATCGTTAAATTACCCGTCAAAAACCGCTTAGGTCGATCAACGTGAAAGACGATCACAGGCAAAAGAAAATCCCTACTCAAAGCAGGGATCCATTGGCACCGGCGGAAGGAATCGAACCCTCGTTTTCGGTTTTGGAGACCGATGCGTTACCACTACACCACGCCGGTACGCTCCAACTATTCTAGCAACCGCTTGTATCCCGCGCAACACGCGCCTCAATCCCCATCCGGTTGCTGGACACGCACCGTTATTTGGACATCTTCAATGGCTCGCTGCACGTGGCGCTGTCGTTGTTAGCCTGGCTGGCCACAGCGCTGGACTACCCCCAGGCCGACGACTACGCCCACATGAGGCACTTGAGCATCAGACTGCCCAAAGTCCGGGGCGCTGGCCTGAAACGACGACAGTTGCCGACCCACGCCTGCCGCGACCCCGGTTGCGGCTGTTGTGCCCGGTGGCGCGAAGTGGCGTAGCTCTTCACCAGTGGAAGTACAGCGGGAGACATGCTCTGGGGCGGTCTCCCGCAATATATGAATACTTGGCATATGGGGCTGATAGTGTATGAATTGCCGTATGACCCTACTTGAGCGCAGCCCAAGTAGGGTTGTGCTTTTATACTCCTGGCCGCCACGGCAAAAGCCGAGATTGTCTCTTGGCACAGCCAATCTGGTTGTGAACTTGGCTATCATCGGTCTCAATCCGGCGCATAGGTCAGTCGTTGCCAGGCCGGTTGGGGTCTTTTGATGATGGCGTTCCTGTATGAAATTGGGAAATTGGCCAAGACTTGTACATCGTTGTATCAGGGCCCAATTCGGTTTATTTTTCTGTGCAAATGGCACGATAGCGTCATCTGTTGCCGCTTATTTGAAATGTTCTGCAACTCAATGTAGCAGACATGGCGATTCCGCTTTGCTTGACTCTGCGTTGCTCGGCTCATAGACTGCGCAGGCCAACAGAACGGCCCCGGTGGGTAAGACCGAGGCCGTGGTCGATGGGGAATGGTGGTCCGCCATCTGGGCTCAATAGTAGCCCTGTGCCTTCTGCTTGTCCAGCCCCGTCGCCAGCGGCGGGGCTTTTTGTGTTGGT
Organism: Dehalococcoidia bacterium; assembly: GCA_034423575.1. Lineage (GTDB taxonomy): Bacteria > Chloroflexota > Dehalococcoidia > Lucifugimonadales > UBA3495 > Bin87. The sequence continues at coordinate 41,475 of DAOUIF010000022.1, read as the reverse complement.
AATTCGAGAATGAGGGCATTCGACAAGTCCTCGAAACCGACAAAACGGGAGATGATCAATATGGCTAGAAAACTCGGGCTACCAGTCGTTGCTTTGGTGTTGCTGGTAGGCATACTTACGGTGTCGGTTGTTTTGGCACAGGATTCTCCCGACCCGCCGCCAGCCGAAGACGATGGCGGGTCGCGTGAGGATGCGGTGCAGAGACTGTTTGACGAGGACGGGAATATGTTCGGGCCTGACCAACACTTGGCTCGCATTGCCAAAGATCACCAAGGTGGGTTTGGTGGTTTTTACTTCGATGAGGACGACCCGAGTCGGGTGTACGTCTACATGACAGACCCTAGCAAGACCAGTGCTGCTCGGTCTGCATTCAACGAAGCATATGCAGGGGATCAGTCTGTCTCGAGTATCACGACTGTTCAGGGGAGCCATTCGTTCGACCAGCTACTGGGCTGGTTTCACGCGCTTGACGCGGCGTTGGTGGAGGAAGGCGTTGCACCTTCCTCCGGTGCAGTTCTGGAGAGTGAAAATCGAATCAGGTTCGGATTTCGTACCAGTGCGGAGATTTCCAGCGCTCGTGAGGTTGTTGATGAACTTGAGGTGCCCGCTACTGCGGTGAACTTGGTGATTTCCAATCCCGTGCTGCTTGGGGATAAGGACAACGTGAAATCTAGGTGGCGTGGCGTGGTGGGCGGCATTCAATATCAGTGGCGCTACAACTGGGTGAAATGCACCGTCGGTTTCACGACCCAGCGGGGTAGCACCAATGGGTTGGTCGTACCATCGCACTGCACGACGAACATCTCCGGTATCCCTATTGGTGGGGAGATGAATACCGTGATCCACCAGCCGAACTTTCCGCGCAACGGCAGCAACGAAGTTGGCAGGGAACTCACCGATCCTCAATTGACCCACATTGATGACCCGTTGGACCAGTGTGCGGAGGGTTACGTCTGCAGGTACTCAGATGCTGCTTTCGTGCAGATGACCGACGGAGGCATACATCGTGGCAAGATAGCCAAGCCGACCAAGATTGGTAAGACCAAAGTATCTCCGGCTGGTACAACGTTCAGCGTTACAAGTGACAGCGGCGGCTTTTTTCAGAACGATGTCATCTATTACGTCGGTCGTTCAGAAGGCTGGCAGAAGGCCAAGGTGCTGGACACCTGCACGTTCAAGGAAGTCGTTAATGACGTCATTCGTGTCATCTGCGTAGGTCGGGCACGGGTGACAGAAGGCGGTGGGCCCAGTGCTGGCGACAGCGGTGCACCGGTGTTCAAAATCACCAGCGACAGCAATGTAGAGCTGGTCGGTATGCTGTTCGCCGGGGACCTCGATGAGGACGACGTGTTCTACTTCTCAACCCTTGGTCACATTTACAATGAACTCGGTCCGCGCGACAGTTGGAAATCCTGCACGTCTGGCTGCTGAAACGTGTTTGGCGGTACGCTTTCCAGTTCGGCATGGAGGGCGTATAAGGACGGCGTGGCAAATATCACGCCGTCAATCTATGTTGTGACGCTCTGATGTTCACTGTTCTGAGAAAAAGGGCTCGGCTGCTGCTTATAGGCTCCGGCTGTTTGTTTGCTGCAACGGCGGTCTTGGTAGTGGCCATGTGGAACACGCGCGAACCTGATTTCCTGTGCCACGAGGTCGCGTTTTGGGGTCGCGAGGATGCTCCGGCGGTCACGTTGAACGGTGAGGCAGTCACCTGTACGGAAATCGATCAGATGATGGTCAGCTACGGGCACTTGGGTGTAACTCATACAGCTTCGCAAGCCGTTGATCTTGTGATCTCAGACGCCTTAGTGCGCCAGGAGTTGTACCGCTTCGACGCGGTGGTGTCGGAACAGGAGGTTGAGGCCTACGTGCAGGTGCAAAGAGCCAAGTGCCTAGGTGGGTCTGGATCCTTCTGTCGCGCGGCTATTTTGGAGCTTGGGTTAGATCCTCACGAAGGGACGTACTGGAAGTTGGCTCGGCCAATTTTCCGAAGGGATTTAGAACGAGACAGATTGGATGCTTTGCTAACGGAAGAAATGGGTCTGAAGCAGTTCGGCACTGACGAGGCGGACGCTACGCTTGATTCGTTCTATCGTCGCCTGCGGGAAAACGCCAAAATCGTTTGGCACGACGCCAGTCTGCAAAGGGTCTACGAAGAGCAGTAGCCTGTTGCCCGTATTGTTATCTCCTTGGCCTTCGCTTCTCCAGTTAGCTCCGTCCGATCTGCATCCGCAGTTACGCGTCTGTGCACGTCGAGTGCGGCGCTTGGCGGACTGGTGGCTGGTCTGCAGATCCGGACAGCTTCCCGACTCCGGCTCACCGCAGGCAGTTCTATCTAGTGGCACGGTTGTCTCCTCATGTTCGTCGAGTCCCGGCTAAGTGGAACGAAATCGACAACGCCTTTGACCGATTTCGCGAATGGATGCCATAGATGCGCAGTAGCGAAATCGCCTCGACCAACCCGTCCTTGACAACCCCAAACAAAAGTTCTTATACTGTACCCGTCACGTGAATTATCAGCCATCGCCAGAGGTCCCGCGGGTCGTTCGCGGCCACCCCGTCAGCATCAAAATCGCAAATCCCTGTCCCGAGCGACCGTCGTCCGCCCGTTTCTCAGCGGCGTGGTCATCCCGGCGACACAGCGACAGTCCACTCGCTGCGTTCTGCACGACCCCAGCGTCGTCAACGGTTTCAGTGGGCAAAAATTCCTTGCGTAACCCCGGCCGTGGGGCTGACACCGACCCTGAAATCCTCTGGCAGCGCTGTACCAACCAACCAACAACCGCAACGACCAGAAAGCGAGAAAACCATCAACCAATAAAGAACTCAGCCACCATCATAGGAGCCGGTGCCCTTGAACGCCGACCATCACCTGGACCGCAGCCAACTGTACCTGGGCTTCGTCACCCGCGACGTCCGTGCCGGCGACTATGACCGGGCAGCCCGCGCCATTCACCGCGCGGCCACCCATGCCGCCACCGCCGCGGCCGTCCACTGGCATCGCAGCCACTACAGTTGGCGCCGCTTGACCACGGTGCTGGTCGCTCTGGTGTGCGACGGCCTCATGGACTATCGACACCTGCGCGCGTTCCGGCAGTTGTACCGCCTGCCCCGCCTGCTTGCTGACGCCAACGAAGATGTCGCCGCCCTCCGCAGACTGTTGCGCCGCGCTCGTCGTCGCGCCGTGCGTCTGCATCAGGCCGTGGAGCGGGCAATGACGCTGGACCCCAACCCGCTGAGCGTCCAGGACTACTTGGACCTTTGGGAAGCCGACCCCTCCGCCCTCCGGACCGAACCCCAGCCAAAGCCGATCACCACCATGGGCGAATACCGTCGTGCCCTGGGCCTCTACGTCCCTCCCGGAACCGAGAACCACCCCCTCGACTGCAATTGCTGTCGCATCCGCTGACCACGACCCAACGCGTCGATCCAAGTCCTCCCGCTCTCATGCGTACCCACTCTCTCCAAACTGTCATAGGACTTACGCACTTGAACCTGTCATTGCGAGCGCAGCGCGGCAATCTCGTTGCCGAAGGAGCCATCGCTCAGGCATCGCTCAGGCAACGAGATCGCCACGTCGCTATGCTCCTCGCGATGACAAACTGGGTACGCGTGAGCATTCGTCCCCGTTTGCGGCGTTCCGCACGTGCGTGTTATAGTCGGCCCTACTTGGAAGTACCTGAAAACACGTAATCGGGAGCATTGCATGGCTTACGTAACGCCGCGAGATGGCGAAACCCCAGAAAGCCTGGTGAATCGATTCCGGGCGTCGGTGCAACACGCCGGCATCCTGCGCGAACTTAAGGACCGGCGGTTCTTCCGGTCCAAGGCGCAGAAGGAGCGCCTGGCGGCCCAGCGGGCGGCACGCCGGCGCCGACGGCAGCGGCGGTAGGCCACTTAGGGCCGGCGCTGAGACGGCCTCCGCAAATTGACCGCTTGCGGGCGCAGTGCTAGACTCCGCCCGCGCTAACAACGTGATCGGCCGGCCGGGGCGTCAGTGGGCCCGCCGGCGTTCGTCATATCAAGGAGGGCAGGTTTGCCGCGCTACGATTATCGCTGTACGGAGTGCTCAAACGAGTTCGAGTTGGTCCAGAAATTCAGCGAGGCTGGACAGGGAGAGTGCCCATTGTGCGGCGGCGCCGGCCAGAGGGTATTCCACGCCGTGCCGGTGATCTACAAGGGTAGCGGCTTCTACACCACCGACTACGGACGGCCCAAGCGCCCCGTGGAAAAGGAAGAGGCCAAGGAATCGACCTCCGCATCCACTTCCTCCAACGGCAGCAGCGGTGGCGACAGTTCCTCCGGCGACTCCGGCTCTTCGTCCTCATCAGACGCACCCGCTCCGGCCGGGGCAGCCGCTGGCGATTCCGCCTGATCGATCTCATCGCTCATACGACGAAACCGGCCGCGCTCCAGGGTGCGGCCTTTCCATTGTCCGGAACGCTTCACCCACGCCCATGCGCGCCCTGATACAGCGGGTAACCTCCGCGTCCGTCACCATTGACGACGCTGAGGTCGGACGCATCGGCGCCGGACTCGTCGTGCTCCTGGGCGTCGCGGAGGGCGACGACGAGCCCGACGCCCGCTACCTGGTGGACAAGATCGTCAACCTGCGCATCTTCGCCGACTATCAGGGCCGCTTCAACCTGTCAGCCCTGGACGCGGGCGGCGAGCTGCTGGTGGTGTCCCAGTTCACCCTGCACGCCGATACCCGTCGCGGCCGGCGTCCCGACTTCACTGCCGCCGCCGACCCCGAAACGGCCAACCGGCTCTACGAACGGGCAGTGGAAATATTTCGCGAAACCGGCCTCACCGTCGCCACCGGCGAGTTCCAGGCCTACATGCAAGTCAGCCTGCAGAACGACGGCCCGGTCACCATCATGGTCGACAGCGCCGATCGCGGGCGCCTGCGCCGGGGGTAGTCACCAGGCTCATCACGGGCGCTGGCCTACCGGTGCCAGCCCATCCCCTTGTACATCCCGCGCAGGAAGGCGATCTGTCCCCCGTGGGACACGCAGTCCCACGTCATCTGCCCCAGCGCCGCCGCCACGGTGCGCGGCTCCGACACCGGCGGGATGATCTTGGCCTGCTGCATCTGCGCTTCCGTCAGGCCCGGCAGGTATTCGCGCAGCGCGGAACGGACCTGCTCGAAGTATTCCATCTGCAGCTTGCGGGACGGCGGCTGCCAGTCGCACACCATCTGGTGCGTCCAGCCCAGGCCGCGGTTCTCGCCGCCCTCCGGCATTCCGAAGTGCTGCTCCCAGTTGTTGGTGTCCCATAGCTGAGGCAGGTCCCGCAGCCGGGTGTGGATGAAGGAATCGATCACCCGGGACAGGTGCCACAGGATCCACGCCACCGAGTTGCAGTCGGCGGCCGGGATGCGCCCGAATTCGTCATCGTCCAGGTCTCTCAGCGCCAAGTCGACGGTGGTGAAGTTGTTTTCCAGGGCCGAAATCAGGCCATCGGCGGCAGCGGGCATGGTGGTCGCCTCCTGGTTGTGTGTCACGAATAATCTGTCTCTAGGATAACAGTCTGGAGCCGGTCGCACGCGATCCATTATGCGCACCCGCTTTTGCTAATTGTCAGAAGCAGGCCCCGTATCATGTACGGGGTGACGTCATTTGCGGGATTTTATGATTGAACAGGATTTGGAGATATCCATTATGGAACGGTTCCAATCCCGGTAATCATCAAATCTTGAAAATCCTGATTCTGACGCTTCCCCACCTGCCGGGACTATACTATCGGTAACACTCAGGCATCAACAGCAGGACGATCCGGATGAGCACTCCTACTTCCCCGTCGCCTGACCCTGGCGATCCCGCCGAACGCGCCCGCTGGCTGCGCGATCAGATCTGGTTCCACAACGAGCGTTACTACAACGACGACGCGCCAGTCATCAGCGACGGGCAGTACGACGCGCTGATGCAGGAACTGCGCGACCTGGAGGCCGCCCATCCCGAGTTCCGGTCCGCCGGCTCGCCGACCCAGATCATCGGCGGCAGCGCCTCCGACCGCTTCCCCCAGGTCGAGCATCCCATTCCCATGTTGAGCCTCGCCAACGCCTTCAGCCGGGACGACCTGGAGGCGTGGCATCGCCGCGTCACCGACCTGCTGGACGGTCAGCCCTTCCGCATGGTGGCCGAGCTGAAGATCGACGGCCTCGCCGTCCGCCTGGTCTACCGCGACGGGGCCTTCGTCCTCGGCGCCACCCGCGGCAACGGCCAGACCGGCGAGGATGTCTCCCCCAACCTGCGCGAGGTCGAGAGCATCCCCCGCTCGCTCCGTGGAGACTTCCCGTCCGACGTGGAAGTGCGCGGCGAGGTCTACCTGCCCCTGGACAGCTTCCAGCGCATGAACGAGGAGCGGGCTCGCAACGGCGAACCCCTTTACGCCAACCCCCGCAACACCGGCGCGGGCACCATCCGCCAGCTTGATCCGGAGGCAACCCGCAGCCGCAACATGCAGATCTGGACCTACAGCCTCAATTTCACCGGCGACTCGCCCATGCCGGCTGGGCACTGGGAGGCCTTGGAGCGGTTGCGGTCCTACGGCTTTCGCGTCAATGATGCGAACCGCATCTTTGAAACCGTAGATGAGGTCTGCGACTATTACGATCAGATGCTTGATCAGCGGCACGATTGGGGCTACGAGGCCGACGGGCTCGTGGTCAAGGTTGACAGCCTCGCCCAGCAGAACGCCCTGGGCTTCGCCGGCCGCGAGCCCCGCTGGGCCATCGCCTACAAGTTTCCCGCCGAGCGCGCCAATACCCGCCTGCTGGACATCATCATCAACGTCGGGCGCACCGGCAGCTTGAACCCCCAGGCCATCCTGGAACCCGTCGTCGTCAGCGGCGCAACCGTGCAGCACGCCTCCCTGCACAACGAGGAGGACATCCACCGCAAGGACATCCGCATCGGCGACTGGGTCGAAATCGAGCGCGCCGGCGACGTCATTCCCCATGTGCTGGGCCACGTGCCGGTCGACGGTGAGGAGCGCGGGCCGGAGTTCCGCATGCCCGAGCGTTGCCCCGAGTGTGAAACCACCGTGGTCAAGGAGCAAGGCGACGCCATGCACCGTTGCCCCAACTCGGCCTGCCCCGCTCAGTTCTTCGAGTCCCTCAAGCACTTCGTCAGCCGCAGCGCCATGGACATCGACGGCCTCGGTGAACGCTGGTGCCGCATCCTGATCGACCGCGGCCTCGTCTCCGACGTGTCCCAGGTGTACGGGTTGAAGATGGAGCAACTCACCGAGCTGGACCGCATGGGCGAAAAGCTCGCCACCCGCATCCTCGACAACGTGGAGACCAGCAAGCATCGCCCGCTGGCCCGTGTCCTCTTCGCCCTGGGCATTCTCCACGTTGGCGCCGAGGTGGCCGAACTGCTCGCCGCCCGCTACGCCAGCCTTGACGAGATTGGCGATGCCACCGTCGACGAGCTCACCGAGATCGAAGGAATCGGCCCGCGCATCGCCGAGAGCATCGTCAGCTACTTCGCCACCGAGAGCAACCAGGCGACCATCGCCGGCCTGCGCGACGCCGGCGTCCAGATCTGGCACGAACTGGCCCCGGTGGATGAATCCGCGCAGCCTTGGAAGGGCCAGACCTTCGTGATCACCGGCACGCTCTCGTCCATGACTCGCCGTGAAGCCGAGGGCCGCGTCAAAGCCCTGGGCGCAGCGACTACCTCGTCGGTCAGCCGCAAGACCAACTGGCTGGTGGCCGGCGAGTCCGCCGGCAGCAAGCTGGCCAGCGCCGAGCGCCTGGGCGTCCCCATCCTCGACGAAGGCGCCCTGCTGACCATGCTGGACGACCCCGCCAGTCTCATCAACGCAGCGGCTGACGCCGGGGACGATGAGGACCAGCAGGGTTCGCTGTCGTTGTGAAAAGTGCCCTGGCAGATTTGTTCAACCCGAACCAAACGGATCCCATTTCCCGACTTGGGCTTTCGACGGTAAAATTTCCGCATCAAAGGGCACAACACTGTCATTGCCGATACGGTGACTGAGTTTCGAAATGCCTGCATCCACTGCCGACGGACGGGTCTTGAGCGTCGTTCGCCAGATACACGAAATGGCTGAGGCCAGCCAGACAATTCTGTTCGGCTCCAGGGCCCGGGGTGATCATGGCCCAGCCTCTGACATCGACGTCCTGATCATCAAGGACCCGGCGCCCACTGTGCAGTGGTTGGAAGAACTGCGCGACAGGGCGAGACAAATCCAGAAGAAACGTCTGCCTCAGGTCTCCGGCATTGACATCCTGTGCATGACAGAGGCCGATTTCCATAGGGACAGTCGCCTCAAAAACCACTTGGCCAACTCCATCGCCAAACAGGGGCTTGTCGTCATGCCCGACGAACAGCGGGGACCCGCTCAGGGCGAATTTGAAGAGCACACTGACTTTCAAGGTGTACGGCAGCGTCTCAGCGACGCAAACGACGCTGCCGGAGACCTCCAACTCTGGTTGGACTCGGGCCTAGCGGACCGAATGTCGGACAAAGGAGTTGGACGGGCTGGGCAGACCGCCCTCGAAAACGTTTACAAAGCTGTCCTGGGTTCCCACGGGTTCGACTACCCCACCGGTGGGCGGGACGGCCATAACCTGAGACTCCTGGTCGACCGCATTCGCCGTGACTTGCAATGGCCTCAAGGGGAACCCATTCCGGGCGAAGAGCACCAGTACCTCACCGAGTTCGGAGGCGCTGCCCTTTACGCCGACGAGCATCCTGCCCTCGACCGGGTACGCATCGCCTCCGATATACCGCAAGCCGTCGAGACGCTCACCGCGCTGGTAGAACGCGTCATGAGAGAGGCCGCACCTTAACCCGCGATTCCCGAAACGGCTTGGTATGGAGCAGTATCATTGCGGCTAGCGCCGTGATTTTCGATGCATGGCCAATCAACTCACCACAATTGGGGGTATGATGACGACACAGGTTGAAGCTCCAGTTGACGAGAGGATCCTTGGCGTATTGCGGCAACTGGGCATCGAGCGGGCCCACTTCGCGTCCCGAAACCTGGGCGACTGGCGAGGACTGACGGTCAATCATCCCGACGCTCTTGCTTCGATGACGCTGGTCTGTCCGCTGGGGTTCGATTCCCAGGCGTTGGCTCCCCTGGCCGAGCGACTGCTGGTATTCAACGCGGACCGCGGCGGTGCCACGGATACCATCGACCGCAACCTGGCCGGCCTCCCGTCGGCGGCAAAGGTCACCCTGGCGGATTACGGCTACCCCAACAACTACGCCGACATCGGCGTCGAGCAGGGCGAGAGCATGACCGCAGCCATGCGTGACTTTCTGACCGGCGTGGACGCCGCCAATGGCCTGCCCAACGCATCCCCTTCGGTTCAGGAAGGCGAGGTCGACGACATCTACTTCAGGGTCCAGGGATCCGGGCCGCCGCTGGTCCTGCTGCCCCTGGGCGCGGCCCCGTCCCAATGGGACCCGGTCGTCGCGGCGTTCACCGACCGATACTGCATCATCACCCTGACCGGGCCAATCCTGGGCATGGTGGGCAGCCTGGAGGGCCGGGGCCGCACCCCTGGGTACCTGTCTGCAGTGGGCAGCCTGATCGACGCCGCGCAGATCCAGCCCGGCGAACGGGTCCTGGAGGCCGGCTGCGGAACCGGCGTGCTCTGCCGTTGGGTGGCCCGTCGCACCGACCGCCAGAACCCGGTGGACGGGGTGGACGTGAACACCTACTTCCTGCGAGAAGCGGCGGACATCGCCAGGCGCGAGGGCATGGAAGACGTAGTGAACTTCCACGAGGGCAGCGCCGAGGCTTTGCCCTTCGACGACAACAGTTTCGACGTCGTCTTCTCCAGCACGGTGATCCAGCGGGTGAACGCCGACCTGATGCTGCCGGAATTGGTGCGCGTCGTTAAACCCGGCGGCCGCATTGCGGTGCTCGGCCACGCCCACGACATGAACCGCTGGGTGAATCTGCCCCTGCGCCTGGACCTCAAGACGAGGATCGAGTCGCCGCCGTGGGTCGACGACCCCGGGCATCCCCAGGGCTGCGACGACTCGTCGCTCTACCAGCGCTTCGCCCGGCTGGGGTTGCAGAACACCCGCATGTTCCCCTTCATCAGCACGTTTGCGGAGCCGGACCGGCTGCAATTCATGCAGGGCGGCATCCTGCCCACCCTGAATGCCGAGGAGGCTTCAGAGTGGCGGGCGGCAGCCGAGCAGGCCCAGTCCGACGGCACCTTCTTCATCTCCACCCCCTTCCACTGCGCCGTGGGCACCAAGCCGTAGCCAACAAACGATTCTGCCTCGACTGTCATTGCGAGCGAAGCGTGGCAATCTCGTCGGTGAAAAGGTGCCGCTCGGGTAACGGGATCGCCACGTCGCTTCGCTCCTCGCGATGACAAACTGGCTGCGGGCGAGGCGATGTGGTAGCCGCTATCCTGATCTGTCGCGGTCGCGCTACCGTATCAACCCGTACACCCGCTCCGGCTGCACCCTCACGATCACCGCGTCCTGCTGCACCATCGCCCGGTCGTATTCCTCCCAGTCCGGGTGCTCGTGGTCGCCGCACGCCCGGAAAGCCGTCCGCAGCATCTGCCGCATCTCCTCGGCGTCAGTGTTCTGGTAGGCGTGCAGGGTGACGGTCCCTTCCACCACGGCGAACTGCCGCCAGTCGTCGGCCACGGCCATCACGTTGCACCGGTTGTCCCGCCACAGGTTGCGAGCCTTGGCGGAGGTGCCCCGCACGATGACGAAGACCGGTCCGTCATCGCCTTCGAAGGGCGACGCCCCGGACACCACGATGCTGGTCTGCGCCGAACCGTCTCGGCGGAAGGTGTTGATCACTCCCCGGTGGTTGCTGCTGAAAAAGCTGCGTACGTCGCTGAATTCCATGGTTGCCTCCAATGTTGCGGTTTCACTTGCCGATCACTTCATAGATTGCCACATCATCGGACGAGAAGGCCGGTGTCAGCCAACCCTCATCGACCCATTCTTCCATTCGTTCGTCCACCTCGTCTCCGTAGGCCTCCCGCTCTCGCGGGCCAACCATCAGCCAGCGGACGCCGTAGAGTTCCAGCAGACGCCGGGTTTCGGCCCCGTCCGCCCCTTGGTAAATCGTCTCCACGTCGTGGCTGCGGCCGGCGAAGGCGCGGTCGTCGCCCCGCCATTGCTTTTGGTGACCTTCCCAACCGAGAACCGTGGCTCGGCCGGTGGCCCCCGAGATGCGTCCGTAGTTGCTGTAACCATCCCCCACCGCCTCAACGATTCGACCCGGCTCCGCCTCGTTGTTGAGCCACACGATCACGTCGTATTCCCCTGGGTCGCCGCGTCGCAGAAAGTCCAGTCCGGCCAGGGTGTTGTCTCCAAACCCGCCGCCGTCGCGGAACCACTGCGTTCGCTCCAGCACGGCGGCCACCGGATAGTAGGCCGAAGCCAGGATCAGCCCCGCCGCTAGCCCGGCCCACGCGATTCCCAGCGCCCTGAACAACCCTAGTCGATAGTCCGATGGACGCAAGCGGTACGGCCCGGCGACAATGTAATAGATGCCCACTCCGCCGGCAATCCCAAGCAGGATCCAGGCCTGGTAGTAGACCTTGAACACGGTATTCATTCGGTTGCCGAAAAGGTCCACGATGCGGAACAGCTCGGCTCCGGCCAGCAGGTAGAACCCGGCCGCCGCCAGGATCAGTGCGAACACCAGCCACTGCATCGGCCGCCGGTTGGCCGCCAGCACCAGCGCACAGTAAGCGGCCAGCCCGCCCATGCCCAGCAGCGGGACCGCCAGCACCAACCGATGCCAGACCAACCCGTCCGCCAGCATGGTCTCCTCCGGCCGGACGGAAACCAGCAACGCCACCGCGAGCAGCCAGATGAAGAACGGCGCCGCGCTGAATGCCGCCACCGACATCACCAGCAACCGCTTGCCCGTGGTTGGCGATCCCAGCGCCAGCAGCGACCTGCCCACCAGGGCTCCGGCCAGAAACGTGGGGACGCCCATCACCACCAGGAACAGGAACGGTCGCGTGGCCGGCCCGGTGACGGGCAGAATCCCTCCGGCCTGGCTGTCGAAGGATTGGTAAAACGGCAGGAACAGGACCACCCCTGCTGCCACCAGTCCGACAGCCAACAGGGCTGCGCGGCCCGTCGCTCGGGCCAGCGTGGCGGTGGATGCCGCTCCGTCGCTGTCGATCTCCTGCTCTGACCGGTTGATGCGCCACGCTGACCAGCAGGCCGCTGCCGCCATCGCCGCCATCGCCACGTACAGCGGAAAGTCCCACGCGTTGATGAACGCCAGTGATCCCAGGGTCAGGGCCAGCGCCACCGCCTCGCCCGGCCGCCGACGCAGCCAGCGCAGCCCGGGAGCGATGGGCGACACCACCAGCGCCAGCGTCAGCGTGAGCGCCAGCGTCACGAAGGGCAGCGCGGACACGTGGGCGTGCAGGTCTCCCAGCAGGAAGCTGAAAAACGGAACCTCGGTGATGGTGTAGTCCAGCGACGTTCCCGTTTCCGTCAGCGTGTCGATCACCCGGGTTCCCCGCCACCACCACCAGAACCCGTCGGGCAGCCAGCCATCGCCGCCGGCCGGAGGCTCCAGACCCTTGACCGCCACCCACTCCCAGAACCAGTCCCCGCCCACGCCTCGAACGTAGGCCAGCTCCAGCACGCCGGACAGGTTGCCCAGCATCGTCACTCCAACCGCCGTGAGCAGTCCGGCGCCCAGCGCCGGGAACGCCCGCGCCCCGGCCAGGCGCAGCACGTTGTACACAATCCCCAATATTCCGGCGGCCAGCAGGGCCGGGATGGTGGCCACGGCCAGATTGTACGCCTTGTCCGTCGCCACGCCGGTAAGGGTCGACAACATTGCCGCCACGTAGTGCCCACCGTAGTAGTAGGCGATGCTGTGCCCCGACAGCCACTGGTCCTCCGGCGGGAAACGGTCGGCGTTGGCTACGGCGTTCAGGATGCCGAAGTCCATCGGCTTTTCCGTGTGGTTGATCGCCGGGACCTCGCTGATCACCAGCGCCCAGAAGGCGAAAATAGCCAGGAACGTCAGCTCGGTGATCCCCACCACCGCCCATCGCCGGCGAAAGAAGTCCGCCAGCTCGGCCCGTTGCCGGTAGGCCAGCCACGCCGCTGCCAAACCCATGATCACCAGCACGGCGGCGATACCGGCTGCCGAATTGGGAATGATGCCCAGCGTGCCGCCGATCCACGTCACCCACGCCAGCGCCAGCAGTGCGAGAACCCGAGAGACCGCCCACCCGCGGTCGGCCAACCGCCCCAATCCGCACACCGTCGATGCGATTGGAAACCCGACCAGCGACAGGGCCCACAGGACGATGAGCCAGGCGAGAATGTCCTGCACGGTTATGGAGTAGCCCGGCCGTCAGGCGGCCGGCGACAGCATGGCTTCCACGAACTCGTGGGAATCGAAGGGGGCGATGTCGTCCAGCCCCTCGCCGGTGCCGATGAACAGGATCGGCACTCCCAGCTCCCGCCGCACCGACAGCACGATCCCGCCCCGCGCGGTGCCATCCAGCTTGGCCAGGAAAATTCCCGTGCAGCCCACGGCCTCGGTGAACGCCTGGGCTTGTGTCAGCCCGTTGTGGCCGGTGGTGGCGTCCAGCGTGAGCAGCACCTGGTGCGGCGCCGCCTCATCCAGCCCGTTAATCACTCGCCGGACCTTCCGCAGCTCGTCCATCAAGTTCTGGCGGGTGTGCAGCCGTCCCGCCGTGTCCACGATGAGGATGTCCGCGCCGCGCGCCCGGGCCGCCTGCCAGGCGTCGTAGGCCACCGCGCCGGGATCCGCCCCGTGCTGGTGGCTGATCACGTCCACGCCCGCCCGCTCGCCCAGGATTTCCAGCTGCTCCTCAGCGGCGGCGCGGAAGGTATCGGCGGCCCCCAGGATGACCTTCTTGCCGGCGCCGGTGAAGTGGTGCGCCAGCTTGGCGATGCTGGTGGTCTTGCCCACCCCGTTCACGCCGCAGACCAGTATCACGTAGGGAGACGCGACGCTGTCGTCGTCCAGCCACGCGTCCGGGTCGTCCGACGCCGCCAGTTCCGCCGCGATCAGCTCCTTGAGCCTGGTGAACGCCCCTTCGCCATCCGCAACGCGCCCAGATCGGACTTTGGCCCGCAGCTCGTCCAGCACTGCCAGGGTGGTGTCGACCCCAACGTCCGCCGAGATCAGGATCTCCTCGATCTCATCCCACACCGAATCGTCCAGCTCTCGGGACGCGAACAGGTTCCGGATGCGCCCGAACCAGCTGTCCCGGCTCCGCTTTACACCGGCGTCCGTCTGCTGGCGGTTGACCGCATCCCGGTTCCGCTTGAAGATCGAAAACATAGCGGCGCAAGATTAGCAGCGCCACCGCCCCCGCGCAACCGCGGCCCGCCGAGAATAGCTCAGAGTCATGTTGCGGCGGTTGCCACTCTCATCAGCGGCCTTGCTTGTGTATATCTCAGTTCGTTGGCGGACGTGAAGCACGAATGTGCTTGCCGTGAACGGCGGTCCCTGCGTGTTCTTCTACGTGCATCCGGACGGTACTGGGGCATCCCGAAAAAGGGACTGCAAGCCATTGGCAAGTCCCGGGGCGGCTGGAACTGCAAGCTTCCGCTCGTGTGAACAGACCATGGTGGATGGGCCCTCAGTTTGAATATCTTGGGTCAATCAGATCTCTGAGGCCATCACCCAAAAGGTTGAATCCCAGGACCGTCAGACTGATCAGCACGCCCGGATAGATCATGAGCTGGGGCTCGCTCTGGAAAAACAATCGTCCTTGGTTGAGCATGGATCCCCATTCCGGCGTCGGAGGCTGAACGCCCAGGCCGAGAAAGTTCAATCCGGCCAGAGCCAGGATGAGCGTTCCCATCTCCAGCGACCCCAGAACGATCACCGGTGAGATCATATTCGGGACGATATGGCGCAGCATGATCCTGGTCTGACTGCAACCGATAGCGGCCGCGGCCTCCACGAAGGGCCGCTCGCGCGTCTCCAGTACCAGCCCCCTCACCAGACGGGCGTAGCCGGCCCATGCGACGAGAACCAGGCTCATCATGACGTTTCCCAACCCGGGTCCGAGAACGCCGACGATTGCCAGCGCCAATATGATCCCAGGGAAGGCGAGTATCACATCGACCACGCGCATGGCGAGGTCGTCCGGAAGGCCGCCGACGTACCCCGCAACCGCGCCGATCACCACAGCGATGGCAACAATGAAGACGGTAGCCAATGCGGCCATCCCAATGGACAGCCTCGCGCCATGGAGCAGTCGGCTCAAGAGGTCCCGGCCCAGATTGTCCGTGCCCAGGATAAACTCTCGATTGGGGGATTCCAGACGACTTCCTCTGAACTGCGTATCCGGGTCGTACGGTGCCAAAAGCGGCCCCAGCACGCCGGTCGACACCATAACAGCAACAATCAAGAGACCGATCATGGCAGCGCGGTTTCGTCTCAGCAGGCGGAGGAACCGCATGTCCAGCACCGTCATGGCTATCTCGGGCGGCTGCCGGCGTTCGACACTTTGTCAGAGATCCCCATCAAGCCCGACCTGCGTCAGGCCCGCCGGCCAACCGGATCCTGGGATCGATCCATGTGTATGAGACGTCGACCGCCAGGTTGACCAGGACGAAAACCGTGCCGGCGAAAATCACGAAGCCCTGGATAACCGGGTAGTCCCGGAAGGATATTGCGTCGATCATCATTCGCCCCAGGCCGGGCCATGCGAACACCGTCTCGATGACGATGGCGCCGGATAGCAGGAATCCGAGCATGGTCCCCATGACGGTGACCACCGGGATCAGGGCATTGCGCAGTGCATGCACCAGTATGACCCGGCGCTCCGGCAAGCCCTTGGCCCGCGCCACGCGCATATACTCATTGCCCATGGCTTCCAGCATGGACGACCGCAGCAGACGGCTGAGCAGCGCTGCGCCGCTCAACCCAAGGGTGGTGCAGGGAAGGATCAGGTGCTGCCAAGAATCCGAGCCGGCGACCGGTAGCCAATGCAGATGCACCGCAAAGACCAGGATCAACAGGTAGGCCAGCCAGTAGGAGGGCATGGCGGCGCCGATCAGGCTGAAGAGCCGAGCCGCCAGGTCCAGCGACGAGTCCTGCCGGACCGCTGCCAGGATGCCCAGGGGAAACGCGATCACCAAGGCGACCATCACGCCGCCCAGCGCGAGTTTGAGGGTGGCCCACAGCCGTGACACCATTTGGTTCCATACCGGGTCGCCAGTACGGTACGAAATGCCCAAATCGCCCTGGACTGCGCGGTAGGTCCAGAGCCCGTAGCGTACGAAGAACGGGTCGTTCAATCCCAGTTCTTCGCGCAGTTCGTCAAGCGCCGCCTGGTCGGTGGGAGGCACTCCAAAGGTGTGGTAGTAGATCGCTTCTGCCGGGTCGCCCGGGGCGATGGCGCCCAGGCCGAACGCCAGGAATGTGATGGCGATCCATACGGGCAACAGCGAGAGCAATCGACGGGCAAGGTAGAGGTGCAGTCCGATACGCGTCCTCCTGTTGTACGCCGGCGGCGCGGCGGTGGCGAGCCATGTTGGTCCACCTCCCGCCGCTTTGAGTTGAACGAGGTTTTGGGCCAATCGCTCCCCGCTGGCCCCGGGCAGTTAACGATCGGCCGTGAGAGACTCCCATCGCACGTGCAGTCGCACCGGGTGCGGATCGAAGTCCTGCACGTAGTCGCGCGCCGCGTAGATTCGCGTGATGCCCACCAGAGGGATCAATGACCTCGACTCATCCACCACGACGCTGATGGCGTCGGCCCGGTGCATCGCGGCCTCTTGGGTAGTGAGAGCGCTATTGCATCCGTCGATTGCGTCGTCATACTGCGGCCAGCCCAGGGGACCGGGAGCAAAACCCCGGGCATAGGATCCGGGCGTCTCGTAGCGGCTGTAAAAGAGACCGGCCAGGAAACACGGCGAGGGGCTGTTCTGGTTCCCGATCTCCAGGAACAGGTCCCCCTGCTTGTCCTTGAGCAGGCTCGAGTAGGTCGCGTTGTCGGGGACGTTGGTGACCTTGAGGTCAATGCCGACCTCTCTCAGTTGGGCCTGGATGATCTCCGCGGTCTGTCCATTCTCTGGTCCGGCGGGAAACCCGTTGATAAATTCCAGGGATAGGTCACGTCCATCCTTTTGCCTGATGTCCTCACCCTCCGGTGTCGTCCATCCGGCCTCCGCCAGCAGAGACCGGGCCCGATCGGGATCGTATTCATAACCCACGATGCGGTCCGCATACTGTCCCAAAACCCCTGGAGGGCTGAAGAGCTGGCTTGCCTCGGCATAGCCGTCGAACGAAACTTCCAGGATTGCCTCACGGTCAATGGCGTAGCCCAGGGCTTCCCGTACCATGATGTCCTGGGTCAGAACATACGGCTCTTCTCCCGTGAGCAGCACCATGATGTACTGGCTGGCGCTGACGCCGGTGGGCAGTACTTGGATGTCGTCCAAACCTTCCAGCAGCGACGTGGCTTCGGGTGGCACATCAAAGATCACGTCCACATCGCCGGCCTGGAGCGCCAGGATGCGCGTATTGGGGTCCGGCATGAAGCGAAATTCGATCTGGTCAACTCGCGGAACCGCGCCCCAGTATTCGCCGTTTTTTCCGCCCGTAATGTGATCGTCCTTGACGTACTCGACGAATTCGAATGGGCCGGAGCCTATGTGGACTCCGTCAAGCGGATTGGTGCCCGGAGCACGTATGCCGTAGGACGAGTGAGCCAGATCCTCGGGCAGCCTCAGGTGCGGCCTGATGGGCGTTATGTCCACGGTGTATTCATCCACTGCGGAGGCCGAACTCTCGTTGATCCTCAGCCGGTTTCCGGCCGCGCCCTGGGACCAGAACGTCGCCACCATATTGACGATGGCGTCGGCGGTGAATGGCTGGCCGTCATGAAACGCCACGTCTTCCCGCAGATGAAAACGCCAGGAGCCCGTCTCCTGGACGTACTCCCATGATTCCGCCAGCATCGGCTCCAGCTGGAAATCGTGGTTCACCAGCACCAGTTGGTCGAACATGTTCGTGTTGAGGGGGAACATGGCGATGTTCAGTCGGCTCATGTCATTTGGGTCATTTCGGTAGGTGTCCGCGACGGAGCCCACCCGCAGTTCCACCGGCTCACTCTGCATCGCCGCGGTGGGCGCGGGCGTGGGTTGAGCCGTGGCCTGGGGCGCCGCGGTCGCGGCCGGCGCAGTGGGAGCCGCGGCGGCGGATTGGGGCGCCGCGGCGGGTTGTTGAGCGCCGCCACAGGCCAGAATCCATAAGGTTGCGGCCGCCAGGATTAAAGTGAAGAATCGTCCGGTAGGTCTCATCGTGCTGCTCCTTTCGCGGTGTGCTGTTGATCAGACTCGCGTCCTGGTTGGGCAATGAGCGACGCCGGGACGGTTTGGGACCTGCCGGACGGAGTAGTCTCGGGTGAGGCAACAAAAAACCCCGGCATCTACTCTGCCGGGGTCGAAATTGCTGGTTAGCCTCGGGATTTCCTGTCCTATGTAACGGGGAACCCGATGGGCCTATCTCTGTATGGCGCAGAGTAGTGCTCCACCTTCCCGGGCAGGTCTCCTGGCTCGCGGATCAGCGCCTGACCGACACCTTCCCATACACCTTGGTGGACAGTGGCTTTCGTCGGTCGACTCCCCGCTTACAGTGGCGCAACCGCGGCGGCTTCTCACCGCCTTCCCTATTAAACCGTAATGGTGCGCCGGGGGTGCTATTCGATTGTTAATGGGCCATTGATGGCTCAGATCATATTCAAGGGCTGGAGGGTTGTCAACCGATCGGCGGCGCCTGGTTCAGCCCGGCAATCCGCTCGCACCACTGCGCCGCGCCCAGGACCCGGCCCTCCTGCGCCCACGGCCCTCCGAACTGCACCGCCATGGGCATCCCCAGCTCGCTCAGGCCCGTCGAGACCACCACCGTGGGCAACCCGGAGGCTGACCACGGCACCTGGAACGCCGCATCGCCGGTGGTGTTCAGGTCCCGGGGAGCCGGCGCAGGCATCGCCGGCGTCATGACGACATCAACCTTGCCGACCATCTCGCTGAAGTCGGCGCGGAACTGTCGCCGTAGCCGCTGCGCCTTCAGGTACGCCGACGTGGGCATGATCATGCCCATCTCCATGCCGGCGCGGATGCGCGGGCCGTAGTCGGCGGCGCGGACGCGGTGATTGGCCTCGTGGATTGCCGCGCACTCGACGTTCGACACGATGCGCTGGAACCTGTGCACGTGAGCGAAGCTGTCCGGCAGCGGGATCTCCTCGACCTCCGCACCTGCCTCCGCCAGCTGATTGGCAACGGCTTCGGTGTGCGCCCACATCTCCGGGGTGGCGTAGTCCTGGTAGTACTGCCGCACCAGCCCGATGCGCGGGGGCCGGTCATGCTCCGCCATCTGCGCGCTGAAGTCGGGCACCGCTTCGCGCAGGCTGCCGGGGTCGTGGTCGTCCGCGCCGCTGAGTACGGTCAGCATCAGCGCCGCATCCTCCACCGTGCGGGTCAGGATACCCACGTGGTCCAGCGACCAGCTCAACGGGGCCACCCCGTACCGGGAGATGCGCCCGTAGGTGGGCTTCACGCCGACGATGCCGTTGTAGGCTGCCGGCCGGCAAGTGGACCCGCCGGTCTGCGATCCCAGCGCCGCCGGAACCATCCGCGCCGCCACCGCCGCTGACGACCCGCTGCTGGACCCGCCCGGAGTGTGCTCCAGGTTCCACGGGTTGCGCGTCGGCGAGGGGTCGGAAGAGGCGAACTCGGTGGTGACCGCCTTGCCCAGGATGATGCCACCGGCCGCCTTGATGTTGGCCACCGATGTGGCGTCGAATTCCGGCACGAAATCGGCGTACACCTTCGACCCGCAGGCGGTGAGCATAGCCTCGGTGTAGAAAATGTCCTTCAGACCCACAGGCACGCCGTGGATCAGACCGAGCGGCTCGCCCCGCTGCACCTCCGCCTCCCGCTCCCGCGCTGCGGACAGCACCGCGTCCCGGTCGATGGTGACCCAGGCCTGCAGGTCGCCGTCCAGCGCGTCGATGCGCGCCAGCAGCGACTCGGCCAGCGCCACGGGCGACAGGGTTCCTTCGCGGATCTGCGCGGCGGCTTCCGCCACCGAAAGCTCGTGGAGTTCAGGCATCATTCAACCTCGATGCAGGCGGCATCCGCGCCGCTTTAGGTTCAACATTCGCAGGTACGGTCTAAAGATCAAACTGTCATTGCGAGCGCAGCGCGGCAATCTCGTAGGAGTAGCGGTGTCCCCTGCACCAACGAGATCGCCGCGTCGCCGCGCTCCTCGCGATGACAGACTGGTTACGCATCAGGCTCGGGGTCGGGTTGCGGTTACTCCTGGTTCAATGGCTCCAGGTCCGGGTGGACCTCGGCGTTCTCAACGTCGAATACCTGCTCGGCCGCGGTGCGCAGGTACGAATCCAGTTCCACGGCGCGGTCCTCACCGAACTGGGCGACCGCTCTCCGGCGCAGCTCCTGGTAGATCCGCTCCAAGTCGTTGCCCTGGCTCATGTTGCCGACACCTCGATACGAGTGGGGGTAGCAGCCTGCAAGATACCCCGCTGGCGCGTGGTCGTCCAGAGCCGGTTGCGTCTCACGCGTACTCCCTTTGCGTCAAACTGTGATTGCGGAACTCCGCCCGCAATCTCGTTGCTGGTGGGTACCGTGTTTCAGGTAACGTGGACACCACGTCGCGCCGTTCCACCCAATAAAGAAAAAGGGTGCGTGTGACGTCTACTGCCATTCGGTGCTTTTGCTGGGCCGCCCGGTCAGGACACAAGCGACGCCATCAGGTATGTAGGTCTGTCCGTCTCCGGGAGCATGGACGCATCGGCAATCGCGACCCCAGTTCCCATCAGCACCGATGCTATCCCCACGTGATTGGCTCCCCTGATGTCGGTGCCCGGCGTATCTCCGATCATCACCGCATCGCGGGTTCCGGAGCGACGGAACGCTTCTTCGAACATGGCGGGGTGGGGCTTGCCCAACCGGGTGAACACAAGGTCGGTTCGGCCGGGATACCGGAGCGCCATGGCGGCCTCGAACATCAACGCCACCGCGCCGCTGGCGAAGCCGTAGCCATCACCTTCCGGATACATCACGTCCGGGTTCGGCAGCGCGAGGTGGGGCGTTTCTCCCCGATCTATCTTCCCCAACAAGTTCGTCAAAACCGCCCCCGTAGCCTCCAGGAACGGGAAGCCCAATTGGTCGGCGATCACCAGCACATCGAAATTGTCCTCAAACGAAACCACCTCCCCACCGGCCGCTCGTACGTAGTGTGCACTGTCTTCCGTTCCCAACACGACGCATCTCGAACCGGTCATGCCAAGTTCTGAGAAATGGCCGGTCAGCAGGGACCCTGCGGTTATGATTCGGCTGGCATCAATGTCCAACCCCAGTTTCTGGTACCGAGCAGCGCGGGTCTCAGGGAGCGCGGAGGCATCGTTGGTCAGGACGAAATAGGGCTTGTTCAGCGAATTCAGTCGGTCAATGGCTTGGGGAGCTCCCGGAACGGCGCCGGGCCACCGGGCCAGGACACCGTCGGAATCGAACAGGAGCACCTCGAACTTGCCGATCAATTCATCCAGCGTGGTCGTTTGGGCCATGGCTCGTTCACCTTCGGTTCGTTTCGCGGGAATACACCTAATCTTGCAATCCGGCAAGATCGGGAGCGGCCAGTTATACCGTGCCCTGAGGCATGCTCGGGACTGGCCGGACTAGCATGGCAAGTGGTACAACCGCTGGGGACAAATCCCGCGCGTCCCCCATTTTCATGTGTGCAGCAGGCACTTGGGCGAGGTCAACAAAGATGGAATACCGCAAACTTGGCAACCTGGACGTTTCAGTCATTGGGCTGGGAACGCTTCGAACTTTCGACGTCACCGACGACGATGAGATCGCTGTCCGAAGGCAGATCGTGGACAACTGCCTGGACAACGACGTCAATCTGATCGACACCGCCGCCTGGTACGGCCACGCCGAGCAGGTCCTGGGCGAGATCACGGAGGACCGTCGGGACCGGTTCTACATTGCCACCAAGGTGCGCACCGAGGGGAAGGAGGCTGGCGAGGCCCAAATTGCCCGTTCCTTCGAACTGCTGCAGACCGAATATATCGACCTCTTCCAGGTCCATAACATGATCGACTGGCAGACTCACCTGCCCACGCTGGAGCGACTCAAGGGCGAAGGCAAGATCGGCATGGTGGGCGTGTCTGCGATGGTGCCCGAGGCCTATCCCACCATCATGGACCTCATGCGGCAAGGTCGAATGGACACCGTCCAGATCCCCTACAACGTGCTGAACCGGAACGTCGAAGACGGACTGCTGCCCCTGGCCGAGGAACTGGGCACCGGCGTCCTGGTGATGGAGCCCTTGCAGAAGGGCCGCTACGTCCTGGACCTGAAGCAGCAGCCGGACCTCGCGCCGCTGCGGGACCACGGCATCAACACCTGGGCCCAGGCGCTGTTGGCCTGGGTCATTTCTGACCGCCGCGTGAGTTCGGTCATCCCTACCACCTCCCGCCCGGAGCGCATCCGGGAAAACGCCCAAGCCGCCGAGGCCGCCGGGCTGCCCCAGCAGTTCCGGGACTACATCCGTTCCGAGGCGGAGCGGTGTTTGTGAGGCGTTCAGAGGGAGTTGGCAGTGGCTCACCCGCTCCGACCCAGGAACTCCTGCACCCGGGCCTTGGATGGCTCCTTGTCGTAGTTGCTGTACAGCATCATCGCATTGCGCACCGGGTCGCCTCCGAAGAAACGCTCGTACAGAACTTGGCGCCCGCCGAACGCGCTGCACGCCACGTCCCAAGCCAGGTGGAACAGCCTGGCCCGGTCCCGGGCGCTGGCGGAGTCGGTGGACATGTACCGTTCGATCTCCGCGGCGATGGGCGTGTCAAAGTCCGCTTCGGCCGGCAGCGCCATCAGGCTGCTGGAACCCATCTGCTGCACGATCTCGGCCAGCCTGGGGTAGATGGTCGTGGGAAACAGACCGCGACTCGCATTGAACGGCGCCATGGCCGGACACATCACTCCCCACCGGTCGACTTCGGCGTCGGCCTCAGCGGCCCGCAGCAAAGCCTTCATGGTTTCCAGGTAAACGATCACCTCGCCCATGCGCTCCTGAACTTGGGGTATCTCGGTCGATCCCAGAGTCTCGACCATCAGTGAAAGCAGGCCCAGGACGAACTCGGTTTTCACCACCCGGCGAGTGGTGACCTGGTGTCCGGTGTGGGCCAGGGCGTGGGTGCTGGCCGAGTAGTTGTTGCACAATTCCGTGTCGCCCAGAAGGAACACTCGCTCCCACGGCACTAGGACGTCGTCGAAGAACACCACCGCGTCCATCTCTTCGAACTGGGACCCCAGGGGATGGTCGAAGCGGGAACGATCATAGTCGAAACTCTCCCGGCACAGGAACTTCAGGCCGGGAGTGTCGCAGGGGATTGAAAAGGAAAACGCCTGGCGCCAGGCGTCGTCTCCGATCAGGTGCGTCCGGGTCGGGTACACGGCGATTTCGTCGGATATCGGGCCCAGGGTGGCGAGAATCCGGCTGCCCCGGACCACGATGCCCGCGTCGTTCTCTTTGGTCACGGTCAACGCGACCTGCTCGGTCAGGTTGTCCACCGTGGACGGACTGCGACTCCGCTGCAGGTTCACCAGCGTGTGGGTGAGCGTAACGTCATTCTCCCGGATGAACTC
The DNA here is from genome assembly GCA_034423575.1 of Dehalococcoidia bacterium. Classification (GTDB taxonomy): domain Bacteria; phylum Chloroflexota; class Dehalococcoidia; order Lucifugimonadales; family UBA3495; genus Bin87. Next base: position 17,806 of record DAOUIF010000022.1, on the reverse strand, counting down.
GTGGTAACGCAGCACGTTTTTCTGGAACTCGGCACGGTTCTGGGCGAAATAGTCCGAGGCGGCGGCCCAGGCGGTGAGCGCCACGTTCAGGAAGTCCGGCGTGCGGGCCATCATCCCGCAGCTGGTCCATGCCCAGCGGGCCATCATGTTGCGCCGCCGCTCCAGGTCTTCATGAGTCCTGGGTATCATGAAAGACAGTCCGACCTGGTCTCCGGTGCTGGGGGTGGTGAAGGTCATTTCGCGCCCCACCTCCGGGTCGTGCTGCAGGTCGTAGAGCGCGGCCACCGATTGGACCCCGTTGCGAAAGTAAGGGTGGGTGGTCACATCTCTGACCAGCTCACCCCGTATCCACACCTCCCGCGGACGGTCCCTGAGACCGGCGATGTATTCTTTTCCTGTTCGGGCGGGCATCAATCCCCCTTGGCTGGCGGCACAAAACGTCACACGCAAAGATATGCGGTAAGGGGTCCAAGTGTAGCAGCGGCCCCAATTAAACCGCTCCCGCTTCGCGCAGCGCCGCAACTTCCGCGCCGCTATATCCCAGCAGCCCGGTCAGGACGGCCTCGGTATCCTGGCCCAGGGTCGGCGGCGGCGCGAAGTTATCGGGGCTGCCGGTCTTGATGGGATTGCCGGCGGTGCGGTAGGCGCCGGCGACCGGATGGTCGATTTCCACAACCATGTCGCGTAGCTGCACCTGCGGGTCGGCCAGGGCCTCGCCAATGTTGTTGACCGGTCCGCCGGGCACATCGTACTTCAGCAGCAGTTGCTCCCACTCGGGGCGCGGCTTGGTCATAAAGCCCGCGGTCAGGGCTGCTTCGAGCGCATCGCGGTTCTCGATGCGGGAGGGGGCGCTGGTGAAGCGCGGGTCTTCATCCATACCCCGCAGCGCTTCGATTTCGCCGGCCATCATGCGCAGGGTCTTCATGGCGAATTCCTGGCTGGCGCAGTGAACCTGGACGTATTTGCCGTCGGAGCATTGGTAGGCGCCCACGGGCAGGTTGGACGGATGGCCGGAGCCGATGGGTTGCGGCACCTCGCCTGACACCAGGTAGAACTGCCCCAGGTGGGCTTGCAGGGCAATCTGAACGTCCAGCAGGGAGATGTCCAGGCGGCGGCCCTCGCCGGTGACCCGCCGCCCGTACAACGCGGAGGCGATGCCTATGGCTGCCACGTAGCCGCCGACCATGTCGCCCACCGGAAACCCCATGAACACCGGCGGCTGGCCGGGGTTGCCGGTGACGCTCATCCCGCCGCCCATGGCCTGCACGATGCCGTCGAAGCCGGGCCGCTCACGGTACGGCCCCTCTTGCCCGAAGGCCGACAGCGAGCAGGCGATGATGGACGGGTTGATGGCCTTCAACGATTCGTAGTCCAGCCCCAGGCGCTCCAGCACCGAAGGCCGGAATGCGTCGAACACCACGTCGGACACGGCTACGAGCCGGCGGCAGACTTCCCGGCCCTCCGGCGTTCGCAGGTCTATGGTTACGCTCTTCTTGTTGCGGTTGAAGTTCAGGTAATACGCGCTTTCGCCGCCGAGGAAGTGGGGGCCGATGCGCCGCGACATATCTCCCACGCCGGGCTGCTCGATCTTGATTATCTCAGCGCCCAGGTCGCCCAGCGTCCGCGCCGCCACCGGCCCGGCGATAGCCTGCGACATTTCTAGGATGCGGACACCCTGCATCGGAGGGGTCATATTCTCCTGCTCGTCCTTACCGCCTGGTGGCCTGTTCCGTGGATAGCAGGGCTGCCAGGTCTCGCACGTCATCCATATCGTCCAGCGATTCTATGGCGGCGATGATTTGCTGCTGGCGGTCCGGGCTGATGACCGTTGCGGTAAGGATGACGAACTTCTCTTTCATTTCGGCCCACGACAGGGCATTCTCCGGGTCACCCTTGGGGTATCGGATGCCTCTGCGCAGGCGGCGCCCGTCGGTGGTGGAGACCTCGGCCCAGGCGCGCCACTCGCCGGGGAAGTGGGCGTCCAACTCCGGGTCGGTCACACACTTCACCCGCGGGAGGATGCGGCTTATCTCCGGGCGGTCGGGCACCCCGTCAGCGTATTCCTCCAGCGACGCGCGGCCGTAGGCCAGGGCCACCGCCGCGCCGAAGGGCATGGAGAACTGCATATCCACGACTGTCCTGGGGTTGGCCTTGTCCTCTTCCGGAGACGCTATGATCTCGAAACCGCCGCTGAGTACTCCGATAGTAACTTCCTCGACGTCATCGGCCTCCAGACCATGGGTGTTGCGGATGTCTATCAGGCAGTCTATGGGTCCCTGCTTGTAACGGCAGCAGGCATGGGGCTTGATAGCCGTGCGGGTGATCAGATATTCGTCCCCCAAATCCTGCAGAACCAGCGATGTGTCGGGGTTGCCGGAATAAGCTTGGAGGAAGCCGTCGCGCCCCTCGAGGATGGTGGCGGGGCCGGTGTAGCCGGAGCGGGCCAGCAGGGCAGCCCAGGAACCGCTGTGCGACGCCCAGCCGGGATGTAATCGCTTGGTCCAGGCCCCCTGCGCCAGGAATTCCATGCTGCCCGCGGTCTGGCTGCCCGCGATGCCCAGGGCGTGGATGAAGTCGTCGCCCTGCAGCCCCAGCAGCCGCCCGGCCACCACCGCAGCGCCGAAAGCCCCGCAGGTGCCGGTGGGATGGAAGCCTCGCCCGTAATGCTCGGCCGGCTGCAATGCGCGTCCCAGCCGCACCATGACGTCGTACCCCGCAACCACTGCGGCGATGAAGTCCTTGCCCGACACATGGGCCAGGTCGGCCATCGAAAGGGCGGTGGGAAAGGCCACCACGCCCGGATGCAGCGACGCCTCGTTGTTCACGTCGTCCATCTCTATGCTGTGAAAGGCGGTGCCGTTGGCCATTGAAGCGTACTCCGGCAGCACTCGATAAGGCGTACCGACGACCACCGACGGCCCGGGGCGGTCCAGCCGCTGCAGCGCGTCAACGACGGCGCGCGCCGAGCCGGTGGTGGAGCCGTTGAGCGCAACTGCGGCGAAGTCCAGACACAGATACTTGGCCCAGTCGATCACCTCCGGCGACAGGTCCTCGTACTCGAGCGCCTGCGCGAAGCTGCCCAGGGCGCGGGTCATGCCGGTTTCGTTGTTGTTCTGAACCATGGCTGAGGACCTCCATAAAGTATTGCAACGACGGGTCTCAAAATACTATTCGTCGTGCCCGGCCAGTTCGAAATAAGGTGACATACCCGCCAAATCCGGCCCGCCTACAACCCCGACTCGTACAGGAAGTCGCCGGTGGGGTAGTTGTTGAGCAGATGGCGGGCGATGACCAGGCGCTGGATCTCGTTGGTTCCCTCGCCGATCATCATCAGCGGGGCGTCGCGGAAGTGGCGCTCCACCGTCAGGTCCTGGGTGTAGCCGTAGCCGCCGTGGATGCGCATGGCGTCGGTGGCGACCTGCATACACATCTCGCTGGCGAACAGCTTGGCCATTCCGGCCTCCATGTCGGCGCGCTCGCCCCGGTCCTTCTTCTCGGCGGCATGTAGCACCAACAGGTGGGCCGCCTGGATCTGGGTCGCCATGTTGGCCAGCATTATCTGCACGCTCTGGTGTTCTCCGATGGGCTTGCCGAAGGTTTCGCGCTGCCTGGCGTATCGCGTGGATTCTTCCAGCGCGGCCCGCGCCACGCCGAGGCAGCGGGCGGCAACATTGATGCGGCCCAGCTCCAGCCCGCTCATTATCTGGTAGAACCCCCTGCCCTCCTCGCCGCTGACCAGATTCCCGCCGGATACGCGGTAGTTATCGAAGGACAGCTCGCAGGTATCCACGCCCTTGTAGCCCAGTTTCGGTATGTCCCGCACCACGTTGAAGCCCGGCCCCTTCTCGGCGATGAAGATGCTGATACCGCGCCGGGGCGGGTCGGCGTTCGGGTCGGTCTTGGTGACCAGGGCGAAGGTGTTGCCGTGGCGCCCGTTGGTTATCAGGCTCTTGGTCCCGTTTACCACGTATTCGTCGCCTTCGCGGACGGCGCGAGTCTCGATGGCCTGGACGTCGCTGCCCGCGTTGGGCTCGGTGATGCAGATGCCGCCTCGCTTCTCGCCGGTCGCCATCAAGGGCAGGAATCGCTCCTTCTGCTCCGGTGTGCCGTGGGTCGTGACCATGTAGGCCATGATCAGGTGGGAGTTCAGTATCCCGCTCAGGCTCATCCATCCCCGGCAGATTTCCTCGATGACCAGGGCGTAGGACGTGACATCCAGCTCAAGCCCGCCGTACTCTTCGGGGATCACCGCGCCGAACAGGCCCAGCTCCTTCATCCGCTCCACCAGCTCGAAGGGGTACTCGTCGGCGTGTTCCATTTCCTGGGCAACAGGTTGGACTTCCCGGCGGACAAACTCTCTGATCGTGGCGACCATGCCGCGCTGCGCTTCAGTCAATTGAGGCAAAACCGCTCCTGAAACCGGGCTGATTTCGTGGCGGCATTCTATCACGCGCCGGGCGCAGCCAAGTTTGACACCCTATCACGCGTACCCAGTTTGTCATCGCGAGGAGCGCAGCGACGTGGCGATCTCGTTCCCGTAGCGGCGTTCCTTGCCTGACGAGATTGCCGCGCTTCGCTCGCAATGACAGTTCAAATGAAACCGGGTACGCACGAGGTTTGACACCCCAAGGGAGGCACACTAGACTCGCCCGCAACCGCGCTGCCTGACAATCATCAGCGAGTGTTTCATTGCGAAATGATGGCACGCGCGTCCGCTTTCGGTTCCCAAATGCTCAATATAGTGAGGTATCGCAATGCCGGATCAGCCAGAATACATAGACCTGCTCAACGACATTCGCCTGCAAGAGCACCGGGCCGGAGTCTACCTCAAAGCGTGGGCTGACAAGACCGAGCATCCGGGGCTGAAGGCCTGCCTCTCCCTGGTAGCCGAGCGCGAGACCAGCCACGGGGACATCTTCGACCGGCGCATTCGTGAGTTGGGCGGCACCCCCGAGGATAAGGACGACGCCATGTTCGCCGAGCGGCTGCGCGTGGCCGGTTCGGACATGACCGACAAGGAAAAGATCGTCTGGATGCGTGAAGCCCAAAGTCGCGTAACCCTGCCCACGGTGCGCCAGCGCTATGAGGCTGCCTCAGTTGATGAGTCTGTCGACCAGCTGACACGTTCTCTGATCAAGTGGTTCACCGAGGTGGAGGACGACTCCGGCGCGTCCATGCGGGCGGTGTACGCCGAGATCGAGCGGGAGGACTGACCGGATGCAATGAGGCGGCTGATAATCGTTCTTTAGCTACAGTCCACGCTGTTTGCAACGGTGTCCCAGCCCATCTTTTCCCAGCCGCTTCGCCCGGTCGATTGCGGTTTGGGTGAACGAATTGACGTCTCGCCGGCAGACGCTGGAACGGGGAGAGCCGGAGCTATGCGCCGCCCCGGCTGCGCTTGTTCTCCATGTCGATCTCCCAGATGCGGCGGTGGGACTGCCAAACCGACCACGCCAGGGTGATGGTGAGGATTCCCAAGATCACGGGCAGCGCAACGGGCAGCCAGGCGGTGCCGAAGAAAATCATCGCCGTATTGGACAAGATGAAGAACAGCCGGATTTCCGTGGGGCCTATTCCCAACGTTGATATCTGAAACTCGTTGGTGGCGGCAAAAGACAGGAACGAGTTCACCATCAACGCTCCACCCACCACCAGCAGTGCGAAAAACCAGTAGGCAGCTATGTGGGGCAAAGCCAGGGAATACCCGACGATTATCGACGCGAGGAACAGGAAATCCAGGAAATGGTCCATGTAGAAGCCCCACTTGATCAGACCAGTGTCGCGATGGCGGCCCACCGCGCCGTCCAGGACGTCGGTCAGGTACTGTAGGGCTATCAAGGCCGAAACCAGCCACAACCAATAGAGGCTCTGGCGGGCCAAAAGGCTGACCACGACAATGCCGACGCTCCAGACAAGGGTCAGCATCGTCAGGTGGTAGGTCTCCAGCCAGGACGGCACTTTGGGAACCAGCCAGGCAACCATGCGCCGTTCGAGATTGGCGAATGCCCATTTGCCGGTCTTTTTGTCGCCGCCGAATTGTGCTTCTACCATCATTGGCTCCTTCTGTCGTACGCGAGCATCATACCCCTGGTGGAGCGCTTGGATGGCAGGTTGGCGGGCACCTGTGCCGGTGATTGTGCATTTGGTCGACCAGTTGTCGGCCAAATAGCCAAAACGGCCCCATTTGGAGCCGTTTCTGAGCAGGAAACCAAGGAAGGTGGTGCCGAGGGGCGGATCGCGATTTCGGGCAAAGTCAGGTGTTGTGGAGCCCTGTGTAACGTGATTTCCTACTTACAGAGCGTAGTCTACCACGGCGCAACACGGCCGGGTGCTGTGGGTTTGTACCACAAATCTCACGTGCCAGAGTTGATCAACTTCGCCACCGCTTCCGCGGTCTCGCTCTGCCATCCCGGCAGTGCGTGGGCGTATGTGTTCGTCGTGGTGCTGACCTTGGCGTGGCCTATGCGTTTGGACACCACCACTGGGTTCTGCCCCGACTTCAACGCTACCGACGCGTGGAAATGCCGCAGGCTTCGCATCGTTACGCCAGGACACATAGCTTTCTCGGACAAGCCTTCTACAAAATGGGCCAAGACCAAACGTTGGTCGGCCTAACATAGAAAGTGGTACAACTACTGGGGGCAGGTCATCCTCACATCGGACCGCGACAAGTACAACGACTGTCGGCCCGCGAACTGGAAATCGCCAACGACCTGTACCTCGCCATGGGCGGAGATCCAGAGCGCGGGACCATAAAACCGACATTGGAAGAGGAACTGTACTGCGTCCGCATACTGAGCGTGCCGAAGGAAGACGTGAAGTTCATTTGCGACTCGCGCAGAGACATCATGCCGCCGGAAACCGCACCAGACGGAGTAACTAATACAATGTGCCAGCACTGTATGTTCCGAACCCACCAACACCGTCCAAGGACCGACCAGTTAGCAGGACGTCGTCAGTAGTGCGTTCGGGAACTAAACCGCCCCGGTAATCGGCTTTGCCGAACCGGAACCAACCAATGGAAAGTCTGCATGCTCACCGTCACCGAACTGGGTGGAAAACTCAGCAAGCTGCCGTCGCACTCGCCCGTGTACGCCGAAGGACGTGTATGCGTGAAACCATCCATGAGCCGGCTCCCTACGCCGCCGACCCTATCTTGGTCGCAGAACCCGATTTGCATGGCATCCCCCGCTTCCATCGGGACCGACATAAGGCCGCCCAGCGCTGGGTCAAACCGTTTTTACAACGGCCTCGGGTGTACTCATGCGGATTGCTCATCGACGAAACGTGTCAATATTTGGGCGGCGCCTGGTTCAACCCGGCGATCCGCTCGCACCACTGCGCCGCGCCCAATACCTTGCCCTCCTGGGCCCACGGCCCCCCGAACTGCACCGCCATGGGCATCCCCAGCTCGCTCAGGCCCGTCGAGACCACCACCGTGGGCAACCCGGCTACCGACCACGGCACCTGGAACGCCGCATCGCCGGTGGTGTTCAGGTCCCGGGGAGCCGGCGCAGGCATCGCCGGCGTCATGACGACATCAACCTTGCCGACCATCTCGCTCATGTCGGCGCGGAACTGGCGCCGTAGCCGCTGCGCCTTCAGGTACGCCGACGTCGGCATGATCATGCCCATCTCCATTCTGGCGCGGATGCGCGGCCCGTAGTCGGCGGCGCGGGTGCGGTGATTGACCTCGTGGACTGCCGCGCACTCGACGCCCGACACTATGCCATGGTAGCCGTGCGCCAAGGCGAAGCTGTCGGGCAACGGAATCTCCTCGACCTCCGCACCCGCCTCCGCCAGCTGATTGGCAACGGCTTCGGTGTGCGCCCACATCTCCGGCGTGGCGTAGTCCTGGTAGTACTGCCGCACCAGCCCGATGCGCGGGGGCTGGTCGTGCTCCGCCATCTGCGCGCTGAAGTCGGGCACCGCTTCGCGCAGGCTGCCCGGATCGTGGTCGTCCGCGCCGCTGAGCACGGTCAGCATCAGCGCGGCATCGGCCACCGTGCGGATCAGGATGCCCACGTGGTCCAGCGACCAACTAACCGGAGCTACACCGTACCGTGAGATGCGCCCGTAGGTCGGCTTCACGCCGACGATGCCGTTGTAGGCCGCCGGCCGGCAGGTTGACCCGCCGGTCTGCGAACCCAGCGCCGCCGGCACCATTCGCGCCGCCACCGCCGCTGACGACCCACTGCTGGATCCGCCGGGGGTGTGCTCCAGGTTCCACGGGTTGCGCGTCGGCGAGGGGTCGGAAGAGGCAAACTCGGTGGTGACCGCCTTGCCCAGGATGATCCCGCCGGCCGCCTTGATGTTGGCCACGGAGGTCGCGTCGAATTCCGGCACGAAATCGGCGTACACCTTCGACCCGCACGCGGTGAGCATGCCCTCAGTGTAGAAAATGTCCTTCAGGCCGACGGGCACGCCGTGGATCAGACCGAGCGGCTCGCCCCGCTGCACCTCCGCCTCCCGCTCCCGCGCTGCGGACAGCACCGCGTCCGGGTCGATGGTGACCCAGGCCTGCAGGTCGCCGTCCAGCGCGTCGATGCGCGCCAGCAGCGACTCGGCCAGCGACACCGGCGACAGGGTTCCTTCGCGAATCTGCGCGGCGGCTTCCGCCACCGAAAGCTCGTGGAGTTCAGGCATCATTCAACCTCGCTGAAGGCGGCATGCACGCCGCGGCTAGTTCGCCGTCTACCGGTGCGGGACTTGGATCGTCGCCGGTGCCGGTTTCATTTGGTGCAGAGGTTCCAAATCCGGAAGGATCTCGGCATCGTCAACGTCGAATATCTGCTCGGCCGCGGTTTCGCAGGTACGAGTACAGCTCCACGGTGCGGTCCTCTCCGAACTGGGCAACCGCTCTCCGGAGCGGTTCCTCGCATATCCGCTCCAAGTCGTTGCTCTGGCCATGTTGGTCACGCCTCAGCGCGGGTCAGGGTACCAAACCGCAAGATACTCCGCTGGCGTGTGGCCGTCCAGAGCCGGTCACGTCTCACGCCTACTCGCCTTCCGTCAAACCGTCATTGCGAGCGAAGGACTGCAATCTCGGTGCTGTGAGACGCTTTTCCGAGGCCGTTTGGTCACCTGAAATGAATCGGAGTTGCGATGGTCCGGATATAGGGCCACAGCCCGTATTCATGGCCTTTATGGGGATTTCTCAGCGTTGCCTGACCGTCTTTATCGCGTCGCGTTCGACGGCAAGGGCCGTCTGGTACTTACGAGTCGATCACCTGCCGCGGTGTCGCGCTCACAGCAATAGCCGGTGCAATTTCGTCTGCTTTATCATTCGTGCATTACATTGTATTCCCGGGTCTCATCGTAAAGGGGATAGTTGACAACCTGACCCGGGACGAATAGCAGCGTTGGGGACGGGTCGGGCGGTCCCGTTATGGCGGGTCTGGCAGGGTACATCGGCCCCACCCAACTGGACGAAATCAAGAACGTTACCCTTCACTTCAGTCTGAACCGGTAGTCGGTAGACACCGTCCGCGTGAGCAGCAAGCTTGTACGCACGGCGTCCATCTGCTAATGTTGCAGCTCAATGAAGCCGTCGTTCCTTCTCGTAGAACACATACTCTCACCGACCGTTGACAGGTTTGGTCGAGCGGTTGCTGTTCTCAGGGGGACGTAAGCACGAAGCAACTCCTTCGTAGCGTCAAGGGCCTCCCCACCATTCCGGGGAGGCCCTTTTTTGCGTTGGAGCATGATCACGTGGATGGCCAGACGGGGTCAGGAGACGATGCTATGCCGATGGACTTCATCTCTTTTCTTGATTGGTCCGCAGACGATCTGAGCCACCTAGTGAACGCGGCGCAGACTTTCCGCCAGTTGTGGATGGCAAGGAGGTCTCCGCCAGCCCTCAAGGGACGACGCGTAGCCCTGATGTGGGGTGCGACCGGATTCCGTAACCGAGTTGCGTTCGAATTGGGCATAGCCGAACTCGGTGGAAAGTCTGTCGACATCCTGACCGCTATCGACGTGGCCGAACCTCTGGAAGACGTCGCCCGATACCTGGGCAACTGGTTCCATGCTATCGTCGCGAGGACAGCAACGCACGAACAAATGCTGAGGCTAGCTCGTTCGGTTCGAATTCCGGTGGTAAATGCCAGAACGCCGTTCAACCACCCCTGCGAGATACTGGGAGACTTGGCCTATGTCAAGGAACAGAGAGGCGATTTGACCGACCTGCGTGTCGCATTCGTCGGTGAGGCGACGAACTTGGGTTACTCTTGGTTCGAGGCTGCGGCGAGATTTCCAATACACGTCATCCAAGTGTGCCCCGTAGGATATGAGGTTGAAGCCCAGTTCCTTCAAAGGATCGCCCGCGAGGCCCAAGGCGAAGTATCCGTTTCTCAGGATTTGCACTCAGCAGTGGCCGACGCAGATGTGATCTATACCGACTGTTGGCCGGCAAGAGGAACCAACGAAGATCGACAGGAGATCAGGGATCTATTCCTTCCTTACCAAGTCACGGAGGAAATACTGAGGGTAAGTCCAAAGGATGCTCTTTTCCTTCCGTGTCCGCCCGTTCACAGAGGCGAGGAGGTATCTGCCGGGGCGATGAATTGGCCTGGATGCCGCGTTTACGAGGCGAAAGAGTACCTCCTGCACGCGCAGAGTGCTCTCTTGGTCTCGCTTCTCAACGACGATGGAGGGGCACCCAGGAATATTTGACGTGACGGTGACGGAGGTTAGACCGGCTACCTCCACCCAGTTGCTGGGCGAGACCAGGGAGCCTCTGCCGATCCGGCCCGGGCGACCGAGGCGCCAGGACTACGAGTACGTGAGGGCCGGTACCCGAAACTTGTTCCTGAGCTGCGAGCCCAAGGCGGGCTGGCGACACGTGGCCGTCACCCAGCGGCGAAACCATGCAGGACTTCGCCCATCGGATGCGCTGGCTGGTGGATGAGGCCTATCCCGACGTTCCTGTCATCCGCGTGGTCCTGGACAGCCCCGTATCACGTACGGGGCAGGCTCTGAACACCCATCGCATGGCATCTCTGTACGAAACCTTTCCTCCTGCTGAAGCTCGACGTATCGCGAAACGCCTGGAGTTCCACTACACGCCCAAGCACGGGAGCTGGTTGAATATGGCGGAGATCGAGTTCAGCATCTTGGCCCGAGCGTGCCTGCGAGGACGCAATTCCGACGAGGAGAGCCTGGAGCAGGCCGTGAACGCCAACGTGTCAGAGCGCAACAACATGGCAGCAATCGTCAACTGGCGCTTTTCCACCAGGGATGCCCGAACCAAACTCCGTCGGCTCTACCCCTGCCATTCTTCATTTGACTGAATACTAGCCAAAACGCCGGAGCCACGGCGCTGTCCCCATGGACGGCCCACCATCGTGCAGATATCAACGCTCCGCCTGGAGCAGGAGTTCCGACGCCGCTGAACGTTGGCGCTGGTTGCCACCGGCAACGAGACGGCCGGCGTCGTTGACAGCCCCATTTTCGCGCAAACAGTGCCCCGTGGATCGTTTTCGCGTCCCAAGAGCGTCGGGTTTCCGCCTCAGGGCCGTGAAAGCGCGCCCGGGCGCCGTTTCCAACGGAAACTGGGGCACTCTGGCAACGCTTCGCATCGCAACGACGACGCTAGTCGCCACCGACGGCGACGACGTCAACGAAGCCGCCGGCTTCATCACCTTGACCGTACTGCCAGGCAATGTCTACGCTTGGGGCACCGGTCGTCGGCCACCACCGGCGTCAAGGACTACGACGTTCCCGAATTCAGCGTTGTCGCCGTAGACGACACCACCAACGGCAGCAGCGCGACACTCTTTCGTTGACACCGGCAGGCGCCGCGGCCCACAATACGCTCCAACCATTCCCCGGGAGCAACGCCCATGACCAGCCTCCGCACCACCCCGCCGGCTCCGGAGCATGCGCGGGCCTTCCGCCTGCCCGACATCCCGGAGAAGCATCCCGACGACATGACCAGCTCGAAGCAACTGGCCAAAGGAGGCAACCAGGGCCGCTTGGAGTCATGGCTGGGCCATCCCGAAACTACCATCGTATCCGGCGAACGCTACGTCTGCGCCGCTCCCGACGCTCCGGTCCGCTACCCGGACCTGCTGGTCGCCTTCGACGTTGATCCCGACCTGTACGAAGCCAACAACGGCTACGTGGTGTCCTTCCAGGGCAAAGCGCCGGACCTGGTGCTGGAGATCGCCTCCCGGCGCACGGGCCACGTCGACGTCGGGGAAAAGGTCGATTTCTACGCCAGGGTGGGAGTGCTCGAGTACTGGCGGTTCGACGAGACCGGGGAGTTCCATGGAACACAGCTGGCCGGGGACCGGTTGGTCGAGGGCGTGTACCAGCCCATCGTGGTGGACGAACTGCCCGACGGGGAACTGCGCGGCTACAGCACCGCCCTGGGGCTATACCTCTGCTGGCGGCAGGGCCGGCTGGATTTCTATGATCCCAACACGGAAGACCGCATCCCCAGCTTGGAAAGCGAACGCCACCGGGCCGACGCCGAGCGCGATCTGAGACTCCAAGCCGAAGAACGCATTCGCCAGCTGGAGGAACGGTTGCACCACAGCGGGAGTTAGCGAACGACAAAGGGCGCCGGTTTCAATCCTCACCCGCCGGAACCGGCGAGCCGCGGCTCCGACAGTCATTCTTGAGCTACCTGTGCAGCCGATGACAGCAGAACAGCCCGCCGAGCCGTAACCCCGACGAAGGCGGCTAGGCGGCCCACGCAGGTCACGTCGAGCAATTTTTGGAGGGGTAGCCGTATCTTCTCGCAACCGGCGGGGAAGCGCGTCACGCAGCGGAATGCCGCAGTAGGACGACCTGGTGCCGGGACCGCCGTGCACCAGCACGGGGTTTCCGATGTGAACGGTCACGATGAAATTGCCTCCTCGGGTGACAACTGCAACCACACGGCGTTCCCGCCCACCCCGCAGTGTTCCAGCAACTTCTACGAATTCATTCCGGAGGGCGACATAGAGAGCGACCGCCCCCGTGCCCTGACGGTGGGCCAATTGGAAGACGGCGCAAGCCATTACATCGTGACCACGTCCCCCAACGGCCTCTACCGGTACGACATCAACTGTTATCGGGCCGTGGGGTACGCTGAGACCTCCCGTTACAACCTGCAATTGGAACTTACGAACCTCCCAGTGGCTGATGAGGCGGTGATCCGTTTGGGACGGGCCATCGACGACCGGTTGGCCAAGCTGAATATCGAGTACGAACAGAACAGACGGTCCGGCCGTCTTCATTCTCCTCTGGTCCAGATAATGGCGGCGGGTTGGTCTTCCAGGCGCATCGAAGCCAAACAGGCGCGAGCGGTGAGGGATATTCAGTTCAAGGACCAACTGTTGGGCCGGCCCGACGAACATGACCGCGATGCGGAAGTGATCAGAGAGTTGAGCATCTAGATTGCTTGGCCAGTCCCACAAATCGTCGATGGCGTTGCTGCGCTTCGTCAGGCGGCGGCTTGGAGGCTTCACATCAGGGGCCGCGCGATGAGTCAGACGAGTGGATTGAGGCAGCCTGTACGACATGTCGGTTGAGTGTTTTGACGTCGTCATTGTGGGAGGCGGGCCAGGCGGGCTCGCAGTCTCTCAGCAGCTGGCTGCACGGCGGATTTCCAACGTCATTCTGGAACGAGGCGACCATGCTGGGTGGATGTGGGGACAGGCCTACGACAGCCTGAGGCTACACACGGGCAAACATCTCAGTTCACTCCCTGGAATGTCATTCCCGGCACAGACGTCCCTGTTTCCCACCCGGTCGGAGTTCGCTGCGTACCTTGCGAGCTACGTGGATCGGTTTCAGCTGCCGATCCGGACCGGGATAGAAGCGACGGGACTTCGGCGGGAAAACGGCAGTTGGATGGTCGAAACCGCCGGATCCCCCTTTCAGTCCAGCGCCGTCGTCGTTGCCACCGGGATCATGTCCTCGCCAGTGTTGCCGGACTTCCTGGGGACGTCCTCCTACACCGGGCTGATGTTCCACAGCTCGCAGTACCGGCGGCCCGACGAAAGCTTGGGACGGTCGGTCCTGGTGGTCGGGATCGGAAATTCGGCGGCGGAGATCGGATCGGAACTGGCCAACACGGGGACGGAGGTCGCCATATCCGTGCGGTCGGGCGCCAACGTCATTCCGAGAAGCGTTGCCGGCATCCCCTCCCAATACTTAGGTTGGGCGATGTCGTGGCTCCCAAGTGCGATACAACGGCGGATTGTGCGTGCGACAGGCATGCTCGGCGGCCTGCTGACGCAAGGGACCGCCAACTTGCCCAGGAAACTGGTATCCGACCGCTGTCAGGATTTTCCCGTGATTGGTCGTGCCATCCTGGATCACGTCAACGCGGGACGGGTGCGCGTGCTGCCCGGTGTGGCTGAATTGAGTGAAAACGGTGTGCGCTTCACGGATGGGACTGAGTGGGTCGGCGACACGGTGGTGCTGGCGACCGGGTACCGGGCGGCAATTGAATGGATGGGTCGGTACGGTGCAAGAGATGAGTGTGGATACGCCGACCGCAGGGACCGGGTGCGGAGCGTCAGCCACCCAGACCTGTACTTCGTCGGTCACAACTACGACGGGCGCGGAGGCCTTTACAACATCCGCGTCGACGCCCATCGGATAGGACGGCTTATCGCACACAGGTCGCTACGAGTGGTAATCGGCGAACGCCCATAGCGCAACTGCGAGGACCATGTGCAGCCAGATCGGAATGGTGCGCCTGAACCATCTCAAGTCTGGCCGTAGCGCCATCGTCAGGACGTACCGGACGACCATCGCCGCAAAGTAGAACCAGGACAGTGCCGCCAGGTACACCGCCGCTCCGGCCCACCAGCCCGCCGTGAACATTCCCTGGCCGCGGTAGACGTCGATTGCTATGACGATCATGACCGCCAGAAGCGCCAGCTGTGCCGGCAACAGGATTCTGTATGGCATGAGTCCCGAGTACCAGTGCTCGTTTGACGGAAGCCACCGAGGAGCGCGAGTCACGACCAGCGCCTGCCCAAGCACGCGCAGGGCGAACAGCAACGTACAAACCGCCAAAATCACGAAACTGTAAGACATCTTGCCGATGCGGACAATTCTACCCAGGCGAGAGACTGCTCGTCTGTAATCGGCGGCGGTAAATCAATGGTAGCCCGGTGTTCCTGCTTGTGTCCAGCCTTGTCGTCAGCGGCGGGGCTTTTTGTTTGGCTGGGGTTCACCGGCTAGCGACGGTTCCAGACCGTCGTCCTGTCGGGGCCACCATGTGGACATCAACTGCGCGTTCGGTGAAGCGACTCAGCGAACGGAAGTAGATACGCAGAATTGATGGGGCGCATTCGCCCCCGATGACAATCGCGCCGGGTGCCGGAGCGTCGTCAGGAGATGCGAAGGTATGAGATTTCTATTTCCAACGGTCGCCCTGTCGATCATGGCCATCTCGGTGATGGCTTTCATCGCCATGGCCACGCCGATCCAAGCCCACTTTCAGTCGTACGATTCAGTCAACGGCGATTGTGAGATACGCTACGAGGAAACGCAGTACGGCACCGCCCTGGTGGCTGGCGAGTTCCAGTGGGAGACCATCAAGGAAAGCGACAACTCCAAACCGTGCCACGGACCTTGTGTTCAAGGATGTGGGCAAGCAGAACGTGACTCCGGCCGACTATAAGGAGACCAGCTCATGCCGACAACCCGCCGCAATACCTTCCGCCTGCTCGTCCTGACGCTGGCCGTGGGCCTGATTGCCCTGGCGCTGGTGGCCCTGGCCTGTGCGCCGTCCGCGCCGGGAGAGCAGGAGGGAACACCAGAACCCACTTCATCTGCTGATCCCACCCACACCCCTACGCCGACCTGGCAAGCTGAGTTGAGCACCGTAACGCACGCGGTGGTCGTAAAGCAGGCGACTATCGCCGCAGCGTCTTCCGGAGCCACTGGACAGTCGGCGTCGGAGCGCCCAGCGACCATTCGAGTGAACATCTACACGGCGGACATAGAAACCAGAAGTAGGATAGAGCAATTTTTGGCAAGCAATAGCGGCACGGTCTTACATTCAATACCGACTAATCCAGATGGTCTCACAGATTTTGAGGCCGTGGTGCCTGTGTCGCTGTTGGATTCCTTGTCCAAACAGACGGGAGTGCTCCTTATCGACACAATCGAAAAGTACTACGAGAAGCTGGATAAAGAGCTAGACTCGATTGTATCCCAGTATGATGCCGGCTTGATAACGGAACAGGAAGCAGTTACTCTTTCCTATTTGCCTTACTGGGAAGGCAAAGTCCTGATTGTCGCCGATTTTGACACTTCGGCCAATGCCCATAGCGCACTTCGTTACCTAAAAAGCAACGACGTGTACATGATGTCTCATCCTGTGGAGACCATGGTGATAGCCGGCTTCGTCCCGGTGTCTCTATTGCTCCCGCTGTCTCAACAACCTGGTGCCATCATTGTAAACGGATACGGGTACGGCGCGGATTTGTCAGACCCAGGGGTGCAGGAAGAGCTGGACATGTACAAACCGCCGGAGGATCAGCCTACCGGAGGGGCCACTGGGCAACAAGGCGGGATAAGTACGGCCACTCCAACTCCCCAACCCACGGTAGCCAGCGCGGCCATAGCCCTGCATGGTGCCAATGACTGGCAGGGTGCCGGCATTGAGGGCATGGACGACAGCGGCAACCGCATGAAAATTGGTGTCATCGACGTTGGATTTAATGGATACAATCAAATGGCCGGTAAAGGAGAATTACCACCACTCACAGGCGTTAATGCAGTCAAGGCAAGATGCTATAATTCGCTGGGTTTTCATACCATAGGAACGTACGCTTGTCAGTCTCGTCTGCTTGGTATTAACCATGGCACTGCGGTCGCGGAAGCAGCGATTGACATCGCGCCCGGAGCTTCTCTGTTCATTTCCAACCCTTCAATCCCGTATCTTGGCCAAGACTATCGGCACGGTCAGTTGAAAGAGACGATTGAATGGATGATCGAAGAGGGAGTGGATGTCATCATTCACTCCCGCGGCTGGCCCTTTGATGGCTCCGGCGACGGCACCGCCTACGATGACGGCAGCTACAGTCCTCTGACGGCCATTGACACGGCGGTTAGCGGCGTAATCTGGGAAAGCAACGGCAACCTGAGACGGGACGCCAACGGCAGTATCATCAACAACCCCATCGTGTGGGTGAACGCAGCGGGGAACCAGGCCAGAGGGACCCGGTTCGCCCGGCGCGAGGGCATCGCTAACCCCTCCGGTCAGCCGACCGCCAGGTCATACGCCCTCACCAGCGCCAACTTGGTCAGGTTTAACGGAACGACTGGCACCGATGATTGCAACCGGATCCAGTACAGCAGCAGCGTTGACCTTAAAAGCGGAACCAAGTTTTATTACCATTTGCGCTGGGGCGGTAATGCCTCCTCCAACAAAGATGCTAATGAGTTGAACTTGGATTTTGGTCTCTACGAGAAAAATGTAAGAATACATGGGCAGATAATAGAAAAACAATTGGGACACAGCGGTAACGACCAAGCGGGAGGAGATGACGATTACGCGCTGGAGAGTTTTGTCCATTCCAACCTTGTAACCATTGGTGCTAGTTTGAGAAAAAGTTGAAATTGTCATGGAGTTCCCGCAACCTGCTGGTTGACGACACTCAGCAGCGAGGAACCCCATGAACATTGCCGAGTTTATCACCGAGCCTTACTGCAAGATAGACGACGCCTTGCCCGCGGTTCCCCAGCATAGCCAGGCCGTGCTCTCCATCAGCGAGTTGGTCAGCATCGGCATCCTCCACGCCATCAAGAACGTCAGTCGCCGCGCTTTCTACCACTGGCTCAAAGACAACTA
>DAOUIF010000021.1:0-85552 GCA_034423575.1 Dehalococcoidia bacterium | reverse complement strand
CCAGTACCCCACCTCAGCGGTAAGGCTGCTTCGAACCAACGAAGTGGTCCGCGACGCGCTGGGGCTGAACCGGCCGGCCATCTCCAATCCGGTGGTCTCGTCGGTCGGTGACCAGGACCTTCACAACCCGGAGTAAACGGATGACCTCCTTCAGTTACATCGATCACCTCGAGTGCACCATCTGTGGCAGGCAATATCCGTACGACGGCCTGGCCGGCGTCAGCGAATGTTGCGGCAAGGTCCTTTTTGTGCGTTACGATCTTCCTCGCCTACGCCGCGAGGTGCAACGATCGGTGTTCGATAGCCGTCCGGCCAACATGTGGCGCTACAACGAGCTGCTCCCGGTGACTGACCCGGCGGAGGTCATCACCCTGGGCGAAGGCGGCACCCCGCTCCTGGATGCCACCACGCTGGCCGGTCAGGTCGGGGTCCGGCGGTTGCTGATCAAGGAAGAAGGCCTCAATCCCACGGGCACCTTCAAGGCCCGCGGCATCGCAGCCGCGGTGTCCAAAGCCGTCGAGGTGGGCGCCCGCGGCTTCACCATGCCCTCGGCCGGGAACGCGGCGGGAGCTGCTGCCGCCTACTGCGCCCGCGCCGGCACTCCGGTCAAGGTGTTCATGCCCCAGGACGCTCCGTCGTCTAACAAGAAGGAGTCCATCGTAGCCGGCTCCGAGCTGAACCTCGTCGACGGCCTGATCAGCGACGCCGGCCGCATCGCCGTTTCCGTTGCCGCCGAGCAGGGCCTGTTTGACCTCTCCACCCTGAAGGAACCGTGCCGCGCTGAAGGCAAAAAGACTATGGGCCTGGAAATCGCCCACCAGCTCGGCTGGCGGATGCCTGATGCCATCGTCTATCCCACCGGCGGCGGCACCGGCATCATCGGCATGCACAAGGGATTCCAGGAGCTGCTGGAGCTGGGCTGGATCGAAGGCGACCTGCCCCGGTTCTACGCCATACAGGCTGACGGATGCCAACCCATCGTCAAAGCCTGGAACGATGGGACCGACACCGCCGACCCGTGGCCCAACGCCACCACGAAGGCCGATGGCCTCCGCGTACCAGGGCCATTTGCGGACTACCTGATCCTGCGGGCGCTGCGGGAGACCGGCGGCGGCGCACTGGCCGTGAGCGACGACGACATGATCGAGGCAATGTACACGCTGGCCGCCACCGAAGGCGTCATCGCATGCCCCGAGGGCGCGGCGACGCTGGTGGGCCTCCAGAGGCTGCTAGCGGACGGCAGCATCGGGGCCGACGAGGAGGTCGTGCTGCTGAACACCGGCTCGGGATACAAGTACCTCGACCTCCTGCGCGGACCGGGCGAATAGGTCCGTTCGGCCGGGCGGCGTTGCCGCGTTTTCCGAGCCTACAGCAACGGCATCTGGAATGCGCGGTCGGCCTCCGTGGCATTCTTCCCCAGGTGGACGGCAGAGTAGCCCTTCTTTCTCAGGTGCTCCGCCAAATCCGGAAACCCGAATACGGTGTACACCTGCCGGGGTCGTACCGCGTCAACGTACCCGACCAGGTCGTTGAAATCGGCGTGATCGCTGTACGGCAGGCTGGCATCGCCGGGCCGGCCTCGGCCCCAGGGCTTGACGCCGTCGCCCGCAGCCCAGCCGGTTAGTTCCAGGTACCGCACGGGCCGACGTTCCGGCTTGATCCGATGGACCGCTTCCCTGGATTTTTTGCCCGGCGGGAAAAGCAGCACCTCACCGTCCCGGAATTCCCCATCGCAAGCGCGGTACTCGCCCGGAAACTCAACACCGCCTTCCTCGTACCTCTTGGCTATCTCGTACACGCCTTCTTCACAGGCGACGCGGAGCCCAGCCGTCAACAGGTGATACAGCGCTTCCTGCGCCTTGCCCAATCTCCATCCCAGCACCACGGGCACCGATCCCTGCTCGACCCACTGGGCTACCACGCGAAGGGCGGTGCCGATGGCCTCTTCCTGCGCCGGGAATACGTAGTCAGGACGGCCGTAGGTGCTTTCTATCACCAGCACATCGCACGGAACCTGCTCGTAACCCTCGTTGATCGGAGACGGTTGTATCCGCAGGTCTCCGGTGTATACCAGGCGTTCTCCGGTCGTCTTGCTTTCCACCAGCGTCTGCGCGGAGCCCAGGCAGTGACCGGCCGGATAGAGAGTAACGGCGCAATCAGATAAATCCAGCGTCTCGCCGAACTCCAGCTCCACCGGCTCCGATCGACTCAGGTAGTCGCCCAGCAGCAAGCTCGTGCCATGGGTGAGCACGGGACTGCGGTGTCGTGCCGTGTGGTCGGAATGAGCGTGGGAGATGACCGAGGTGTCCTGCTTGCGCAGCGCGTCAAGCCACAGACCCACCTCCGGGAGATACACTCCCCTGTCGAATACCACGTCCAATCGAGCGCCCCGGCCGCCGGCTGCGGCGTGGCGGATTATAGCATGAGGCCCTCGCAAGCCATGGGCGGGCCATACCGCCGCCAGCGGTTGGCCTCCTGTGCCGGTGTTTCATGGCGTGCGGTATAATCCCCTCCAACCCAGCCGCAGGGCCGGCCGATGCACACCGTCGGCCCGGCGTAAACGAGGAGAGGTTAGATGCCAGGACAAATCGGCGACATCGCGCCGGACTTCACCCTGCCGTCGCCCAATGACGGCGACATCAGCTTGAGCAACTACCGAGGCACCCACGCGGTGGTGTTGTCGTTCCACGTGTTCGACTTCACCAGCGGTTGAACAGATCAAGCCACCTCCTTCCGCCGCGTCAACCCGCGGTTCCAGGAGCTCAATGCCCAGGTGCTGGGCATCAGCTGTGACTCAATCGCCGCTCATAGGGCTTGGACCACCACCATGGGTGGCCTTCCCTACCCCGAACTGTCCGACTGGCATCCCAAGGGCCAGGTGACCACTGCCTACGACCTTTGGAACGAAGAGCGGGGCGCCGGCACCCGCGCCGTAATCGTTGTGGACAAAGAGGGCGTTATACGCTATCGCGAGACCTACGAGCCGGGCCATCTTCCCGACCCGGAGCACATCCTCCAGACCGTAGCCGAAATTAACGGATAAAAGCAAAAGGGGCGGGTGAAACACCCGCCCCAATCATTGGTCGACCATTGGTCGGTGGTGATTACCCACCGATCCCCTCGATCCGGTATTCGACCGCACCCCGGGGCGTCGCAATCGTCACCTCTTCTCCCGCGCTGCGACCCATCAGGGCTTGCCCGATGGGCGACACCGTCGAGATCTTTCCCGCCGAAACATCGGCCTCGCGGACGTCCACCAGCGTGAAGACGCGCTGTTGCTGCGATGCGACCTCGTGCAGCGTGACCCGCGAACCGATGCTGACCCGCTCGGTGTCGGCGTTCGCCGCGTCCACGATCTCCACATTGGCCAGGTCGTTCTCCAGTTGGCGTATGCGCCGCTCCGTCAGCTGCTGCTGCTCGCGCGCCGCATCCAATGGGGCATTTTCCCGCACGTCACCGTCGCTGCGGGCCAACCGGATCGCCTCGCGTATCTGCGGAACTTCTTCCCTCAAGCGCTGCAACTCGCCCTGCAGTTCGGTATGACGTTCCTGGCTGAGCCTTGCGCTCGGCGTACCCGCCGCCCGGGATCCGGAATCTCCGCTTTCGAACCGGCGGCGGTTGCGGCGGGGCGCCGCCGCGTAGCGGGCGAGGCTGATCTCGGTCCAGCCGCGCTTATTGGCGAAGGTCAGGAATTTCTTCACCGGATCGAGCCGCGACGAAGGATCTTCCACATTCTCTGTGGTCCATTTGGCGTAATCGCCGACCTCAATAGCATGCAACGTTGATATCGCTTTTTCCTTACCGATCCTGGCCTGGAAACGCAACAATTCCTGCTGGCCCTGCATGGCCTGTTTGCTATCTTTTAGGTGCTCTACAAACCTACTGATCGCTTCCGAAATCGAGAGGTGCTGGTCGTTGGTCAACTGTTTATCCCTCCGGTTTTGGGGCGGGCTCAGGCTGCAAACTCCGATCAATATAGCATTTGGCCGGCGCGAGGGCAAACGAACCCCGTGCTGGCGCAACGTCGTCATCCCGTACGCAACTCTAGCTCCCGCTTGCTCGTTTATTTGGTGAGATGCCGGCGCCTGGATCGCCCGTGAAGGACGTTCCGCACGGACAAGTTGGCACCGCTGAGAATTCTCGCAGTGACCTCCGATCCCTCCGCGACCCGATGCGCGGGCAATATTGTCCGCACGCGGAGACGCGCATATCATACCGTTACTTTTCCATGCCAGCCGTGTTTGTTGCAGCTACCGGCCCGACCTCTCAGGTGCCCTCATGATAACAAAATCACCCCTGACCACCATTCCCGCGCGGCGCGGCAAGGCTGCGTTTCTGGACCAGGGCCAAAGCGTTCGGGTGATCAATACCCACGGACAGCAGGTGATCGACACCTGGGCCTTCGCCCGTCGAGACCTGACCGAGTTCATGTCCATGGAGCACTCACGCACCGCTCTGGCCCGGATTATGCCGCAGGTCGGTCAATCGATGGTGACGAATCGCCGCCGACCCATCCTGACGCTGGTCGAAGACACATCAGGCGGGATACATGACACGCTGTTGGCGGCGTGCGACCGGTATCGCTACGACCTGCTGGGATGCGAGGAATACCACGATAACTGCACCGACAACTTGGCCACGGCCCTGGCGGCGCTTGGGCTCACTCCGCCGGAAACGCCCAGCCCGTGGAACCTGTTCATGAACATCCCGGTGGCTGCCGACGGGGCGGTCAGCTTCGAACCGCCGGTGTCACGGCCGGGCGACCACCTGACCTTGCGCGCCGATTTGGACTGCGTCATCGCCTTTTCAGCGTGTCCCCAGGACATGGTTCCGATCAACGGCGTCGACTGCGTCCCCACAGAGGCGCACTTCCAGATCATCTAGCCAGCCGAGCCGCCCTTTCAACCTGGCGGCACTATGACAAAAACGGCCCGGCGGAACCGCCGGGTGCCGTACATCCCCTGCAGGCGCCGATTGATGACAACCTGCCGTTGCGGCAGGCCGACGGCCCTATGCTATGCTACCGAAACGGAATTCCAGCACATACGGAGGCTGCTGCCATGAAAGCCATCCAGATCACTGAATACGGCGGACCCGAGGTAATGAAATACGTTGACCTGCCGGATCCAAGCCCGGGCCCCGACCAGGCAGTGGTGGACATCCAGGCCGTGGGCGTGAACTTCACCGACATCTACAGCCGCATGGGCGTCAACCCTCCCGGGCTCCCATGGGTGGCCGGTGTTGAAGGAGCCGGCGTGGTACGTGAGATTGGCTCCGGGGTGCGCCACGTCGCCGTCGGGGATACGGTCGCCTACTGCAGCCACCCCGGATCCTACGCCGAACGGGCTCTGGTTCCGGCGTGGCGCCTGATCAAAATGCCGGACGGGTTGTCCGCCCGCGACGGCGCGGCAGCCATGCTTCAGGGAATGACCGCCCACTACCTGTGCTACGACACTTACCGCGTTCAGCCCGGCGATCGTGTGCTGGTGCATTCCGGCGCTGGCGGGGTCGGCCTCCTGCTCATACAGATGTGCAAAGCTCTCGGCGCTTATGTATATTCGACCGTCTCCACAGAGGCCAAGGCGGAACTTGCCCGGGGAGCCGGGGCCGACCACGTAATCCTTTACGCCCAGCAGGACTTTGCCGCTGAGATCGCGGATGCCACCGGAGGCGCCGGCCTGCAGGTAGTGTACGATGCAGTGGGCAAGGACACCTTCGATCGCAGCATCGCCTGCCTTGCTCCCCGTGGCTACATGGTGTTGTACGGCCAGGCCAGCGGCCCTGTTGACGCCATGGATCCCCGCATCCTGGGCAACGGTTCGAAGTTCCTCACCCGGCCGGGGTTGGGAGACTACACTCGCAACCGCGAAGAACTGGAAAAGCGGGCCGGCGCCGTGCTCGGATGGGTCAAATCCGGCGAGCTCAACCTGCGGGTGGAACACCTCTTCCCGCTGTCCGATGCCCCGGAGGCGCACCGTCAGCTGGCCGGCCGAGCCACCACCGGCAAGATCATCCTCACCCCGTAGGCAATTCGGCCTGCATCCAATCGGTGTAGCAAATCCAGCGATGCTCCCCACGCAATCACCGTCATCGTGGCCCGCTCCCAAGGGCGTTCTTTTGAGCGACGTGGAGTGGGTCCAGGACATCGCGGAAAGATACCAACTGCACGGCCTGGAGATCCCCGCCGGCTCGGTGGTGCTTGAACGCATTTCCGCCACCGGGGGTCGGTGCTTCTGCTACCCCGACGGGTCCTGGCTCATCGGTCTGTCGCTTCCCCGATTGCAACGCTCCGGCCGCCGGGGGATTGAGGGCATTCTGGCCCACGAATTGCTCCACGCCTGGCTTTGGTCGCGGCACCGGTACCAGGGACACGGCTCGGTGTTCGAGGGTCATGCCTCCGTGCGGGGCATCCCGCGCTGGTGTGCCGCATTCGGGGAGGTGCGCCGTCAGGGTCCGCAACAACTGGCGCTGTTCGATACCTGGCCACCGACGCCATTAACAGGTTGACGTCCCTGCTCCCGGATTTCGGCGCCGTTCAATTGACACGCAGAGTTCCAATCATAAATCAAGCGTTGTCTCGGCACAAAACGTGCTCTTTTGCGAGTTTTTGCGAAAATAGCTAAAAATTGGCCTCCGATTTGACATCGGGAACGTGTGCGGCTACACTGCGGGCAGTTAAACGCAGGTCTGCACGCCCATCAACCTGCCCTTAAACAAGGAGGCCATATGAGTGCAGCCGCGCTATCAGCGCACCGACAACCGTCGGAACCGGACTCTATGCGGTCCCGCAACAAGCGGGACTGGAGTTACTATACCCCTTCTTCTGGATGCGGCCGTCCAGCCGGGAATGACACCATCCGCGGGCGCGCCAAACACCAGCTGCCCTGCGAGCCTTAGCTGCTCACAGGCTAAAACGGGCGGCGGAAGTAGCGTTCCGCCATAAGCCCTTCCACTCGGGTTTTCGCCGCAACGCCGACTGAGGGTAGGCGCATGGGAAATGTGCCCGCCCGCACCTGAGCCATTCGTGTCTCGATGCGGCCGCGACGGCAAACTGGGCCGAAACCTGGCCGAAAATCCATTGTAGCCAAACAAGTTTGGCCATCAAAACGAGGAGCAAATATGAGAGAAGTCCTTAGGTCCAAAATCCATCGCTGTTGGGTAACCAGTGCTAACCTGGGATACGTGGGCAGCATCCTCATCGACCGTGATCTCATGGAACAGACGGATATCGTCGCCTTCGAGAAGGTCCAGGTGCTGAATATCAACAACGGCGCCCGCTGGGAAACCTACGCCCTGCCGGCCGAACGCGGCAGCGGCACCATTGCCGTTCAGGGCGCCGCCGCCCGGCTGTGCCAGGAGCGCGACTGCCTCATCATCCTCGCTTTTGAGGTCACCGACGATCCTGTGGACCCCAAGATGGTCCTGGTCGACGAGAACAACAAGTTCCTGGAGTGGATCGAGGGTTCGATGTATGCCGAACCCCAGCCCGAGCCCGTCGCGCTTTTCTGAGCGCAAAACCGAAGAATCCCAGGCTGCCCTCTACCGTTCCTTCGGGGACGCGGAGGGCAGCCTGCACTGGAGCGCGCCTGAGGCTTCCCAGGAACTGGCTGGCGGCGCTCCCGATTCTACTTCAAAAGTTTGGGGCGACTTCTCGCCGACTGCTCGTGGTTGAATGACGTCATGCTGGAAAACTCCGGCGGCGACACGGGCGGGAACGAGCGCTTCGCCACACTGTCAGATGCCTACCGCTCGATAGTGAAGGCGATGCAAAACGAGGAACTGGGCCGGGCCCAATACTTGTGCGTCAAATAGCCGCGTCAGGATTTCACCCGAAAAAGGAGCTGTATATGGCAAGCGGGCATCGGTTTTCCGAACAGGAAACCGAAGAGTACTACGACGCTGAAGATGTGATTTATCGCTCGGTGTGGGACTCCGAAGGAACCGTCCACTGGGGCGTCTTCGATGGCCAGTCCACCGGGAACTCTAACCTCCGAGAGGAGTTCCGGGCTGCCGGCATCCGCCTCAATGAGTTGATGGTCGAATACGCGGGTATCGACGCCGATTCCCATGTCCTCGACGTCGGCTGCGGCAACGGTACCAACGTAGTTTGGGTGTGCCGTAACACCGGCGCCAAAGCGACCGGCATCGACCTCAGCGGCGTCCGCATCGACAACGCCGTCGCCTCCCTGGAGCAGGTACCTGACGTCGCCGGCAGGATCGCCTTCGAGAAGGCTTCCGCCACGGATCTTCCCTTCGCCGAGGGAACGTTTACCCACGTCTGGAGCCAGGCCACCATCTATCACGTTCCGGACAAGGTCAAAGTTCTGGAGGAAGCCTACCGCGTCCTCGAGCCGGGCGGCCAGTTCATCTTCGATGACCTGGTGAAACCCCGCACCGAAATCAGCGAATCGGCCCGGAAGTTTGTCTACGACCGTCTGCTCTTTGACACCGACTTCAGCTTCTACTCGTACATGGACGCGCTGACCACCGTTGGCTTCCGGGTACTGCAGGCCCGAGACATTTCTTCGCACCTCGCCCAGAGCTATACCTACCTGTCCAGGCTGGCCTCCATTGCCGAGGGACCCGAGGGCTACCAAGACCGCTTCGACTACCTGACCGACGCCTACATGAAGACGGTCGACGCCATCAACAACGATGAACTCGGCTGGGCGCAGTACCTGTGCATCAAGCCGTCCTAGTCGCATGCCATCCGCGGAGCTGATACCCATGCCTGAATCGGGAAGCATAAATCCGGAAGAGAGAGTCCAGTGGGTCTACTCATCCACGACCAACGATGAGTTGGCGGAGCGCTATGACCAGTGGGCCCGCGAATACGACGACGATTTGGAAAACACCTTCGTCTGGCTCGCTCCTATTCGCGGCGCGGAGACGCTGGCTCAGCACGTTGCCAAGGACGCCAAGATACTGGATGCCGGAGCCGGCACCGGTCTCGTGGGCGTGGAACTCCAACGTCTGGGATACGGCGACATCTGCGCCATGGACCTCTCCGAGGGCATGCTGGACGAGGCTCGCTCCAAGGGTTGTTATAACGATTTCCGACAGATGGCGCTGGGCGATCACCTCGACTTCGACTCCGACGCCTATGACGCGGTCATCAGCATCGGCGTGTTTACGCCCGGCCACGCTCCGCCCAATTCCTTTGTGGAGCTGTGCCGCGTCACCAGGCCCGGCGGCCACATCGTCTTCAGCATGCGGCCGGACACCCACGTCGAACTCGGGTTCAAGGACCAGCAGGACGCCCTGGTAGACAGCGGCGCCTGGTCCCTGGTCGGCGTCACCGAGCCGTTCCAACCCCTGCCCAAAGGTGAGCCGGAAGTTACGCACCAGATCTGGGTGTACCAGGTGAACTAATCCGGGCCGGCGGCATCGTACATGCGAGATAGCGAGGGCGACCGATTGGTCGCCCCTCCTTTTGTTGGCCTGGGTCCACACGGGCAAAATCACCGGCGTATCCGCCAATCCAACATTCCCGCTTGACCGCCTGTTTTCGTCGTGATATTCTCCCGCCATAAAATCGAATAGGCTTCTGGCGGGAGCTTGGTTATGCCAGGCTGAGAGGGCGGCCCAAAAACAGCCGCCGACCGTAGCACCTGATCCGGGTAATGCCGGCGTAGGAATTGGAATCGCTTTCTATGTACCGCCAGAGTTTAGAACCTGGCGGTTTTTCGTTTTGCGGCCGCCGCCGTGGTTCGACCACTCGAACCCTTTGGGAGGTTGCTGATGCTAGATACCACCGTAGGCATCATTACGCTGGTTATTGCATGCGCCGTGTTCCTCGTTCTCGGCCTGACCTATGCATGGCGGCGGCGGCGCCAGAGCGTGGAGGACTACACCACATCCCGCAACCATGCACCCTTCAACGTCGGCGTCGCCACCCTGGTTGCGTCCATGTTCGGAACCTGGGTGCTCCTCAGTCCCGGGGAATCCGGAGCCAACTTCGGCATAATTTCGCTGGTTGGTTACGCCCTAGGCATGGCGGGTATACCGGTCATGTTCATGTTTGTCGGCCCGCGCATCCGCCGACTGATGCCCAACGGTCACTCAGTCACCGAGTACGTTCGCCACCGGTTCGGCCTGGTCCCATTCGTGGCGATCTTCGTCGTCATCATCTTTGTGATCGGCATTTTCATCACCGCGGAGATGACTGCAATCACCGCCGCGGTGAGCATCCTCACCGGTTCCCCGGCGTGGGCCACGGCCGTCGCCGTCGGCATTGTCGTAATCGCGTATACGGCCTACGGAGGCCTGCGCGTCTCCATCTTCACTGACCGGATCCAGTTCTGGATCCTGATACCGGTTCTGTTGCTCCTGGTCATAGTGGCTGCCGTGCTGGTGGGCGGGTCCGGATCCTGGGGCGCTGCTAAGCAGGCCGGCCTGCTATCCGTCACTACCTCCGGCAGCTACTTCTTCGCCATCGTGCTGATCATCGGCATCGTCGCATCCAACGCCTTCCACCCCGGAATGTGGCAGCGCGTGTACACCGTGGAGAGCCAGGCGGCCCTGAACCGCAGCCTTTGGGGCGCGGCGGCTATCGCCATCCCATTGACATTCCTGATGGGCATGGGCGGTATCGCCGCCGTGGGCCACGGCTCCGTCGGGCCGTTCCAGTATCCCGAGGTCGCCGCCGCTCTGTTCACCCTGGCCGCCGACGTGTTCCCCTTGTGGATGCACTTCCTTATCCTAGTCTGCGCCTTGATGCTGGCCATGAGCACGCTGGACACGCTGATGAACGGGCTCGCCAGCGGCATGGCCGCCGACCTCGCCGGCATCGGTCTGGAACGCGCCATGCTTTTGCGATTGGCCCGAGCCATCACAGTGATCGTGGCCATCCCCGCGATCATCGTGGCTTCCCAGGGCCACAGCGTGCTCTACGTCTTCCTCATCGCAGACCTGCTCGGCGCGGCCATCGCCGTGCCCATGCTGGTGGGCCTGTACTCCAGCCGCATGCCCGGCTGGGGCGTGTTGCTGGCGGGAGCCGTCGGCATCGTTATTGGCGCGCTGTTTTATCCCAAACCCGATCTGCTCTCGCCCTGGGCACTGACGTCTCCGCTGGGGGGCCAGATGTTCTTCGCGTTCGCGTCGGCGTTGGTGATTTCGTCCGTCATCTCCGCCATCGTAGTTCTCGGTCAGCGGCTCGTCGCCCCAGGCAGCGAATACGACTTCGCCGCCTTGAATTCCGAGGTACAACTCATCGACGAACCCGCCCCGGCGGACGACTAACCGAATTTGCCGCGTTGAGGGCGAATGATTGTTCGCTCCTCCCGATTTCAAGTGACCCAACCCATCCGGCAGGAGGAACCACAGCATGACCATCGTCAACAACGACTATCTCAGCCAGCAGGCCCAGGTTGATCCGGAGTCCGTCCGGCCCTTCCCCAACTCCCGCAAGGTGTACGAGACCGGAAGCCGACCCGACATCCGGGTGCCCATGCGTGAGATCTCCCTGTCGGACACGCATTCCACCGAAGGCATCGAGAAGAACCTGCCGATTTTCGTCTACGATACCTCGGGTCCCTACACCGATCCGGACGTGGCCGTAGACGTACGCCAGGGTCTGCCCGCCCTCCGCCAGCAGTGGATCGAGGAGCGCGGCGACACCGAGCAGCTGCCTTATCTCACTTCGGAGTACGGACGCGAGCGCTTAGCCGATACCGCACTGGATCGCTACCGCTTCAGCCACATCCGCAACCCGCGCCGGGCCAAAGCCGGCAAGAACGTCACCCAGATGCACTACGCCCGGCAGGGGATAGTCACCCCGGAGATGGAATTTATCGCAATCCGCGAGAACATGCGCCGGGAGGAGTACATCGGCACCGGCCTGATGGGTTCCAAGAAGGCCATGAATTTCGGCGCCAACCTGCCCGAAGTCGTCACTCCGGAGTTCGTCCGCGATGAGGTAGCCGCCGGCCGCGCCATCATCCCCTCCAACATCAACCATCCTGAGTCGGAGCCCATGATCATCGGCCGCAACTTCCTGGTCAAGATCAACGCCAACATCGGCAACTCCGCCGTCACCTCCAGCATCGAAGAAGAGGTCGAGAAGATGACGTGGTCCACCCGCTGGGGCGGCGACACCATCATGGACCTCTCCACCGGCCGGAACATCCACGAGACCCGCGAGTGGATCATCCGCAACAGCCCGGTTCCCGTGGGCAGCGTGCCCATCTACCAGGCCCTGGAAAAGGTTAACGGCAAGGCCGAAGACCTCACCTGGGAGATCTTCCGCGACACGCTCATCGAGCAGGCCGAACAGGGCGTCGACTACTTCACCATCCACGCCGGCGTTCGCCTCCAATACGTGCCCTTGACCGCCAACCGTGTCACCGGCATCGTCTCCCGGGGCGGCTCCATCATGGCCAAGTGGTGCCTGGCCCACCACCGCGAGAGCTTCCTCTACGAGCACTTCGCCGACATATGCGAGATCATGAAGCAGTACGATGTAGCCTTCTCCCTGGGCGACGGGTTGCGCCCCGGCTCGATCGCCGACGCCAACGACGAGGCACAGTTCGGTGAGCTGGAGACCCTGGGCGAGCTGACCAAGATCGCCTGGGAACATGACGTCCAGGTCATGATCGAAGGGCCGGGCCACGTGCCCATGCACCTCATCAAGGAGAACATGGACAAGCAGTTGCAGGACTGCTACGAGGCCCCCTTCTACACCCTCGGCCCGCTGGTCACGGACATCGCGCCCGGCTACGACCACTTCACCTCTGGCATCGGCGCCGCCATGATCGGCTGGTTCGGCACCGCCATGCTCTGCTACGTGACCCCCAAGGAGCACCTGGGCCTGCCCAATCGCGACGACGTCAAGGAAGGCATCATCACCTACAAGATTGCCGCCCACGCCGCCGACATCGCCAAGGGCCACCCGGCAGCGGCCATTCGCGACAACGCCCTGTCCAAGGCGCGGTTCGAGTTCCGCTGGGAAGACCAATTCAATCTCGGCCTGGATCCCGACACCGCTCGCGACTACCACGACGAGACCCTGCCGAAGGAGGCCCAGAAGGTCGCCCACTTCTGCTCCATGTGCGGCCCGCACTTCTGCTCGATGAAGATCACGCAGGATGTGCGCGACTACGCCAAGAGCAAGGGCATGGGTGACACCGCCGCCGCGCTACTGCTGGGCATGCAGGAAAAATCGGAGGAGTTTAAAGCCTCCGGCAGCGAGGTCTACCGCAACGTCTGACGTCCGACGTGAGACGGCCAAAACCTAGGGGCGAAGAATTCTTCGCCCCTAAACTTTGACCATATAACGTTTGGGTTCTATCTGAACACCGCCAGGCACTTGGTGGAGTTGAAGATGTACGTCTCGTACCAGTCGACGATCTCCGCCTTGTACCCCAGTTCGTCCACCGCGCCTACCAGGCACGCCCAATTGAGCAGTTCCTGCTGGCCGGCGTCTTCAATTTGCGCCGTCGAGACCCCGGCCCACGCCTGGTAGTCACCCAGCTTCATCTCCTCGAACCGCGCCCGGTCCGACTCGATGTCGGGGTAGAGCCACCAGTTCTTTTCCGTCAGAAAGGCGTGGGACCAGGAGGACGAGGCGATCAGCGCCACCCGCCACGGCGAGTCCTTGAGCGCCTGCGCCGCCGCCGCGCCGACCTGCATGCACCGCTTGGGCGAAGGGCCGGGCGGGTCGGGATCCGGCGAGCGTTCCTCGCTACCTCCCTGGTTGCGAATGACCCGGCTGCCGTAGCAGTTCACCAGCATGGGAACGACGGGATAGTCGAACCCCTCGCGATCGTAATCCAGGTACAGGATCGTGTTGAGGATGGCGTGGCCCAGGCCCGGCTCGTGCAACGGCTGGTACGCGTAGGACATATCCACGCCACGGTCGATCATTTCCGACACCAGGGCGCGCGCGCCGTCTTTATGCCCCTTGTATTTGAACACCGTGTCCGCCCCTTCGCCCCACACGTTCCGGCGCGCCGATCCGTTGCCGTTGTCGAAGGGTTGGCAATTGAACTCGTCGTAGGCGAGGACGCAGAAGGGCGGAATGATGTCCTCTTTGAAGTTTTCGTACTGATCGTCGCCCCAGATCACCACGAAGTCGGGGTTGAACGCGTCCAGTTCCTTGCGCAGCTCCCGGAAACCGGCCACCATGCGCTCCCGCAGACGAACGGCCGACGCGTAGCCCTCGTCTTCGCCGAACTCCACGCGCATCGGTTCCGGCCAGTTCAGCGGGTTCTTCATTTCGGCGGGGATGCGGTCATTGGTCCGCAGGGTTCGTTTCAGCGACGACTCTCCGTCCTCGTCGGGCCGTATGAACGACGGCGAATGCGTCAGCCCCAGCCCCAGTATTTCCGCCATGATAACCCTCCTTGCCCTAATCATAGGGGCGAATGATCATTCGCCCCCGAACGAGAGTGCGAGCCGTTGCCTTACTTGAAGATCGCCAGGCACTTGTTGGAGTTGAAAACGTAAGTCTCGACGTAATCCAGGATCTCCGGCTTGTAGTCCAAGGTATCCATCGCCCCGGCCAGGCACATCCAGTTCAGCATCTCCTGTTGCCCGGCGTCTTCAACCTGGTCCGTGGAAATTCGTGACCAAGCCTGGTAGTCGCCGGCCTTGAGCTCCTCGAACCTGGCCCGGTCCGACTCGATGTCCGGCCACAGCCAGTGGTTCTTCTCCACCAGGAAGGCATGGGACCAGGAGGACGAAGCGATCAATGCCACGCGGTAAGGCGAGTCCTTGAGCGTTTCAGCAGCCGCCGCACCCACCTGCAGGCACCGCTTCGGCGAAGGCCCGGGCGGGTCCGGGTCCGGCAGGTATTCCACCGCGCCGCCGCGGTTGCGGATCACGCGGCTGCCGTAGCAGTTCACCAGCATCGGCACCACCGGATAGTCGAACCCCTTGCGATCGTAGTCCAGATAAAGCAGCGTGTTCAGGATGGCATGACCCAATCCGGACTCGTGCAGTCCCTGGTAGGCGTAGGCCATGTCCACGCCCCGGTCGATCATGCCGGACACCAAAGCCCGCGCGGCTTCCTTGTTGCCCTTGTACTCGAACACTTTGTCCTTGGGCTCACCCCAGAAGTTTCGCTGCCGGTGGGCGAAGGGCCGGCATTCGAACTCGTCGTAGGCCAGCACGCAGAACGGAGGAATGATGTCTTCGCGGAAGTTCTCGTACTGGTCATCGCCCCAGATCAGCACGAAGTCCGGGTTGAAAGCGTCCAATTCCTCGCGAATGCGCCGGAATCCGGCCACCAGCCGAGCGCGGTGCTCCAACGAGGAAGCGTACCCTTCGTCTTCTCCGTACTCGATTCTCATCGGTTCCGGCCAGCTGCTGGGGTTCTTCATCTCCTCTGATATGCGTTTGTTCCCGGCGAGCGTCCTCTTTAAAGGTATCGCTTTGTCTTCATCGGGAGATATCAGAGGAGGGTAATGCGTGAGGCCAAGCCCCAGGATCTCTGCCATTTCGTCACCTTCCGTCTCCAGCGCGGTGTTGGCTGCAATGATGGCGCCATTTTCTGTATCCCGCCGGGATGTGTCAACCGAGATTGTGCAGCTTCCGGGGCCGGTGCAGTCATTGTCTGAATCAGGATTATCCGGATTTGAGGATTTTCGGGATTTATGCACATCCGGAAAATCCCGAAATCTCGTAAATCCTGATTCAGACATTCCCCGCTGGGATGGGCTTCGCGCAGGCGTTACCTCACCGACCGCTCCGTGCAAGATTTGCCGAATGGTACAATCGAGCATAGCGAACCGGCCTGCCTCCGTCCGGCGCTCATTCCCTTCAATGCCTGAATGCCACACGGTCGGAGGCCGCCGTTATCGATTCCAGCATCAACTTACTGGAGCAGAATTCAACCGCCGCCGTGCAATCAGCTATCAGAGAGGTAACCCCGTGCCCGACCAGAACTTCGACGTGATCATCATCGGCGGCGGCATGGCCGGCCTGACCGCCGGCATCTACGCCGCCCGCCAGGGTCTCAGCACCGCCATCGTCGAGCAGATGATGGCCGGCGCCCAGATCATCAACCTGGAGCGCATCGAGAACTTCCCCGGGTTCCCCCAGGGCATCGCCGGCTACGAACTGGGCCCGGCCACCCAGGAACAGGCGATGAACGCCGGCGTAGAGGTGCTGATGGACACCGTCGCCGATGTGTCCGCCGACGGGGACTACCTACGCGTCTCGGGCGAGGGCGGCGACTCCTACCTGGGCAAGGCCGTGATCATGGCCGCCGGGTCAACGCTGCGCACCTTGGGCATCCCGGGAGAGGAGGAGTTCCTCGGACGCGGCGTCTCCCATTGCGCCTCATGCGACGGCCCGCTGTACATGGGCCAGACCGTGGCTGTGGTGGGCGGCGGCGACTCCGCGGCCGACGAGGCCCTGACCCTGACCGAGTACACCGAGCGCGTCATCCTGTTTCACCGGGGCGACGATCTTGATGCCCAACAGGTTCTCCGGGACCGCATTGCCGGCGAGCCGAAGATAGAAGTTCGATACAACTCCCAGGTCGTCGAGGTGGTTGGCGAGGACACCGTCACCGGGGTGCGCGTCCGCAGCGCCGACGGCGAGAACGTCGAACCG
This sequence comes from Dehalococcoidia bacterium, assembly GCA_034423575.1. Classification (GTDB taxonomy): domain Bacteria; phylum Chloroflexota; class Dehalococcoidia; order Lucifugimonadales; family UBA3495; genus Bin87. Next base: position 68,995 of record DAOUIF010000021.1, on the reverse strand, counting down.
GTGGCCGGCCTCTTCGTCTACGTGGGCTTGGAACCAAACTCGTCCCCGGTTTCCGACCTGGTTCCACTGGATAACGCCGGGCACATCCCGGTGGGGCTCTCAATGGATACCCCACAGCCCGGCCTGTTCGCGGCTGGAGACATTCGCCAGCAGTCTGCCGCCCAGTTGGTCGCTTCCGCCGGCGACGGCGCCACCGCCGCAATCGCTGCGTACCGTTACGTCCGCTCCCGCGAGTGGTGAGGTTCCCCATGCAGATCACCGACCACGTCTACAGCACCCATATCCAGGAGGACCCCAGCACCTTTGGGGCGATGCACCCCGGGGGCACCCAGATCTATTTCGTGGGCGACCCGTCGGAAAGTATGGTCATGATCGATTCGGGCGAGCCCTATCGTTTCTGGACCCGGCAGATCATGGACTACTGGGTGGAACTGGGCAGCCCGCCCATCGACTCCATCCTGATCACCCACGGTCACGGAGACCACATCGGAGGTCTGGACCGCCTGCAGGAGGCATTCGGCTGCCCGGTGCGTTGCCACCCCAAGCTAGCGCCCCGGCTTCAGCATTCCCTCGGATCGGACATGGTCCAGGCTCTTCGCGCCAACGAATCAGTGCAATCAGGCGGAGTCACTCTGCGCCCGCTGTTCACGCCGGGCCACGAGGATGACCACGTCTGCTACTTCCTGCGTCCCGACCGCGTTCTCTTCAGCGGTGACAACCTGTTGGGTAACTCCTCGTCCAGCGTGCGGAACCTGAAGCAGTACATGATCTCCTTGGGACGCATGGCCCGCACCCGGCCGCTGGTGGTGTGCCCCGGGCACGGCAACACCATCATCCGGGGTCAGCAGCGCATCCAGCAGCAGATCGCCCACCGTCTCAGCCGGGAGGACCAGGTTCTCGCCGCGCTGGATGGGGGCGCAACCACCGTCGACGAAATCGTCACCGCCGTGTACCCACGCAACCTGCGCCGGTCCCTTCGCGCCGCCGCCGGGCGCAACGTCCGCACCCACCTGGAAAAGCTGCGCCAGGAGAATCGCGTCATCGAGCGCGAAGCCACCTACATTCTGCCCGATTAACGGTCGAGGGACATCCCCGACATGGTGCTTTACCGAGCAAACGGCGCCGCCGGAGCAATCGGCTGCGGGCTGGCTTTCGTTTGCCTGGGCCTGTTCCTGCTCACGCCGGTGGCAGTCTTCCTATTGAAAGGATTGGGCTGGACGCTAGTGGTCTTGGGAGTCGCGCTGGCAGCCCTCGGAGCGTGGACCTGGTGGAAGAGCCGTTAGGCCCAACTCCCGGACATCTTCGGATTGCTCAACGAGTTCCGGGGAGCACCCCTTAATGCCCGGTTTGCCTCTTCGCAAACCTCCATTGAATCCCTCCAGTGTGGCGCGTTTCGCAATCGCAGGCGAATTCCGGCGGGAACTTGGCGTCAGTTGTTGACAAAGGGGTGACAACGGTATAAATTGCCCCAAATGCCGCCGCAATTGTGCGGCCAAGCCAACCAGCGAGGAGGCTAATATGCTTAAGATTGGGCACGAGGTAGTCCGTCCCGGAAGGCAGTGGGGCGACGCCAACATCACGATTCCGGTTCCGGAAGAACTGGAAACCACCCCCGGTATCCCGATGACCGACCGTGAGGTTGACTGGTACGCCCGCGAGTATCCGCTGGAAACCATGAACATCACCGAGCGCGCGTCCCGCGACTGGTCCAACACCCTGCGCGACCTCCACGCCGAGATGCGTGAGATCCGCAAGGAGCACGACAAGCTGAACAGCAACTTGGTCATGGCCGCCCGGTCGACCGCTGAGATGGATGCCACTGCTGAGCCCACTGGTGAGGACATCTCCCAGCTGGTCAAGGACAAGGCCCGCCAGCTCGGTTACCTCGAAGTCGGCATCACGTCCTATGACCCGCGCTATGACTACAAGAGCAAGCGCGGCTTCACCATTCTGCCTCACGCCATCTGCTTGGCCTATGAGCAGGACTTCGAGCCCACCCAGACCATCCCCAGCGTCGACGCCGAGATCGTGCACTCCAGCACGTACCGGACCCAGGCTGCTGCCGGTCTCGAACTGGGCAACTTCATCCGCTCGCTGGGCTACAAGGCCCACGTCATCCACTCCAGTGATGCCACCGGCCCGGTGATCCCCATGTTCGTCGCCGCCGGCCTCGGCCAGCTGGGCGCCTGCGGATACCTGCTGTCCCCGCACACCGGCAACCGCATGCGGCTGATGATGGTCACCACCGACGCCAACGTCACCTATGACGAGCCCGTCGACTACGGCATCCACGCCTTCTGCCAGGTGTGCCAGGTCTGCGTGAACCGCTGCCCCGGCCGCGCCCTGATGCGCGACAAGATCTGGTGGCGCGGAATCGAGAAGAACAAGTTGTACTTCAAGCGCTGCCGCCCGGTCATGGCCCGCTACCTCGGTTGTGGCGTGTGCATGAAGGTCTGCCCGATCCAGAAGTATGGCCTCAAGAACGTCATGGAGCACTATGCCGCCACCGGCCAGGTTCTCGGCAAGGGCACCCACGACCTCGAAGGCTACAACATCGAGGGCAAGGGCTACTTCGGCCCCGGCGAACTGCCGGTCTTCGAGCGTGGCTTCTTCGACATGCCGCACGGTAACTCCGACGAGTGGGCCTTCGAGTCCATGAAGGAAGCCGCTCGCGACAACGAGGGCCAGATCCCCGATGAGATGCTGGACGACCTCAAGGTCCAGATCCAGCGCGCCATCCACCTGCAGTCCGGCGACGTCCTGCAGATGATGGCTGAGGACCAGGACTACATCTAGTAGCCAGTCCCACATCTCGCCACATCGGCAATCGGCCGGCGGGTTTCGCACCCGCCGGCCTTTTTCTGCACTACCCGATAATGCAGACCGCCAGCCACACCCGTGCAGGTTGGATGACTGTACCCTGACCAATGGCATCTGTCCTTCCATCACTCCTCATATCCATTCCCCAGGGCGTTCTCGACCTTGGCTGGGGCCATCCGTCCCCGCATCTGCACCCGACGGAAGCCCTGCAGATAGCCAGCGAACGCGTGCTCAGCCAACAGTCTGCCGTACCGTTGCAGTACGGCGCCGTCCAGGGATTCGGCCCGCTTCTCGAGGGGTTGGCCGACTTCCTGACGACCCAGGACACCTATGGAAACCTGCCTGTGGACCCGAGGTCTTTATTCCTGACCGCCGGCGCATCCCAGGGAATAGACCTCGCCACCACGATAATGACTCAGGCGGGCGATACGGTCTTTGTTGAAGAACCGACCTACTACCTGATCGGCCGCATTTTCCTGGACCACGGCCTGAAGGTGATGGGCGTACCCACCGACAGCGACGGTCTGGATGTCGACGCGCTGGAGCTGATGCTGGTGGACGGCCATCGGCCCCGTCTGCTATACGTCATTCCGGCTTATCAGAACCCCACGGGCGCCACTTTGTCGCCGGGGCGCCGCCATCGCCTGATCCAATTGGCCCAGCGCTACGGTTTTACCATCCTAGCGGATGAGGTGTACCAACTGTTGCACTACGGTCCGCCCCCACCGCCGCCCCTGGCGACCATGGACGACACAAGCAACGGCTGCGTGGTTTCGTTGGGCTCCTTTTCCAAGATACTTGCGCCCGGCCTGCGCCTGGGGTGGGTTCACGCATCGTCCAATTTGATCCAACGCTTCGTGGGCTCCGGGGTCGCGGCCAGCGGAGGCGGCCTGAGCCACTTCGCGGCGGCCATTGCCCAGGCTACTCTGGACCTGGGGCTTCTACAGGACAACATCGACAACTTACGGCGCACCTACACCATGAGGCGAGACGCCGTTGCCAGGATGTTGTCAACCGACTTGGCCGGTATGGTCGAATTCGATAAACCGGACGGCGGTTACTTTTTCTGGCTCACGCTTTCGGATGGCGCGGAGGCGGATGCCTTGCTGCCGATCGCCCAGAATGCCGGCGTATCTTACCGCCCCGGCACGGCGTTTTCGTCCAGCGGGCTATTCCGGGACAGCCTTCGGATCAGCTTCTCGCTGTACGATGTTGGCGACTTGGCTGAAGCCCTGTCCAGGTTGAATCAAGCCATTCGCTCTGTCTGACCCGGCGCATTTTGCGAATGAGGGTCATGCGGCAGAATGCGCGGACGGGCTGGCGTCGTCGTTTCCTAACGGTTCTTAGCGGTTCCGTACCGCCGGCACACCCAGTCGGCGTTCCGTGCCATTGACGATTCGCCGGATGTTGTCGCGGTGTTGCCAGATGATTACCGCGCCGCCTACGCATGCGTACAGTGTGTACAGTTGGCTGTGTCCGATTAGCAGCATCAGGGCAAGGCTGAGGACCGCAACCGTCAGTGTCCCGACAATGCTGCCCAGTGACAAAATCCGGCTGGACAGCGTGATGACCAGGAACAGCGCTCCTCCGGCCAGGGCCACCCAGGGAGCCATCACCGAGAGCGCCCCCAGACCCGGAAGAATACCGCGCCCGCCACGGAATCGCAGGAAAATCGGCCAATTATGTCCGCAAAGCACCAGCAGGGCCGCGACCACTTCGGCTTCCCCAAACCCAAAGGCCGTCCTCGCCAGCATCACGCAGAGCACGCCTTTACCGGCATCGAGAAGGAACACCAAGGCCGCTGCCTTGCCGCCGGAAGTACGCAGGATGTTGGACATTCCTGTCCGCCCGCTGCCGAAGTCACGAATGTCCTCGCCCATGGTCAGGTTTACGAAGATATAGCCCCACGAGATCGAACCGACCAGATACGCAATCACGCCCACGGCGACGAACGTGAACGGTTGCGGCGTCACCTGCACTCCGCTGCTAGCCAATACAGCACCGGCGGCAGCCAGCAGCGGCAGGGCGACCAGCATCGCGATGGTGGCGGACGATGCCTGGCGTAGCAGCGTCATGATCGGCCGGCTACCTGGCGCGGTTTCGGATACCCGGCCGGGATGGTCTTTCTGCACGCTCCGGCCGGAAGATCAGTCTCAGGTGAGTACGGTCAAATCCGAACCGGTCGCGGATCTGGTTTTCCAGATACCGCTGGTACGAAAAATGCAGGAGCTTGGGGTCATTGACCGAAAACACGAAGGTTGGCGGGTTGACACCCACCTGCCGCACCCGGCGGATGCGCAAGCGATTGCGAATGTTGCCCCGCTGAGACGGCGGGTTGTGGGTCGAAACGGCGTCAGCCAGCAGGTATTGCAGATCCCGGAACGGCACCCGTTTCTGTCGCTCCTGCCATAGCGACAGGGCGGTGTCCAGCAGTTCCTCGATACCCTCGCCGGTGAGCGCAGAGGTGAAACACACCGGAACGTACGGCATGAAGTGCAGCCGCTCCTGGACCCGGTGCAGGGACCGTTCCATCCGGAACCGGTTGCGGTTAACCAGGTCCCACTTGTTCACCACCACGATCAAACCGCGGTTCGTGTCCCATGCCAGGCCGGCGATGTGCGCGTCCTGCGCCGTCGCCAGCTCGGTGGCGTCGGTGATTAGCAGCGTGATATCGCTGCGATGCACCGCATTCACCGCGCGAAGCACGCTGTACTTCTCGATGCCACGCTGCACCTGCCCCGGCCGGCGGATTCCCGCGGTATCCACCAGCGTAATCACATGGTCACGGTAGGACACTGGCGTGTCCAGGGCGTCCCGCGTCGTCCCGGCAACCGGACTGACGATGCTCCTCTCTTCTCCGATGATGGCGTTGGTGAGCATGGATTTGCCCACATTGGTTCGGCCAACAATGGACAGACTCAGCTCGGTGGGAGGCGTCCATACCTCCTCGTCTACCGGCTCTCCATCGCCGGCATCATCGTCCCACCAGTCATCCTCGGCTGCCGTCTCTCCGTCAGGCGCATCCTCCCAGAGATCGGCAAGTTCAGGCTGGGGCAGCAGCTCAACAATCCGCTCCAGCAGGTCGTATACCCCGTAATTGTGGTACGCGGAGATGAACGCCGTTTCGTTGAGCCCCAAGCCGTAGAACTCCGCCGCGGCCAATTCCCGGTTGTCGTTGTCGACCTTGTTGACGGCTAACAGGATGGGTTTGTCGGTTCGGCGCAATCTCTGCGCTACGGCTTCGTCAGTGGCGGTGACGCCCTGGATCGCGTCGGTCAGAAACACGATCACGTCGGCCGCGCCCATCGCCATGTCCGCCTGCTGCTGGACCCGCTGCGGGATGTGTCCGTCGGGATCGTCCTCGAGCCCGCCGGTGTCGATCAGCAGGAACGGCCGGCCTTTCCACGATGCTCGGGCGATCAGGCGGTCGCGAGTGGTACCGGCCACCTCGGACACGATGGCGTGTCGGCGGGAAAGGATGCGATTGAAGAGCGAAGACTTGCCCACATTAGGCCGACCGATGATGGCCACCATCGGGTCCATCGTGGGAGTTGGGGCAAGCCGTGCGGGCGTCTCGTGAAGGACTTGCGATGTGGTTTCGTCGAGAGAAGTCATACAGGATCCGCGTGTTTGGCTGCTAGCTATTTGTCGGTCGCACCGTGTTTCAACGAGAAACCCACGGCAGAAGTATCGCCAAGCTGCAAACTATCATTACCGGTGAGCGACCGCAAACGCCGCAATTAGGTGTTGCTGGCGATGGTGAACGGACGCGGCGGCGCTTCCAGGATAGGCATCACGTCCTCAACCTTGTCCATCATCTCGGCCAATTCTTCGGGATGGTAGTAGTTCTCATAAAAATTCTGGTGGCCGACACGATATGCCTCCGAAAGAGCTTCCTGGAGGTCAACGTTCGGGGTTTCAGCCACTATTTGAAGCCCTACGTTGTGAATGTCCTGGTGGTTCTTATGCCGCCAACTGCGTTGCACCGCGACGACCTTCAGTGACTGTACCACGGCGCCCCAAGCCTTTTCGCCGGCTTGCAGGCGGTTTCCTTTTGCGAGTTCTTCACGCGCATGGATGATGAAGCGCCGGCTGATCTGGAGACGGTCGTCCCAGCTTTGTTCGCCAGGTTCGGGCGGATCTGGGCCGGTAAGCATATCAGCCTCTTGCAAAGGGTTCTTATGCAAGCAGGAACTCCAGCACTGCCTTCTGCGCATGCAACCGGTTGTGCGCCTGCTGGTACGCCACCGATTGCGGATGCTCCAGCATGCCGGGAGGCACCTCTTCGCCGTAGTGGGCGGGCATATCATGCATGAAGCAAGCTCCCGGCGCGGCCATTTCCATCAAAGCGTAGTCCACCGTGTAGCCCTGGAAAGCCTTGAGGCGTTCTTCAGTCTCCGCTTCGTCCCCCATGCTGGTCCAGACGTCTGTATACACCACATTGGCGTCCATGACGGCGTCGGTCGGACGCACCAGCGGATGCACCGTCGGACGCGATCCGCCATCTGCACGCTCGCCGCGCTCGCTGGCAGCGTCGAATGTCTGCTCTTCCAGTTGATAGCCATGCGGGGCCGCTATGGCGAAGTTCATGCCCACAGCCGGCGCTCCCAGGCACAGGCTTCTCGCCACGTTGTTGCCGTCACCGATATACGCCAGGTTCAACCCGTCGGTCTTGCCGTGGGTCTCGGCGATGGTCAGCAGATCGGCCATGGTCTGACAAGGGTGCTCCACGTCGGAAAGCGCGTTTATCACCGGCACGTTGCCGTACTCCGCCAGTCCGACCAGCGATTCGTGGGAGTTGACGCGCGCCACAATGCAGTCCAAGTACCCGCTCAACACCCGCGCCACGTCGGAAACCGGCTCACGTCGGCCCAGTCCCACTTCGTCCTGGCCCATGTACAGGCTGAACCCGCCCAATTCCGCGATTCCGATCTGAAAACTGACCCTGGTGCGCAGCGAGGGCTTTTCGAACAACAAAGCCACCCGCTTGCCGGCCAGCGGCTTTGTGCTTCCCGGCGGGGCAGCTTTCAACTCCTGCGCTCGGTCGATCAGACGACGGGTCTCGTGAGGCGATATGTCGGTTATGGACAGCAGATCCCGCTTGGAGTTCATGGTATGGGTCCTGTGGAACCGGAAAGGCAGGACGGGTTTTACCCTGTTATGGGCAATCCGTTATGGATAGGCCGCGCCACCACCGCTCAGATCGAGATTACTGGACCAGCAGCAGCGATATGATAGCATACGGCCCGCTGAGACCGGAAAAGGCGCACTCGCCACTGGAGCAACGATGACTGAACAAACTGACAATCGGGAAATGGAACTGACGACGGGCCTGATTGGCCGGCGGGAAATATTGGTCTGTGAGAGCAATGCCGCGCCTCACGTCGCCAAGCTCAGCACGCCGTCCATGATCGGAGCCATGGAGCAGGCCGCGCAGCGCGCCGTCTTGGACCGCCTCCCGCCGGAGCAATCCACCGTCGGGTTCGAGGTCAACATCCGGCACGTGGCCGGCGCGGATATCGGGACCACGGTCGTCGCGATCGCCGAGCTGGAGCGCGTCGACGGCCGCTGGCTCTATTTCAAAGTGGAGGCGTTGGAAGGCGACCGGACCATCGGCGTCGGGACACACCGTCGGGCGATCATCACCCTGCCGCCCGAAGCCACCAACCGCGGAGGTGGGGATGACAACCCCGCGCACGAGCGGTGAACTCCCTGATCCGACCGATGGACGTAGAAAGGGCGGGTCCTGGACCCGCCCCAATCGTTGTCGCATAGACAAAAAAGAACCGACGCTGGGGGTGAAGAGCGCCGGTCCTTGGGGAGAAATGTCAGACACTTCCCGGATGTACCGCCAGGTTACAGGTTGAACTGCGGGTCCAGGTAGGTGTCGTCCTTCTCGTAGATCTGCAGCCGGGAGCGCAGGGTGTCGCACACCAGCAGCCGATTGTTCGCGCGGTCGAAGCTGACTCCCATGGGCATCCGGAAGGTGCGCTGCTGCTGCTCCAAGTCGGGAACCCGCCGGCGGGCCTTAACCATGTCGGGGTTGGCGTTCAGGGACAGGTCGCCCCATTCCGATACCTCGGTGGCGTCCCCTTCCAGGTAGGCCAAAGGACGGGCGTCCGCATCGTAGATCACGACGCGCTCGTTCATCCAGTCCGCCACATAAACATCACCCTCATTGTCGATGGTGACGTCCAGCGGGTGGTTCAACTCGCCGGAGCGGGTGCCGCGGCTGCCGAAGGTGCGCAGGTGGGTTCCGCCCGCGGTGTACTTCTGCACCCGGTGGTTGCCCCAGTCGGCGATGTAGAGGTCGCCGGCATCGTCGATGGCGATGCCAGAGGGCATCTCCAGATCTTCGGGACCGCTGCCCTTGGTGCCGAAGCCTCCCAGGTACTCGCCGTCCTTGCTGAACTTCTGCACTCGGCTGCTCTTGGCCGAAACCACCCAGAGGTTGTCGTCGGCGTCAAAGACCAATCCGGCGGCGCCGCTGAGCTGCCCTTCGCCGTCACCGGCCTCGCCCCAGTGCTTCACCAGGTTGCCGTCGGCGTCGAATACGGCGATCATGTTCTTCCACTCGTCGGAAGCATACACATTGCCGGCGGCGTCGAGAGCGATTCCGGTGATCCATTCGAACAGGCCCCTGGAACTGGCCTGGTAGGCGATGCCTTCCCGGCCAAATTCGCCCAGGAACTCCTCGCCGCCCTTGCCGTCGGTGCTGCCGATGGTGCACTTAGTGATCCGAGCGCTGGGGTTCTGCTCACCACCACGGTTGGCGACGTACATCGTGCCGTCGTCGAGGGTAGCAACGCCTACGGGCTGGCTGAAGCCCATGCCCACCTGCCCCTGGCGGCCAACGTTCTTGATGTACAGCCATGCCCGACCGCTTGCTACGGTATTCTGAGGCATAGTTTTTCCTCCAATTGATTCGCGTTGGACTCGCGGCGACACAACCGGTGGGCTGTGTCGCCACCTTTTGCTGGGACGATGGATTTACTTCTTGATGATGTCCATCTTGGGGAAGGCGCCGTTGACGATGGGGTTGGCATCCATGCCCAACCAGTCCTCAACGATGCTGGAGTACGCGCCGCGGAAGTCGTAGTTTGGAACCAGGTCGCCCTGCTCCAAGTCCTCGTTCTTGCGGGACGGGTACTCGCCGTAGAAGCCACCCTGGACGGAGTCACCGATGGCGAAGGCCACGCCGGCTGCGCCGTGGTCGGTGCCGGAGCCGTTGTCGCGGACGCGGCGGCCGAACTCGGAGAACAGGTACATGACGATGTTCTCGCCGGTATTGTGCTCCTTCATGTCCTGGAAGAAGGCGCTGATGCCCTCGGAAACTTCCTTCCACAGCACCGGATGGGCCGCGGCTTCGCCGGCGTGGGTGTCGAAGCTGCCGTGCTGGGTGTAGAAGATCTTCGTGCCCAGATCGGCCATGTACACCTGAGCGATGTCACGCAGGTGGGAGGCGATGGGGCTGTTGGGATACTCCACGTTGCTGGAGTACCGCTCCGGCGCGACCTTCACGATATCGGCGCCGACCATGGCGTCCGTGCCGGTGGAGCGCAGGTAGTCGTTCACGAAGCTGCCGCCCACGGTGGGAGCGTACATCTTGGAGAACAGGTCCAGGGCCTTCGAGCGCTGGTCAACGTCGGCGATGCCGGTGAGCAGACCATAGGTGCTCAGGTCGGCGATGGCGGCTACCGGAACGCCGGGAACGGCCAGCGCCCGGGGCAGGCCGTGGCCGAAGTTGATGGCCGTCAGCACGTTTTCCTTGTTGGGGTCCATCTCGCGAGCGACGCGGCCGGCCCAACCCTCGGTTCCAACCTTGTCCGGCTCACAGGTGTGCCAGATGTCCATGCTGCGGAAGTGCGAGCGGGGGCTGTCGGCGTAGCCGATGCCGTGGATGACCGCGACCTTGCCCTCGTCGAACAACTCCTTCATGGGGCCCATGGTGGGGGCGAAGCCGAGCTCGTCGTTGACGGGGATGATGTCCTCGCGCTGGTACCGGACCGCGGGGCGGTTGTCATAGTACAACGCGTCGTTGTAGGGGATCACCGTGTTGAAGTAGTCGTTGCCGCCAGTGAGCTGCAGGACCACGATGACCGGATCTTTCTTAGTGGAGGTCATTGCGTATGCTCCTTATCGAAGTTTCCTGATGCAGCCGGAGCTGCGGTTGGCGACGAGCCGGGCCGAACCGGGTTCGGTCCGGCTCGTAACTTTTCCCGATTAGCCGAACTGGTACTCGGTCGTGGCGCTGATGAGAGACATGGTCTCGCCGATGCGCGTGGCGGTCGCGGTGCGATCGCTCCAATCGACGTCGCCGCCGGCGCGGACGTGCTCGGCCAACTGGCCGCGCGTCTCTTCGCTAAGCTCGACGAAGCCCATATAGTCGGTGCATGCGTTCAGCAGGTGGTCCGGAGTGACTACGCCGTCTTCCTGCATGCGGTCAAAGATGTCCTGCATGCCGGGCAGATCGGGGTTGGACACGCGGTCGGCCACGAAGTTGATGCGCGCCAGCAGGGCGCCGGAGTTGATCCACTCCAGGCCGGTGTGCCAGCCTTCCACCGACGGCGGGTCCAGGATGGACTGGCCCATGTAGGTGGGTTCCTTGCCGATGTTCAGGACGCCGGGGTCCGGGTTCTCAAACAGGCCGACCATCCGCAGGGTGCCAGCGACCACTTCCGCCGGGCTCTTGATCTTCTGGTAGCGGGCGTCCTTGAACCACTGCGAGTTGAACATGTGGCGCAGAACGGCCTTCATCTCAAACCCGGAGTCCTCAAATGCCTGCATCATCTCGTCCAGCGCGTCCTCGTCGCGGGCCGGCTCGATGGTCCAGGCGGGAACCTGCGGCTCGTCGGCGACGAAGAAGTTGTAGAGGTGGCGGCAGATGAAGCGGGAGGTTGCCGGCTCTTCCAGGATGATGTCGATGATGTCTTCACCGTTGAAGTTGCCGGTCCGGCCCAGGAAGGTCTTTTCGCCGTAGTCGTGGTCCTCGTCGTGATAGGCGAACTTCCACGGATAGCGGCCGTACGGAGCGCGCGGCAGCTTGGCCTGGATGGTCCAGCCGGTGAAGGCCCGCGAGCACTCACGGACGTCGACCTCGGTGTAGTTGGAAACGCCCATGGAGAACAGTTCGAGGAGCTCGCGGCCCCAGTTCTCGTTCACGGCGTCGCGGTGGTTCTCGTTGTTGTCCAGCCAGAAAATCATGGCAGGGTTCTTGGACAGTTCAATCAGAATGTCCCGATAGTTGCCCATGCCATATTCCCGGAGCATGTCGATCTGCTCGAGCAGCTGGTCGCAGTTGTCAACCTTGGAGTTGCCGGTCGCGAACACGTGGTGCCAGAACAGCGTCATCTTCTCTTCCAGGGGCCGGTCGCTGGATACCATGTTGTACATCCAGTTCGCCTGCCCGGAGAAGGGCACGCCGCCGGGGAGCAAGAAGCTTGGGTGGTACCGGAGCAGGAGAGCCATCTTTCCGCCCTCCCGGTCTGCCGGGGGATCGATCAGCTCTTCCACAGTGGCTTCGTAACCCTGGGCAACGCATCGCTCCAACTCTGCACGGTTGGCGCCAAAGCCGGCGCGCCGCATCAGATGGGCCATCAGTGCCAGGTCATCCTTGTGTGACATCCTGTGCCTCCTTCCTACGATTTGATGCCGCTTTTGCCGGGATTCCATGCTTCGTTCCCGGCTTTACGACGGTTGCCGGTAGTTTAATGGGGTTGAGGGGGTGTGTCAACCGAAAACGGGAATACCGCTCAAACTTGATAATCATTATAAAATGGTAATCAGATAGCCGAAACCGGAAGTAGTTCGGTTCGACCAACAAGAGCTGCTCAACTGCCTTCCGGTCAATGCCAAGGCTCCCGGTGTTCCAGTCGTGCCGGCTCGAGGGGTTCAGCAGCGAAGACGCAACGACATCGGAATGTCTGCATGGTCGCGGACCCTGCTATCTGCTCTCTACCGACGTACCCACCTTGATTTCAAGGGAATTATCGGCGTCGATGCTCTCTTCGGCGCTCTCTGAGGTATTTGCAGCACCCGTCGATACGGAACCGGACGTTGTCAGGTTTCGCGCGCCCAAGTTAGTGCTTTCGCTAGTCGTAGTCGGCGCAGCCGCGCAGACCATCAGATCCAGTTCGTTCAGGTCGTTCTGGTCCACGGCCAGCAATGCCGGCGGTATGCACCCGGTCAACTGGTTCCTGATCACGTACAGGACCCTCAGTTCGTTCAGATTGGTCAGCTCATGCGGAATCTCGCCGGTCAGCTGGTTGGTGTCCAAGTGCAGTTCCTTGAGTTTGGCGAGGTTCCCCAACTCAGGTGGTATCGAGCCGTTGAACTGATTGTTATCCAGGTGCAGTCCCTCCAGATTGGGGAGGTTGCCTAGCTCAGGTGGTATCGAGCCGCTCAACCGGTTGCGGTTCAAGTCCAACACCTTCAACTCGCCCAACTGGGCCAATTCAGCGGGAAGGGTACCCTCCAGTTCATTCTCCAATAGTCGCAGTTCCTCTAAATTGGAGAGATTGCCCAACTCCGCCGGTATCTGGCCGGTTAGCTGGTTGCCATTCAAGCGCAATCTCTCCAACGCGGCCAGATCCCCCAACTCGACTGGGATTGCTCCCTCCAACCGATTGTCGGAAACGTACAACACCTCCAGTTTGGGCAGACTGCCCAACTCTGGCGGAATCGAACCGCTCAACTGGTTGTTGCGGATGGTGATAATTTCCAGTTCGGACAGGTTGCCCAACTCCGTCGGAATCTCGCCGGTGAGCCGGTTGTTGCGCAGGAATAAGCGGTTCAGGTCGGTGAGATTTCCAAACTCTGCGGGTATTGTCCCGGTCAACTGGTTTTCGTGGAGATACAGGTTGCGCAAGTTGGAGAGGTTGCCCAATTCGGCAGGTATTCCACCGGTCAGCTCGTTTTCGTACAGGCCCAGGTCCGTCAGCCTGGACAGGTTTCCCAACTCGGGCGGTATTGTGCCGGTGATTTCGTTACTGCTGATCCACAGCGCTCCAAGATTCTCAAGATTGCCCAGCGCAGCCGGAAGCGTTCCGGTCAGCTCGTTGTCGTCCAGGTCAAGTGTCCTGAGTTCGGTAAGGCCAATAATCTCGTCCGGTATCTCACCGGTCAGTGCGTTGTTCCAAAGCTCGAGATCGGTGAGGTTGCTGAGCTGCCCCAGCTCCGGCGGGATCGCGCCACTCAGCCTGTTGTGATCCAGCGACAGCACGGTCAAGTTGCGGAGATTGCCCAACTCAGGCGGTATCTCCCCGCGCAGGAAGTTGCCGTCAAGGTCCAGGGTGTCCAGCTTGGCCAGACGGCCCAGCTCCGGCGGGATGGTGCCCCACAGGAAGTTGTTGTCCAAGTAGAGCACCACCACGCAGCCGTTGCCGTCAGTGGATACGCCGAACCATTCGCCTATGGGCACGCTATTGCTGAGCCAGTTAAGCTGGTTCCGCCAATACGGGCCACCGGTGGAGTTGTACAGCTCGACCAGCACGTCCCGGTCCGGCGCGCACGCCGCAGCGGGCCCGCTGGGTCGCACCAAGCTAGCCCATGGCGACCATCGCGGCCTGCTGAATCGTCCGGGGCTAGTGCCCACGGCGAACCAGTATTGCGCAGTCTGGTCCAACCTTTCCACGGTATGCGAGGTCTGGCCGTCGTTGGGAATAGACTCGTACACGATGGAGTCCCGCCATTCTCGTCCGGCCTCAATAGCTGCGTTGTAATCCGCGTAAGCCAGCCACGCGATGACATAGTAATTCCCCTGCTCGACGGTTTCCCACGAGACGGTGACTTGTCCATCACTCTGTCCCGGCATCACCTGAGGTTTCGCCGGCGAGGACGAGCCGCCCTGCGCCGCGGCCGGCGAAGCGTTGCCGATACTCGCGGCAAGAAGGAACGCACAGATCAACGCCGCAATCGCGATCAATGAGGTCGTTTTCACTCTTCTGCTAATCAATTTCCGTCATCCAGTCCGGGCATGGTTGAGATTGAATTGTCTGTGTCGACGGTACGCTCTGCTGTCACGGTTCAGCTCGATGGGGTCAGCGTAGCCGCGCAAACCTGTAACTCCAGCTCATCCAGGTCGTTCTCATCCACTTCCAGCAATGCTGGCGGTATGCACCCGGTCAACTGGTTCCGGATCACGTACAGGACTCTCAGTTCAGTCAGATTGGTAAGCTCATCCGGGATCGGACCGATCAGCCGGTTGGTATCCAGGTGCAGCTCCTCCAGCTTGGCCAAGTTGCCCAACTCCCCCGGTATAGAGCCGCTGAACTGGTTGTTGTCCAAGTGCAGTCCCTCCAGATTGGCCAGGTTGCCCAGTTCCGGTGGGATTGGCCCGCTCAGATCGTTCCGATTCAGGTCTAGCACTTTCAACTCGCCCAACTGGGCCAGCTCGGCGGGGATGGTTCCCTCCAGCTCATTCTCGAGGAGGTACAGATATTCCAGTTTGGCCAGCCTGGCCAACTCCGCCGGTATCTCGCCGGTCAGCCGGTTGCCGTTCAAGAACAAAAACTCCAACTCGACCAAATCGCCCAACTCCGGAGGGATTTGCCCGGTCAGCATATTGTCGGAAAGGACCAACCCTTCGATGTCGGTCATGCCGACGAGCTCCGCCGGTATCGTCCCGGTCAGCTCGTTGTTGTTAAGGCCCAGATAAACCATGTCGACCAGATTACCCAGCTCCGGCGGTATCGTGCCGCTCAGCTTGTTGTTCCGGAGCGAGATCCACCTCATGTGCTCCAGGTTGCCCAACTGCTCCGGTATCGGTCCGGTCAATTGGTTGTCGCGGAGGGTCACGCCTCGCAGGTTGGAGAGGTTGCCCAACGTGGCCGGTATCTCACCAGTCAGCTCGTTGCTATGGATACCCAAGTACCCCAGCCTGGACAGGTTGCCCAGCTCGGGCGGTATCCTGCCGGTGAACTCGTTATCGCTGAGCCATAACGCCCCGAGATTCTCAACACCGGCCAGCGCTGCGGGAATCGTACCGGTCAGCTTGTTGCCGTCCAGGTCCAGCGTCCTGAGGTTGGTGAGGCCGATAATCTCGTCCGGTATCTGCCCGGTCAGCTCGTTGTTCCACAACTCAAGATCGGTGAGGTTGCTGAGATTGCCCAACTCCGGCGGAATCGGCCCGCTCAACTCGTTGTGGTCCATTGACAGGACGGTCAGATTGCTGAGATTGCCCAGTTCAGGGGGTATCTCTCCAGAAAGCTCGTTACCGTCGAGGTCCAGGGTGTCCAGCTTGGCCAGATTGCCCAACTCCGGCGGGATGCTGCCAACCAGTTCATTGTTGTCCAGGTAGAGAACCAGCACGCAGCCGTTGCCGTCGGTGGATACCCCGAACCAGTTGCCGATCGGCTCAGTATCGCTGAGCCAATTGACGCTATTCCTCCAACTTTCTCCATCGGTGGAATCGTACAACGCCACCAGCGCGTCCCGGTCGTGGGTGCAGGCCACGTCGTCGACGCTCGGCGTCACCAGGTCTGCCCATGGCGACCACCGCGGTCGGCCGTGTCGCTCGGACCTCGCGCCCAGGGTGAACCAATATCGTGCCGTCGGATCCAACCGCGTGACGGTATGCGAAGTCTGGCCGCGGTTGGCAATCGTTATGTATGACATGGAGTTGCGCCAATCGCGGCCCGCCGCTATGTCTGCGTTGTAATCTGCGTCAGCCAACCAGGCGATGACATAGTGGCTCGCCTGCTCGACTGCCTCCCATGAGACGACAACCTGGCCATCCCTCTGCCCCGGCATTACTACCGGTTTGCCCGGAGTGGACGAACTGCCCTGGGCGGCTACCATCGAAACGTCGCCGATGCTGGCAGCCAGGAGGACTGCCAGCAATACGGCCGCGATTGCTGCGGGCGGCTTCACTTTCCTGTTCATCAATTCCTGTCATTCCACCTGTAATGTGTTGCCATTGGTTTATCTTCAGCCGATGTATTGCACCGCCCCGTTCACTTGGGCACAGCCCACGTCGGCGGCGGCGCGTGCGTCACCGAAGAGTCATCATCCGCCGGGATCTGGGCGATCAGTCGGCCGTTTTCCACCTTCACGTTGTGGTAGAACAGCTGCGCCCGGGGCCCGTTCACGCACACCCCCTGCCCCTCTTCGAACCGCCATCCGTGGTCGGGACAAAGAAAACTCTTGTCCCACTTCACCACCCGCCCAAAGGCGTGCGGGCACACCATTGAGAGGAGTCGGTATTGCCCGTCCCGGGCCTTGGCCAGCCAGTGCTCTTCGCCGTTTTCCAGCCGCACTCGCGCCGGCAGGTCCTTGAAATCTCCAACCGCCCCCAGGTCAACCTTCCGCGCGGGGGCCATCTTGTTCCCGGCAATATCCGCGGGGTCCGTGTACATACGCCGCCGGCGGTGGTAGATGTTTTCTGTCATGGCCGTTCTCCTGTGCGCGTTACCTGATTGGCGATCACGTTCAGGCAACGGTTTGCGGTTGAGGGGCGGTGATCAATCCGTGGGCAGCCCGCCAAAGGCTTCTTCCATAGTGATGATCGGGAATATCTCGGTGCGGTTCCAGGTAGCCAGTCCCATGTCGATCACGGCGTCGTCCACCGCGTGGGCATCCGGCCCGTCCAACACCAGCCAGGTCTGGTGTGACGACTTGCCCACCCATCCGCCGCGGTACTCACAGCCGCGGTTGGCCAGCGTCTGGGTCAACTCCGCCGACATCCGCAGGACCCGGTCACGCACGCCCAGGTCCACCCCGGGGCACCTCTCCGGTGCGTGTTCCAGTGAAATCATGTACAAGGCCATACGCGATTCCTTATGCCGTCAAGGTGGGTTGGGCGTAGCAGCCTAAGCCGAGAACGCCATCTGGTGCAGGGAAGCGGGCCTGAATATGCCTGGCCGAGCCAGCCCCTCAAAACGATCCGGACGCATCGCCTCGGCCAATCCCTCCAGCACGTCGATCACCCGGGGCCCGTGCCGGCTGGGAATCTGGCCGTCGAAAAGATACACCCGGCCTTCCCTGACGGCGTTCAACGACTTCCACTCCTCCCGATCCGACAGCCGCGCCGTTTCCAGGATCGTCCGGTCCATGTTGAAGGCGCAGGGCATCACCATGACGTAGTCGGGTTGGTATTCGAATACTTCATCCCACCCAACTTCACGGGACTTTCCCCATTTCTCGGCCAGCCCTTCCTCGCCTCCCGCCAGTTCCACCAGTTCCGGCGTCCACTGGCCGGTGTTGCGCAGCGGCTCCAGCCAGTCGATACAAAACACCCTGGGCCGGACGCTGTCTACAGAGCGTTGGGCCACGTAGGAGGCGCGGTCCTGCAGCTCACCAACCAGCTTCTGCGCGTTCGCCGTCACCCCAGCGGCGTCGCCGATTCGCTGGATGTTCGCGTATATGTCGTCCAGGCTGGCCGGCCGGATGCTCAATATTTCGGGCTGATAGTCCAGCGCCCTGGCAGCCGTTTCAAACACCGACCCGGCCCCAACCGCGCACACTTCGCACAGTTCCTGGGTCAGGATCAGGTCGGGTTGCAACCGGCGCAAAAGGTCCCCGTCGATGATGTACACCGGGTTTCCCGATGCCCGCGCCTGCTGGATGATCGCGTCGATTTCCGCGCTGGAGAGGTGGGACTTGCTCCGCACACTCCGGCTCACGATGGGCAATCCACGGGCGCCCGACGGATAGTCGCACATGTGCGAAACACCTGCGAGCGACTCACCCAACCCCAGGGCAAACACGATCTCGGTAGCGCTGGGCAACAAAGAAACGATGCGCATGGCGGGCATTGTAGGCCCACCGCACACGCTTGGCAAACTCCGGTGGTATGATGAACTGCACCACTGCGCAGGGCGTTCACTGCCATGACCACCGCACCGAAACCAACCGTCGCCTCACCCTCCGCGGGCGTTCCCGCGGCCGATCCGGCCGGAACCATCCGCCTAAACCTGTCCGCACTGGGCATCGACCACCGGGCGGCTGATTTTCCAGCGCGGTTCATCGAATTCTGCGAGCAGAACGACCTTTACGAAATGGAAGTCAACGCCGCCGGGGAGCTGCTGATACTGCCTATGACCGGATTTCGCGGCAATCGCCAAGAGTCATATACGAACTACTTCGTGGTCGGTTGGCAGTTGGCTAACGGAGGCGTCGCATCTTCCCAGTCAAGCCGATTTCATCTGCCGTCCGGAGAAATAAGAGGTCCCGACGCCGCCTGGATGACTCAGGAGCGCTACGACGTCCAAACCCCTTTGCAACGAGAAACCGTCATCGAAGGCGCGCCCGACTTCGTGGTCGAAATCCGCTCTCGAACCGACGCCCTGCGCCCGTTGCAAGACAAGATGGTTCTGTGGATGGAAGGCGGCGCCCGCCTCGGCTGGCTCATCGACGCCCGCAACCGGCAAGTCTATATCTATCGCGCCGGCCAGCCAGATCCGCAACTGCTTAACGACCCCGAAACGCTGGACGGCGAGGACGTGCTGCCCGGCTTCTCCTTCCCGGTTCGGCAGTACATCTTCGACCTGCCCTGATACTGCCGGCCTCAATGCCCGCTCGCGTCCTCAAAGGCAACGAAATCGCCGCCGACTTGCGCACGGAGGTCGAGGCCGGGGTAGCCGAATTGATCGCGTCTGGCGGGCCCACCCCCGGCCTCGCCGCCGTCCTGGTGGGCAATGACCCGGCTTCAGGAGTGTATGTACGAAACAAAGGCCGGGCGTGTGAGGAAGCCGGTATTTTCTCCGAGATATTCTACATGCCTGCGGACGTGTCCCAAGCCAACCTCCTGAGCCTGATCGACCAGTTGAACCAGGACGCCAGGTTCCACGGCATCCTGGTCCAATTGCCGCTGCCGGACGGCCTGGACGAACACGCTGCCATCGAGCGCGTTGACCCCAGCAAGGATGTGGATGGCCTCCATCCCACAAGCCAGGGTCGCATGCTCCAGGGAGAGCCTGCCTTCCTGCCCTGTACTCCGTCCGGCGTCCAGCAGGTCCTGCTGCGCTCCGGTTATGACCCCGCCGGCCAGCACGTGGTAATCGTCGGCCGCAGCAATATCGTCGGCAAACCCCTGGCGGCCCTGCTCATGCAACGCGCCCCCGGCGGCAATGCTACCGTCACCGTCTGCCACACTCGCACTAGGAACCTGCCCGACATCACTCGTCAGGCCGATATCCTGGTCGCCGCCATGGGAATGCCCGGAGCCATCGGCGCCGACATGGTACGCGAGGGCGCCGTCGTTATCGACGTGGGCATCAACCGGGTGGACGACGCAACCCGCCGTCGCGGCTACCGCCTGGTGGGCGACGTCGACTACGACGCCGTCGCCGCCAAAGCTGAGGCCATCACTCCTGTCCCCGGCGGCATCGGACCGATGACGATCGCAGTGCTTCTGAGCAACACGTTGGAGGCCGCCCGCCGCAGTCGGGATTGATTATGGATCCGGGGCGAACCGGCAATTTCGATTACGTCCTGCCCGAAGAGCGCATCGCGCAGACTCCGGCGGAGCCCAGGGACGCCTCTCGTTTGCTGGTCCTGGACCGCAATCGGCCCGATGACCAGCTCGAACATCGACGTTTTCGGGACCTGATCGATTACCTGCGTCCCGGCGACCTCATGGTCTTCAACCGGAGCCGAGTAATACCCGCTCGGCTCTACGGCACCGAGACCAGGTCCGGCGCGCGGGTTGAGGTGCTGCTGGTTCGCCGTCAGGAACCGGGGATCTGGCAGGCTTTGGGTCGGCCCGGACGACGGCTTCGGGTGGGCACGCGCGTCGCCGTCGAAGCGCATGACGGGTCAGGCAGCGCCGAGGTGGAGATACTGGCCGCCCGGGAGAACGGTCTGCGCCTGGTGCGCGTCAGCGACGACTCTGCTCTGGACGGCCTGGGCCAACTTCCACTGCCTCCATATATTAAGGAGACGCCCGAGGATCCCGACCGGTATCAGACCGTCTACGCCGACACCCCCGGCAGCGTGGCCGCCCCCACGGCGGGACTGCATTTCACCGAGACTTTGCTCGACCTCATCCGTGCGCAAGGAGTAACCACGGCGTGGGTGACTCTCCACGTCGGCCTCGACACGTTCCGCCCGGTCCACGGTGAAAACATCGCCGAGCACAAAATCCACACCGAGTGGTTCGAGTTGCCCGAGGATACAGCGGCGGCAATCAATGCGACGCGGCGGCGCGGTAACCGCATCATCGCCGTGGGGACCACCACCGTCCGCACCCTGGAGCACGTCGCGCGAGACGCCCATGCGAACAGAGCACCAGAGATTCAAGCGTCAGCGGGCGATGCCGACCTGTTCATACTGCCAGGCCACCAGTTCCGGTTGGTGGACGCCATGGTCACCAACTTCCACCTGCCCCGGTCCACGCTGCTGATGCTGGTGTCGGCCTTCGCCGGCCGGGAGCGCATCCTGGCCGCGTACGAGGCAGCGGTCCGCCGCGAGTACCGGTTCTATTCGTTCGGCGACGCCATGCTGCTGCTCTAGCCTGGCCTCTACTATTTCCCCAGCCACGATGTCCACTCGCCATTCAATAGCCGCCTTGTCTGGCGCCGATCGCCCAAGAGTCTCTACGAACTCCCGCGCCCGCTACATCATCGGCGGCGCGACGAGTTGGCTGTCCGTTCAACCCGACTCGCAGACGACGGCTGTTGCATCGTCGTTTCGTACTCTTTCTTGGTTGATCGCTGTCTGTCACTCTGCAGCCAAGGCGGCGATGCGGCGCAGCACGCGCTGCAGATAACCGGATTCGAAAGCCGACATCAAAGCTACATTGCTCATATGTTCTTGACGCAATATCACCGTAAGGATCCTGCTGATCTGATGAACGGTGGCATATTCGAGCGCTTGGGGATCGTCCCAGAGTTCTATTGCCTCTCCTGTGTGCGCCCATCTCGACCAATCAAACGCCTCTAGCCAACCCAACTCGTAACAAGCTTGCAGGAAGTCAGTTGCTTTTTGCGACAATATCGGGAACGGTGTTTGCCGTTGAGGGGACTCCCATTCCCCGAAATCAGCGCCGGGCTGATCGAAATACTCAGCGAACTCTACTAGGCCGTCCAGCATTTGCTGTAATGTCAGATCTTTACGCATGGTGGTATACGATCTCCTCAGCATCGGAACCGCTAATATCAGCGACCATCCCCAGCGCAGTTGCCCATTCGTGCCGTCTTATGGGATCGGTGAGCCCAGACCGCCAAAGGTGACAAGTAGTCCACCGGGTCGACAGCACTCCCTCAAAACAGCATTGAGGAGAACTTAGCACTGAGCATCGCTCAGCACGCGTTCCGTACTCCCGGTTCGACCATCTCTTCGATGTGCGGCGCGAAGACTTCCTTGAATTTCAGCAGGTGGTTCTCCAGCCATTTTCTGGTCTCATCTTGTTTGGCAGGAGCGTCATCAATAGTTGCCCCTTCGCGCACAAGCGAGATGTGGGATGCCCTAGCGTGGTCTAATCGCTGCCAAGCCAAGTCAGTCCCGATCTGGCCCTCAATGTTATCCCTGATGGACTCCAGGTGGTCAAATCGGTCTTTGTTGACTCCCGCGTCGCCGCAGTCGATGTATAGCTCTACTCTGGCAGAACCTTGCCCAATCCTCGCAATCAATCCAAAACCCTTGACCCCGGTTTTGAATCCTTGCCAGTTTTTCGGCTGGGCATTTTTCGCGTTCGTAAGATCATGATCCTCGCGGCAGGTATCGATCAATGGTTGGAAAAACTGTCGTTGACGTTCCCCTATCTCTGGCGTGTTTGCGGATTTCCCCGCTTTCACTGCAGCCGTGGCCTGCTTCTGCCAACCGTTGGGCATGGCCAACACTTTGAAGTAAGGAGCAGGCCGCGAATCATCTATTTCCCACGCCTCCACCACTACACCGAAGAATTGGGTATCTTCACCGGTACGCAGATTCAGCCAATCCAAAGCCGCGCGGTGCTCGTCACGGAAATCAGCAGTCAACCACACCACAACTCCGGCGTCATAGCCCGCTGCATATGTCAGCAACTGCCCCAAGTGGTTGTGGTCGGTCGTTCCTAACTGATTTTCAATGATGACAGGGCGGTCGCCGCCTACGTCGTGGGCGAGCACGTCGAGAGAGAACGACCCGACGGCAGCCTCCACGGATTCAAGCACCAAGTTCAGCCCTAAAGCCTCACCCAATTTGCCCAAGTTCGCAGCCAACCAAGGGGTGAAATCTTGCGCCTCATGCGGCCAGACTTCCCGTAAGTCGACCCGATTGATTGTTCCCAAATTCACCATCACCAAATCCTCTGATTAACTGACGCGGTCGCAAGAGAGCAGAGCCCTAATAAACCTTGTACTCCTCCAACACCGCCGCATCCAGGTGCAGGCCCATGCCCGGCTCGGCGGGTGCGATGATCTCGCCGTTGTCCCATTCCGGCAGCACGCTGTTCAGTTGGTAGTACACGGGGTCGCGCTCCTCCTCGAATACCTCGACGAACAGGCCGTGGGCGTGGGCCGGCAGCAGTTGCACGGACAGCTGCGGCTCCTCGTGGTGCGCCATCTGGATGCCGCGCATCTGTGCCGCGCCGGCCACGCGCTTCCACTCCGAGATGCCGCCACAAATCGCAGCGTCGATGTTCAGGATGTCCACGGCCTCGGTGTCCATCAGCCGCTGGCCTCCCCACGAACTGCTCTCGCCCTGGCCTGCGGCGACCGGAATCCCGGTGCGCAGACGCACTTGGCGCATGTCGTTGTCGGCGTTCTGCCACCGGCAGGGCTCTTCCAGCCAGGCCAACCCCATCTCCCTGGCCGGAGCAGCGAATTCCAGGGCCTCCTCCAGGGTCCAAGCCTGGTTGGCATCGCACACGATGATGAAGTCATCACCCAGCGTGTCCCGTATCGCTCGCACCCGCAGCAGGTCGTCGGCAACCGCGACGCCGCCAACCTTCAGCTTCACGCCGCCGATGCCGCGCTCCCGCTGGTGCACCAGGTCCTCAACCATGAACGCCGTGTCCCTTCCCTGGACGTAATACGCGAACCGCACCACCGGCGATCGCTCGGCGTAACCGCCCAGCAACGTCCGGACCGGGACGCCCAGCGACTTCCCTGTGATGTCCCACAGCGCCACGTCGATGGCGGCGATGGCCCGCATGGCGATGGCCTTGTTGCCGATATGGGGCGTCAGCGCAAACATTTTCTGCCAGCACCGCTCGATGGCCGTGGGGTCCTCGCCCTTTACCGCATCGGCCATTGGGCCCACCACCAGGTCTTTCAGCAACTCGTAGCCCGTCCGCTCGTCCCCCGAATAGACCTCGCTCAACAGCCCTTCATCGGTGTGGACCCGAACCACGATGGTGCACCGCGATTCAATCTGGTACACGCTGCCGCTGAACCGTGTGCTCAATGGAATGCGGACGATGTCCGCCTCTACGTCGGTGATACGCATGAACGCGCCGCCTCCAATTCATCCAATATGCGAGGCAATTATACCCGCCGCCCTGTTTGCACGAGTTCCCCCATAGCCGTATGGCGGATTCTTGGATGAGAGATGCGAAGCGTGGGGACAGTCATTCCTTGACCCTCGCAACCGCCCGCCCTAAAATCCTACCGTCCTGCGGTCAGGCCTTTTGGAACTTCCTGGGCCGGTCGTCGCGGATCATCTCCGACATTCACGGTGGCGAGAAGATGCCCATTAGAGTCGGCCGTGTGCCGTACCTGGAAACCGAACCCTTCTATTTCGACATGGCGCGCCGTGGCATGGAACTGCGCGAAACCACCCCGCGACAACTGGGCGACGCTCTGGCCAATGGGGAACTGGACGCCGGCCCAGCCCACCTTTCGGATGTGTTTCGCCTCGAAGACCAATTCGAGCCTGTGGGCGGGTTTTGCTTCTCCGCCCTGAGCCGCGCGGTCAGCGTTTGTCTCTACTCCCAATATCCGATGGAAGAGCTGGGCGGTGTCACCATCGGCGTGTCCGATGAGGACGTCACTGCCGCCAAATTGCTTGAGATACTCCTCCGCCACAAGTACAACCTGGAACCGGGCGAGTTTGCTGTCCGATCGGGCGACGTGATCCGCCCTGATGAAACGTTCGACGCTTTCGTGCTGATCGGAAACCGGGCCCTCCGCCGGCGCCGGGGCGTGCGCGGCTTCGCTCACCGCTTCGACCTGGGCTCGGAGTGGACCCAGTGGACCAACCTGCCCTTCGTTTTCAGCCAGTGGGTGATGCGCAAGGACATGGAGGACCGCGAAAAGGCCACGCTGGAAGACACCTTGTACGTCGGGCTCGAAGAGGGCGTTGATGGCCTGTATCACCTCAACGAGCCCCGAGACGACCTGCTCATGCTGCCCCGCGACGTGGTGGAATACGTGCAGGGTATCCGTTACTACGTGGGGCGATCCGAGCAGCAGGCCATTGTCCGCTTCCGCGAACTCCTCGAGGGCCTGCCCGGCTAGCCACCCGACCCATCAGCGGTCAGTCGCAGCGGTTCAAGGGTAGTACGATGGTCAAAGTCGTCGAACGCATCCATGCCCAAACGGGACGCCCTGCGTTCATTTGCGACTACTCGCCCCCGCGTTCCGGCCGGCCCGAGGACGTGTTGGCGCCGCCACGATCGGCCGATTTTATATCGGCTGCATACAACCCGGGACGCGCGGTTCGCACGAACCCGGTCGCTGCGGCCGTGGTTCTCCGCGAGCGCCACGGCGCAGACCCGATCTTCACGCTTGGCACGCGGGACATGAACCGTCTGGCGCTGGAATCCCTCCTGTTGGGAGCGCAGGCCTTGGGTTTGGAAAACGTAATCGTCGTGGCCGGAGACGCATTCGGCCCACGGGACGCTGCAACCGCGGTATACGATTACCGTCCCACCGAGCTCATTGCGGCCATCGCCAACCTGAACTCGGGCACGGATCACCGCGGCAGCAATCTCCGCTCACCCACGGATTTCTGCATCGGCGCGACCGTCGACCTGGGTCGCGGCATCGAACCGGAGGCTTCCCTGGCAGCGCGCAAGGTCGCCGCTGGGGCCGACTTCCTGATCACCCAACCGGTGTTCGATCCTGCAGAAATCGAACAGTTCCGGAATGCCTGGACAGCAGCAACCGGCGAACTGCCTGACGTTCCTGTCTTCTTTGGGGTAGGCCTGATGGACCCCGACGGTGTTTCCTTCGCGGCCGTTCCCGAGTGGGTCACTGACGACCTGGCCTCCGGACGTTCCGGCGTGGACATCGCCCTGCAGGTGTGGGAGGGATTGCGCGGCGCCGGCGTTACCGACTGCTACCTAGTCCCGCCCATCCGGCGGAGCGGCGCCCGCAACTATGCCGCAGCGGGGGAGTTCCTCCAACTGGCCACAGCCTGACCAGCACCGCTACGCGCGACTCCGCCTCATCCTTCGGCCCGTGCCCACCAGCCACAGCACGTTGGCCAGCGCAATTGCCCCAGCTACCAACCAGAGTGCTGCGCCGGCCAGAGGGCTGAACGCAAGACCTATGCCCAGTCCCAGGTAGAACACCAGGACTGCCAACACGAACAGAAGAGCGTGCAGACCCACCATCATCGCCAATCGCATTTGATCCAGCCGTTCGACCTGGCGTTGCAACTGCCTAAGGGCCCCAGGGCGGTGCGGCAGCCACTTCACCGTCGCTGACGATGTCCACCACCGCCGGCCGGTTGGCGCTCACCGCCTGGTCCAGCGCGGAGTTGATCTGGTTGGGGTCGGTGACACGGATGCCCAGGGCGCCCATGGACTCGGCGATCTGCGCGAAGTCAGTGTCGTTGAACCGCCACAACTCGCCGGAATTGCCGCCCTCACGACCCTCGTAGGCCGCCTCGTCGCCCCGCCGGTCCTGGTTCAACCCGCCGTTGTTGTGCACCACGATCACAGCATTGATGCCGTAGCGAACCGCGGTCTCCAGCTCGCCGATGTGGTACCACATGCCGCCGTCGCCGGTCCAGCAGACCACCGGCCGGTCCGGCGCTCCGCACTTGGCGCCCAGCGCTGCCGGCAGGCCCCAACCCAGGGAACCGGCCGCACGCAAGTACGACTGGCCCTCATGGTTCAGGTCCACCATGCTGCCGGTCCAGATGCCGGCGTGTCCGGTGTCAGCGATGAGCACCGCGTCCGACGGAAGGAAGTCCGTCAGTTCCTGGCACAAACGCTCCGGCCGGATCGGGACCGCGTTGGAAGTGAGTACCGGCTCATGTTCGTCGCGCCAGTTCTGCACGTGCTCCTGCGCCCGGGACACCCAGCTGGCGTTGCCGCCAGTCGGCTCCAGCACGTCCAGCATCGCTTCCAGCGTCCGCTTGGCGTCCCCCTGCAGCCCGTAGGCGGCCGGATACGACCGGCCCAACTCGCTGGCGTCAATGTCGATCTGAATGACGGGCGTCCCTTCCGCTGGTATCCGCCAGTCCAGCGTGATCTGGCTGCCCGTGTGACTGCCGACAAACAGCACCAGGTCCGCCTCCGAAACCACGCGGTTCGCCGACCAGCGGGAATAGCTGCCGACCACGCCCACGGACAGCGGGTGGTTTTCCGGTATGGAGCCCTTGGCGTTCAGCCCGGTGGCCACCGGGATGTTCAGCATCTCAGCCAGGCGGACCAGCTCGGCCTCGGCCCCCGACGCCGTCACTCCGCCGCCGGCCACGATCACCGGCCGTTCGGCCTGCGAGAGTATGCGGGCCGCCTCGCGCACCCGTTCCGGCTCCGGCGCCGGCCGGAACGCCGGCCGCTGGGTGAAGGGCTCCTCAACGATCACGTCGGTGTCCATGATGCCGTCGGTGATCACGTCGCCCGAAATTCCGGAGAAGTCAAGGTGCGCCGGCAGGGTCTGTCCCGTGGTCACCTCCCGGAACGCCTGCCGCAGCAGGTGGGGCAACTGCTCCACGGTTTCCACTTCCGCGCTGTACTTGGTAACCGACGCGAATGGCTTGGAATGTTCTACCTCCTGGTACGAGTTCCGGTGCCGGTGCATCGGCGGACGGTGGCCGGTGATGGCAATCACCGGCGATACCCCCAGGTAGGCATCCTGGAGACCTGCCGCCAGGTTCACGGCGCCCACCGACTGGGCGAAGCACAAGCCCGGCTTGCCGGTGACCCGGGCGTAGGCATCCGCCATGTACGCCGCCGACTTCTCGCCGTGGCTGATGATCCGCTTGATGCCCACGTCCTCCATCTCCACGAGGGCGCGGCGGATGATCGCGGGAACGAAAAACACGTGGGTTACGCCGTAATCGCGGAGGGTCTCGGCGAGAAAGCGGGCGCCGGTCATGCTGGGCATCTGGTGGCCTCCTGTTTATTTAACAGTTGCCGCCATTCCGGCTTGCGCTGGAATGACGGCTCGGGAATCGCGCTGATGTTGTCGGCTAGACGCCGCGTTCTTCAAAGACTTCCTTGGCTATGCGCACCGCGTTGGCCGCCACCGGCCAGCCGGCGTAGAAGGCCATGTGCGTGATCACCTCGGATATTTCATCCCTGGTCACGCCGTTGTCCAGCGCCCGGCCGATGTGGCCGCGCAATTGGTCCGTCCGGTACAGCGCGGTCAGGGTGGCCACCGTGATCAGGCTCCGGTCACGCTTGGACAGTTCCGGACGCTCCCAAACGTCCCCAAAAAGGACGTCAGCGGAGAGCTCGGCCAGTTTGGGCGATACTTCTTGCATTACGGTTCGGGCTGCTGGTTGCGTCATGATTGCGCCTCCGTATATCCGTTACTGTGTGCGTTGCTGGGCTCGTGTCTGATGCGAACCTGTCCGCGTTAGGCCGGCCGGAACATGGGCAGGCTGATGTCCTCGGTGATTTTTTCGAAAACCACCTCCACTGCCATGCCGCATTGGATCGCGTCCGGTCGGATCTCCCCTTCTCCGAACTCGATACCCACCAGCCACGTCGGCATCATTGGCCCTTCTTCCAACTCCACCACCGCCGCGATGTACGGCACCTTGTCGCGGAACGCCGGGGTCGGCGCCCGGTGCACGATAGTGAAGGTGTGGAGCTTGCCTCGCCCGCTGGCCTGAATCCAGTCGGTGTCGCGGGAGAAAGATTCGGGGAATGGAGAAATGTCGCGGGGATAGAAGTAGGCCCGGCCGCTCTCGACACAACGGCGCAGCCAGAGTTCTCCTTCCTTGCACTTTTCCCAGTAGAAGTCCGATTCCGGCTGCGGCACGGGCAGCGGTATCTGAGGGGCAGCTTGTGTCATCTGATCAATCTCCGATGCGGAAAATTAGCCGCGTCGGCTCGCCGAGCCAACCGACGGTAAGCATAGCGACGGAACAGGCCGGACGCAACCGATGAACACTCCTCACGCGTACCCAGTTTGTCATCGTGAGGAGCGCAGCGGCGCGGCGATTCCGCCGCTGAAAGGGACCTCATCACCCTCACGAGATTGCCACGCTTCGCTCGCAATGACACTCGGAGTGATACTGGGCGCGCACGAGGTGGCTACCGTCTCAGCCGGGGATCCAGGGCGTCCCGCAAACCGTCACCGAAGTAGAAAGCACCGAGCACTGTGATCGTCAGCACGATCCCGGGAAGGGTACTCACCCACCAGGAAGTATCGAGATATGACCTGCCCTGAGCGATCATGCTGCCCCAGGTCGGGGTCTCCAGCGGAACGCCGAGACCAAGAAAGGACAGTGAAGACTCAGCATAGATGAAGACTCCTAATTGCTGACTGGCAAGGACGATAATCGGCGCTATCAGGTTTGGTATCAAGTGCCGAGTGATGATGCGAGAGTCCGCCGCCCCGTAACTGCGGGCAGCCAGAACGAAATCACGTTCCTTCACGCTCAGGGTTACGCCCCGGGTTACGCGAGCGAACCCCAACCAACCGGTTGCACTAAGCACCAGCACCACGTTCCACATCCCGGCGCCCAGCAGCATCACGATGACCAACGCCAGCAAAAGTCCGGGCACGGCAAGCCCCATGTCCACCAGACGCATCAGGACCTCGTCGACCCACTGGCCGTAGTATCCCGCGATGGCTCCTACCACCACGCCGATGGACCCGGCTCCCAAGACCGCGAATACCCCTACCAACAAGGACACCCGGGCGCCGTAAATGATGCGGCTCAAAACGTCTCGCCCCAGAAAATCGGTGCCGAGAAGGTAGGCAGTCCCGTCGCCGGACGCAACTCCCGGCTCCGAGAGCCTTTCTGCCGGTTTCATGGCATTGGGGTCGTGCGGGGAAACCAGAGGCGCCGCCAGCGCCATAAGCCCCACCACGATCAGCACCGCGGCTCCGAGCAGCAGGCTTCGCTCCCCAAGGAACCTCTTCAAGTTCCTGGGAAGCGATCTGCTCGTCCTTTCCGAGGCAAGAGGAGGCGCTGATTGCATGATAGTGTCGTCGCCAGGCGCACCCTGGCACAGAGGGCCAACCTAAGGGCGGTCTACTGGTAGCGGATGCGCGGGTCGAGGTAGCCGTAGATGATATCAACGATGAAACTGGCTGAAATGTAGATCAGCGCAAAAATGAGCACCAGGGTTTGGACCATCGGGTAGTCGAGCCCCTGGATGCTCTGGACGGTGAGCCGGCCCAAGCCCGGGTAGGCGAACACGGTTTCGGTGATGATGGAGCCGCCGATCAACCCACCGATTTCCAGCCCCAATATGGTGACGACCGGGATCAATGCATTCCTCAACGCATGCCGGTAAATGACGACCCGGTTGGCGAGCCCCTTAGCCCGCGCAGTCCTTACGTAGTCTTCGTTCAGGACCTCCAACATTTCAGAGCGGACCATGCGCACGAGCAGCGCCATGAAAGACGATCCCAGCACAAATCCTGGCAATATCAAATGCTTGGCCTGACCAAAGAAACCCTCTCCGATGCCGAAGGCCGGGAGAATGTTCCAGACCACGGCGAAAAGCAGGATCAGCATTATCCCCAACCAAAAGTTGGGCATTCCCCGGCCCAACATCGCGAACAGTCTGATGACTATGTCAGGGATCTTGTTTCGGTTCAGGGCGGCCAGTATACCCAGCGGGATAGACACGACGACGGACCAGACCCATGCCACCAAGGCCAGCTTGATGGTATTGGGGAAAAAGTCCTTCACGGTTTCGATCGTTGACCTGCCCGTGACCAACGACGTGCCCAAATCGAGCCGAACGGCTCGCGATATGAACACGTAATATTGCTCGTACAGGGGCTTGTTCAGCCCCCAGAATTCCCGCGTTTGCTCAATGATCTCCTCAGTAGCGTCGTCCGACATGAGAATCAACGCGGGGTCTCCGGGGGCCAAACGTGGGAGGAGAAAGGCGATGACCGAAATGCCCAGGATCGATATGACACTGGTGAGGGCTCTCCTCCGCGCATAGCGCAACATAGGCGTTGCCTCTATCCGAATCCGGAAGCGGACACGGCGGCGTTATCCGGTCTTGGGCGCCTGAGATTGGCGAACCCAAAACCGGCAGATCGCATGGTTTGTCCGACGCCCTATTGGCCTCTGGCGTGTGGGGTCAACACGGTCTGGTCGTACAGAATGTATATCTCCCCGGGAATGTTCACCAATTCCTGGACACGGTCCGAGACGCCATAGAGGTTGGGGTACGTGAAGATGTGATAGCAGGCAGGATCGTTGTAAAGGTAACGCTGGATATCCTGCACCATCGAATCGAACTTCACCGGGTCCATCTCCGTGGCCATAGCCTCGGTCAACTCCTGAAAGTCAGGGTGCGTAGAGTGATACCCGATCTGATGGCCGATCATATGGGCGTTGAAATTGTGTGGAGGATTACTAAGGCCCCACGACGTGAGGAAAATCTCGTAGTCGCCGCCCTTCCGCCGTTGAGAAAACGCCGCGTCACCCAGGACCTCGAGTTTTGCGTTCAGGCCGAGTTGCTTCCAGGTTGCGGTCATGAACTCCGCGATTTCCACGTCCTTCGGGGTACGGCGAGTGCGGGTAATGAACCGGAATTCCATGCCGTCATAATCGGATTCTGAGACCAGTTGCTGGACCATTGCGGCGTCGAAGAACCGGGGTTCCAATTCCGGTGGAGTCCAGGGGGAGTCCGGCGAGGACCGGACCGCCAGCGCAGTGCCGAACCCGGTGATGTCCTCGACGATGCTTTTTCTGTCGATTGCGTAGTCCATTGCGAGCCTGAGCTTCGCGTCATTAAATGGGGGCGTATTCGCCTTTACGCAAAACGCGGTGTTGGCGTTCGAAGGTCGGGACACCGAGTGGTACCCGGCGGCCTCGTCGAACTTCTCAGCGGGCTCGTTGGCCAGCCGGATCACGATGTCCACGCCGCCCGAGAGCACGGCAGCCACAGCAGTGGCCGGTTCCGGGATTGGCCGATGCTCAAGCGTCGTGGCCGCGCCATCGGCGAACTCTCCCCACCAATCGTCGTTTCTCACCCAGCTGAACTTGGTGCCGGGAACCCATTCGTCGAATTTCCAAGGACCGGTCCCGATGAACTGCTCGAAGAACCTCTCCCCGTCCTGCTCGGCCTGCCTGGCGCTATACACACGGCCGGCGTCGATGAAAAGCAGGTTGGTAGGACTGGGCTCTGTGGTCACAAGACGTATCGTTTGGGGGTCTACGACAATGACGTCCTCGACATGACGCGCCTGGAATTTCAGGTTGCCGGTGGGGCTGTCGCGGAGTCTCAAAATCGAGAAGCGGACATCCTCAGCGGTAACGTGGTCGCCATTGTGGAAATGGACGTCGGGCCGCAGGTTGAAGGTCCAGGTCACGTTGTCCGCGTCGAGGGACCAGTTCTCAGCCAAGGCCGGGCCGGAGGTGCCGTAACCGGTGTCCTGGGTAATGCCTTCAAAGGTGTTCCGGAAGATCTGGAAATCTCCACCTACCGCCCAAACGTGGGAATCCGGAGAGGCCAGGGACTGACCGGAGGTCCAGCTGATTTTTCCCGGGCGCGAGTCGGGTTGGCTGGGAGCTTCCCGCACCACCTCCCTGACCACCGGCACTTCCTTGGTTACTTCTACTTCCTTGATAACTTCCTTTTCCACCACGACGTCCCGCGGGACCTCTTTGATGACCTCTCTTTCAATGACTACCGGCTCTGCCGGCTGTACGGGTGCCGCGGGGGCCGCGCCACCACAAGCCACCACCAATGCCAGCAACAAGGATGCGGAACCAGCCAGAACTGCTTTCAGTGACATGCGACGCCTCCATTTGACGGAATATCGTCCTTTATATTTTGATAAGTACGGTAATTGTCGATGCATGGTACGTTCAACGGCGTTAACCGGTCAAGCGATGCCGAGGCCTCACGCGTATCTGGTTTGGTGGCGCGGGATGGTGAAGAGGTGGTCCGGCGGATCAGCAGGCAGCAGGCCAGCGGCAGACCCACGAGTAGCCGCTGCAACCGGTCGGTGGTGGTTACCGTGCTCTGGTTCAACCCGAAGCGTTGTTTGCCGTCCCTGAAGTGCTGCTCCGGCTGCATCCGCTTCAGATACATGCGCACCACCTGGCGGGGATCGGTCAGGGAGGTAGCCAGATACCAGGGCTCCCGATGGCCTTGGGCCCGATAGAGCACCAGATTGATGACCACGGCGCCGTCGGAGCAGTATAGGGTCTGAGGCCGGAACAGGATCCGACCCTTGCGGTCAATCCTGATTGGGGTCAGCCTCCGCAACCTAGCCACCTGGCAGAGGGGTTCCAGCAGCGCCCTCTGCACCGCCACGGTGTCAAAACCGGTGTTGGACAGAAAGCGAAACAGCCGTTTCTTACGCTGATGGTGAGAATAGGGCAGCTCAACTCGCTAGGCCCGCACCAACACCGAAATGGCCAGGGCACGACGCTCTAGGATGGTCACCGTGAGCAAGGCCAGATTGGTGCGCCGAGCGGCGCGCAACTGCGCTAACGAATAGTTCAGAAAGGTGGCGATGCGGTGATACCATGGCATGGTCGGCCCCCAAGGTGTCAACGGTGCTTGGTAACCCGTTCCCTACCCGAAGCGGCCGACCTTTTTCAAACCTTCATAACAAACTGGGTACGCGTGAGATGAACGCTCCCCCAGGGCCATCAATTCAGCACCAGCACCGCCCCGGCCACCACCATCCACGCCGCTATTGCCAACAACAGCGGCGCGTCGCGCAGCATGAGCAACTCCGGCGATTCGGCGTCCCGGCTGTGATTCAGCAGGTACAGGTAGCGGAACAGGCCGAATATCACCAGGGGTACGGTGAGCAGCATGGTGTTGTTTGCCGGCAGGTTGTCCGCCTCCACCGAGTATAGCGTGTAGCTCACCAGCGCCGCCGTCGCCGACAGGATCAGCAATTGGCTCCCCAGCGGCGGAGCGTAGTGCGACAGCGTCGCCCGTTGCGCCCCGGGTTCCTCCCCGGCCAGCCTCGCCTCCGCGTAGCGCCGGCCGATCACGATGAACAGCGCCCCCGCCGCGGTGACCGCGTAGAGCCACGGCGACGGCTCGGCTCCCACGGCCACCGCTCCCGCCACCGCCCGGAGCACGTACCCGCCGGCCACAATCATTACGTCAACCAGGGCTACTCGCTTGAGCCGCAACGAGTAGCCCACGTTAGCGACCAGATATATCCCGCCGATCAGGGGAAGTCCCAACGCCGGCGTCGATATGCCGTACAGTCCCAGCATTCCGGCAACGGCCAACCCCGTCAGCGCCGAGCCCGCCAGCCATCCAGGCACCAGCCCCGACGCGATGGGACGCGCCCGCTTGCCGGGGTGCCGTCGGTCCGCCTCCCGGTCCGCCAGGTCGTTGAGCATGTAGACCGCCGACGACAGCGCGGAGAACGCGGCGAACAGCGCTAAGAGCCTCGGGATGTACGGAATTAGCGTCGAGAGGTCGTCAGGTTCCCAGACCAAGTCCACCGCGAACAGCAGCGGCAGGAACACCAGCAGGTTCTTCACCCACTGGAGCGGACGGGCCGTCCGCAACAGCCCTGCCAGGGGACTCATGATCCCCGCGCGCGCCCCGGGTCGTTTGGCAACGCGGTTGCCTGGCATCGCCCGCTTCGCTCCAGCCACAGCCAGGCAAGCCCGCCAACGACCACCGCGAGCCAGAGAGTGGCCAGCCGGGTCAGCAGGGTGGCCAGCGCGGCGGTGGCTGCCGGGAGCCCAGCCTGACCCAGCAGCGCCACCATGCTGCCTTCGAACCCGGCCAGCCCGCCCGGCAGCGCCGTCACCGCTCCCAGCAAGGCCGCGGCGGCCGAAATCGGCAGCGCAATTCCGAGGCCCACCTCATCGCCCAGCCCGCGGATGACGACCCACAAAGCCAAACCTTCGGCTGCCCACGCCAGGAAGCCCAGCGCCACCGCCGCCGTCAGCATTCGGGGCGACATCAGGCGACGCAACCCCTCCTGGGACTGCGCTAAGGGTTCGCGCCATCGCCGCAGCACCGGCAGGTCCAACGCTTTTTCCCCGTACCGCGACGCAGCCAACAACCCCGCCACAAGCCCGACCAGCAGCAAACCCCCAACCGTCAAAGCGATGGCCGCCGGCAACAGCAGCACGCCGGTCAGTCCCAACAACGCCACGGATATCACGTCCGTCAGCCGCTCCATCACCACCGCCGGCGCGGACGCCGCAACCGGTGTGCTCGTCCGCTGGCTTAGCCAAACGCATTTCAGCAGCTCACCAACCTTGCCTGGCGTGATCGACAGGGCCAATCCCGCCACGAACACCGGCACACTCACCGATGCCGGCGCCCTGATACCCAGCGCCCGCAGGTACATGGACCAGCGCAGGTACCGCAGCGCATAGTTGACCACCGCCAGGCCGGCACCGGCCGCGAGTCCTGTATACGCCGCTGGTGAGTCGAGCAGCGTCCTGCCCACCTGCCGAAAGTCCCCGTATGCCAGCAAGCCGCCAAAGACCGCCACCGTCAGGAGTCCCAGCAGCAGCCATCTCCGCGCGTTCAACTCTCTCCCTCGCGCGCTGCCCTAGCCGTGGCATCCACCTTGGGCTCGGGCATCCGGCATATCTGAGCCGCCAGGTATCCGGCTCCGAACCCGTTGTCGATATTGACCACGCCGATGCCCGGTGCGCAGGAGTTGAGCATACCCAGCAGCGCCGCCAGCCCGTTGAAACTTGCTCCGTACCCAACGCTGGTGGGCACTGCAATGACCGGCGCGGAAACCATTCCCGACACCACGCTCGCCAGGGCCGCTTCCATCCCCGCAACCACGATGATGACCCGGGCGTCCTGGAGCCGTTCCCGCTGCGACAGCAGCCGATGCAGGCCCGCCACTCCCACGTCGTTAAGTCGGCCGGTCTTACACCCCATCAACTCGGCCGTCAGCGCCGCTTCTTCCGCCACGGGCAGGTCGGCGGTGCCGCCGGTGACAATGAGCAGCCCAACATCTTCCGGCGGCGGCGTTCCCGCATCCGGCGCCACTATGCAGCGCGCCGCTTCGCGATACTGCGCGCTGGCGACTTCGGCAGTGACAGCCTCGTACACGTCGAGGTCGGCTCGGGTCACCAGCACGGGATGGCCACGGCCGCTCATCGCGGCAACGATCCCGGCGACCTGTTCCCGGGTCTTGCCCTCGGCCAGGACTACCTCAGGCCATCCCGTCCGAAGCGGTCGGTGATGGTCCAGCCTGGCGTAACCCAGGTCCTGGTAGGGCAGGTCCTTGAGGGCATCCATCGCGCGGGACACCGCGACACTCCCGTCCCGAACGCCCTCCAACAGGGCTTGGAGCGCCTCCGCGTCCAACGCTAGTTCGCCTCTGCCGCCGCGGCCGGCGCTGACCTTGCTTTCATCAGCCGATACAGCCCGCCCAAGGTGCTCATTCCGGCCACGTACGTCGCGAAAACGGCCACCGCGATCCAGGTCAGAACGACAAACCGCACCGGCATGGCCAGCGCCGCCGTCAGGATCACCGCAATCACCACCAGGATGATCCCCGATGCAGTTCCCACCACCGCGCCGAATTTGGCCGCAGCCGCCAACGGCGCCGAGCCGGACGTGTCCACCGACCGGATCCCGAAATACGCACCCAGAAACGGGCCGAATGGCGCCAGCAGGAACTGCGCTACGGGGATTATGGTGCACACCAGCATGACCCCCAGAGCGGTAAACAACCCTTTAGCCATCGTCGCCTCGTGGAACGGTTCGATTCTCTCTAACGGATAACATCGGACGCCCAGTATATCCCGTGGCCCCTGCCATCGCACCGGCGACCGTCGTTATAATTGCTGCCCCGATCCACAACCTACTCTTGGAAATGGAGGCGATTGCCATGAGCAATCCTGAACCGCAAACCGGCCAGGACGGGCCTTTCGCGGAACTTCTGGGCATCAGGCCCGGGATATCCGATGACGGCGTGGGCACCGCGTTCATGACTGTGGCCGACAAGCACCGCCAGCGCGCGGGTGTCGTCCAGGGCGGCCTTCTGGTGACGCTGGCCGATTACGCCTTCTTCCGCGCCTGCCGGTCCGTGCTGAACGAAGGCGAACACGCCGTCACCATCGAACTCAAGCTGAACTTCATCGCACCCGCTCGGGACGGCGAGCTCACCGCGCGCAGTTCCATTAAAAGCCGAGGCGGGCGCATCATAGTGGGCGATATGGAAATCCACGGCGAGGATGGGCAACTAATTGCCACCGGAATCGGGACATATATGACGGTTTACGATCGTCGCCAGCCGCCGGTGGAGGCGAATACCTGAAGTAGTTGGCATTTGTAGCACCGTTTGGATATAATTGCCGCAGGACGGAGGTGTCGTTTTGCGCATCCCGATGAAAGTGGATTACGGCGTGCGCGCCCTGGTGGAGTTGGCCATGCGCTACGGCGAGGGGCCGGTGCAGACCGCCGCCATCGCCTACCGCCAGGGTATACCTGAGCCGTACCTTGAGCGTTTGATGTCCACCCTCAACAAACGCGGCTTCGTGCACAGCCGCCGCGGCCCCCAGGGAGGCCACCTCCTGGCCCGGGATCCCCAGGACGTCAACCTCTACGACATCATGCAGGAACTTGACGGCAACGCGTCCCCCCTGGACTGCCTGACACTGCCCACCGACTGCATGTTCGCCGACTGCTGCGCCCAGAAGGAAATCTGGCAAACCGTCGAGGAATCGATCCAGCAGGTTCTCCAGTCCACTACCCTGGCGCATCTGGCTGACCGCCAAAGTGCGCTTACAGCCGCTGGCGATCGAGGTTGTGGCGCAACCGAGCCTGTCCCTGTGGTTCCGGTTTGATGGACCCGTGTCTCGCTTGACAACTTTCCCGGCGCGACAATACACTTCCCTCCACGATGTTACCTGCGAAAACCAAGCTGGTTCCCTGCGCCTGTCCCCGCACATAGGGGGCAGGCCGACTAACATCTACTTCGAGCCTGTGTCCGCCGAATTCACCGCCAGACGGTTCGGGGCGCAGGTTTTCACTTGATTCAAGCAAACCGCCAACCGGAGGAATGCAAAATGGTCCAGCCCCTACGCTTGACCCCCGACCAGGTCAAACGCTACAGCCGCCACATCATCATGCAGGACGTCGGAAGCGCCGGACAGCGCAAGATGATGGAATCCAGCGCGCTGATCATCGGAGCTGGAGGCCTGGGTTCCCCGTCCGCGGTGTACCTGTCCCTGGCCGGCGTGGGCAAGATCGGGATCGTTGACTTCGACGTGGTGGAACTGTCCAACCTGCAGCGTCAGATCCTGCATCACACCCCTGACGTGGGCCGGCCCAAGGTGCAGTCCGCCAAGGACAACATCCTGTCCTACAATCCCGAGGTCGATGTCGTTCTCCATGAGGCGTGGCTGACTTCGGAAAACGCCTTCGACATCATCAGCCAGTACGACATCGTCATCAACGGCGCCGACAATTTCGCCACCCGATACCTGGTGAACGACGCTTGCTATCTGCTGGGCAAGCCTCTCATCGACGGCAGCATCCTGATCTTTGACGGCCAGGCCACCGTGTTCCTGCCGGGCCAGGGTTGCTACCGGTGCCTCTTCCCGGCCCCCCCGCCTCCCGGCATGGTTCCCAACTGCGCCGAGGCCGGCGTGCTGGGCGCCCTCACCGGCTTGGTGGGTTCGATCCAGGCCACCGAGGCGCTCAAGCACATCCTCGGCATCGGGGAAAGTCTGGCATCCCGCCTGATGGTTATCGACGCGTTGAGCATGCAGTTCCGCGAGGTCCGGTTGCGGCGCAATCCCGATTGCCCACTCTGCGGCGATAACCCCACCGTCACCGAACTGATCGACTACGAAGTGTTCTGCGGCGTGGCCGAAGCGCCGGAACCGATGGCTATCGGCGCCGGCGCGATCTAGCCGCGCATCCTGCCTTCCAGAGGCTATCCGGAGACCGGCGCCAATGAAGCTCTCCCCGTATAAAGGACTCATTGCCACGATTGGCAATACTCCCCTGGTGGAGCTGGAGAACCTCAGCCCGAACCCGGAGGTCCGCATCTACGCCAAGCTGGAGGGGCAAAACCCCACCGGCAGCGTCAAAGATCGCATCGGCCTCAAAATGATCGAACGGGCCGAGGCCGACGGTGAGATCTCGGCCAGCCGCACCATACTGGAGCCCACGTCTGGAAACACAGGCATTTCGCTGGCGATGATTGGTCGCCTCAAGGGCTACAAGGTCAAGGTGGTGATGCCCGAAAACGTTTCCGTGGAGCGCACTCAGCTCCTGGAAGCCTATGGCGCGGAGATCGTTTATTCCGATGGCACGCTGGGCACCAACGGTAGCGTCGTCATGGCCCAGGAGATAGTGGAGAAAAATCCTCATGATTATTTGATGCTCTACCAGTACGGCAACGACGGCAACCCGGACGCCCACTACGAGGGCACCGGCCAGGAGATCGTCGAAACGCTGCCCGAAGTCGACGTGTTCGTGGCGGGACTGGGCACCGGCGGCACCCTCATGGGCAACGCCCGCCGGCTCAAGGAACATCGCAGCGACATCAAGATCATCGCCGTCGCCCCGGAGCCCGACGACTTCATCTCCGGACTCCGTCGCCTCGAAGACGGGTTCATCCCGCCCATCCTCGACATCAACCTGCTGGACAACCGGCTCCTGGTCAACAGCTTCGACTCCTTCTACATGACCAAGGAGTTGATGGACAAGGAAGGTATTTTCGCCGGCATCTCTTCGGGCTCCGTCATCGCCGGCGCCCTGAAATATGCCGAGCGAATGGAAAGCGGGCACGTGGTTTGTCTTCTCGCCGACGGCGGGTGGAAGTATCTCAGCAGCCAACTCTGGACCCGCGATTACGAAACTCTCGCCCAGGAGGCCCAGGGCAAGATCTGGTGGTAATCCGTCGGGAACGGAATTTCCCGCAACGGCGGACCGCCGGCGCCGCCCTTGCCCCGACCCCATACCGATGCTATAATGCGGCCACATCACGCCCCGCTGCTGGGCAAAGTGAGGGGTCCTCACCGACCGGCAGCGAGCGGTTCACGGGAATGCAAAGCGGGGCGGATACCCGCTTTATTTCTGTGAACACGATGCACATCTGATCACTGTCGGCGGCGGAGGATAAGCATGAAAAGCGATTTCATGATGGCGTTGAATCAACTGTCCGCCGAACGGGGCCTGCGCAAGGAGCTGGTCCTGGACAAGGTGGAGGTCGCGCTGGCCACCGCTTTCCGCCGTGACCGGGTCGCCGGCTCCCAGAACCTGACCGTCAAGCTGAACCCGAACACCGGGGACATCAGCATATTCCCGCTGCGCAGTGTCGTTGAAGAGATCGAGGATCCGGAGACCCAGATCGCCCTGATTGACGCCCTGAGGATTGAACCGTCGGCCGAGATCGGCAGCGAGATATCCGAAGCCGAGGAGGTCTCCTACGACACCAGCC
Source organism: Dehalococcoidia bacterium (assembly GCA_034423575.1). Taxonomy (GTDB): domain Bacteria; phylum Chloroflexota; class Dehalococcoidia; order Lucifugimonadales; family UBA3495; genus Bin87. The sequence goes on along the minus strand of DAOUIF010000021.1, from coordinate 28,520 downwards.
GCATCTCCGCCCAGACCGCCCGGCAGGTCCTCATGCAGGGCCTCCGAGAGGCAGAGCGCGAAAAGATCTTTGAGGAATACTCTGCCTATCAGGGTGAGATCATCAGCGGCAGCGTCGAAAGCATCGAGAAGGGCCCTACCGTATTCATCAACCTCAACCCCCACCAGGCTCAGAGTCAGAACCGCGCCCGCGGCGTCATGCGCCCGGACAACCAGGTCGGCAGCGAACGGTATCGCAAGAACCAGTCGCTGAAGGTCCTCCTGGTTGAGGTTCAGCAAACCACTCGCGGCCCTGAGGTTGTGGTCAGCCGCGCCCATCGTGATCTGCTCCGCCGCCTCATGGAGGCCGAGGTTCCCGAAATCGGCAACGGCACTGTTGAAATCCGGGCCATCGCCCGGGACCCCGGCGTCCGTAGCAAGGTCGCCGTGTCCTCCCACCAGGATGGCGTCGACCCGGTGGGCTCCTGCATCGGCCTGCGCGGCAACCGCATCCAAAGCGTGGTGAACGAGTTGCAGGGCGAAAAGATCGACGTGATCGAATGGGACCCCAATCCTCGCGTCCTCATCGGCCGCGCTCTCAGCCCGGCCGATGTTGGCGGTGTCGAACTTGATCCTGACGAAAACACCGCCTACGTGGTAGTCCCCGAAAGCCAGATGTCTCTGGCCATCGGCCGCGACGGCCAAAACGCGCGCCTGGCGGCCCGGCTGTCTGGCTGGCGGTTGGACATCAAGAACGTTGAGCAATGGGAAGCCCTGAGGTCGGCGCGGGCCGCTGAGGCCGCCCGTATCGCTGCCGCTCAGGCCGAAGCCGCCGAGGAAGCCGCTCGGATCGCTGCTGCTGAAGCCGAAGCCGCCGCGGCGGCGGCTGCCGTCGAGGCTCCCGGGCCGGTGGCTCCTGAGCCGCAACCGGTGGAATTGGTCCCAGTGGCGGACATTGTCGCAGAGGCCGAGGCGCTGCTGGAAGTTTCGCCGGTGTCAGAAACCGTCCAGGCCGAGATCGAAAACCTCGTCCCCGAAGAGGACGCTACCCCGGCTGGAACCGAACCGGAACCTGCTGTAGCTCAATTGCAAGAAGCAGTCGTTGGAACCCCGTCCGAGCCGGCTGAAGTTGCGGATCCCGATTACGACGAGGACGTGTTGCTGGACGCTCTCATCGCTGAGGAAGAGGCCGCCGCAGCCGCAGCTGCCCTCGAGGACCCAGCGGCAGACGAAGCCGTGGGGCTCAGCGTTGACGCCCTTGAAACTTTGACCCTCGACGACGTGGTCGAAGAATTCGAGGACGACGAGGAAGAATTCGAGGACGACGACGAGGAGGCTGACCCCGCAATGGCTGAACTCCTAGCGGGCCTTCCCAATCTTGCGCCGGACGCCGGGAAGATCCGATTCGCGGAAGACATCGTCGGCGATTTCAGGGGAGGCGACCGCCGGCGGCGCCGTGGCGGCGGCAATCGCCGCGGCGGCAACGTGCCGGGCGCGCGCGGACCCGGACCCCGCCGCAGATAGGCTCCGCCGCCATCCCATTCCGGCCATGCTCCGTGTCGTGCTCCACCCAGGTAATCGCAAATTCCGAAACAGCGCCACATTCCCGAACGCAGCTGTATCGCCTGCGGCCTTAAGAAGCCAAAAGGCGATCTGATCAGGCTCGTCCGTACGCCTGAGGGCGAGGTTCGGCCGGATGCCACGGGACGCGCCAACGGCAGGGGTGTCTACCTCTGCCATCTGGCGACGTGTTGGGAAAAGGGTCTCGTCCGTCGTTCGCTGGAGCGGGGACTGCGGAACCCCATCTCCAACGCGGACCTGGACACTCTGAAACGGTATTTCATTGAAACTGTCGCGCCCGGCGTTTACCACACCGGGCCCGGGACCGCCCGTGGTGCGGTTCGGGAAGCGGAAAACTGACCAGAGGCGGGGCCCAACCCCGCTTAGACGGCGGTTCCGCTGGAGGAGGTGCTACCCATGACTACGTCGACCGAACAACGCTCCGGCGCCCGGCGTGCCCGCCGCGGCGAGCCACGTCGTGGCGCATCGCGCGCATTGGTCCTGCCTGATTCACTTACCGTCAAGGACCTGGCCGAACTCCTGGACCAGTCGCCAATCGACGTCATCAAGCAGTTGATGCGTCACGGGATCATGGTCAACGTCAACCAGGTGATCGACCACCAGGTGGCGGCGGTGGCGGCGGCTGCCTACGGGGTCCGCACCCGGCTCGCAGAGCAGAGGGCGGACACGGCCTCCATCAACGCCGCGTCGCAGGAATTGGACGAGGCACTCCAGCCCCGCCCGCCGGTCATAACCATCCTGGGCCACGTCGACCACGGAAAAACCAGCCTCCTCGACTACATACGTCAATCAGCGGTGGTCGAAAAAGAGGCCGGCGGCATCACCCAGCATATCGGCGCGTACCAGGTCGTGCATGAAGGGCAACCGATAACCTTCCTGGATACCCCGGGCCACGCTGCGTTTACCGCAATCCGTTCTCGTGGCGCCCGTGTGACCGACATCGCTGTTTTGGTTGTGGCGGCCGACGACGGCATCATGCCGCAGACCGATGAGGCCATCGACCACGTACGCGCCGCTGACGTACCCATCGTCATTGCGATCAACAAGATGGACCTCCCCACCGCGCAGCCCGATGTGGTCAAGCGGCAGCTCAGCGAGCGCAATCTGCTGGTGGAGGAATGGGGCGGCGACGTGATTGCCGTGCCGGTTTCCGCGCAGACGGGTGACGGTATCGACGATCTGCTGGAAAACCTTTCCGTGCTGTCGGAGATCCTCGAACTCAAAGCCAACCCCGACCGTGCGGCCGCCGGTGTCGTCGTGGAGGCCACCCTCGACCGCCGCCGCGGCCCATCCGCCACCATCCTGATCCAGGCCGGCACCCTGCGCGTTGGCGACTATGTAGTCGCCGGTACCGCTTGGGGACGTGTCCGGGCCATGTCCAACGAACACGGACAAACCATCGACTCCATCACTCCAGGGTCTCCCGGAGTCTTGATGGGGCTGAACGCGGTGCCCGAAGCCGGTGACATCCTCACGGTGGTCGGCAGCGAACGCGCCGCGCGCCAAATGGCCGGCCGCCGCGATCAGCGTTCCAGCACCGGCAACCTGGAAACGGTGCTGACGCTGGACAGCGTCGTGAAGCAGATCGACGCCGGCGACGTCAAGGAACTGGTGCTCGTCCTCAAAGCCGACGTCCAGGGCAGCGTTGAAGCCGCCGTCCAATCCATTGAGCAACTGTCCGAAGGCGAGGTCAAGGCTCGCATCATCCACTCCGGGTCCGGATCGGTCAGCGATTCGGACGTGCAGTTGGCCGCAGCTTCCGGAGGCATCGTGCTGGCGTTCAACGTCGGGTTCGAGGTGGGCGCCGAGCGCACCGCCGAGCGGCTTGGTGTCGAGGTCCGTGACTACCAGATCATCTACCGCCTGCTGGAAGATGTGGAATCCGCCCTCCAGGGATTGCTGGAGCCCGAGTACGAAGAGATGGTCGTGGGCCGCGCCGAGATCCGCGAAATCTTCCCCGGGCGCCGGGGTGTCCGCATCGCCGGTTGCCGCGTCCTCGATGGCCGGATCGTCAGGCAGGGTAGTATCCGCGTAATGCGCGACGACGACGTGCTCACGGAAACCCAGATCGGCAGCCTCCGCCACTTCCGCGACGAGGTCAACCAGGCCACCGCCGGCACCGAATGCGGTATCGTCCTGAACGACTTTAACGACTTCGAAGAAGGCGATCTGATCGTGGCCTACCGCATGGAGCGAGCGAACTAACGCCCCAAAGGACACTGCGAGGTTTATCCATGGCGGACCGCAGACGAATGGAGCGGGTCAACGGCCTGCTTCGTGAGGAGATCGCTGCCCTGCTCGCTTCACAGGTCAACGACCCTCGGCTGCGCGGCATCATCACCGTCACCCAGGTGCGTACCGCGTCGGACCTGCGCAGTGCCCGGGTCTACGTCAGCGTGATGGGCACGGAGGCGATCCGCCAGGAAGCCCTGGCCGGAATTCAGTCCTCTGCGTCCTATCTCCGCCGCGAGTTGCGGACCCGAGTCTCCCTGCGCCACGTGCCGTTCCTCACCTTCCAGCTGGACGACGCCATGCTGGAAGCCGATCGCTTGATGCAGCTCATCGACGATCTGGAGGTGCCGGATGAGTCGGAGGATGGCGCCCAGGCCTGGGCGGGACGCGCGTGAGCCTATGCTTGCTGCTGAACGCGGGCGGCCGGCGATCAACGGATTCCTCAATCTCTACAAACCCGCCGGCATCACCTCGATGGACGCGGTCCGGCGCGTGAAGCGCCTCACGGGGCAGCGCCGCAAAGTCGGCCACGCCGGTACGCTGGACCCCCTGGCCGAAGGCGTGCTTCCCATCTGTTTCGGGCAGGCCACGCGGCTCATGGAACTGGTCGTTTCGGGTTGGAAGCGATATCGCATGACAGTCCGGTTGGGCTCCGTCAGCAACACCTACGACGCCGAAGGGGAAATCGAAGAGACTGGCGACGCGTCGCCACTGACCCGCGCCGACATTGCCGCATCCCTCGGGAACTTCGTTGGCGAAATCGAGCAACTGCCTCCGATGTACAGCGCGATCAAGGTCGACGGGCGTCGCCTCTACGATCTTGCCCGCGCCGGCCGAGAGATCGAACGCTCGCCGCGCCGGGTGTCCGTGCGGTCCATATCCATAGACGACATCCAGCTTCCTTTCGCCACGCTCACCGTTGAGTGCGGGCGGGGCACGTATCTCCGGTCCATCGCCCATGACCTGGGCCAAATGCTGGGCTGCGGCGCCTACGTCACCGGACTAGTTCGCCTTTCCTGCGGGCAGTTCGAATGCGCCGACGGAATCACCCCGGATGCCCTGGAAGATGCAGCATCCTGCGGCGATTGGGCTCACCACCTACGTCCTGTCGACTGGGCTCTGCGGGAACTACCCTCCGTGCGGGTCGACGCAGACCGTGCATGGGCCGTCCGCAACGGCCAGACCATTCCTGCCGGATCCGCACAACTTGATCCGTCGCCGGACCCGGTATTGTGGCGCATCTACGGCCCGGACGGCGCGTTTCTCGCCCTGGCCCGTACCGAGCCACCCAGCCGTTTGGCGCCGACCCGAGTGTTCGACCTTCCCGACCCGTCGCCTTACGCTCTTACCGCCGTCGCAGCCTGAACCGAGTCGGAACATGCCCGCCCATACGCTCGCGTGCCAACGGTGCAGTCGAATTACGGCCATCAGCGCCAGCTTCACCTTCCGGCCCCGAGGCGCTGTAACGGGCATCACCAAATGTCTCCGTTGCGCGCTGCGTCACTGGCCGATGCTGCGCCGTTCGTTAATCGCCAGCGCCTTGGTGGGCACTGCCCTCACGGCGCTGAATCAGGGTGACGCCATACTTTCCGGCGATCTGGCGGGCGCCTTGGCCTGGAAAATTCCGTTGACCTACTGCGTTCCCTTCCTGGTAGCCACTTACGGAGCCCTGGCTAACAGCCGAAACTGAAGGCGCTTCGCGGCCTAGAACTGCCGGAGCACCTCCACCACGCGACCCTTCACCTCCACGTTGTCCGCGGATACGTAAATCGGGTCCATGGTGCTGTTGGCCGGCTGCAGCCGGACCTGGTCGCCCTCGCGGAAGAACTTCTTGAGAGTCGCCTCCTCTTCCTCCCTCAGCCAGGCCACCACCATTTCGCCGTTGCGGGCCGTGTTGGTCGGCTTGATTACCACCACGTCCCCATCGTCGATCAGGGCGTCGATCATCGACGTGCCCTTGACCGACAGCGCATAGAGTGTACCGTGCCGCTTCTTGAGGTCCGGCCGCACCTCCACGATGTCGAACTCCGCGGCCGAGTCAACCCCCTCCGAGGAAAAAGCCGGTATCGGTTCGCCGGCGGCAATGCTGCCCACTATCTGAACCCGGGCGGCTCCGTTGGCTACCGGCAGACCCGTTTCGTCCAGCAGCTCGATGCCCCGCGCCACTTCCGAGCGTCGCTTGAGATACCCGTCCCTCTCCATCAACCGCAGGTTGTAATCGACTACCGACGTGCTGCTGATGCTACATCCGCGTTGAATGTCCCGCACCGTGGGCGGAATGCCGTTTTCGTCCAGGAATTGCTGGATGAAATCCAGGATTTGCTGCTGTCGAGGCCTCAGATTTTTCTTCGGTGGCATTCGGGCTACCTCCGCACCTTGTGTATTCTCCGCGTCGCAAACTAATGTTCGGCACCGATATGCTAATAAATCGATAACGGGTTGTCAACACGCATTGGTCACAAAAATCCTGAGTGCCGGCGACGATCATCCGCCGGCGCTCGTGGCTGGCGCAGCCCCGGTGCGGATGACGCGGGCCGACAGCAGCGCCAGGCCGATAAACCGAAACGCCCGCAGGGTCCAACCGACCCCCGGGCGATCCGATGCTCTGGCGCGCCGGAAATCTAGCCGGCGCGGGATCGGTTAAGCGCCGCCGCCAGGCGACCCTTACGCCTTGATGCGTTGTTCTTGTGCAGTATGCCTTTCCGCACCGCCACATCGAGCATGCTCATGGCGTTGCGCACCGCCTCTTCGGATTCAGGGTCGGCCGCCGCGACGGCCCGACGGGCGCGGTTGACGGCGGTACGAGTGGCGCGGCGCGCGCTCATGTTGCGCGAGTAACGCTTTACGGATTGGCGGTGGGCTTTCTGAGCCGGCAACGTTCTTACTCCTCGGTGCTGTTTTTCGACGACAAGATGTTACCAAACCCCTTCCCCCTTTGTCATCAGGTCACCTGCCGCCGTTGCACCATGCCGGCCACCGACCACAGTTCCAGGTTGACAATTTCGACCATGTTGTCCGAAAATTGTCGTGCTGAAAGCGACACCCGGAAACATACGCGCACCGCGTTTTTCAGAATCACTATTCCTGCTTGCAACTACATTAACCCCATTAGCGGAGGATCCCGGCCATGCCCGAAAAGCAGTTGATTTTCGATGAGAACGCTCGACAGAGCCTGATGAGCGGCGTTGACCAGCTCGGGCGCGCGGTCGCCCTGACCCTGGGTCCCAGCGGCCGCAACGTCATTTTGGGGCGTGTCTGGACCCTTCCCGTGGTGTGCAGCGATGGCGTCACCATCGCCAAGGAAATCGAACTGCCCGACCCCTACGAAAACATGGGCGCCCAGGTGGTGAAGGAAGCCGCCGCCAAGACCAACGACGTGGTTGGCGACGGCACCACGACTTCCATCGTGCTGGCCCGCTCCATCATCCAGAGCGGTTTCATGAACGTCGCCGCTGGCGCCAACCCCCTGGCCCTGAAGTCCGGCATCGATCGAGCCGTGTCCGCGGTGTGCGATGAAATCAGCGATCAGGCAGCCGCCGTAGAAAGCAGGGAGCAGGTCGCCCGCGTGGCCGCCCTCTCCGCCCACGAAGAGGCCATTGCCGATTTGATCGCCGATGCCATGGACAAGGTCGGGCGCGAGGGCATCATCACCGTCGAGGAGAGCCGCAGCCTCAGCGACGAACTCGACGTCGTGGAGGGCATGCGCCTGGACCGCGGCTACCTGTCGCCCCATTTCGTCACCGACACCGACCGCATGGAGTGCTCCATCGAAGAGCCCCTGTTCCTGCTGACCGATCAGAAGCTGTCGTCGGCCGCCGACGTCGTCCCCGCCCTCGAGGCCGTCGCCCAGGGCGGCCGCCGTCCTTTGGTGATCATCGCGGAGGACGTGGAGGGCGAAGCACTGGCCACGCTGGTTGTCAACCGGCTGCGCGGCACGATCATCAGCCTCGCCGTCAAGGCCCCGGGCTTCGGCGAGCGGCGCAAGGCGCTGCTGGAAGACCTGGCGATCATGACCGGCGGCACCGTGATTTCCACCGACACCGGCATGCGCTTGGACTCCGTGTCCATGGAACAATTCGGATCCGCCCGACGCGTGGTGGCCACCAAGGACGAGACCACCATCGTCGAGGGCCGCGGTCACGAGGATGACATCACCGGCCGCGTCTCCGAGTTGCGCGTCCAGATCGAGGAAACCACCTCAGACTACGACCGGGAGAAGCTCCAGGAACGCCTCGCCAATCTCGCCGGCGGCGTCGCCGTCATCAAGGTTGGAGCAGCTACCGAGCCCGAGCTCAACGAGCGCAAGAGCCGAACCGAGGACGCCCTGGCCGCCACGCGCGCTGCCGTCGAAGAGGGCGTCATCCCCGGTGGCGGCGTCACCCTGCTGCGCGCCCAGTCCGCTCTCGATGGCATCCTGGACGACGCGGCCGGCGACGTGGCCGTTGGCATCCGGCTGGTTCGCGAAGCACTGGAGGCGCCCCTTACGACCATCGCCGACAACGCCGGCTACAAGGGCGCTGTCATCGTCGAGAACGTCCGCAACGGAGAAGCCGACTACGGTTTCGACGCCGACCGCGGCGATTACACGGGTATGGTGGCCCGCGGCATTATCGACCCGGCCAAGGTCACCCGGTCGGCCCTCCAGAACGCAGGCTCTGTGGCCGGAATGCTCCTCACCACCCAGGCGGTTGTCACCGAGATTCCCAAGTACGAACCCCTGCCCGCAGACATCCAGGACTTCATGCACGACTAGCCCTGTCCTCCGACACCCCGACCCGCCGCGCACTCAGGTACAGTTGAGCGGCGGGTCGATTGTTTTTTGCGACTATGACTACAGTACCCTTCCGCGCAGCTGGTGCTCTCAGCAGAACTGCCCTTGACCACCTAATTCAGCACCCGCAATCACTCCCGCTGGTATCCGAATACAGAAACCTCACCGAACAACTCCAGCCCAACGGCTTCGACCTCACGCTACGCTCTGTCGCGTCGTTTGCGCCTGGGGCCGGTCCTGGCGCAATCGGGGTATCCGATTCAGAGCGGAGGCTGCCTCAATCCGCCGATCTCCAATTCGGATCGGACGGCTGGCTTTCCCTGTTGCCCGGCCATTACCTGGTCACTTTCAACGAGGTGGTCAGCTTGCCCCGGTGGCTCATGGCCCTGGGCCGTCCGCGGTCCAGCCTGCTCCGCATGGGGGTGTCGCTCCACACCGCCGTGTGGGACGCCGGCTACGGTGGCCGGTCCCAGGCGTTGCTGGTGGTCCACAACGTGGCCGGCTTTCGCCTGCAGCGGGACGCCCGCATCGCCCAGCTGGTCTTCTTCCCCCTGAGCGCGCCGGACGATCGGGGCTACGACGGGGGCTACCAAGGCGAGAATCTGTGAAAGGTGGCGAAGATATCGCAGTGGACCCGGCGGAACTGCGCCAATGGGTGGACCGGGCCGCCGCTGATGCCGGTTTCGACCTGGTCGCCGTCGGGTCCGCCGATGACTTCGCCTCGGACCGTGAGGAGACCCTCCGCCGTATCGATGCCGGCCTCATGGATGGTCTGCCCTGGTTCAGTGCTCAGCGAGTGCAACGGGGCACGGATCCGGAAACCCTGCTGCCCGGCGCCCGTTCAATCATTTCGCTGGGCTGGAACTACTTTCCCCTGGACGACCCTCCTGCTGCCGCCGGTCAGGGTCTCGTGGCCCGCTACGCCCGGGGACGCGACTACCATCGTGTCATGAAACGCCGCATGCGCCGTGTCGTCCTCGATCTAACCGAGCGAATCGGCGCGCGGTTCGCCGCCCGCTGGTACGTGGACGACGGGCCAATGCTCGATCGCGCAGCCGCGGCCCGCGCCGGCCTCGGCTGGTTCGGCAAAAACGGCAATATCCTCAATCCCACCTACGGCTCGTGGCTGCTCCTGGGCCAGATAATCACCGACCTGACGCTGGCCCCAGATCCGCCGCTGGTCAAAACCTGCGGCCAGTGTTCGCGCTGCCTCCCCGCGTGCCCCACTGATGCTATTGTCGCCCCCTACGTTGTGGACAATCTTCGCTGCATCAGCTACCTGACCATTGAGAACCGTGGCGCGATCCCCGTCGACCTCCGCGCGCCGATGGGCAACTGGGTCTTCGGGTGCGACATCTGCCAGGAAGTGTGCCCGGTCAACCGCAAGGCCAAATCCACTCAGGACCCCAACTTCGGGCGAACCGACCTCTCCGCCGTCGATCTCGTCGAGCTCCTGGATATGACCGACCAGCAGTTCAGGCAACGCTTCGCTGGAACCCCGATCATGCGCGCCAAGCGGGTTGGCATGCAGCGCAACGCCTGCGTTGCTCTGGGCAATGCTGCCGACCCGGTTGCCGTACCCGCGTTGACCCGTGCGTTGCGGTTCGCTCCCCCCCTGGTGCGGTGCCACGCGGCGTGGGCCCTGGGGCGCATCGGCGGAGACGCTGCCCGCGCTGCGCTTGGCGATGCTCTGGCCGGCGAGACTGACGCCGAAGTGCTCGCGGAGATCAAGCAGGCGTTGGACGCCGGCGACCCCACCTATTCGTTGTCGTAACGCGGCGACTGCCGGGGGGCCGATCTCCGGTTGTTCCCGCGATTACGCGAATTCCTTCGCGCACGCTCGTTGCTGCGGCCCGTGTCAGCGGTGGTTTCCGGATCAGTTGTCGCCGCCCCCTCTACACCGGCCGGCGCGGGCGCTTCCGCGGGAGTGGCTTGGTTGTCGGGAGCCGCCTCGCTTCGGGGCGTCGCGGTGCCTGCGTTGTTCCGGTTCGCGTTGCGCCGCCGGCGCTCGCGCTGCGCGTTGACCCTCTCCTCCTCGGCCGCCAACGCGGCGTCGATCTGCTCCAGCGCTTTCTCGCGGCCGTCCCGGAGTTTCAGCATCTCTCCTTCCAGCAGGAAAAAGTCGCTCTTGGACAGCAGGTGAAGGTTACCCTGGAACGCCATATACCAGTCTTCCGGCGCCCACTTGCGCACGTACTCCAACCGGTAAGCGATCAATCCCGCATCGATGAATTGGTCGTTCTCCAGTACAACGTCAGGTTTGATCCCGATCCGGTACGGCCACGCGGCTTTCCCTTCCCTGATCCAAGGGCTCGATCCAACCTCTTCGTAGCCCTGGGTAACAGTTGCCGTTGCCGTGAACACGCGCGTCCCAGTAACGTAGTAGATCACCCGGTCGCCCGGTTCCACCCGTTGCACCTTGCGCCGGTATTCGGCTTTCAAACCCTGTCCCGTGAACCCCAATCGTTGCGTAACGTTATAGTTCTGCTCGTTGCAATTGATCATCCAGAAATTGTGCGGCATAATCCTAACCTGCTCTAATCATCCAAATATCTTGCCCGTTGCTCCCATTTTAACGCACTCAGCCCACGGTATCGTCTCAGACCTAAAGCCGATGGGCGGGAAATTTCCCGCCCATCTCTCCAGGTCAGCCGAGCTCCGCGCTCATGTTGTAAATGCCCCCCGGCTTTCCGCCTTCGGGCAACCCCAGCGGCAGGTGCACGTTCAGCAGGTACGGCCGCTTCTCCCGCTCGACGACTCCCAGCCCGTGCTCGATGGCGTCGCCGATGGCGGCCTCGTCGGTTGCGTCCATCGCCTCCACGCCGAAGCCCTCGGCCAACTTAACCGGGTCTATGCCGTCCAGCACCACGCCGCGGTACTCGCCGGTCTCACGCATGTTGGCATTGGCATTGGCGAACGAGCTGGCGACGATGCCGTAGGCGCCGTTGTTGGAGATTACGTACAGCACCGGCACTCCGTGGCTGGCTGCCGTCCAAAGCGCGTGGTCAGAATAATACAGCGATCCGTCGCCCACCAGGCCGACCACCGGCGTGTCCGGCGCGCCCAGTTTTGCGCCGATGGCCATTCCAACGCCGTATCCTTCCGACCCTCCGGCCGGGCGGATGTACTGGTTGCGGCCCGCATCGTCGTTGTTGGCCAGGATGTCCTGCGCCACGGCAAACTGCTCGATGGTCACCAGCCCGCCGCCGCGGCTCTCCAGCGCCTGGTCCAGGGCGTCGCCCAGGGCCACCGGCCGAACCTTGCCCTCTTCCGCCGGCACTCGCCATGCCGCGTCCCGACGCTGCGCCCGCAGCGCTGCAACCTCTTCCCTGGCCCGACTCCGCCGGTCGGACAAATTGTCTGCCGAACCGTCAGTTGCATCCAGCAACGCCTGGGTCGCGCGCTTCTCGTCCGCCAGCACAGCCAGGTCCAGCCCGGGGATGTTCTCCAGGTTCTCCGCGTCCGCGCCGATGGCGATGGTCCGCTCCGCGTCAAAGAACGCGGTGTAATCGCCGGCGTTGCCGGCGCCGTTGTGCGTCACGCCAATGCACAGGATCAGGTCGGGATCAATGTCGGGCGCTTGCTCCAGTCTCCGGCCACCGGCGTGCAGCGGATGCTTGATGGAGACCGCGCGCGGGTCTCCCACCACCGGCACTCCGAAGCGTTCCGCAAGCGCGGTCACCTCGGCAATGGCTCCGCTCTTCCACACGCCGTCGCCCACGTACATGAGAGGACGCTGGGCGTCCCGCAGAGCCCGCGCCACTGCGTCAATGTCGGCGTCCGACGGGTAGCCCGCGTGGATCTCCGGCAACTGGCCGTCGATGATGTTGGCCGTATACTCGGTCGGCCCCAGCAGCCGGTCGTACACCGCCAGGTGCACCGGGCCCACGGGAGGCGTCATCGCCACCCGCAACGCTCGTTCCAGGGCGGCCGGCAACCCTTCGGGTTCGATGACGGTCCAGTTCGCCTTCATCATGGGCGCGGCGATGGCCGTCGGGCCGGCGTTGTGGCTCACGTCCAGTGAGATCTTGCCGGCGAAGCTGCCGGTGTCGCCGGCGAAGGTGATCACCACCACCGGCAGGCTGCCCGTCCACACGTTGATCAACTGACCCATGGCTTGCGCTAAACCCGCGCCCAGGTGCACCACCATGACCCCGGGAGCCAGGTTCGCCTGGGTGTACCCACCAGCCATCGCCGTCACTGCGCCCTCGTGCAATCCGAGTATGCCATGGATGTCCGACCGCGAGTGCAGCTCGTTGAAGAACAGCGCTTCGCGCGATCCCGAGTTGTTGAAAACGTACTTGACGCCCGACGCCGCCATCTGTTCGACCATCAGGCGCGATGCGCTGGCGGTCATCTCTCTGGTCTGCATGATGCCTCTCCTGGGTTACGAAATATCCGTCTGGCTGAGAAAAGGGGTGAATGAGGGACCTGCGGCGACGTCTTCGATCCGAGTTGGGGGAGCGCCCACGTGCTGCCCTTTAGCGGCCACGTTCCTCCGCACAATGGCGACAGTATAGCCTTGCCCGGTGCTCGGTCAAGCAAACATCCTCTTATCCCGTTCATCCTGTCGATCCTGTTGACACGTGCTCTGCGTATGCAACACTGGGTACGGCTGGACCACCCTCCGCGTTGACAACCCCAGTGCGCCCCCCTAACATCGCGCCATTCGAGCGCACTTCCAGTGCGCACCGCAGGAATGACGTGAAAGCTTCATATTTCGGGTGCATGGGCTACGCCGAGCGCGACCGGTTCCCCGCCGGTTGGCCCGTGCCGCCCGCGTTTCATGATCCGGAGGTTTCTCTCCGTTCCTACCAGGAGGGCATGGAGGAGTGCGAACTCGCCGAAGACCTTGGCTTCGACTGGATCAGCCTGTCCGAGCATCATTTCTCGGGAAACCGCACCACTCCCAACCCTGCGGTGATGGCCGCCGCCGTCGCCGAGCGTTGCCGGACGGCAAGGATCGCGCTGCTGGGGCAGTTGCTCCCCATCAACAACCCGGTCAGGGTCGCTGAGGAAATCGGCATGCTGGACAATCTCACCGGCGGCCGGCTGGTGGCCGCGTTCATGCGCGGTACCCCCAGCGAGGACCAGGTCTACGACCTCAACCCGTCGGAGGGCCGTGACAGATTGATCGAGGCCATGGACCTCGTTCTGAAGGCCCTTACTGAGCCCGAGCCCTTTTCCTGGGAAGGCCGCTACTACCAGTACCGTACCGTGTCCGTGTGGCCCTGGCCCGTGCAGCGTCCGCTCCCACCGCTCATCGTCGCGACCCGCAGCGCCGACACCGTTCAGTTCGCCGCGTCCCGCCGTCTCGGTCTGGGTGTTTCGTACGAGCACCCCAACGATATGGCCGGAGTCGTCGATGACTACCGGCGCTGGTCCGGCGAGGCCGGCTGGCAACCAGCGCCTGATGACGTAGTCTATCGCGGCGGCATCTGCCTCGCTGAGACCGATGAGAAAGCCCACGTTCTGCGCGACCGCGTGCACGCCGCCGGCGGCGGGCGCGGGATGAACATCGGCCGCTCCCTTGCCCAGGCCGTGCAGGCGGCCCGGTCCGGCCAGCCGTTCACGGCTCACGAACCCCCAGCGTCCAACCCGCCGTCAGGTGGAGCCGTGCGAACCCAACTCAACTTCGTAGGCAGCCCCGACACTGTGGTGAAACAACTGCGGGCGTACCACGAGCAGTGCGGCGTGGGTGTCGTCGACCTGGCCTTCCAGCAACCCGGTCTCAACCACAAGGACGTCATGGCCGAAATCGAACTCTTCGGCCGCGAGGTTCTACCCCGCATCCACGAATTCTGATCAACTGGAGACGCGTCATGGCTGACTTCAACACCGGCAGCGTTCGCGCCAACGGCATCAACTTCCATTACCTCGAAATGGGCGACGGCCCCCTGGCCATCTGTCTCCACGGGTTCCCGGACCACGCGTATTCCTTCCGCCACCTCCTGCCCGACCTCGCGGCCGCCGGATTCCGCGCCGTGGCGCCGTTCATGCGCGGCTACGCTCCCACCGAAGCCCCGGCGGACGGACGTTACCACTCCGCGCTGATGGCCCGGGACGCGGTTGAGCTCATCGGCGCGCTGGGAGCCGACCCCGCCTACCTGATCGGCAACGACTGGGGAGCCGGCGCCGTGGTCGGAGCCACCGCCCTGGCGCCCGAAAAGGTCATCAAGTTGGTGACCATCGCGTCCGGTCGCGTGGACCGCGAGCTCAGCATGGAGTTCCAGTACCTCCACGGCACGTGGCACGGGTTCTTCTTCCAACGCCCCGAGGCCGACGAGGTCGTCGCGCACAACGACTACGCCTTCGTGGAGGAGTGGTGGCGCTGGGCGTCGCCGGAGTGGGACATCCCCGCCGAGGCCCTGGAGAGCATCCGGTCGACCTTCCGCAAACCCGGCGTGGTCCAGGCGGCCCTTGGCTACTACCGCGCCCGCTACGACGCCTCACAGGTGGACGACCAGGTGCGCGCCGACCAGGCGGTCATCGCTTCGGGCCCCATTCGCGTTCCCACCCTGGCCCTGCACGGCACCCGCGACCGACCCAAGCGCCTGGAGTCCTTCCTCAGCTCGGGCATGTACGCTTACTTCTCCGGCGGCCTGGAAAAGGTCATCATCCCTGGCACCGGCCACTTCATGCACCAGGAGCGACCCGAAGAGGTCAACCCCAAAATCATCAAGTTCCTCACCCGCTGAACCCAACAAATGCGCAGGGGTGGATGTTCATCCGCCCCTGCTGCTTCTCCACAGATGTCGCTCCCGAACTTAGCCGCGGAACGGCTTGAAGAACTCCCGCACCTCGTGGGCCAGCAGTTCCGGCTCCTCTAGCGCGGCAAAGTGACCGCCTCTGGGCATCTGCGTCCATCGTCGCACGTCCCATGACCGCTCCGCCCACTCACGCGGGGGTTTGGCGATTTCCTGCGGGAACATGGCCAAGCCCGCCGGCGTGGGCATCTTCTCGCCTTCCGCCATCTCCCACACCGAGCTCTGGTTCTCCTTGTACATCCGCACCGAGGACCCGATGGTCTGCGTCACCCAGTAGATAGTCACCGTGGTCAGCAGTTCGTCCTTGGTGTAGACGCTTTCCACGTCTCCGTTGCAGTCGCTCCAGGTGCGGTATTTTTCCACGATCCACGCCGCCAGGCCGGCCGGGGAGTCGTTGAGGCCATAGGATAGCGTCTGCGGCTTGGTTCCCTGGATGTGGCTGTAGCCGCCCTCGCTTTGTTGCCATCGCTCACGCTGGTCCGAGTGCGCCTGCTCCGCCTCGGTCAGCGGCCGCGATCCCGGCCCGAGGTAGGGCGTCGGCCGCGTAATGGAGGTCAGGTGCACGCCGATCATCTTGTCGGAGTGCGCGTATCCCAGTCTCGACGTGACCCCAGCGCCGATGTCTCCGCCCTGCGCTGCGAACTTGGGATAACCCAGGTTCTCTGTCATCATCTTGGCCCAGAGGTCGGCCACCTTCTGCACCTGCATTCCCGGCTCCTGCGACGCCTGCGAGAACCCGAACCCGGGCAGCGAAGGCGCGATTACGTCAAAGGAGTCGGCCGGATCGCCACCGTGTCCACCGGGATCTGCCAGCAGCGGAATGATCTTCGTCATCTCGAAGAACGTGCTGGGCCAGCCGTGGGTGATCACCAGCGGCATCGGATTCGGACCCGTGCCATTTTCCTTGATGAAGTGGATGTTCAGCCCGTCCACATCGGTCTTGAAATGGTGGAACTCGTTGAGCTTCTTCTCCTGCGCCCGCCAGTCGAAGTCGGTGCGCCAGTACTCGATGAGTTCCTTGATGTAATCGAGATTGGAGCCGTAGTCCCAGCCCGTGCCGGGCATCTCGTCTGGCCAGCGGGTGTGTTGCAGTCGCCGCCGCAGGTCCTCCAGGACGTCGTCGCTGATAGCAATCTCAAAGGGCTCCATGGCAAGCCTCCTTTGGTTCTTGATTAGGGGCGTCCGCGGTGGTGACGCCCCTGATTGTCAGTCGTAGAGCGCAGCCGTCGCCGCTACGTTTCGATTCGGTACACCCGCACGGCGGTGTCGTGGAACGCCGCCGCGCGCTCCGAGGCAGAGTATCCCTCCGACAAACGCTTGAAGCCGTTGTACATCACGTGGTACGAGAAGGAGACCTTGTCCACCGGGAAGTTGCTTTCGAACATGCAGCGATCCGGTCCAAATTGGTCCAGGCAATGCCGCATCCAGTCACCTACGGAATCGGCGATTTCCTCGGAACCCACGGGAGTTTCCCGCGTGTGCCAGTCGAACCCGATCCGCGGCATCCCGATCCCGCCCAGCTTCATGATGATGTTGGGCACGGCGCCCACCGCTTCGATGCCACTGCGCCATTGGGGGATGACCTCATCGTCCCGGTTGGTGAAGGGCCCGGTGCGCATCATCCCGCCGATGTGGTTGAGCACGATGGTCAGGTCCGGAACCTGACGGGCAAAGTCGGCCAGTTCCGGCAACTGCGGGAAATAGACCGACGTCTCGAGGATCAGGCCCATGTCCTGCAAAACCCGCGCCCCGGCCAGGTAGTCGTCTCGTTGCAGCAGACCCTCAACCTCACGGTTTTCGACGTCCGGATGGGGATCCCAGCCCACCGAGTGCCTGATACCGCGGAAGCGATTGGGGCTTGCCGCCTGCAACGCTTCCAGCACCGGTCGGACGCCGGCGCCCATTTTCAGGTCGGCGCGTCCGATGATCGCCGCGGCGGCCCGTCCTTCCCCGTGCGCTCCGGTCGCGCTCTCGTCCGCGATGCCCTGTACGAACTCGACCTCGCCCACCGGGCGGTACTCTTCAGGCCCGTCGGTTCGATACTCTGAACGGGCCTCCACGAAGACCGTGGATCGCACGTTGTGTCCGCTGTTGATGTCCGCCGCCAAGTCCGGCAGCAGGTATTGCTGGTAGTCCACCGGTTCGGGGCGCTGCACCCAGAAATGGTGGTGCGGGTCGCAGATCGGGAGCTCAGGCTCCAGGATGGGTTCCGTCGTCAGGGCCAGCCATTCGTTGCCACTTGGCGGCATGATCACACCTCCGGATCCGGTGTCGTGGGGGTTGTTGGGCCGATGATAACACGGCCCGCGTCAGTCGCCGGACTATTCGCTGACCACCGCCAGAGCGCCAACGGCCACCGTGCCCACCTCAACTGGCAGCGCCTCCCAGGTGATGCCCCGGTCGTTGCTGCGGTACAGCTTGCCACCGTCGGTCCCGGCATACACCGTGTCCGGCTCCTGAGGGTCCCATTCGAAAGCCACCATCATGTCCGACGGATTCTCGCCCTCACCCACGCCTTGGACAAGTTGCCACGTCCGGCCGGCGTCGGTCGACCGGTAGAACTGGGGATTGCCGCGCCGCGCGTTCTCGGAAACGGTAACCAGCACCAGGTCGGCATCATCCGGCGCCGCCGAGATGTGCAGGGTGTATCGACGATCCAAGCCCTCGTTGATCATGGCCCAAGTCTCGCCACCATCGTCGGAACGATACGGAGCAACCGCGGTAGCAACGTACACCCGATCCGCCAGGTTCGCGCTGAGATTGACGCAGTGGATGTCGTCGTTCAGGCCGTCCAATTGTTTCCAGCTTGACCCGCCGTCACCGGAGCGAACCATGCCGCCAACCTCGATGCCGGCGTAGAGCCGGTTCGACGAGCCGGGCGCCGCCCTCAGGTCGCGCACGTGCGAGTCCCGCGTCGGCGCGTGGAACCCCCATTGGGTGGCTTCGGGAACCGCGCGGAACGAGTCGAACTCGTCCCAGGTTGCCCCGCAGTCCGCCGACCGCCAGATTTCCGCCGGCTCGCTGCCGACGTACACCGAGTCAGCCTCGTCCGGGTGGGCCAGCACGCTGTGCGCGTAATCGGTCGGATACGAACCCAGGTGTTGCCAGGTGTTGCCACCGTCGTCCGTCCGGTACACCCCTGCCTCGTACGCGGCCAGGTACGCCCGGGACGGCTCCACCGTACTTGCGCTGAGACGCGCCGCCGCGTGAGCCAGAGGCGTGACCGGCCCCTGCTTCCAGGTCTTGCCGTCGTCGTCGCTGGTGACGGCGCACACCCCGTCGTGCATTCCCACGTATATCCGCTTGGTTCCAGCCATGTTCGTCCTCCTTGCGCGGGAAACCACTCCATTCTGTGAGCACGAATATACCAGACCCGAATCGCCGCCCGGCTATCGTCAGCGCCCGGCATTGGCTCCGGGTACCGGCATGCCATCCAAATTGCGACGCCAGGTCTGGGATGCCACAATGGAATTATCCAAGGCACCGTCGGCCCAGGCAGATAACGCCCGGTGACCGAGCGTTGTCCGAGCAAGGAGTGAAAAATCATGCCTCGCCCATTGACCACCCAGGAAGCCCACGAGTTCCTCGACAGCAAGCCAGGCTGGATAGTCCTGACCACCCTGGGACCCGACGGATTCCCGCACACGGTGCCCCTGGGCTACTTCCGGCTCGGGGATGAAATCCTCATGGGTGTGCGGGCCCATACTCTCAAGCTGCGCAACATCGGCCACAACCCCAACGTCAGCCTGCTGCTGGAATCCGGAAGCACCATGGCGGACATCAAGGGGCTGATGGTCCAGGGCACCGCAACCGTCCACACCGAACCCGACGAGATCTTGCACTACTCCCGGGAAGCGGCCAGGCTTCGCGGCGTCGCTGATGATGACTTGCCCACCGAGCCCCGACCGGGCGCGGCGTACATCCGAGTGACCCCGGTTCGCGTCCGCTCGTGGGACTACTCTGGCGACCCGCCCCGCGGTTCCCGGCGTTAAACGCCGGGGCTGTTACGGCAGGGTCACCGCGGGATATTCCGGTTGACCCATTCCAGCTCTTCCGCCTCGCTGTCGAAGTAACCGAAGCGGTGGAAGAGTCCGGTGTTGCCCCGGGCGTTCCGTATTTCGTCGCGCCTGGCGGCGGTCGCCGCCGTGTCAACGGTTAAGGCGTTCCCCTCGATCACGACGCCGTAATCGTCCAGCGCGGCCTGTAGCGATACGAAACCGTCCTTCACGTCGTCCAGCACCAACCCGACCTCGCGCTCCAAGGGGTCGCCCCACCCACCGCCGCCGGCCGTGCAGATGCGCACCAGGTCGCCGTGCTTCCAGTGGTTGTCGTCCGAGAAGGCGCGGATCTCGCGTTCCTCGGGTGTTCCGGGATTGAGGATCACCCGCGAAAGTCCGCCGCCCTTTCCACCGGCCACGCCCCAGGCGGGGAACCGGTTGTTTTCCACACGCAGCCCGAAGGTGCCCTCGTCCGCCAGCAAGCGCACGTCGCGGATCACGCCGCACCCGCCCCGGAACTTGCCCGGTCCCCCTGAATCGGTCGCGATGGCGTACCGCTCCAACCGCAACGGGTACTCCATCTCCATGAACTCGCCGGGGTAGTTCTCGTTGTGCCGCTGGTAAATGGCGTCCAGCCCGTCGCCGAATGGGCGCGCCCCGTGTCCCACAGCGATGCCATCAGTGCACAGCAGCCAGTTTCCGGTAGCGGCTTCCTTCATCCGCCAATAGACGATCACGTAGACGGCCGCCGCAGCCATGACCTTGCCCTCCGTCGCCTGGGCGACGACCGCGCGCACGGCGCTCTTCAGCTTGGTGAAGGTGTGGGCGCGGCACCCCAATGCTGCCGGCCATTCCGGCCGCAGGATGCTGCCTTCCCGCAACTGCACATCGTCGATCCCCGCCAGCAGCCCGTTGTTGGCCATTAGAGACGTGTCAAACTGGTGGAAGTACTGGCCGAAATAGGCTTTCAGCGCGCCGTCGCTGGCAATGAAATTGATGGAGCCGTCGGCCTGGTCGTCGCTGTCGGTGGCGTCCAGCAGGATTTCGTCGCCCCGGCGGATCAACTTGAGGTGGAAGGAGTGCCAATGCTCGCTGACCCCAGCGTGGTCCATGTAGTCGCGTACTGCGTACTCTCCCTCAGGGATCATCTCCAGAGTCTTGTCACGCACCAGCCGACCGGTGTCCGCCTGGTCCTCGGCGATGGCGGCCAGCATTGTGTCGCGCCCGAACCGCTCGAACATCTCCAGTAGCCGCTCCTGCGCCCGACTGGCCGCCGACATCAGCGCCCTCGAATCGCCTTCCAGCAGGTCAGGATACCGGGAATTCCGCAAGATGATGCGGTAGGCTTCGTCGTTCAGGTTGCCGGCGTCGATGATCTTGATCGGCGGCACCAGCGTCCCATCGTGAAAGATTTCCGTGTTCGCCGGTCCGATGCTGCCGGGTCGCGACCCGCCCAGATCCCAGAAATGCGCGAAGGAATGGCAGTAGGCTACCACTTCGCCATGGAAGAATACCGGTGCGATGAACACCATGTCCGGCGTGTGGGTAATGCTCCCGTGGGACAGATACGGGTCGTTGTACCAGTACAGGTCGCCAGGCCGCATCGCCTCGACCGGGTAGTAGTCCCATACGCAGCCCAGTATGTCGCTGCCCATGGTGTCGCCGTAGATCTCCCTGCCGCCGGCATCCAAGAAGCTCACGGTGTAGTCCTTCTTTTCGCGAATGAACGCGGACATGGCTGTGCGCTCTATGATCAGTTCGCACTCCAGCCGGGCGGCCCGCAGCGAGCCGCGGATCAGTTGCCGCGTAACGGGATCGACCGGCTGGGCGGACTCGCCCTCTGGCGCGTGTGATTCGTCACGGCGTTTGCTGATTGTCATCTCACTCTCCGATGGCGCGCATGATGCAGTTGCCGTATTGGTCGATGCGGGATTCCCAGCCCGGGTTGATCACCACCGTCGAGTCCATGCCTTCCAAAATGGCCGGACCGGCGATGCTGGCCTCCGGGTTCAGTCGCTCTCTCCGGTAGATGGGACACTCAACGAAATCCCGCGCCTCTTCGAAGTAAACGTCGCGCCGCTCGACGACGGCCTCCGCAGTCTCGTCCCCGGCCGCGGGCAGCGTCGGCATGGCCACGTCGCCCAAGTGTCCCGAAGCCGTCACCCGCAGCGTCACAACCTCCACCGATTGGTCCAGTGAAAACCCGTAGAGCTGGGCGTGGCGGCGGTGGAACTCCTCGATCATCGCCTCCAGCCCACGCTGGTCGATACGCGTCCCGCCGTACGGAATGGTCAATTCCGAACCCTGGTGCTCATAGCGCAGATCGGCCGACCAGATCAAAAGCCGGTCCGAGCCGGCGACCCCTTCCGTCTCCAGCCATCCCTGCGCGTCCCTTTCCAGCCCTTCGAAAATGGCGGCCATGGCCTGCAGGTCGTAGTCCGGCGGCTGTTGCAGCGACGTCCTGGCGTAGTCGTTCTTGAACTCCGCTACCAGCAGCCCGTACGCTGACGCGATCCCCGGGTGCAGCGGCACCACCACCGTTGTCACGCCCAACAGATTTGCCACTTCTATCGCGTGCATCGGCCCGGCGCCGCCGTATGCCACCAATGCGAATTCCCTGGGATCGTAGCCACGCTCCACGCTGATGTTCCGGATGGCGCCGACCATGGCGTTGTTCGCGATCTGCAGGATGCCGCTGGCCGCCGTAGACAAATCCATGCCCAACGGCAACGCTACGGCCTCACGAATTGCGGTGGCCGCTGCCTTTCCATCCAGCGCCAGCTGCCCACCGGCGATACTGGAACTGACGCGGCCCAGCGTCAGGTTCGCGTCCGTGACGGTCGGCACGTTCGCCCCCCGGCCGTAGCAGGCTGGTCCCGGATCTGCGCCGGCGCTGGCCGGCCCCACCGTCAGGCTGCCATACGGGGAAACCTCGGCGATGCTACCCCCGCCGCAGCCGATGGTAGCGATATCCAGCATGGGCAACTGGACCGGCCAGTCTCCCAGTCTGCCGTTCAGCGTCAGACCCGGTTGCCGGCCCTGCACCAGCGCAACGTCGGTGCTGGTGCCCCCCATGTCGAAGGAGATGCAGTTTTCCACTCCCGTGGCCTCGGCGATTTGCAGGGTCGCCATCACCCCTGCCGCCGGCCCGGACAGCGCCGTATAGACCGGCTGCTGCACCACGGTGTCCGCACCGATGATGCCGCCGTTGGACTTCATGATCGACAGCGACGCCGAACTCCCAAACAACCGCAGGGAATTCTGCAGGTTCTCGATGTAAGTGCTCACCCGCGGGGTGACGTACGCGTTCAGCACGGTGGTGATGGCCCGCTCGTACTCCCGGTACACCGGCAGGACTTCACAGGACAGGGAAACCGCAATTTCCGGCAGCTCCTCCCACAGGATCTCCCGGGCCCGCCGCTCGTGAGCCGGGTTGGCATATGAGTGCAGGAACGCCACCGCAACGGCAGCCACGCCCTCGCGAGCAAAATGCCGCGCCGCTTCTCGCACGCCCGCCTCGTCCAGCGGCGCGAGAATCTCGCCATCGAACGCAGTCCGTTCGTTCACCTCGAGGCAGTCCCGAGGACGGACCGGACGCACCGGCTTCACCCACGTGTTCGGATTGGCCAGGCGAGGCGTACCGTGCCGCGCGATTTCCAGGACATACCTGAACCCTTCGGTAACCAGCAAACCCACCGGGGCTCCGCGGTTCTCCAGCACTGCATTGGTGGCTATGGTCGTGCCGTGGAATATTCGGGCCACATCCCTCGCGTCGACACCATTGGTCGCCAGTATCTCGGCCAACCCCGTCATGAACCCCACCGACGGATCGCTGGGTGTGGACGGCGTCTTGTGGACCCACTGGGCGTTGGACCCGGTGTCACACAGAACGATGTCGGTGAACGTGCCACCGACATCAACCGCTACGGAGTAGGAGGGCATGGTGCACTAATCGACCGCTTACTTGGCGAACAAAGCCGCAATCCGCTCTCCGACGATTTGATCCTCACCCGGGTTGAGGCCGAACATGTGAATGGTGATGCAGTCCTCGCCATCCCGGACCCGCGTCCAGATCGGCGGGTCTCCTTCCTTGAGCCGGTCCCTCATTTCGTAGATGTCGAAACCGGCGACGGCTGAATCCACGCGTATGTTGAGCCCGTAGGGTTGGTGGCCGATGACGTTATCCATCATCTCGGCGTTCAGACCGGCAACGCCATCAATGGCGCTGAATATGGTCCGGGTTCGCCGCTCCGCGTCGGCCAGCCGGTCCTCGTGGTTCATCGTCATCCACACCTGAACCGCCGCCACGGCGCCCATCATCTCCTGCCGGTCGACCTTCTGGGGTCGACCCACACCGCGTACCCGCCGGCCTTCATAGCTGGCGAAGGCCTGGAGTCCGAGCTTTCGGATCATCTCTTCCGAGCCCAACGCCAGCCCGGTGGATTGTGGCGCGCCCATGTACTTGGCGGCGATGCACTGGAAGTCGGCCCCCATCCGCACGTACTTGCCGAAGTTCTCCAGCGGATAGATCTGGCCAGCCGCGTCCACCGTGACCAGCACGTCGTGGGCGTGGGCGATTTCGACGGTGTCCTCCAGCGACAGCGCGTCGGGATCGTGCTCCTGCTCCACGGCGTAGTAGTGAACCGCCACGGTGTTGGGTCCGATGGCGTTCTCCAGGTCCTCGCGCGTGGTCCGTTCTTCCGACCCGAACATAACCAGCCTGGCGCCGGCGAGCTCCAGACACCGGTCGTACCAGTACCTTTGACGCGTCTGGATGAGAATCTCGTTCTTCATGCCGTCGGTGTTGGGCAGCTGCTGGATCCGGTCGTCGTCATCGCCGGCCATGGCCGCCGCGGTGGCCAGCATCAAAGCCGAACCTGCGCCCGACGTGATGTAAGCGGCCGGCACGTTGGTCATGCGGGCAATGGCCGCCCCTGCGGCTTCCTGCAGCTCCATCAGCGGGATATACGCGCCGTCAGCTGCCGCCATCGCCTCTCGCACTTCCGGGATCGGAGTGGAACCGCCCAGCATGGTAACGCTGCCAGTGGCGTTGATGACCGGCACCGCTCCCAGTTCCTTGTAGATGTTTCCCCAGTCTCCTGCCGCCATCTTGCGTCTCCTTAGCTGGTGGTTTGTCGTCTATTCCCCGGTGAAAACCGGCGCTCGCCGTTCGCGAAATGACGCCGCAGCCTCCGCCACGTCGTGGGGCGCGCGCCGGGCGAACACTATGCTGTGGGTTTCGTATTCGAGTTGGTCCTCCAGCGTGGTGTCCAGGCTGCGCTGCATCGCCCGTTTCGACATCTGCATGGCCACGGGCGGCCACATGGCGATCTGCTTGGCTAACTCCATTGCCTCGCCCAACAGATATTCCGACGAGGTCAACCGGTCCAGCAACCCGAGCCGGAACGCCTCCTCGGCGTCTACCGTTCTGCTGGTAAACACCAGGTCGAAGGCCCGGCTCGCCCCGACGATGCGGGGGAGGAAGTAGGACAACCCCGAGTCCGGGCTCAGGCTGCGCTCGATGAACACCGTCTTGAAGCGGGTGTTCTCACACCCGACCCGCATGTCGCAGGCCAGCGCCAGGCCCATGCCGGCGCCGGCGGCGACACCGTTCACCGCCGCGATGGTCGGCTTGTTCAGGTCCCGATATACCATCATGGCCTGTCGGCCAACCCAGTTGTACTCGTCCAGCCGCTCACCACGGCTGGCGGGCTCATCG
The DNA here is from genome assembly GCA_034423575.1 of Dehalococcoidia bacterium. Taxonomy (GTDB): domain Bacteria; phylum Chloroflexota; class Dehalococcoidia; order Lucifugimonadales; family UBA3495; genus Bin87. The sequence goes on along the minus strand of DAOUIF010000021.1, from coordinate 3,474 downwards.
TTGGGACGAGCCCCAGTCAGATCCGCGCCCGAAGAGAACCCGCGACCCTCGCCGGTAAAGATGACCACCCGCACGCCGTCGTCGTCGCGCAGTTCGGCGCATGCGGCCATCATTTCTGCGTGCAGATGGCGGTCAATGGCGTTCAGCTTCTCCGGCCGCGCCAGCGTGACCAGCGCGATCTGGCCATCGCGGTCGACACGGAGATTGTCGTACCCCATGCTATTTCACCGCCAGCATGTCACACGCCAGGCCCAGCATGATTTTGGTGCCGCTCACCAAGCTCCTGATGCCCACCGACTCGTTGGTGCCGTGGGTGTAATTGAGCATCGGGTCGTCATCGGGGTGAGATCCGGAAAAACCGTAGGTCACCGTACCCAGTGGCCGGGTGAACCGCGAGTCGGTGAATCCGTTGCTGATCGCCGGCACCCACTGGATGTTGTCCCTCTGTAGAGCCTGACTGGTGACGCGCCGGATGCTGTCGGAGAGAGGCGAATCGAAGGGTGAAGAGTTCGGCCTCGCCATGTAGTCGATTTCGTAGGACACACCGGGGACATCGGCCAACACCTCGTCCAACTGTTGCCTCACGTAATCATCGTCCTGGTGGGGGAGCGTCCGCACGTCGCAGGTCAGGCGGATCGATTCGGGCACGCTGTTGGACTTGATGCCACCCCGAACCATCGTGGGGGTGAGCGTCATGCGTGAAAGGGCGCGCAGCATCGAAGCGAAACGCGGGTTATTCGGCTCGATTTCAGCGATGATGTCATCCACGTTCTCCGCGGATGGCGCGTGCTCGATGGCAAAGGTCGATAGGTGATCGAAAATGGCGCCGGAAGTGTCCCGGTCGGCTTCAAATCCTTCAATGGAGGACAGCGCACGGCTCAACCGGTACAGGGCGTTGGTGCCTTGCCAGGGAACCGAGGCGTGCGAGCTGGTACCCTTCACGTCAATCTCGACCTGGAGGCGGCCCTTTTCGCCCACGCCCAGCACGTAGGTTAGCGCGCCGGCGGCTTCGATAGGCGTACCGCCGCCCTCGTTCACGGCGAATGGAGCCGCCAGCTTTTCCGGATAGTTGTCGGCCAGCCAGCCGAACCCGTACCTGCCACCGTGTTCCTCGTCCGCTCCGGCGGCGAGGATCAGCCCGTCCTCCAGCTCGATACCGTTGCGCTTCAGGATACGGACTGCCATCAACTGGGCCGTGAGCAGCCCCTTGCAGTCCGATGCGCCACGCCCGAATATGCGGCCGTCCGCGATGGTTGCGCTGAATGGGGGGAACCGCCACTTCGATTCGTCCTCCACGGGCACCACGTCGGTGTGGGACATGAACATCAGGCCGGCGTTGCCCGAGCGTCCCTCCAGCCGCGCAATCAGGTTTCCCCGGTTGGGAGCCGACTCCAGGATATCCGACGGGATGCCGTCTTCGGCCAGGAAGTCTCGCGCCAGTTCACACACCGGCGTCTCGTCGCCCGTAGGCATGAACCCGGTGTTCACCGACGGGATGCGCACCAGCGCCTGTTCCAGAGCGATGATGTCATTTTCGGCTTGGTCAACCTGGCGGAAAAGATCTGTTAGGTCGGGCATGGCCGGTGCCTCCTGGCATGGTGCTTTCGCGTCGCCGTGAGTCTAAGCAGGGGCCCGGCGGGTGTCAATGCGGCTCTATTATCGCCGCCATTCCCGCAGGCTTTGCATTTATAATGGGGCTATGATCGCACCCGTTAGGCCAGACCTCCAACGCCGTCCATGATCGACTTCAGCCGAGTAACCGGGTTCCAGTGGGACAACGGCAATGCCAGGAAAAATGCCGATTCGCACGATATCAGTCAGCACGAGGCCGAGCAGGTTTTCTCTAGTCGTCCTCTCCTGGTTGTTGACGATACGGCCCGTAGCCAGCAGGAACATAGACTTAACGCGTTTGGTGTCACTGCAACAGGACGACGATTGCACGTGACCTTTACGATGCGTAACGAACGGACTTTGATCCGCATCATATCCGCCCGCGATATGAGCCGCAGGGAGCGTAACCGATATGAGCAAGAAACTTAAGCCCGTTCCGTTTTTCGAGACCGAAGCCGAAGAGCGCCATTTCTGGGAAACCCATGACTCTATGGACTACGTGGACTGGAGCAAAGCCCGCCGCGTCCAGTTTCCCAACCTTGAGCTGACGCCGCCGGAGAAGCTGGCTCAACCCGCCGAGTCAGAGACTGCCGCCGATTAGGTCAACCGACAGGCACCAAAGCCGGCGTAATTCCTGACGGCCCCGCTATGGTATCGGCGGGGCCGTTGACGTTATAGTTGGCCGGCACTCGTCATCGCGCAATTGCAGCACGCTCATGACCACCTCGTCCCAGGTTTATTACCGCAAATGGCGGCCCGGCACCTTCTCCGACCTGGCCGGACAGGAGCACGTGGGCAACACGCTGCGCCAGGCCGTCATGCAGGGCCGGGTCAGCCACAGCTACCTGTTCTGCGGCACCCGGGGCAGCGGCAAGACCACCACCGCCCGGGTCCTGTCCAAGGCCGTAAACTGCCTGGACCCGCAGGACGGCGACCCCTGCGACCAGTGCGCCATCTGCGTGTCGATCAACGAGGGCCGCAACCTCGACATCATCGAGCTGGACGCTGCCAGCAACCGCGGCGTGGAGGAGATCCGGGAGATCCGGGACAAGGTGCACTTCCAGCCGGCCCAGAACCGGCGCAAGGTCTACATTATTGACGAAGCGCACATGCTCACCCGCGAGGCTTCCAACGCATTCCTGAAGACCTTGGAGGAACCCCCCGCTCACGTCATCTTCATCCTCTGCACCACCGAGGCCGACCGGATCCTGCCTACCATCCTTTCCCGGTGCCAGCGCTACGATTTCCGCCGACTGCCCGGCCAGACCATCTACGACCGCCTGACCTACATCACCGACCAGGAGGGTGTGGCCATCCAGCCCGACGCCCTGCGCATGGTGGCACGCAACGCCGGCGGTTCCATGCGCGACGCGCTGAACATGCTGGAACAGCTGGCGGTCTCCGCCGACCGGGAGATAACCCTCAGCGAGGTGGAAGAGGCCCTGGGCCTGGTTCGCAGCGACGCCTACCTGATCCTGGCCCAGAAGATGCTTATCGGCGACACCTCGGGTTCGCTGGAAACCATCAACGACGTGGTGTGGGAAGGCGGCGAACCGCGCCAGCTGCATCGGCAGACCCTCGAAATCCTGCGCTCCATACTTCTGCTTTCGTGGGACGCCGGCGATACCCTGGACCTGCCGCCGGATATCCTCGCCAGCCTCGGAGCAGAGGCGCAGAAACACGACGCGGCGACGATATTGCGCGCGGTCCGGATCTGGGGCGAGGCCAACCTGCGCTACGACGCCCCGTCCACCTTGCCCCTGGAAATCGCGGCGGCGGAGATCTCCCGAAAGGATGTGGTGGAACCTGCGCCGCCCCCTGCCCCCGCCCAACCGCCGGCATCGGCGCCACGAGCCGGCGCAC
>DAOUIF010000020.1:0-10699 GCA_034423575.1 Dehalococcoidia bacterium | reverse complement strand
TTATTGGGGTTGGGGACGTCGTGGCGTTCAATGATACCCTCGTACAGCCAATCTTCCACCAGCCGGCGGCATTCAGACTCGTTCCAGGCGATTCCCCAGTCGAGCATCCACTGGTTGCACAGCATACTGTATCCCACGAAGTTCATGCGGGATTCCAGCTTGCTCATTTCCCGGACGAAAATCTGCAGCACGTCCTGGGCCGCTTCAGCCTGTTCCTCGGCAGTGGCAAATTGGATATCAACGTCGCCGTGTTCGGCCAACTGAAACCCCAGCTCGGCTTCCAATGGGAACAGCGGTGCGACGGCGAGCATATCCCGGGCGACGGACTGGCTGAAGGCGCACAGGATCACCCGACGGCCCATGCCACGGGCGCGGTCAACCAGCACCTGGTAATCGGAATCACCAGAGCCAAGTATAACTACGCTACAGTCTTCCCGATCTCTGAGCCAGTCGTACACTTCGAGAAGGATCGACGGGTCGCTGCGATCTTTGCCGGCCATGGTCCTGGGGGCTTGGTAAAGAGTTATACCCGCCTGTGTGAAGGCCGTACCGTCATCAGGCCGGAGACTCCAGTCACCAAACGCTTTGCCGCCTAATACGTCGCCGAATACCTGTCCCACGTTAGTCATTGCTTCATATAACGCTTGAGGAGTTATGCTTTTCTGATAGAGTTGGGCTCCGCGACGTATGTTTTCCCAATCGATGGCGATTAATACTCCGTTAGACGATTCTTCCAACTGGGCACCTCCATGCAAAGTCATGCGCCGGATGATACGTATCACTCGAAAGTCTGCGAGTGACGGTTGATTTACTTATCTGTCTGGAAGGGGGCAGTAGATTCGCGCGGCGAAAGGACGGATCTGGCTGGATCATCGATCATTTTCTTGCTGCTCTGCGTTTCTGACCGCCCGGAACCGTCTGCATTATAGCGGAAACGTGCTCCGACGGAACCGGCAACGGCCCGTGCTAAACTTGATGGTCGATGCCACTGGAGGAAACGACTCAATGCCCGATTACGAACTCATCCTTTACGAAGCGGACCGGGACAGCAGCATCACGCGGATCACGCTGAACCGCCCGGACCGCCTGAACGCCCTGAACGATCAGATGCAGGTAGAAATCGCTGCGGCCGTGGCGGAAGCGGACGCAGATCCCGAAACCCGCGTGGTGATCATCACCGGCGCCGGACGAGCGTTTTGCGCCGGCGGCGACATGAACCAGCTGGGCGGCTCGTCCAACGGAAACGGCAGCGGGTGGACGTCGGGCAACGCGGACCAGGTCCGTCGCAGCTTCAAGCTGGCCCAGGATATGATCCTGGGGGTGCAGCAATGTGAGAAGCCGGTGATCGCTATGGTGAACGGGGTCGCCACCGGTGCGGGCCTGGACCTGGCGTGTGCCTGCGATATCCGCACCGGCACGCCGCGGTCGAGGTTCATGTCCGCGTACGTGCGGATTGGACTGTTCCCCGGATTTGGCGGGACGTGGCTGTACCCGCGCACTTTGGGCAGCCTGGGTCGAGCGGCGGAGATGCTGTTCACGGGCGACTTCCTGGAAGCCGAAGAGGCGCACCGCTTGGGCTTTCTAAATCGTCTGGTCGACGAGGATGACCTGGAAGAGACCACGATGGAGTTGGCCAGGAAAATTGCCGCCGGACCACCCATCGCGATCCGACTGTCCAAGCTCATGCTGTACAAGGGGCTGGAGTTCGACCTGGAAACAGCGATGAAGATGGCCGCCGCCGGCGAGACCATCACGCTGACGTCTCAGGACCACGTGGAAGGAGTGTCCGCCTTCCGGCAAAAACGGGCGGCGGAGTATCGCGACAGCTAGTCCGGAGCGTCCGATTGGACGCTCCACCCATTTGCATCTGGTTGACCTTATTGTTTGGAGCGCGGACCGGTTCCCATATCGGGCCCGCGATCGCCCGAGGTCGGGAGTACGCCTCCGTCGGTGCGATGATAGAATTTCGGACGTTATGACATTGCGAGTTGACAACAGTCTTTCTCCCCACGGCGGAGTACTAGTCGAGCGGGTACGGCCTCTTGGCCGTTCTTCCGACGTTGCGGGACTGCCGGCCATAGAGGTGCGGGAGCAGATCGTTCACGAGTGCGTGAACATCACCTATGGGTTCTTCTCGCCGTTGACGGGGTTCATGGGCAGCGCTGACGTGGCTGCGGTTTCGGAGACCATGCGGTTGAACAGCGGCTACGTGTGGCCAATCCCCATCGTGCTGGACGTCGACGGCGCCGCGTTGGAAGAGGCAGGGGTTGCGGTAGGCGACACAGTGTTGCTGACCCACGGGGGCAATCCGCTGGCGACCATCGACGTGTCGGAGATATTCGCGTTCGACTTAAACGAGATGGCTCAGCAGGTGTACACGACCGACGACCCGGAGCATCCTGGAGTGCAGCGAACGCTGGGGTACGCGGACCGTTTCGTGGCCGGCGACGTCACACTGGTGTGCGAGCCAGTGATCAATCCGCCGTTCGACCGGTTCTGGAGAACACCGGCGCAATTGCGTGCTGAATTAGAAGCGGTCGGTTGGCGGCGCGCCGTGGCTCACCAGACCCGGAACGTCCCCCACTCCGGCCACGAGTACCTGATGAAGGGCGCCTTCATGGAGGCACAAGCCGACGGCGTGCTGGTTAGCGCGGTCATCGGCGAGAAGAAGGAAGGCGACTATATCGACGAGGCCATTGTGTTGGCCCACGAGAACCTGCGGGCCCACGGTTTCTTCAGGGACGACATTCACCGCACCACCGCGCTGCTTTGGGACATGCGCTATGCCGGACCGCGCGAGGCGGTGTTCCACGCGCTGGTCCGGAAGAACCTTGGGTGCACTCACCACATGTTTGGCCGGGACCACGCGGGCGTGGGCGATTACTACGGCAGGTACGCTGCCCACGAGATCTTCGACGAACTGCCTGACCTTGGCATCCGATCTGTGCTCACCCTGGAGTGGTGGTACTGCCCTATCTGCGGCGGCGTGGCTTACGAAGGCATCTGCGGGCATCAGGACAGCAAGCAGGACTTGGCCGGCCGGCTGATCCGCAGCATTATCTCAGGCGGCACCGAACCGGCGCCCCAGACGTTACGCGCGGAGACGCTCGAAGTAGTGCGCCAATGCGCCGAGCAGTACGGGTTCGGGTCCCCCTTCGTCACGGAGAAGTACTTGTCCGAGCGGACACCGGTGCTCACGGTGCCGAGAGTCTCGTAGATCGACGATCAGCCGATGGGCCGGCAACTAACACTGGGAGGACACCTCACATGGTCTTGGAGTCGGGACGGATCACGGAAGAAGGGTTGGAAAGGCTGCGGGGACGTCTGGGTACGTTCAACCGGCCGCGACAGTACGGCGTGGGGCTGTTCAACGAGGACGCGTCGCGCAGCGCGATCCGGCATTTCTGCCAGGGCATCGGCGACACCAACCCGCTTTACTGGGATCGCTCCTACGCCCAAACCAGCAAATTCGGGACTATAATCGCGCCTCCCTGCTTCCTGTACAGCGTCTACTGGTGCTCCGGCCGGACCGGTGGTCTCCCCGGCGTGCACGGGTTTCACGCCGGCAACGACTGGGAATGGTACCGGCCAATCTACTTGGGCGACGAAATCAGCGTCCAGGAGCAGTTCACCGGTCTTGAGGAAAAGGAAAGCGAGTTCGCGGGACGGATCGTAATCCAGTCCAGCGTCACCGACTATTTCAACCAGCGTGGCGAGATCATCGCCAAAACCAAGGGCTGGCAGGTTCGGGCGGAGAGAAGCGCCGCCCGCGAACGCCAGAAATACAGTTTCGAGCCTTACCAGTATACGCGAGAAGAGCTGGAAACCATCCACAATGCGGTGCTCAACGAGGAGATCCGGGGCAACAACCCGCGCTGGTTCGAGGATGTGCAGATCGGCGACGAGCTGACCCCGGTGGTGAAGGGGCCGCTCAGCCACGGCGACATCACGGCGTTCGTTGCCGGCTGCATTGGCGGCATCAGCCATGGCATCCAGCTTCGCGAAATGCTGCGGCATCCATCGTGGGGGTTCACCGACCCCAACACTGGGGCGCAGGAAGCCATCATCCGCGTCCACGACATCCAGGAGGCGGCGGAGTCGGCGGGCCTGCCCGGGGCGTACGACTACGGTTGCCAGCGCTGCTGCTGGATGGGCAACCTGCTGACCAACTGGATGGGTGACGACGGGTTCCTGAAGCGGATGCACGTGGAGCTGCGACGCTTCAACGTAGTGGGGGACACCACCTGGTGCAAGGGCAAGGTCACCGGTAAGCGCGTCGAGGACGGCGAGTACCTGGTGGACATGGACATCTGGGGAGAAAACCAGCGCCAGCAGGTCACGACACGCGGCAATGCCACGGTGCGCCTGCCGTCCCGAGAAGCCAACGGCGGTTGGCCGTAATCGACTACGGAGGCGAGACCATGATGCAACCCAAGACCCGGACCAGGGCAAAGCTGACGGGGGCGGACTACATGGAATTGACGCCCCCGTCACACCGGGGTGTGCGCTATCAGTTAATTGAGGGAGAACTGATCAGGATGGCCGGGGCTAGCCAATCGCACCAGAGGTTCATCGGAGAGCTGTTTTTCTCGGTGCGGTCGCAGACTGAAGTTGGGAGCATTGGGGAAATCTATTTGCCTCCGTTCGACGTGTACATCGACGAGCACAACACCTTCCAGCCTGATTTGCTTTTCGTGTCGGCGGGAAGACGGCGCATCCTGGGTGAACGGGGTGTAATCGGCTCCCCGGATTTGGTGGTGTAAGTGTTGTCCGAATCCACGAGGCAGCGTGATTTGAACGTGAAGCTGCCGGTGTACGCTCGCAATGGCGTCCGCGAAATGCTGGCGGTTGACCTCAACGCCGAATCGGTAGCCAAGTACGTTGGAGACGGGCGGTCTATGACATTGTCGAGGGTGTATGGCGCCGACGACATTTTGACCTCTGACGCCATGCCCGGTGTCGCCATCGACCTGGGGCCGATATTCGCTCGGATCAGGGGCGCCGCCTTACCGGAGAGTTAGCGCAGGTACTGCTCCGCGGCGCGGGCGAAGCCGTCCATGGCTCCCTCCAGAACTCGGTCTTCCAGGCAGTAGGAGATGCGGAAGTGACCCGGCGTGCCGAAGCCCTTCCCCGGAACAACCAGGACGTTGTATTCCTGCAGGGCTGCAACGAACGCCTCGTCATCCGCTAGGGGCGAACGAGGGAACAGGTAAAATGCGCCCTGGGGCTTGACCACCGAGTAGCCCATGCCGGTTAGCCGGTCGTAGAGGAAGTCCCGCTTGCGCTGGTACTCGCCGACGTCCACCGAGGCATCCTGCACAGCGCGCACCACGTGCTGCATCAGCGCCGGGGCGTTGACGAAACCCAGGACCCGGTTGCAGAAAACCAAACCGTCGAACAACTCCGCTTTCCCTGCATAGTCGGGGTGGATGGCGATGTGGCCGATGCGCTCGCCGGGCAGGCCCAGGTCCTTGGCGTGGGAGTTGACCACGATGGTCCGCTCGTAATGCGGGAATACCTGCGGGTAGGTCAGGTCGTCGTAGATGATGCGGCGGTAGGGTTCGTCGCTGATGATGAAAATCTCCGACCCAAACCGGTTCTCGGCCTGAGTGATAGCATCCGCCAGAGCGGCGATGTCACCGGCAGGATAGACCACTCCTGACGGGTTGTTGGGGGAGTTCAGCATCACGGCGCGGGTTCGCGGAGTGATTGCGGCTTCGATGGCGGCGACATCGAGCCCGAACTCGGGCGTCGTGGGCACGATGATGGGTACGCCGTTGTGGTTCTGGATGTAGTAGACGTACTCGCCGAAGAAGGGCGACAGGATGATCACCTCGTCCTCGGGATTGAGGATGGCGCGGAGCACGACGTTTGCGGCACCGGCTGCGCCGCAGGTCATCAGGATGTCGGGGACGCTGAAGGGCAATCCGGTTTCTGCGGCCAACGTATCCGCAACCGCTTGCCGCGTCTCCGGATAGCCGGCGTTGGGCATGTAGCGGTGCATGCCGGGAGTGGGTGATTGGGCAATTCGCAGGAGCTCGGCATGGAACTCCTCGGGCGGTTCCATGATCGGGTTGCCCAGGGACAGGTCGAAGACGTTGTCCTCGCCGTACTGCGCCTTGAGGGCGATGCCCACCTCGAACATGCGGCGGATCCAGCCGCCCTCTTCCATGGAACGGCTAACGTATTCAGAAATGGGCATGGGAGAACTCCGTAGGCGCGATGTCGGAATAGAGGGAATTATAGCGAGCGGCTACGGATGATGATTGCCGATCCACTCGGCGGCGCGTTCGCCGATCATGATGGCCGTGGCGTTCGTGTTGGCCCGTACCACGTTGGGGCAAATAGACAGGTCAACCACGCGGAGGTTTTCGACGCCGTGCACACGGCAATACTGGTCCACGACGGCCATGGGATCGTCGGCGGGTCCCATCCGACATGAGCCCGAGGTGTGGAAGGTGGTGAACACGTTGCGCAGGAGCCAGTCGTCCAAGGCGGCGTCGGACGCGGTCTCGTCTGGAGAAGGCGACACCGGAATGCCCGCAATCGCCGCGAACGCAGGTTGGTCCAAAATGCGTCGGCAGAGGCGTACGGCTTCGCGCAATCGCTGCCGGTCCCAGTCGCTGCGGAGGTAGCGGTAGTCGATCAGGGGCTTGTTGTGGGGATCCGCCGAGGCCAGCCGCAACTCCCCAGCGCTGTCGGCGGACTGCAGGATGCAGGTCATGCGCAGGGTGGGCTGATCCGCGCCCGGCCCGCTGCCCAGCGGGCTGGGTCCCGATGCCATGTTGTTCACATAAACGTGCATGTCGTTCCGGGACTCAGAGCCAGTAGTGGTATAGCGCAGCAGGGTCTGGATGCGCGAGCCGGTGAACTCAGCAGGGGTGTAGTCGGGATGCAGCGCGGTGTCCACGTACACCAGCGGGTGATCGCGCAGGTTCTGACCCACGCCGCCGAGGTCCACCACGGCCGCGATACCAAGTTCCGCCAGATGATCGGCCGGGCCGACGCCGGACAGCATCAGCAGTTGCGGCGATGCGATGCCGCTGGCGCAGATTATGATCTCACGGCCCTGAGCGGTGAAAACCTCCCCGCCGGTTTCGGCCTCAACCCCAACGGCGGTTCGTCCCTCGAACAGGACGCGGCGCACCAGCACGTTCCCGCGTATCGTCAGGTTGAGGCGGTGACGCGCTGCGGATAGGTAGGTCAGGGCGCAGCTCATTCGAATGCCGGCGGGGTTGTTCATGGGTGCGGGACCCACACCTGCGGACAAAGGATTGTTCATGTCCGGGTCTTCGGGATAGCCCAGGCCCGTGCAGGCTTGATTGAAAGCGTGCTGGAAGGGATGCCAGGCGTCGCGGGGGGCGCGAACCACGGGGATTGGCCCGTCGCTGCCGTGAAAGTCGTCCTGGACGTCGGCGTCGGATTCCAGCTTCCGGAAGAACGGCAGGACGTGCCGGTAGGCCCACTGGTCATTGCCTTGGGCGGCCCAGGAATCATAGTCCTCGGGGAGGCCCCGCAGGAACACCTGGCCGTTGACCGCGCCGGACCCACCCATGACCCGGCCCCGGGCGATCTGGATGGGCTCCGGCTGGCGGTCGGTGGCGACGGCCTGGTAGGACCAGTTGAAAACCGCTCCGGGATTAGACGCCTCTTGGCTGGTTCCGTCGCGGAGTTCGGTCGGCCACTGCTCGAAGTCGACATAATCAGGGCCGGCCTCCAGCAGGAGAACGGACCGCGCCGGGTCTTCGGACAGCCTCGTGGCCAGCGCGCAACCGGCGGAGCCTCCGCCTACGATTATCACGTCGTACTGCATGTCGTCACCAGATGCGTCATTCTCGCTGCGCTTTAGAGCCTTGTGCGTACCCGCTTTGCGCAACCTGCCATTGCGAGCGTAGCGTGGCAATCTCGTCGCCGGAGCAAACATCGCTCACCCACCGAGATTGCCGCGTCGCTCCGCTCCTCGCAATGACAAAGTGGGTACGCAAGGGTACATCAGCGCGGGTCGCGGCACCAAGCGTCGACCGGACCAAAAGAGGCCCTGTGGTATCATCGGGTTCGGAAATTTGCCTGCCGGCACGTACCCGGCGGGCCCTTGAGGTGCGGATTTGCCTTCTAATGACACTGTTTATGACGTAATCGTGGTGGGGGCCGGGAACGCCGCGCTGTCCGCCGCTATCGCCGCCCGCGAGCAGACCCAGTCGGTGCTGGTGGTCGAAAAGGCTCCGGAATATTTTCGTGGCGGCAACACCTACTTCACCGGCGGCATCATCCGCTTCGCCTACAACGGCCTGGACGACATCAAGGGGCTGATCCCCGACATGTCGGAGACCGAGGCCAACTCCATCGAGGTGGGGCAGTACACCGAGAACCAGTTCTACGACGACATGATGCGGGTCACCCACGGACTGTCGGACCCCGAGCTGGCCGAAATCCTGGTGAGCCAGTCCTACCCCACCATGAAGTGGCTCCAGGAACACGGGGTGCGGTTCGTGCTGTCCTTCGGACGCCAGGCGTTCCGCGACGGCGACAAGTTCCGGTTCTGGGGCGGCTTGGTGGTCGAGGCTGTGGGAGCGGGCAAGGGCTTGTCCGACCAGCAGTTCGACGTGTGCCAACGCTTGGGCGTCGAGGTGCGGTACTCCACCGAGGGTGTTTCGCTGATCCAGGACCAGAAGGGCAACGTGGCCGGCCTGCGGGTCAAGGGACCCGATGGGTTTGAGGACATCGCGGCGCGAGCGGTGGTGCTGGCGGCCGGCGGGTTCGAGGCCAACGCCGAGATGCGCTGCCGGTACCTGGGCCCGGGCTGGGAGACTGTAAAGGTTCGCGGCATCCCGTACAACACCGGCGACGGGATCAAGATGGCGCTGGACGTCGGCGCTCAGTCCTACGGCCACTGGTCATCGTGTCACGCGGTGGCGTGGGACATGAACGCCCCGACCTTTGGAGATCGCACGGTCACCGAGCTTTTCCAGAAGCACTCCTATCCCTTCGGCCTGATGGTGAACATCAACGGCGAGCGGTTCCTCGACGAGGGCGCGGACTTCCGCAACTACACCTACGTGACCTACGGGCGCGCTCTGATGGAACAGCCCCAGGGCCTGTGCTTCCAGATCTTCGACGAGAAGGTGAAGCACCTGCTGCGCGACGAGTACTGGATCCCGCAGGCGACCACCGCCGAAGCCAACTCCATCGAGGAACTGGCGCGGATGCTGGACATCGACCCGGCCGGGCTCGTTCGCGAGGTTGAAGAGTACAACGCCGCCGTTCGGCAGGACATCGAGTACAACCCGACGGTCAAGGACGGCCGCTGCACCGAGGGCCTGGCGGTCAACAAGACCAACTGGGCGCAGACGCTGGACACCCCTCCCTACCGCGGCTGGGCCGTGACCACCGGCATCACCTTCACCTTCGGCGGGGTCAAAGTGAACAACCGCGGGCAGGTGGTGACCAACGCCCAGGACCCCATCCCCGGGCTCTACGCAGCCGGCGAAATGGTCGGCGGGCTGTTCTACCACAACTACCCGGGCGGCAGCGGCCTCAGCGCGGGCATGGTGTTCGGGCGCCTGGCGGGCAACAGCGCGGGTGAGGACGCGCTGGCGCTGAAAGACGTGTAGGGCAGTCGGGCGCTCGCATCCCCTTTGGTATCATGGGGTTAACGACGGGTGCGAAATGACTGCGTTCACCACGGTCGAGGAACTCATGCAGGTGCTGGACGCCAATCCGCACCTGCTTGAGGGTTTGCGCTCCCGGCTGCTGACCCGGGAGTTACTGGAATTGCCGGAAACCGAGGCTAGGCTTACCGAGCGAGTTGATCACCTCACGGAGCGGATGGACCAGCTAACCGAGCGGATTGAACGCGTTGAAGAGCAACTGGCCCGGCTCACGGATCAAGTTGCCCAACTCACAGAGCGGATAGATTGTAGATTCAATCGCATTGCGGACGACCTGACCTGGCTTAAAGACGTCGGGGCCGTCGCCATTGCCGATAAGCGGGCCATGTCCATCTCAGAGGACTTGGGACTGGAATACGAAAAGCAGCTCACCCAGCGTGAAGTCAGGGATTTGATCCGCAATCAGGACACTGCGGACATTGCGCCCGGCGATCTGCGCAGCTTTCGCACGGCTGACATGATTATTGAGGCCACGGACGCCGCCGGGCAGTTGCACTACGTAGCAGTGGAAGTGTCTTTCACTGCCTACCAGCGCGACATCGACCGCCCCATACGCAACGCCGGCTACTTGACCCGATTTACCGGGAAACCGTCCCATGCTGTAGTAGCTTCGGTACGAACGGACCGCCATATCGACGACATTATCAACTCGGGGCAAATTCACTGGTACCAACTCCGGGAGCGGTCAGCATAGGGGGAGTAGCAGTTCTGTCATCCCGTATGGGGTGGTAAAAACGGCCATGAACTCAAACACACGCCAATATCCCTTAACTGATTGCTTTTACTGCGAACCGTGCCAAGTGTGGCACATTGACAACCATTGGTGCTAGTTGGTGTCAGAGGACGAATTGAGCAATGGAGCGGTGGATGCGCCCGGTTGCGTCGGGTTCCAGTCCGTTCCACTGCACCAGGAGGTTGAAGGCCATCATCAGGTAGGCCAGATGCGCCTCAAAGCCGCGCCAGGTGAGATGTCGCATCACCTTGCTGCCCCATACGGTGGTCATCATGGCAAAGGTGGTTTCCACTGCCAT
>DAOUIF010000019.1:0-55486 GCA_034423575.1 Dehalococcoidia bacterium | reverse complement strand
GCGGTGGGCTCGTCTCCGGTACAGGCCATCATGGCCACAATGCCGGCCATCACCATCGCGCCGGCGACGTACTTAACGTATCGCTTCATTACCGTTTTCCTCCTGTGTTTCTATGGCACGCTTCGGTGGCGCAAAATTCGTTCCAATGATAGGACAGCCCACGCCGTTTTGACAATCACAATAGCAACCCAAATAAGTGGATATGTGGGTCTGCTATGCAAAGGACCATAACGCTAGAGCGGTTCCACCAAATATCTTCGCCAGATCAGCCTTGGGGCACCACTCTTCCATCTGCCGCCAGGTGTGTCGCAACGAGTTGCGGTACCCTTCGCGGTTGGTCACCCGCGGCCAGTCCGAGCCCCAGATCATCCGGTCCGGGCCGAAGGCATCGTAGGCCATGCGCACGTAGGGCGGCGTGTTCCGGTAGGGGAAGGGCGGGTCGCTGATCTCGCCCATGCCGTGGATCTTCATCACCGTGTTGGGGAAGCGCGAGAGGGTCAGGGACTGCCGGAACACATCGTCGGGCGGCATCTCCGGCGCGCCGATGGCGTGGATGCCCATGCCGGCCAGGTGCTCGATGATGACGGTCAGGTCAGGCAACTCTTCCACCAGCCTGGCGAATTCGTCGGACGCAAAGCCTTCGGCCGGCCCTCCGACGCTGACGGACACCCCCAACCGGGCGGCGGCCCGCCAGATGGCCAGAGGGTCGTTTCCCGGCGAGCGGTGGAAATTGCGTATGCGCAGGGTCTCGGCGCCGGCGTCGCGCAGGCCCTCCAGGGTGTCCGGCGCCGCCGGGTCGTCCACGTCCACGCGGCAAACCACGGCCAGGCGCCCGGGGAAGCGCTGCCGGCATTCCAGCACGTAGGAGTTGTCCAGGGTCGCCGTGGACTGCACCAGCACGGTCTTGGCTACGCCGTTCAGCTCCATCTGAGCCAGCAGCATCTCCACCGGCTCGTAGTGGTCGCGGCCGATGTGTACGTGGGTATCAACGATTTCCATTGGGGACAATCCTGCGTTCTCGTCCACTCACGGCAGCACGGGGCGCGATGCAAAACCTAGGCTACTCGCTGGGCAAGTTTGTGGTTCATCTCGATTCGGATATCAGTGATTTCCCGGCGCATATCAATGCGCAGCTGGGCAAACCTATCGATGACGTCGATTTTGAACTGTGTCAGCTCGTCTTGCGGCGTTTTGACATCGTCTTTTGACGCCAGGGAACGCTCCAGCATCATGATGCCGAGCAAGTCCAACATGGCGTCAACCATCTCGGCTGAATAACCCTGCTCTATCAAAGCAACACGGATGTTGCTGAGTGTAGCCACCGCGCTCATTTTGTATCCTTGTGGGCGTCCCGCTGGCTCTCGACCGTATGGGCGACGCCAGCATAGCAAATCGACCCATTTGCTGCTACTCTGACAGCCATCCGGAGGAGGTATGCCCTATGATTTCGCAAGCAGAGAATGTGACGCTCACGCAAGTCGGGGCCGGCACGCCCATGGGCGATTTGATGCGCCGCTACTGGATGCCGGCTTTGCTGTCCTGGGAGCTGGCGGAGCCCGACGGAGAGCCGGTCCGGGTCAAGCTGCTGGGCGAGGAACTGGTGGCTTTTCGCGACACCGACGGGCGCATCGGCCTGCTTGACGAGTTCTGCCCGCACCGCCTGGTGTCGCTGTGGCTGGGCCGCAACGAAGACTGCGGCCTGCGCTGCGTGTACCACGGCTGGAAGTTCGACGTGAACGGACAGTGCGTGGACATGATGAACGAACCGGAGGACAGCGACTTCCCGTCCAAGATGACGACCACTTCCTACCCCACCGTCGAGCTGGGCGGCGTCATCTGGGCCTACATGGGACCGAAGGAGCACATGCCTCCGCCGCCCAAGTTCGAGTGGGCAGCCGTGCCGGAAACCCACCGGCACGTCACCAAGAACATCCAGGAGTGCAACTGGCTGCAGGCCCTGGAGGGCGGAATCGACTCGGCCCACGCCACGATCCTGCACCGCACGCTGCGGGTGGACACCACCCACGCTGGCCTGCGGGTTGACTCACCCCACGTGCGGGGCAAGCCGCCGGAACTGGAGGTGGACATCACGGACTATGGCTATCGCTACGCCGGCATCCGTTCGCTGGGCGACGAGGGCAACCACGTGCGGGCCTACCACTTCGTGATGCCCTTCCACCAGATCCGCGCCAGCCAGCGCGGCTATCGCGGCAAGGCGGGTCCAGTGGGTTTCCTCGCGTCGGGACACATGTGGGTCCCAATGGATGACAACAACGTGATGGTCTGGAACTGGGACCTGTCCTACGACGACCCCATCGACCAGGACGAGCGTGTGGACATGGACCGGGGCTACGGGCGCGGGCCGGAGCACATGCTCACCGACTTCCGCACCAGGGTCAACCGGGACAATAACTGGATGATCGACCGATCAGTGCAAAAGACCGAGACTTTCAGCGGGATCGACGGCGTGAATGCCCAGGACGTCGCCGTGCAGGAGAGCATGGGCTACATCGTCGACCGCTCACGAGAGAACCTCTCACGCACCGACATGGCCATCATCTACGCCCGCAGGCAGCTGCTGCAAGCGGCGAGGACGGTGGCCGAGGGCGGAGCGCCGCCCGGCGTCGGCGACAACTACTACATGCTGCGGCCGTCGCAGGCGATCCTGCCGGTGGGAGTGGACTGGCGTGACGCGCTGTGGGACGACCTGTATCCCGACGGGTCACAGCATCGCAACGGGAAGTAGCGCACCTTCCACATACCGACAAAATGCAGGGGCGGATGGTTATCCGCCCCTGCGTGGTATTGAGCTGTTACGGTGAGCGATATACGCTAGCCGCGTCTGCCCACACGAACCACCAGCACACGCATAACTTCATCCTGGATGTCGCATACGACCCGGCAATCTCCTACGCGATACCGCCAAAGCGCTCCCATTGGTCCAGTCAAGGCTCGGCCCAAACCGCGTGGATCGGTTCGAGTTGCGACCCGCTCGTCCATATAGTCAATCACGCGCCGGGCCATCTGCCTGTCCAGCCGGCGCAATTGACTCCTGGCGGTTTCGGAACACTCAATCTTCCAGGGTAAGGTCGCGCCTTACCTCGGCAGACGTATAGACGCGCTCCTCCCTGCTGCGAATACGTTCGACCACCTCGATGGACAGGTGGTAGTCCTCAGTATCCTCCATGCCGCGTTCGATTATCTCGCCGAGAAGGATCGGTTTAGAGCGGCCGGTGTGCACAGCCAAGAGATCGAGGCGCTCCTCGAATTCAGGTGAAAGTTCGACTGAAGTTGCCATGCGCGCTGTCCCACGAAACGTTGCAATCGTCGCTTCGAGTCTACCATTGGTGGGCAGCACGAATAGGAGCGGGTTTTGAAGCCCGCTCCCGAAAACTTCGCGGTAACCCGGCTACGGTTTAGCCTTCCTTCAGCGCCGGTATCACCTTGGTGCCGAGGAGTTCGACGGAGCGCATGACGTCTTCGTGGGCCATGTGACCCTCGTTGCCGTAGATGAGGATGTAACCGGGATCCAGGTCCCTGCGGATGTGGCGCAGCTTCTCGGTCACGGTCTCGGGGCTGCCGACGATGATGTTGTAGGCGTCCTGCAGGTCCTCGTAGGTCATGCGGCGGCCCATGGTGCCGGTGCCGATGAGGGGGCGCGACATCTTGATGCGCAGGGCTTCGCGGGACTGGTAGCCGGGCGGGTCGTTGAATTCCATCGGCCCGCGGTTGCGGTGGTTCTCGGTCCACAGGAAGGTGCGGCCGATCTCCTGGGCTTTCTCGTCGGTGTCGGCGACGAGGCAGCGGATCAGGTAGCCGAAGTGCTCGGGGCCAGCTTCGTAGCCCTCCTCGGCGGCGGTCTCATGGTAGATGCCCTTGAGCTGCTTGGTGAGGTCCAACAGGGAGCCCAGGTTCATGTACGGGTACCGGTGCTTGGCGGCCCAGATCACCGACTCTGGGCTGCCGGTGCCCGGGAACCAGACCGGCGGATGCGGCTTCTGGATGGGCACCACCCAGGGATTGACCATACGGTGGGGCCAGTACTCGCCCTCCCAGCGGAAGGGGCCGGGCTGGGTCCAGCACTTCACGATGAGGTCATGGGCCTCTTCAAAGCGGGGGCGGTTCTCGGTGGGGGGATAGCCGGCGTGCAGGGTCTCCACGGCGGTGCCGCGCACAAAGCCCGAGATGATGCGACCGCCGCTGATGCAGTCGAGCATAGCGATCTCTTCGGCCATCTTCACCGGATCGTTGACGGCGATGACATTGCCCAGCATGGCGATCTTGGCCTTTCTGGTGCGCTGGGTGATGACGGCGGCGTCGACGTTGACGGACGGCTTCATGCACCAGTAAGAGCTGTGGTGCTCGTTGGACATTATGCCGTCGAAGTTGACCTCATCGGCCAGCTGGTACTGGTCGTGGTAGTTGGAGTAGAGGACGTGGGCCTTCTCCGGGTCGAAATAGGTGTTGGGGAAGTGCATCCGCCCCGATTCCCACCCTTCGAGGTCATCCTCGGTTACGTGGCCGTAGGGCTGTTCGGAGAACCAGAATACTTCGAGATCGTGCGCCATGATGTCTGCTCCTTCTGGGTCGCGCGGGTCCGCCAGCGGCGGAAGAGTTCCGGTGTTAGAGCTACAGGCTGTTCAGGAATCCAGTGACGGCGCCGACGAATTCGCCGCGCTTTTCGACGGCCGGGGAGTGTCCGCAGTTGTCGATGATGCGCAGCTGGCTGCCCTGGATCGCCTGCTGGAACAAGTGGCCGCACTCCACGGGGATGATCGCGTCCTCCCGGCCCCAGACGATCAGGGTGGGGGTACTCACCCGCGACAGGAAGTGCGGCAGGCTGGGGTTGTGCAGATAGGGCCTCCAGCAGAGCTGGGACGCCGTGATGGCGTTGGAGTGGACCACCAGCTGCTCTTCGGGCGTCAACTCGCGGGCGTAGTGCTCGTAGTTTTCCACCTGGCTGGGGTCGTGGAAGCGCTGCTTGAGGCGGGTGTCAGCGGACACCATGAAAATCTCGGCGATCTCACCCTCCTGCGGCTTGATGCCGGCGGGGTCCACCAGGACCAGGGCGTCGATGTTGTGGTCGTCCATGGAGGCCATCTCGGCAGAGACCCAGCCGCCCATGGAGGAGCCCATCAGCACGATGTCCTGCAAGCCCAGGGCGTCGACGAACATGTGGTTGAAGTGGGCCACATCGTTGATGGTCTTGACCCAACCTGGGGCCTCGGTGCCATTGAAGCCGGGCTGGCTGGGAACGTAGACGGTGTACTCGGCGGCCAGGTCCTCGTGCCAGGGTTGCCATCCGTTGGAGCCGCCGGCGCCATGGAAGAACACCAGCGGCGGGCCACTGCCGCCGGAGTACATTTCCACGGCAGTGCCGTTGACATTTACGGTAGTGCGGGAACCACTCTGAACTGTTGTCATACTCTCTTCCTGCGCATTGGTGGGGTTGGCGACATTCTGTTACAGGGGTAGGCGGATGTCAAGAAAAGGCCGCCAAGCGACTCACACACGGACGATTCCGGGCAGTCGTCCCACCGGCGGTGCGCAATCGTTGACGACCGCGCTATGATCCGCCGAGTAGATTGGCTACGGCGCGGGCCGTAAGGTTGGAGGCCATGGGAATCTTGTAGGCGTTGTCGGGAAGGGGACGTGGGTCGGCGATGGCCGCGGCTCCAGCGTCGGGGCGCGACACATCGGCGACCGCCCGCCCGTGCAGATATTCCTCCGTTCCCCGGGCGCGATAAGGTTTGGGAGCCACGCCGCCCAACGCCACTGACGCCTCGGTAATCACGCCACCCTCGACAACAAGCGCAGCCGCGACGCTGACCAGGGCGAAGTCGCCGGACTCCCGTTCCCGCGCCTTGAGATAGATGCTGCGCTGGCCGTCAGTTGATGGGGGCAGTATTGCCGCGGTGAGCAGTTCGCCCGGCTGCAGGATGTTCTCTCGCGCGAGGTCCACATCGGGTCCGACAAAGAAGTCGGCGATGCCAACGGTGCGCTCGCCGCTCGGGGAGGCAATGGTGACCGACGCGCCCAGGGCCGCCAAAGCCACGGCGGTATCGGAAGGATGCACGATGAAGCAGCGGTCGCCACCGGTCACACACAGATACTTGCCCACGCCCTGCACGGCGAAACAGCGGTCACCTCCGCGCTTGAGGCAAACGGTGAGGGGATGGCGGTAGTACCAACAGCGGGGTCGCTGATTCAGATTGCCTCCCAGGGTTCCGAGGTTGCGCACCTGCGGCGTCGCCAACCCGCCTGCGGCCTGTGAAAGAGCGGCGTAGTCATTGCGGATGCCCTCGTGGGTAGCGATGTCAGTGATGGTGGTCAGTGCGCCCATGCGCAGGCCGCCGTCGGGCATGTCGGCAATCCCGGCAAGGTTGGCGTCAGCGATGGCGTCCAGGGCGACCAGAGTCGACGGCGACGCAGTACCGTCCCGGATCTCCGCGAGGAGATCGGTGCCGCCAGCCACAGGTACCGCATCATTGGGCGACCCGGCCAGCAAGGCGCAGGCCTCCGCCAGAGAGGTGGGTCGGAGGAATTGGAAGGTCATGGGATTCATCGCATTGATACTGAATATGCTACAGTAACACGGAGCTAGAAGTGGCAAGGAGAACGATATGGGGTATTTCAGTGTCCTGGTTCACGTTGGGCATTCGAGAGGGCCTGAGAGTGACATGAGACCGGTGGAAGCAGTGGTTGACACGGGAGCATCCGATTCCATGTTCCCGGCTTCATTGTTTGAGCAGTTGCATATCGAACCGCAAGGGGAATACTCGTGCTTCTACGCCAACGGTGAAAGCGAGATACGCAACTACGGCGTAGCGTCTATCCGCATTGGCGACCTTACCAGCATCTGCCCCGTAATTTTCGGGCCGGACAATCATTTTCTGCTGGGAGCGACAACACTGGAAATCTTCAAACTCGCGGTGGACCCGGTAGGACAGGAACTCGTTCCTGTGCGCGGATTGCGCTTGGGCTGGGGCGGCCCTCTGTAGTCGGCCGGATCGTAGCTTAGCAGTGAGTAGCGAAAGGGTCAGCCGTGCCGCCGGGCCAACGCATCGAGCACCCGGTCAGGGGTTATCGGTAACCGGGTGAAGCGGACGCCGATGGCATCGTACAGGGCGTTGGCGATGGCCGGAGCGACGCCCACTGACGGCACTTCCCCTAGGGCCTTGGCGCCCATGGGGCCGACCGGGTCGACCACGTCGGTGAAGATGGTGGTGATGTCAGGATAGTCCTGGATGGTGGGACTCTTGTGCTCCAGGTAGCTGCCGTTTAGGGTAATGCCAGTGGGTCCGTCGGTGATCAGCTCTTCGCTGAGGGCGAACCCGAGCATCTGGGAGATGGCGCCCTCCACCTGGTTCAGGGCGGTTCGGGGGTTGATGATGCGGCCCGAGTCGTGGGCGGCGACGTAGCGGGTCACCCGGACCCGACCGGTGGCGGTGTCCACCTCGATCTCGCAGAAGTGGGCGCCGAAGGAGTTAACGATGTAGTCGGGACTGCCCGGGGTGATGGAGGCCTCCGCAGTCAGGTTGGCTGTACCCACGGCCTGGGCCAGATCGGCGTAGGAGACACGACGGTTGGGATCGTCGGTCACGAAAACGGCGCCGTCGGCGATGGACAGGGCCGAGGCGTCGGCCTCCAGACGGCCGGCGGCCGCTACCAGCATCTGTTCGCGCAGTCGTTCCGCAGCCTGGACCACCGCCGTCCCGGTGGAAAACGTGGCCGCCGAGCCCGCGGTGATGGGCGCGTCGGGAGTATCTTCGGTGTCGGCGAAACGCGGGACCACGTCCTCGTAGGGTACGGCCAGGGCCTCGGCGGCCAACTGGCAAAGCACGGTGACTGCGCCCTCTCCGACGTCGATCAGCCCGCTCACCAGATGCACCCTGCCGTCCGCACCTACGGACAGGCGGGCCGCCGAGTCGAAACCGACGCCGCCCCGATAGATCATGATGCTGACGCCTCTGCCCCGACGGATGAACGGGTCGCCTGGATCGACACGCTCAAAGGGTTCATCCCACCCGAACTCCGCAGCGCCACGGCGCAGGCACTCCCCCAGTCCGTTGCTGGAGAAGGGTATACCACCTTCCACGGGCTGGCCGTCCACTATCTGGTCGAGGGGCGTCAGACGTGGGCCGGGTTGCCCCTCAGGGGGGACGTGGTTGCGCCGGCGGAAGGCCAACGGATCCATCCCGATGGCCTCGGCAGCGCGATCCATCAGGGTTTCCAGGGCGAAGTGACCCTGCGGAGCGCCCAACGCGCGGTAGCTGCCGGCGACGGGCTTGTTCGTGGAGACCGTCCTGGCGTCAAAGCGCACGTTGGGGCAGCGGTACAGGTACAGAATCCCCTGCCCGAGGCGGCGGGTCATCTGGGGCGCGGTGGCCTGATAGGCTCCCGAGTCCATGAGGGCGTCGCCGTGGATGGCGGTGATGTCGCCATCGCGGGTGATGCCGATGCGCAGGTTGATGCGGCCGCCGTGGCGAGTGCGCCCGGCCACGAACTCCTCCTCGCGGCTGTACTCGATGCGCACGGGTTGACCAGCGCGACGGGACAAAATGGCAGCCAGCGCGGCCACGCGTGATTCGTCCTTGTTGCCGTAGCTGCCACCCATGTTGGGGCCGATGACGCGGACGTCGGCCTGATCGAGCCCCAGCGCTTCAGCCAGCACGGCGCGGTCCACGTGCACCCCGCGGGTGGACTTCCACACGGTGAGCCGGTCGCCCTCCCATGACGCCAGCGCAGCGCGGGGCTCGAGCGGTGTGGCCGAGTGGGTGGGCAGGTGATAGGTTTCCTCGAGGACTATATCGGCGGCAGCGAAACCGGTACCGCCTTGTGAAGAGTACGGGTCGCCGCGCTGCAACGCCAAGGGTTCCGGTATGGCCAGGTTGCCGTGGGGATGGATCTGCGGCGCGTCGGGCTCCAGGGCAGCGACGGGATCAGTCACGAAGGGCAGCACGTTGTACTCGACCCGCACCAACTCGGCGGCGCGGCGAGCCGTGTCAAGGTCATCGGCGGCAACGGCGGCGACCTCGTCGCCTACGAAACGCACGCGGGTGTCCAGCACGAGCATGTCGGGAGCAAGGCGCGCATTGGGCGCGTCCGCCGGCGTAACGACGGCGCGGACACCGGGGAGGGCCAGGGCTTCGTTCGCATCCACGGACAGTATGTCGGCGTGGGGATGCGGGCTGCGCACGATGACGCCGTGGAGCATCCCCGGCAGGGAGATATCGGCAGAGTACTGCGCCGCGCCGGACAGCTTGTCGGCCAGCTCGTAGCGGGGGACGGAGCGGCCGACGGTAGTGAGCGGGGATGAGGATGCGGTCGTCATGACGTCAGTCGGGGCTTTGGTTCTGGAAGCGGGAGCGAAGTTCCCGGTTCGACCTGGTTTTCAGTTCTTCAAAGATGAGCTGGCATATTTGGATGCCGGGGGTTAGCCGACAAACAAAGGGTCCGACGTTCGATATTTCCAAGCGCAGCGGCAGACTCCGTGGTGATCCCCAGCCCGCTTGCACCGTTGGTGCAGTTTGGTGAACTGACAACCCCAACCTCGCCAGCGAACTTTTCCCTTCAACGCGCGCGGCCAAATCAAGCGGCAATGTGATCTGCTCTAAAGTGTAAGCCAATACGAACTCATTGGGGCGTACCGACAAGTATCTAAATCGGTCAACGGTCACTTCCGCGCCGTAGCGAGAAGCAATCTCCTCCGGATCGGCCTCATCTACCCTGATTGAAATTTCGGATCCTGCAGCCGCAGGTCTAAACACTGTGAAACGGTTGCCCAACCGCAAGTCTACCGAAGAAGTTGAGAAAGAATCGCGATCTGGACTGGGGCTTATCACCAAATTATTAAGCTCCAGAGCATTCTTTATATCCTCGTCACTGTAAATCATTACCACCAGCCCAGCGTTACTACTGAATCTTGATCTTCTTTGGGTACGAATATCCTGCTGCCAGAGGTCAAAGTTTCGTCAGGGATTTCGATCAGCCATCTACCGTCGTCGAAATCGGCAATGATAAAAGCCTTTAACCACTTTTGGGTTTCATTGACTGAGTAGTCAGGCATCCACCCCACGTATGCATTCCCGCCAATTTTGAATTGAACTATCCTCTCCTCAGGATGCATGCCTGGACCCACGTAGGATAAATTGATTTTCACGCCTTCAGGCTTCTCACGGTCATGGCCCCAATCGATTTTCGTTCCTGCCATAAACAGCCTCCTGGAAAATTGGCAAAAATAAGTGCGCGCAATATAGCGGCCAGCTTCAGGGCCCGTCAATCGAAAATTGTCACCCCCTCCTTGCCCGCTATGCACCGCTGCGATACGATGCCGGAACCATGGCGAACCTGCACACCGCCGAGATAACCATCACCGTTAACGGCGCCGAGCATACCCTCTCCGTGCGGCACCACTGGTCGCTGTTGGACGTGCTGCGGGATATGCTGGGGCTCACCGGAGCCAAGCGGGGATGCGACCGTGGCGAGTGCGGATCCTGCACCGTGCTGTTGGACGGTGCACCCGTCAACGCTTGCCAGGTGCTGGTGATGCGAGCCGACGGACACGCGGTGCTAACGGTCGAAGGCCTGGCTCCCGGCGGCGAACTGTCCCCTTTGCAACAGGCGTTCCTGGATGAGGACGGCGGGCAGTGCGGGTTCTGTACTCCAGGGTTCGTGATGGCCACCCGGGCGTTGCTGGACCGAAATCCCGCGCCCACGGACGGGGAGATCCGCGCGGCCCTATCCGGCAACCTGTGCCGGTGCAACGCCTACGGTCGCATCCTGGCCTCGGTTCGGGCGGCGGCGGGTCATTCCCCGTAGTTTGACACGTTAATTCGTGCGCGCATAAACTGCGGTTATGCGGTCGCGATAACGCCGGCCGCGATGTTTCACCAAGGAGACACGCCGATATGACCACTGCCCACACCCACGATCATCCCCACACGCACCCGCAGGCAGCATCGGAGATGCGCGGGGCGGCGCTGGCCCTGCTGAACAGCCTGGACGCCTCGCAGAAGGCGGCCATCAGCTACAGCTACCACGACGGCGAGCGGATCTTCTGGTATTACCCGCCAATGAACCGGCACGGCCTGATGCTTCGCGACATGAGCGAGGATCAACGCGGGCTGGCCTACGCGCTCATGGCCACCGGCCTGACCGAGGACTCCAACCGGAAAGCCCGGTTGATCATCGAGCACGAGGACGTGCTTGGGCCGCTGGAACAGGAACGGGGGAGCGTGACGTTCCTGAGGGACCCGCTGTGGTACGCCTGGACGATCTTCGGCGATCCCGCCAGCGACGTCGAGCCCTGGGGCTGGCGGGTGGAGGGCCACCACGTATCGTTGCATTACAGCATCTGGGGAGATCGCGTGCTGTCGGTTACGCCGTTCTTCTTCGGCGCGAATCCCGCCGAGGTGCGCAAGGGACCCAAGGAGGGCCTGCGCATCCTGGGCGCCAGCCAGGACATCGCCCTGGAACTGATGGAGAGCCTGGACGCCGGACAGAAGGGCCGGGCCATAATCTACGACGAGGCGCCGGCGGACATCATCACCTTCAACTCCTCCAAGGCGTCTCTCCCCAAGGAAGAGGGCCTGACGGCCACCGCCATGTCGGGCACGCAGCGGGAGATGCTGATGGCCCTGGCCAGCGAGTACGTGGGCCGGGTCCGCGGCGACCTGGCCGAAGAGCGGCTGGACGCGCTGCGCCAGGGCGGGCTGGAGAAGATCCACCTAGCCTGGGGCGGCCCCGTGGACCGTACCCAACCGCACTACTACCGGCTGCACGGCGGCGACTTCGTGGTGGAATACGACAACCGGCAGGACGGCGCCAACCACATCCACTCGGTGCTGCGGGACGTGAACAACGACTTCGCCGCAGACGTGCTGCGGGACCACCTGCTGCTGTACCACGTCCTATAGTCTATGGACACCGGGCTTATACTGTGAGCGGGAGCACGTAAGCGCGCAAAACTGCCCTCAGCCGGGAGGTGACATGGCCGGCACACAACGCTGGCGCGTCGCAGCGGCCACCGCCGCGGGAGCTTCCCACCTCAGAGACGATATCCCCAACCAGGATGCGGTAGCCCACCGGGTGGTCGAGATCGGCCACGGGGCTGTCGCGGTAATCGCCGTCGCAGACGGAGCCGGCTCGGCCCCGCGCTCCGACGAGGGCTCCAGGGTCGCAGTCGATGCCGCGGTTGCGTCGGTGGCGGAAGGGATCAACAGGCAGCCGGCAGCGGCTTTCAGCGAAGGCATGGCCGCGTCGATGGTCCGCGACGCAATCAAGCGCGCCAGGACCGAGGTGGAGCGCTACGGCCGGCGGCACAACGTTCCGGCTCGAGAGCTGGCGTCCACCCTCATCGTCGCCTTCGCCAGCGGCTCGCTGATGACGGCGGCGCAGGTCGGCGATGGGGCGGTGATCGCCTTCAGCATCGGTGGCGACGACGCAATGACTTTGTGCGAGGCTCACACCGGGGAATACGCCAACGAGACGACGTTCATCACCTCGCGCAGCCAGCCCCACGAAGCAGCCTCCGTGGGCCACGCTTCCGGCCACGATTACGACAGCCTGGCGCTGATTACCGACGGGTTGCAAAACCTGGCCCTGAAGATGCCGGAGCGGGAGGCATTCATGGGGTTTTGGAACCCCATCCTCGCTGACCTGGCCCAGAACGACGAACCGGAAGCCGTCCCCGGAAGGCTCCATGCCTTCATCAGCGGCGAGCGCGTGCAGTCCCGCACCACCGACGACGTCACCATCGCCATTGCCACCCGAAACCGCCAAAGGGCGGAGGAGGACCCGCAATGAGCATCCGGGACACGATCAATCTTGACAATCCTGATTCTGACGGATGACCGCAATCGAGGAGGAACAGCGATGACGATGCAAGACTCGGTAGGCGTGTACGACCAGGCGGAATTCGCTGACAACCCGGAAGCGCGGTGTTCCATCGTGCTGATCCTGGACGTTTCCGGCTCCATGGGCGGCCCGAAAATTCAGACCGTGAACCAGGCTCTGGTCAAGTTCGGCCAGATCATCAAGGAGGACTCGGTGACCGCCCTGCGGGCCGATGTGGCCGTCATTGAGTTCAACCACGAAGCTCGAGTGGTCCAGGATTTCACCAACGGAACCGACTTCGAGCCGCCGGGGCTTTCCGTCGATGGCGGCACCAATTACTCCAAGGCCGTCAACCTGGCCCTGGACATTACGGAAGCCCGCAAGCAGAGCTACCGGGACGGAGGCATCGCCTACTACCGGAGCCTGGCCTACTTCCTCAGCGACGGCTACCCGGAGCATGATTCTCCAGCGGACCTGGAGCAGGCCGCCGCCCGCCTGAAAGCGGCGGAGGATGACCGCGGCATCGCCTTCTTCTGTTTCGGAATCGGGTCGCCGGACCTGCCGGTGGATATGTCGGCGCTCAACAACCTGGCGCCCAGGGCGGCCATTGAGCTGACCAACATGGAGCAGCTGGACGGGTCGATCCAGTGGCTTTCCCGCTCCGTGGCCGCCGTGTCCCAATCGCAGCCCGGCGAGGCCATCCGCCTGCCAGAGCCCGACTACCTGGACTTCTAAACCATGCCTGAGGCCAGCGATGAGCGTTCGAGACAGCATTGGCGTGTAAGACGCCGCTGAATTTGCCGACAACCCGGAAGCGCGGTGTCCGATTGTGCTGGTGCTGGACACGTCGATGTACATGGGCGGCCCCAGCGCCACCACTTTGGAGCGAGCGCTGTTCAAGTTTCGGGACAGCATTCGTGAAGACCCGGTGACCTCGCTGCGGGCGGATCTGGCGGTGGTGACCTTCGATGACGATTTTCGGGTGGTTCAGGATTTCACCAACGGGCGCGACTTTGAACCGCCAGGGGTCAGGGGCTACTGCTTCGCGTATTACGCGGGGGCAATCAACCTGGCGCTGGACATGATTGAGGCTCGCAAGCGGTTCTACTCTGACAACGGAATTGCTTATTACCGCGGCCTGGTATTTTTCCTGGCCGGCGGCGCTCCGCGAGACAATCCTGGAGAGTTGCGCGCCGCATCCCGGCGCCTAGAAGAAGCGGAGCGCAACCGCAGCGTTGCGTTCTTTCCTTTCGCGGTCGGAGCCTCGTTCTCGGTGGACGAATACGACCCGGATTACCTGGACGGACTGGCCGCGTACAACCCGAACTATTTGTCAGACCTGAACGCGATGAACGCGCGCTGGAACACGGAGGCCATGAATGCTTTGCAGAGACTATCGCCAAGGGAGCCGGTGGTGTTGACCAATATGGGGCAACTGGAAGGCTCCATTGAGTGGTTGTCCCGCTCCGTGACCGCGGTGTCCCAGTCGCGGCCCGGCGAAGGCATCCGCCTGCCCGAGCAGGATTTCCGGCATTTCTAGGCCATGCTGCGACTGTTCCCACCAGGACCGAAAAGCAGAACCACGGCGGCTCTGCTGGCAGTTTTTCTGGGCTGGGCTGGAGTCCACAAGTTTTATCTTGGCTACCGGAACGTTGGGGGCGTCCACATCGCGCTGACCGGCGTGGGGCTGCTGGGGCTGCTGGCCCCGTCTTTCACGAACGCCAGCAATCTTGTGGCCATAAACATCGTGGCCTGGGTGGCCATCCTGATCGGCTACTTCTACGTCCGCCGGGTTCATTTCGGCCACACCACGGCCGAGATCCTCAACCCGGGACGGCTGCTGCTCTGGCCCTGGCGGCTGATTCGGTACGCGTTTCGCGTGGTGGGGCTTGGGGCGAACATGATGGAGAGGGAGGCAGAGGAGCGGGATTGGCGTCGCTACCAACGCTGGCGGAGGCGCCGTGGGCGGGGACGACGCGGCAGGTCAGGCGACGATGATGACGGCGGCTGTTTGTCACCGGGGTGCATCGTATTAGTACTCGGTGTACTCCTGACCCTGGCTGTTGTAGCGCTCATCATATTTCTGTATTACGTGGTATTCACCTTCATCGGTATCATTGCCTTCATGGCCTCCATCGCGATTGGCGTGGCTGAAGGCATCCTCTACTTCAGAAAGACCGACGGCGCGTTTCAGAATGAATATGTAGCCATCCGGAGGCCGTGGTTCTGATGACTACTGGGTCCAATCCTCTTGCCGGTGGCCGCAGTAGTATGATTGCCCCACCGGCACCGCTGACACACCGCGCCTGACTACGCCCGCCCTGCCCGTGGAGGTTCACTATGACCACTGCGCGACCCGCCAACCCGCCGACGGCATCGGACGCTCCGGTGGAGCCTTTCCGTCTCCCCGACATCCCGGAGCGACATCCCGACGACATGACCGGCTTCAAGCACCTGTCCGCCACCGGCATCGTCCATCACCTGGCCCAGCGCCTGGGGCATCCCGAAACCACCCTGGTGACCGGCGAGCGCTACGTGGTCGTCCGCCCCACCCGCAGCATGGCCGGCAGCCACTATCCCGACCTGCTGGTGGCCTTCGACGTGAACCCGGACGCCTACGAGGAGCGCAACGGGTACGTCATTGACGAACTGGGCAAGCCGCCGGACTTCATCCTGGAAGTGGGTTCGAGATACACGGCGCGGACAGACTTGAACGAGAAGAAAGATTACTACGAGGGGCTTCTGGTGGGAGAGTACTGGCTGTTTGACAGCGAAGGGGAGTTTTACGGGTTCAAGTTGCGTGGCTATCGGTTGGCAGGAAATCACTACGAACCCGTACCAGTGGACGAAATCAGCCCCGAGGCGTTTCAGGGGTACAGCACGGCGCTGGGTTTGAACCTGCGGGCGGAGGCTGGCGGCTATCTGGGTTTGTACGACCCGGCCACCGGGGAGCACATCCCAACGTTCGAATCGCAGACGGAGCGAGCCGAAGCGGCTGAGGCCCGGGTAGAGGAACTGGAAGCCGAGCTCCAACGGCTGCGCGAGGGCCGGTAGGCTGCCGGCGGCGTAAGCCCGCCAAACACCGCATCCCATGACTACCTCAACAAACCCCCTGGCCGGCCGCAGGTTCGTGGATGAAAACGGTAGCCCCGTCGTGCCGGGCCGCAAGCTTGGCGAGGGCGGCGAGGGGGTGGTGCACCTGGTGGACGGCGACCCCGGCGCGGTGGTGAAAATCTGGCATCCGGGCAAAACGCCCCAGGACGCCGAGGCCAAAATCCGGTACCTGGTGCGCAACCCGGTCACCCCCGAGCTGGGCGTTACCTGGCATATCACCTGGCCTCAGCACGAAGTCCGGGAAAGCGGCATCATCGTTGGCTATACGATGCCCACCCTCAACCCGGGCGAATCCTGGGAGCCGATAGTTGAATACTACAATCGTCGGGCCGCGCAGGGCACCGGAGCGGCTCAGGCCCGGGAGATACAGATTGACGACCGAGTGCGCATGGCGCGGAATCTGGCCCTGGGGTTCCGCGCCGTTCACGACGCCGGCTACGTCATCGGCGACGTCAACGAGAAGAATATTGAGGTCAACCGGCAAAACGACATCGCCATGGTGGACTGCGACTCCTACGGTTTCACCGACTCGGCCACTGGTCGGACTTTCTCCAACAACATGGGCCGGCCCGAGTTCCAAGCGCCGGAGGCCCAGGGCGACTACGCCAACCGCACCCAGAACCACGACCGCTTCGGTCTGGCGGTGGTCATCTTCCACCTGCTCACTGGCTACCATCCCTACACCGTCACCAACCAGCCCAACTACGCGCTGCCCGGCGAGCGGATCAGCAACTGGCTGTTCCCGCCGGCCTCCGTGGGCGTCACCGCTCCCGACCCCTACAACGAAGCCTGGGGCGGCCTGACCGACAAGCAGAAAGAGCTGTTCCTGCGCTGTTTCGACAAGGCGCACGAAGGCGATCCCCGGCCCACTCCCGAAGAGTGGGTGGAGGCCATGCTGGAAATGCCGACCGTCCCTGCGCCGGCACCCTCGCAATCGCGGTCACCGTCGCCCTCGCCCAGCCCGTCGCCAGCGCCAACACCAGGACGACCGGCGCCAGCGCCGCGGCGCTATTACAGACCGCCCGGTTCAGGTAGCGACGACTGGCTATATTTCGTACCGGCGGTGGCCGGATACGGGGCATTGCTGCCCCTGATGCTCTTCAACCAGTTCCGACCCTGGTGGTGGCTGACGCTGCTCCTGCTGGCGGGGGCGCTCTTCTATCTTCCGGTTCGGAGGCTGCTCCAACCTCCCATAACTCCGACACGCTGGGTCTTGATTGGTGTCGCGTCGTTGGTCAGCGTCTGGTTCTTGCTGGCATTGATTGACGCGGCCATGTCGGTCTGGCCCTGGTGGCTGTGGTTGGGGTTAGGCTTGGGGACGGCTTTCATCCTCCTGGTTCCGGCCAGAGGACGGCTACAGGGGTCGCTGCGCAGCCCCAACGCCAGGCAACGCTGGGTAGCCATTGGAGGGGTGTCGCTGCTGGCGCTCTTCATCCTGGTCGGCATGGGCTCAGCGGTATTCCGGGAGTTCGAGGATTGGCGCTTTAGAAGAAATTTGCAGGCGGCCAATGCGGCCAGCGCGGACGGCGGCGCGGTTGCTTCAGCCGCTGGAAACGTGGTCAATCCCAGCGCCGGCGGCGGGGTTGTCCCGGTGGTCGCTCCCACCGATACGCCGGCGCCAACCACGATATCAGCAGCAGCGCCTCCGGCCGAGCCGGAGTGCGGCCAGCCCACCAATTTCCGCGCCGGCGCGCTCAATATCAATGACCGGTCCCTCATCTATAGCTGGGACGCGCCGGCCAGCAGTGATTTGACCGTCACCGGATACCAGACCGAATCACGCGAAGCGCTCGCCGATGGAACCTATACGGATTGGCACCCTCGGGACGTGCTGAGCGCGGGCGAAATCTATCAGGCTGTCGGCCCCTTTTCAAGCGACATCGACGGGAGAACTTTCCAGAATAGGGTATACGCGCTGTGCGATTCGGTGCACTCAGAGCCATCGGATCACGTTCTGTTCACCTATCCCGCCGCGGTAGCCGCCGCCGTTCCCACCGCTATGCCGGCGCCCACTCCCGAACCTGCACCCGCGCCGGAGCTCACCGACACGCCAATCCCTACCGATACGCCATCGCCTACGCTTACTCCTACTCCCATTCCACCCTCGACTCCCACACTGGCGCCGCTTGCTACGCGGACGCCCACGCAGTGGCTCGTCCAGCACCCGGCGGACCCTAAAATCACGGGCGCGGGAACGGGAACCCACGTGCTGCTACAGGGCTGCTATCTGGGAAACAACACGTCTGCCCGCAGGTTCCGGCTGGCCTCATGGGACATTTGGGATCCCAGCCGGTACGGTTCGGAGCTGAAGTTCGTCAAGATTGTGACCAACACCGGCGCGCGTCTTACGCTGGAGCCGGGGAGTTGCTACGAGGCTACGGTGGTCAAGCACGTGGACAGCCCGGACCAATACGTCTGCCTGGACCAGGGTTCCACTCACCCGCAGCAGACACCGTGCGACAATCCCCGGGAGCACGAAGTCATACCGACCTTCATCCTGCACCCCGACACGCCCGAAAATCCTGGCGATTTCACGGACAACTTTGTCGGTATCGCGGCCCGCCCGTAACCATACCGGACGCGCCCGGCGGGTCGAGGCAACAGGGACGGCGTCACGGGCACAATTGCCGGTGGTTTGCGATTTGTTATTATGTAGGTACGAAATTCGACGCGGATAGCGTCGACATCTATCAGGAGACAACCACTTATGACTACCCAGCTTGACCGGTTAGACCCCGCCGTGGCCGCCGCCATTGAGAGCGAAAACCGCCGCCAGCGCGATTCCATCGTGTTGATTGCATCAGAGAACTACGCGAGCAAGGCGGTGCTGGAGGCGCAGGCGCAGTTGATGAACAACAAGTACGCTGAGGGGTATCCCGGCCGGCGCTACTACGGCGGCTGCGAGTTCGTCGATGTGGTCGAGACCCTGGCCATCGATCGGGCCAAAGAGCTGTTCGGGGCGGAACACGCCAACGTGCAGGCCCACAGCGGAGCCCAGGCCAACATGGCCGCCTACTTCGCCGTCCTGGAGCCTGGGGATACCGTTCTGGGGATGCAGCTGGACATGGGAGGCCACCTGACCCACGGTGCAAACGTCAACTTTTCCGGCAAGCTGTACAACTTCATACCCTACGGCGTGGACCGGGAGACTGAGACCATCGACTACGACCAGGTGGAGCGACTGGCGCGGGAGCACAATCCCAAGCTGATCGTCGCCGGGTGCAGCAGCTACTCGCGGGTGCTGGATTTCCCCCGGTTCCGCGCGATTGCGGATTCCGTGGGGGCGCTGCTGATGGTGGACATGGCGCACATTTCCGGCCTGATCGCCGGCGGCGCGCATCCGTCGCCGTTCCCGCACGCGCAGATCGTTACGTCGACCACCCAGAAGACCCTGCGCGGCCCGCGCGGCGGCATGATCCTAACCGAGGAGGAACTGGGCCGCAAGATCGACTTCGCGGTGTTCCCCTTCATGCAGGGCGGCCCCTTCATGCACGTCATCGCCGCAAAGGCGGTCTGCTTCGGCGAGGCCCTGCAGCCTGACTTCTCGCGCTACGCCCACCAAGTGGCGGCCAACGCGCAGGTGATGGCGCAGGAGCTGTCCGAGGCCGGCGTCCGTCTGGTGGCCGGCGGCACCGACAACCACCTGATGCTGGTGGACCTGACGCCCCTGGGCATCACCGGTCGGCAGGCGGAGCGGGCGCTGGAATC
Organism: Dehalococcoidia bacterium; assembly: GCA_034423575.1. GTDB lineage: Bacteria > Chloroflexota > Dehalococcoidia > Lucifugimonadales > UBA3495 > Bin87. The sequence continues at coordinate 35,827 of DAOUIF010000019.1, read as the reverse complement.
GGTGAACATCGTCGCCAACAAGAACGCGATCCCCTACGACCAGCTGCCGCCGCGCACCGCGTCCGGCTTGCGCCTGGGCACTCCCGCCATTACCAGCCGCGGCATGGGCGAGGAGGACACGCGCCAAGTAGCCCGGCTCATCGTCCGGACGCTGGGCAGCGCCGGAGACGAGGCGGTCATGTCGGCCATCGGCGAAGAGGTGCGGCACCTCAGCCGGCAGTTCCCCGTGCCCGGCCTGGACGACGTCTAGACGTCGCGCCGCCTCCCTACCAGGCGAGGCGGCGTCGGTGGACCAGCAGCGCCACGCCGATGACGGCGATCAGGAACCCCACCAGGATCGTGAGCCCGGGAAGAACCGGCACACCCGCGTAGGACCACGAGTTGACGTAGCCGCGGGGGCTACCCGTCGGAGCCAGGCCCAGCTCCTCGGGGTCGGGCACCGTCAGGTCGGTGGTCACCGTGCCCCGGTGGTCGCCCGATGCCGAAAGGCCGCGCGAGGGCACGGGCAGCTTGTGGAAGCTCAGATGCAGCTCGCGGGTGCGGCCGTCTCCCGTGAACAGCCACGACTGCACGGCCGACACCCGGTCATCGTGGCCCAAGAGCCAGAAGGTGATGACGTCGGCGTCGGGCAGGGCGCTGCGATCCTCCCCGCCCGGCTCGACCATCAGGCCGCTGTAGCGCCCGTCCAGGCCGATGGCCACGGGCTCGCTGGTGTAACCCTCTTCGCAACCGCCCAGGCAGGCCACCATGGAGACCCCGGTCGGAACGATCCGGCTGTCAGCGAAAGCGTGCCCCTCGAACACCTGCCACTGGCCGCCCGTGTTGGACGCCGTGGCGCCGGCGGTGTCGTCGGGGCCCGCGCCCAGGGCGGCCAGCATGGATGCCAGCAGCAGCGACGCCACGGCCAGGCCCAGTATCGTGCGCCGCGGGCGTCGGGGGCGGAGTGAATGGTTGGGTTTCATGTCCGTGCTCCCGTTGGTCTGCATCAGTTATCAGTCATCAGTCGTGCGTATCGACACGCCAGCAGTCCTGTATGCAAGCTGGTCTAATCCTAGCCGGCGCGGCTGGCGGTCCACATCGGCGCGGGCGCGCGATTTTGAACAATTTTTTGGAAATGAAAAGGCCCCCGCCGGCAACGGCGGGGGCTGGCTTTCGGATCGTCGGTCGCCGTGGGGGCGAACCTGATCCGGCGCGTTTGGTCGGGGACTACGCGGTGGTGCGCCGACCCATGACCACGGCCACGATCGCGATTATCACGGCCACGATGGCCACGATCAGCGCGATGATGCCCATGGAACCACCGGACCCGGCCGGGCCGATGGTGCCGGCGGGACCCTGCGGACCCGGAGGGCCCGGAGGGCCGGCGATGCCCTGCTCGCCCTGGGGACCCGGAGGCCCGGCGGCTCCGGCGGCTCCGTCACGGCCGTCGCGGCCGTCGGAGCCGTCCATTCCGTCAGAGCCGGCGGAACCGGGGACGCCCGGAGGGCCCGCCGCGCCAGGGGGGCCGGCGGGACCCATGGCGCCGTCCTCGCCCGCCAGGTTGGCGGACAGGTCCATGATCATGCGGTCGCCGCTCATCCAGGCGTACTCGTAGTCCACCATGCGCTCACCGATCATGAACGTCACCATGGAGTCCATGTCCATGGGCTGCATGAGCTCCAACTCGTAGTGGCCTCCCGCCATGGCCATGGCGGAACCGATCTTCTCGTCGCCAGCCATGGCGACGATCATGGTCCCTTCGGACACGGGAAGGCCGTCGGCCATGGCGTAGCCGAATAGGAAGGCGGGGGGCACGTTGGCCCGCGGCGCGTCTCCCTGGGCCGCAACCAGGCCCAGGGGCAACGCGAGCAGCAGGGCAATCAACGCCACCGCCGCCATCGCTCCAATTCTCTTCATCTCATTTGCTCCTGCTTGGGGTGGTCCCCCCGCTCCCGCAGCGCGGGCCGCGGGCGCGGGGGCGCTTTACTGGACACTCATTCAGTCGGTTGACTGTCGCTCCCCTGCGGGGACGACGGCCTACCAGACCTCCAGGTTCCAGCAGTCGTCGCCGCGGCAGGTGAGACTGCGGGACTTGTTGTTCAGGACCACGTCTTCCACGGTCTCGCTGACCAGGACCCAGTAGGCCTCACCGTTGACCAGTTCGGACAGGGTGTTGAGGTCGCTGAACTCGGGGCGCGGGTCGTAGAAGGACCAGACCTTGCCCACGTCGTCGAAGTGGAAGATGGCAACCAGGTTATCACCCAGGGCCTCTACGGCGCCGGGCAGCTCGGCGGCGGGGCCGATCACGCCAGCTTCCGCCAGCACGCTCAGCTCGCCGATGGCGATGGTGTCGTCCACCTCCAGAAGCACGCTGTAGGTGCCGGGGTCGATGCCGGGGATCAGCACGTCGGCGACGGTCACGCTGCCGGTGGCGTCGGTGCTGAAGTTGCCCACGGGGCGGACGCTGCGGCCGCCGATCTCCACCCGGTCAACCTGCTGATACACAGGCATGCCGTCAACGGACAGGGTGATGTGGTCACCGGGCTGGCCCTCGGCCGGCTCGATGTTGATGATGGCAGCGGGAACTTCGAAGCTCCCCACCCTCACGATGTCGGTGCCCATTTCCGCGCGCACCTGGTTGGTGGACGGGATGGCCACGTTGGAGGCGACCCGGTGCTCGATGGTGAAGCGGCCGGCGCTGTCGGCGAAGGCGCTGTACCGGCGGGCACGGCTGCCATCGGTGACCCTGATATCGATGGAGTCGGGGTCGGCGCCGTCGACGTTGTCGATGGGCCAGTTCTCACCGGTGATGGTGATGATGTCCCGGGGGCCGGCCACGGTGGGGGTAACGCTGATGGCCGGCTCGGGGATGACGATCACGGCAGAGCCGGAGAAGCCCGCGTTATCCTCCACCTTGATGGTGTGGGTGCCCGCGATGAGCTGCGGGTTGCTGCCGGTAGTCTTGGGCCACAGTACCACGGAGGCAACGAACTGGCCGGCGTTGGAAACGTCAACCACGGTCATGCCGTCCTCGCGGTGCGTGGAGTCGTCGTCAACCATCAGGGCTACGCCGTCGATGGTGATCTTGGTCACGTCGATGTATTGGCCGCCGAAGCCGTCACCGGTGATGGTGATCAGCTCGTTGGGCAGGGCCTCGGACTTGCTCAGGGAGAGCAGGGAGCCGGTGATGGTGAGCTTGGTGTCCTCGCCGTCGTCGGCCCACTTGGCGTCGATGCGGACGGTGCCCTCCAGGGCGCTGCCGCTGAGGCTGCCGGGCAGGTCGAAGGTGGCGGTGGCGGAACCGTCGTTGCCGATGCTGGTGGAGCTGACGGCAACGTCGTTGCCGGTGCGCGCGGCGCTGGCCGGATACACCACCTGGCCGGCGATCTTCAGTTCCTGGAGACCGCCCGAATTGCGGGGATAGTCCTGGGCGAACACGGTGACGGTGTCACCGGCAGCGGCCGAGGACGGAACGATGCGGATGGAGGGCTGCAGCTCGAACTGCTCAACGTCGGTGACCGACGCGCGGCCTTCGCCGTCCACCATGCAGATGTAGTTCTGGTCGCCCGCCATGAAGGTCGGCACGGTCACCTCGAAGGTAACGGCAACCTTGTCGTCGCTGCCCACGGTGGCGATGCCTTCCCGTGAACCTTCCTGAAGGATGGTGCGGCACATGAGAGCGCTGTCGAACACCATGTCCACGTACATCTGCTTGTCGTCGTCGCTCAGCGCCTTGAAGTCGTCATGGGCCCGCAGCGGGTCGCTGAGCTTGTAGGTCATATACTTGGTGTCCACGTCGAAGTGGAAGCAGGCTTCGTTGGTCTCGCTGGCAGCCTTGCCCAGGGCGGCCTTCATGCCGGCGCAGTCCAGTTCCTCCCACGCCACGGCCGTGTGGTAGCGCGCGTTGTGCAGCACGTGGACGGCGGCGGAGGTGCCGTTGTTGAAGCCGGAACCGGTGACGGTCAGTTCGTAGCCGCGGCTGTTGTCATCGTCGTCCAGGCTGATCTTGGCCTTGACGATCAACTGCTTCAGGTACATGTCGTCGTCGCCATGGTTCTTGACCTGCGGCCCGTCGTTTTCCTTGTCATCAGGACCCAGAACGGAGTAGCCCACGCTGTTGCTGGTCTCTTCGCTGGGGTTCTTGATGCCGGCGGCCTTGGTGAAAACCAGCACCAGGGTGTCACCCGCCATCGGGCCGTTGTAGCCGCTGTCCTCGGCGTCGTTCATGTCGGGGATGTATACGCGGATGGACCAGTCGTCGTCACCGCCGAAGTGGTCGTCGTCGTCAATCTCGACCGGATCTGCGGTATACACCCGACCGCCGCCGTTGACGTTGGCGTCGTCGCGGCTGGTGACCCGGAAGTACACGGTATCCCGGTCAATGTCGTCGGGAACCTGGAAGTCGTCCTCCAGGTACAGCTCGATGGAACTGCCGGCCACGGCGCCCTCAGGCAGTTTGTCGATGGTCAATTGCAGTTCAACCGTCGCGCTGGCGGAGGTGCTGCTGGACGAGATCATGTCCATCGACGGATCCGGGTCAATGGTCGGCGGCGGCTCCGCAGGCCCGGTCGCGCAGTCGTGGTCGTTGTTGGGGTCTTCGTCGTGGGCGATTCTGCCGATGAAGCCAAGATCGTCGCAGTGGCCGCTGCCAGACACGCCATCGTGCGCCTGCGTGTTCGTCGGGGAAGACGCCACCATCAGGAATGCGGCCACTACGCCGACGACAGCGATTGCCATCACCAGCGACACCGGCCAGAGGCGCTTTCTCGTTTTACTAGTCATGTGACTGAATCTCCTTTGAGATTGTCGTTGTCTGCCACAACTGGGAGGGTCCCGGAGCTGCGCCGGAGCGAGCCCGGAACCCTCTCAACTCAGCTACGGTACGGTCACGATTTCCACGTCGTACTCGAAGTCCGCGTCCATCGTGGACACCACGATGGCCATGTAGCGACCGGACGCCACGTTGGTGAACGTGTGCGACGTTGCTCCGTCAGTGACCCGGTGATCGCGCACGCTGTAGTCGGAGAGGTCAACCAGACCGACTTCGTGCCCGTCGGCGTTCATGCCGTTCGTCCAGGAGACAGTGACATTCGTGCTGCCGGGATCGCTGTCGTCAACGGTCGCCATAACGCCGGTGGGGGCGCCCAGCATAGCCGCGGTCACCGTCACCATGATGGTCTGCATGGCCGTCTCGCCGTGCATGTCGGTAGCGGTTACCGTGATGGTGGCCGAGCCGGCCGCCACGCCCATGATGGTCACCATGCCCATGTTGTCCACCGTGGCGGTGGCGTACGACGGCATGCTGGACATCGCTGACCAGGTCAGCATGTCGCCCATGTCGGCGTCGGTGATGGTGCTTTGGACCATGGCCGTCATGCCTGCCGTAACCGTCTGGGCGGCCAGAGTGGCGCTTGGCGCCATCGGGGCCGTGTTGACGTCGCAGTCGGCCAGCAGCTCCATCACTGCGTCATTGCCGGTCTGGCAAACAATGTGACTGCGTGTCGGAGCTCCAGCGGTCAGGGTGCTGGGCGCAGCGTCGGTGTTGTTGATCCAGTTCACCTCGGCGGTTACCGCGTCAGCGGTGTACTGGTCATTCACGCCGTGGGCAACCACTATGAAGTGGTAACGCCAGCCGTCGTTGAGTTCGCGGTCAAGAGCGGCGCTGAACCGCACCGTCTCCGGCGCGTCGGAAATTGATGCCACGATGGTGCGGCTGTGAGCATCGACCAACAACACGGTGTGCTCGTCGGCATTCCGGGCGTGCCGATAGGTCAACTCACCTTCGCCAACCTCCTGGCTATCGATTGTAAACTCCAGCCCCGTCGGACCCGGCCGCGGCGAAGTCGCGCAGTCGATCATTTCCCTAGTCTTCAGGTACTTGCCTTCGCTCTCGTAGACCTCCACGTAGAAGTGGTGGTCCTCGCCGAGCTCGCTGGGGCAGGGGTTGAAGAACCGGAAGGTGCCCTGATGGTAGTCACCGGCAAGGCCGTACAGGTAGGCGTAGCCATCGGCGGCGCCGGGGATGATCACTCGATACTGGTCGTAGGCCAAGGCTTGCGCCTTGGTCAGGTTGGGCATCATGTTCAGCGCCAGGCGGCCTTCGTCCAGGCCAACCACGCTGGCTCCGCGCCACATCTCCCCTTCGTCCACGTCAGTGCTGAAGGGCATCATGTTGGAGCGCAGGAACCGGATGTAAGCCGGACCCTCCATCGTGGAAGTGACGGTGAGCTGGACGTACTCCGCTCCCACCATTACCTCGATGGTGTGCTGTCCCGCTTCGGCTTCCGCCTTGGTAAGGCGGTCCGGGTCCTCCCCTGCCTTGAGCGTCAGCATCTCTTTCTCACTGATGGCCAACTGGTAGTCGTCCACCACGGGCTCGTCGCGCACGAGCACGCCCATCTGATCGTAAACTTTGCCGTCGCCTTCGTTGACGATGTGCCTGACGTTGTCGTCGGTGTCGTCGATGATGAAGCCGTCGGATACCGTTTCGTAGTCCGCCCAGTGGTCCCAGTCGTTGTAGCTGACCACGGTCATGATGTCGGAACGGAATTCGTCGTCATCCGGCACTATCACAACTGGCTCCGCGCAGAGGATCATGGCCTCTGCCACTAGGTTCAGCTGGTCGTCCAATATGTCGACTTCGATCTTTCCACCAACTGCCAGACACTTAACATCCAGGGAGAAAATGCGCCTCCCGGCGTCCACGCCGCGGATGGTGATCAGACCCTGCAGGGTCTCCCCGATGTTGAGGCCGGAACTGTCCAGTCCCAGAGAGTCCAACACCTCGGCTTGATCATTTGGCATCACTTCGACGGTAAGCGTCACGTCCTCGTCGGACGCGCCCAGCGGGGCGCCCGTTTGGTCCAGCGCGCTGACCTCGAACTTCACGTCCTCAACTTCTATGGGGTACGTGGTCGCAGTGATGGTAGCGACGTTGTCAGGGTCCACTATGTACACCGGCGGAACATCCTCATCATCAAGGATGCTAACGTCGTACCTTTCTTGCGGACTCAACCGCACCGTTACCTCGATGGTCGAGGTGGCGCTCATGCCAGAGCCATCTTCGTCGGTGGCGGTCACCGTGATGGTGGCATTTCCTGCGCCTTGAGCGGTGATGACCAAGTTGCCGTCTTCAATAACAGCGGTGGCCACGGCGGTATTCGAGGAGCCCGCGGTGAACCTCAGGTCATCACCTTCTGGGTCACTGAAATATGCCGTAACCCCTTCCACCGTTTTCGTGTTGTTCACGTCCTCGCCGTCCGCGTTCTTTTTCATTAACCCTGTAATCGTGACGGGGTCCATCACCGGGGTGGATACGGTCGGCGGTTCGTTCTCCGGAACGGGGACGGTCACGGTTACTGGGTCTGACTCGACCCAAACGCTCTGGCCGAAGTCGTTGGTGGCCCGGACCCGGTACGTGTAGGTCATGCCGTCCGACACGTTGCTGTCGGCGTAACTGGTCGTGGTGTCGCCGTGGGCCGGGGCGGCGCTCATCCAATCGCCGCTGCCCACCTTGCGCTCGACTTCGTAGCCCGAAGCCCGGGCGCCAGAGGTGGCGGCCGTCCAGGTCACCATGACCTGGGTGCCGTCACTGTTCGCAGTGGCACCCACGTCCGTAGGCGCGCCCGGGACGAAGGGATTGGCCTGCGCGTGGGCCAGCCCGGACGGCAACATAAGCACCGTCACTACGGCCAGCATCGCGGCCACACCCAGCACCGCGGCCAGGAACGCCGGCCGAATGCCTTGTCTGGATTTGTTACTCATGTGTAGAGTCTCCTATTTGACTTGAGACTGCCATTCCAAGCTTGCCGGACCTCGCGCCTGGCGAACGCCCGGCAAGCCTCTTGTTGATGATCCGGTTCGCTTTATTCACCCTGAAGGTTAGTCGGGCGTTGCGACGACAACATTGGAATGGAGGTAGTTGCCAGCGTCGCAGTCCGCCATATCGCAGGCGGTAACGGCAAACCAGTACTCCTCCCCGCTCATCAGGCCCGTCACTTCGTAGGAAGTGCCGGTGATGTCATCCATCCTGATCAAAGCTTCCGTGCTGCCGTCCCTCACGGCCGAGCCGTCAGAACGGACACCCCAAACGGTGTACTCAACGGCGGCGGCCTGCTCGTTCCACATCAGCGTCACCGAACCAGTACCCTCCGTCGCGGTCAACATGGGGTTGTCCAGCTCGGGAGCCGGCCCGTGCATCCGGTCCGACGGGAAGCGGACCATGGCCCACTCGCCTTCCACGTCGCTGTTGCTCACGGCTCGCACGCGGTAGTGACGCACTTCGCCCTCGTCCAGGTCGGGCTCATCCATGTCGGTATAACTGGTGCGAGGGGGAACGAGGAGCGTATCACCAACGTTATTGAAAGTGGCATCGACGGTCGCCAGCTCCTTGAAGTCGCTGTCCTCGCCCTCCACCTTACGCTCGATTTCGTACTCATGGACGATGGACCCAGCCGGGCCTTCCGGCATGTTCCAAATGAGCAGTACACCGAGCTCTCCGGGCGCGGTCAGGCTCGAGTCCCGGGCGTCTTCAGCCAGCAGTCCTATCGGGGCATCGGGCTTTGCCGCCGCGGGCGTCGTCGCGTTGGCCCAGCTGGAGTATTCACCTTTCGCCAAGGCATTCGCATTAAGGTCGCGACCCTTGGCGACGGCCGCCACGCGGTACAGCCAAGTCTGATTTTGCGTCAGGTTGGTGTGCATGAACATGGTGACCGGGCCCATCGTGGTTTTGGTGTTTTCTGAAGTGAAGGCGGAGAAGGTCGGGATACTACCCTGCATCGCCATTTGGATACTGTAGTGGTCGACCTCGTGGACACCGAGATTCTCGGGGGCGTCCCAGGTGACGGTGATCTTGGTGGCATCGTTCGCTACCGCCATCACGTTCCTGACCTTGCCCAGGGCACCAGCCGCTTCGGTGGTATCGCTGATGGGCGCCGGGGCGATACTGATCACCTGGTTGGAGCCGATGGTGAAGATGCGGTAATAGACCCGCGTGCTGGGTTTCAGCGGCGTGTGGGTGAACTCCGTGTCCGTGAAGCCCGTGTTGCCCCAGAGAGGCTTCCACATCAGCTCATCGTTAGTAGCCGTATCGGCTTTCCCTTCCGCATAGTCAATCCGGTAACCGGACGCGGGATAGGGGATTACTGGTGTCGTGCCGTCATCATTGTCATGGTTGTAATCGGTGGCCGACCATGCCAGGTCGATCTTGCCGTCTCCCGCGGTTGCGCCGTTCCCATCTCCAGTGGTAGTCGGCGCCACCGGGTTGATCCCGTGGTTGATGGTCACGGAGGCAGTGTTGCTGTGCGTGCTCCGCCCGGTAGCGGTCTGGGTGAAGACGCGATAGTAAAGCGTCTTCCGCCCAGCATCGGCTAAGGCGCGGACGGCGTGCGTGTGAGTGGCCTGCTCCGATGCGGCATTGCTATCTGCATCGCCCACGGCACGGTCGACCAGCACGCCATTGTCATTCGCGGCGGTGCCAGTGGAGGTGAGGGTGGCGCCATCAAATTGGTTTTCCGTGATGTTGTTAGCCGCGTCTGCCGTGTTGGCCTCCGTCGCCTTCGGCCATCTGTTGCTTTGCGTGCTCACTTCGATGCGGAAGCTTGTGATGTCATCGCCGCCGTCGCTGGCCGGCCAGTACCAATACAGGTTGACCGTGCTATTGTCAGCGGTTTTCGCGGCCCTGAGGCCGGTCGGCGCATTCGGTTTCACCGCCGTTGCGGTCATGGCGTCGGCCCGGTTGGAAGGCATCTCGGATACGGACCGCGCGGTGTCTTCACCGGTGATCGCGAAGACCCGGTAGTAACGCCGCTCTCCCGCGTCAAGACCCTTGTCCGTGTACGTGGTCATCGTGCCTTCGGGAAGGATGACACCGACGGTGCCAGCGGCGGTGCCGTCGTCGCTAGCAGCAAAGGTCGCGGCCGCGAGCGTTCCTGCCCTGCACCCGTTGCTGTCGTCGGGCCAGGGTGTCGGATCGTCCACGATCTCGATGCAGTAGCCGGTGATGTCCACCCCACCGCCGTACGGCTCGGTCCAGCTCAGGTTGATCTCGCTCCACTTTTCGGGCGTGGTCGTAGCCCGGGCCGCCGTGAGGCCTATAACATCATCGGGCTCACCGGCAACGCCGTCGGTCATGGTGGAGTAGGTCTCGGAGACCAGCCCGGTGCCGCCGCTGTTGATGGCGAACACCCGGTAGACGTACAACGTGCCGGGCTTCAAACCCGTGTGCGTGTACGTGGTTGCCGTGCTTTCGGAATTGGCTACCAGCTCCATGTACTCCACGTTGTCCGTGGAGTAGTCGATGCGGTAGCCGGTGACCGGGCCCCGCTCCGGCGCGGTCCAAGTCAACACCAGCGAGGTCCGGCCCGCGTTGCCGTCCGCCGGCTTGGCCAACAGGTTGGTCGGCGCGCTGGGCAGCAATTCGTGGTCCGCCTGCGCCTGGTTAGGCGTCAGCGCCACAAACATGGCCAGAGCGCCGGCGACGGCTAACACCGCCAGCAGGGGCGCTGACCATATCAGCTTTCTCGTTTTTCTACTCATTTGACAAAATCTCCCTTTCGAGATTGTCCTCTGGGTAATTTGAGTTTCTCGGTGCGCCCTCGGCCCGTTGTGTCCGGGGCCGGGATTGCCGCGCTGCGCTCGCAATGACAGTGAAGAGAAGCTCCCAATGACAAGGAAGACAGGCTCGCAATGACAGTGTGCGGATGCGCTCGCAATGACGGCGGTGATGCCCGCGGGCGGGCGTGGGGCGTCTTTTGACAGGTAGCTTTCCTGGCACCTCCTTGCGCTGATGCCGTCTTTGGGGCCGTCCTGGATTCCTGTCCCGTATCAAGTACGGGATGACGTTCTTTCGCAGGAATGACGATTGGGTCGGCCGGCCGTGGGCGACGGCTGGATAAATTTCCACACTTGGCGACCAATTGTAGCGGCGTCAATATTACGGGAGTATTACAGAAAAAACCCGGTTTTGGCCGATTTTTGAGAAAAGCCCATTTGGCTTTTACAGGGATGGACAGGATTGGGAGATCTCCATGGCGCAACGGTTCCAGTCCCGACGATCCCCAAATCCTGGCGCGGCGGACGCGACCGTGAAAAGGGTAGCGCGGCGGCGCAGGTCACCATCGACGAAGGGTGATAGCATATTGGCGAACCGCAAGGAGACCGCCAAATGGGCGACTTCAACGTAAATGCCACTATTCTCTTCGCCATCATGGGGTTCCAGGGCCTGTTGGCGGTTACCATGCTGGCAGCAGTGATGCGCCTGAGCTCAACGGTGGGCCGGCTGGAAGGCACCATCAGCGGCATCCGGGAGGAGATGGGGAACCTGCGGGGAGACATGCGGAACCTCCAGGAGACCCTTACCGCACGCATTGAGCGGGTGGAGGAACAGGTGGCGGAGAATCGCGGGCTGCTGCGGGCGCTGCACGAGCGGGTTGACCTGGTGATGCGTCACCGCCACGACGAGCAGACGGGCGGCGTCGTACTGACGCCCACCGAGCCCGTGCCGGATCCGGCCGCGGACTAGGCGCTGGCGCGCGGACGGGAAACCGCCCCGGAGCGGGTTGGGCGACGCTTGCCCCCGGCGATGAATGGGAGTAATATACCCCGTGCTGCCACGAGCGCCGCAGATCGGCTCGGGTCAGGCACGGGGTTGCCCGTGCCGGCGACGTGGCCCGGGGCGGCTCAACCGCAGGGCCGCCGACCAACTGGAGGAGGTAACAAAACCGATATGTTCGACAAGGCTTCGCTGGACCAGCTGTTTGAGGAGCTGCGCGACGAGTTCGAGTTGGAGACCGACTGGGAGGACATCCAGCACGACGCCCACCTGGCTGTTGCCTACGCCGACGCCGGCGTTCTGGATGACCAGTTGAGTAGCCTGGACTCTCGCATCGTGGAGATCGTGCAGCGGCACAATCCGGGCTAGCCCGGCTCCGCCAGCCCAACCCAACGCCCGCGATTGCGCCCCGCCGGGAAGCCGGCGGGGCTTATTTTTTGCTGACACGGCACGGTTGACGTATGGAACGTAAGTTCTATACAGTGGTCTGGCGTGGCCTGCACAATCCGCAATTTCCGGCCGCGCGCGAGAGGTGAATAGTGTTGTTCTGTCGTCGTTGCGAATCCGACCGACTGCTGGAACTGGCCCGACTGGACGGGGAAGACCATACGGTGTATCGCTGCCTGGACTGCGGCTTCCTGTTCAGCCCGCCGGACGGGCACGGCGGGGGCGCGAACGTGCAGCCCGCGGCGGCGCCGATCAACCCCGATGAGGCGCGGCGCCGGGTGGCGTCGGTGGCCGCGGTGCGCCGCCGGCCGGGGTCGGGCCGCCCGGCCCCCTCGCGATAGGTGGGACGGAATGGGACGGACGTCGTTACAGCCGTCTCAAAATCGTCTGAATCAGGATTTGCCGGATTTGAGGATTGCCAGGATTTTTGCCAATCCGGTAAATCCCGTAATCTCGAAAATCCTGCTTCAGACAAAGGTCCGGTGCGGTTCGCGTCGGACACCCTGGGCGTGAGGCTGTGGGAGAAGCAGGAGGAGGTGCTGCGGGCGGTGGAGCGCAGCCGGCGGGTGGCGGTGAAGTCGGGCAACGGCCTGGGCAAGGACTTCACCGCCGCCGTGGCCGTGCTGTGGTACGTGCACGCCCACGACCCAGCTATCGTGCTCAGCACCGCGCCCACGTTCCGGCAGGTGCGCCACGTGCTCTGGCGTCAGATCCACCGGCTCTACCGCGACGCGTCGGACACGCTGGGCGGGACCATGCTGGACACCCGGTGGGAGGTGGCGGACGACCGCTACGCCATGGGGCTGTCGGCCAGCGACGCGGACCAGTTCCAGGGCTTCCACTGCGAGAACATGTTCGTGGTGGTGGACGAGGCCGAGGGGGTCGCCGAGCCCATCTACGAAGCGGTGGAGGCGGTGATGACCTCGGCCAACCCGCACCTGCTGCTGGTGGGCAACCCGACGACCACCTCGGGCGGGTTCCACCGGGCCTTCCACCGGGAGCGTGGGATCTACGAGACCATCACCATATCGGCCCTGGAGTCGCCCAACGTGGTGGCGAACAGCATCGAGATACCGGGGCTGACCACGCCGGCATGGGTGGAGGAGCGGCGGGCGATGTGGGGCGAGAACAGCGAGACGTTCCGGGCGCGGGTGATGGGCGAGTTCCCCGACCGCGGCGAGGACAACCTGATCGCCATCTCCGACATCGACGACGCCACGTATCCGCTGGGCGAGGTTCCGGCGGCCACGGGCGGGTACGAGCCGGTGGTGTTCGGGGTGGACGTGGCCCGTTTCGGAGTCGACCGCACCGTGATCATGGTGCGCCGCGGCGACGTGGTGGCGGACGTGCAGGTGCGCCACGGGTTCCCCACCGATGCGACCGCCGGGCAGGTCGTGGTGACGGCGCGGGACCATCATCCGCAGCAGGTGAACGTGGACGAGACGGGGATGGGCGCCGGCGTGGTGGACCCACTGCGGGCGCAGGGGTTCACCGTGTACGGGTTCAACGGGGCCGGCGCGCCGATGCGCGAGGAGATGGTCTGCGCCAACCTGCGGGCGGAGGGCTACTGGACGCTGGCGCGGCGGTTCCGCGGCCACAGGATCCGCATCCCCCGGGACGCGGAGCTGATCGCCGAGCTGGCGTCGCTGCGGTACCGGTACAACAGCCGGGGCAAGGTGCTGATGGAAAGCAAGGACAGCATGAAGAGCCGCGGCCTGCCCTCGCCGGACAAGGCCGACGCCCTGATGCTGGCCTTCCTGGACACCGGCCCCATGATCGAACACCCGCGCTGGATGCGGGACCTGTTCCTTTAAATTCAGGATTCACCGGATTTGCGGATTTTCAGGATTGGGTTGCCCGGTGGCGGAGTTATTTCAATCCTGCGAATCCCGAAATCCCGGCAATCCTGATTCTGACAATATCAAGGAGAGAGCAAACATGGTGAAACTGGGCAAGATGCTGCGCTCGGTCCGGGTCGGCCGGCGGAACGTCGCCGAGACCGCGGTGGTGCAGCGGGCCAATCGGGCGGCGCTGGCGGACCGGCTGCCGGCGGATGAGAGGCTGGCCGGCCTGGCGACCGACGCCGGCGGCGGCTGGGCGCGTCCGGAGTACGGGCGGTACATGGCGACGTCGCCTTCGGTGTACGCGGCCATCAAACTGCGCGCCGACGCCCTGACCCGGCCGCCGCTGCGAGTGTACCGCACCGGAGAGACCGGCGCGCGCCGGGCGGCGGTGGAGCCGTCGCATCCGGTGGCGCGCCTGCTGGACCGGGTGAACTCGTGGCACACCCGCGCCGACCTGTGGCGGGCGACGGAGACCCACCTGTGCCTGTGGGGCGCGGCCTTCTGGGCCATCGAACGCGACGAGGACGGCCAGCCAGAGCTGTGGCCGCTGCGTCCAGACCGGGTCGCCGTGCTGCCGGACCGGCGGCGCTACGTGCGGGGGTTCGTGTACCGCGGGGTCGCCGAGCCGGTGGCCTACACGCCGGACGAGATCGTGTGGCTGCGCTATTTCAACCCGCTGGAGGAACTGGCCGGGCTGTCGCCGCTGGCGCCGGCGCGGCTGTCCGCCGACATGGGCCACGAGGGTCTCCGCTTCAACCGGCACCTGCTGCGGAACTCGGCGCGCCCCGACTTCTTGCTGCTGACCAACGAGGAGATGAGCGAGACGGAGCTGGAGGAGTTCTACACCCGCTGGGAGATGCGCCACCAGGGCTCGGTCAATGCCAACCGACCGGCGGTGGCGTCGGCGGTGCGCGACGTGAAGATGCTGGGCCTGTCCCACCGGGACATCGACTTCATCCAGGGACTCCGCTGGAGCCTGGAGGAGGTGAGCCGGACCTACGGGGTCCCCAAGCTGCTGCTGGGCGACTTCGAGCGCGCCACTTACGCCAACGTGCAGGCGTCGGAGCGCATGTTCTGGCGCAACACCGTGGTGCCGGAGGTGCGGTTCCTGGAGGAGCAGCTGAACCGGATGCTGCTGCCCCGGCTGGGCTACCCGCAGCTGTCGGTGGAGTTCGACCTGTCGGCCATCGAGGCGCTGCAGGAGGACGAGAACAACCGGGTACAGCGGGAGTCCGCGCTGCTGGACCGGGGCGTGCTCACCATCAACGAGGTGCGCCGGGAGCGGAACCTGCCCGAGGTGCCGTGGGGCGATGGGCCGGGCAATCAATAGACAGCACAAAATGCCTCGGTTATGCTAGGCCAGACTCGGGCACCCACCATGGCAATACAACCGGAACTGCATAACTTCTCAGCCGACACCAGTGGCGCAGATCCGATCTGTGCATCGGACGCCGATCTCGTTTCAACCGCCGATCCGGATCTGATAAACGCCGATGCCTTTGAGTGGCTCAAATCAGCCGATCCGTCGTCAATACATGCGGTGGTAATGGACCCACCGTACGGGCTGGTCGAGTACCGCCCCGAGCAGTTGGCCAAGCGCGAAAATGGAGCCGGCGGGGTATGGCGCATCCCGCCGAGTTTTGACGGCGCGCAACGTAACCCGGTGCCCCGCTACACGGTGCTGACGCCGGCGGAGGAGGCTGACCTGCAACAGTTCTTCGGACGATTGGCGCCGCTGCTCATGCGAGTTCTGGTGCCGGGCGGCCATGTCTTCATCGCCACCAACCCGCTGCTGTCCCACCATGTTTACATTCCGATGATGGAGGTGGGTTTCGAAAAGCGAGGAGAGATCGTGCGCATCGTGAAGACCCTGCGGGGTGGCGACCGGCCGAAAAACGCCCACAAGGAGTTCCCCGACGTGTCGGTGATGCCGCGTGCTGGTTGGGAACCGTGGGGACTGTTCCGCAAGCCGCTTGAAGGTCGCGTTCAGGACAACCTCAACCGTTGGGGTGTGGGAGGATTGCGCCGGATATCAGATGAGCAGCCGTTCTGGGACGTCATCGTTTGTCCGCCGGCATCCAAAGCAGAGCGACGGATCGCGCCTCACCCATCTCTGAAGCCGCAGCGGCTTATGCGTCAACTGACCCGCGCCGCGTTGCCGCTGGGCACGGGCACCATTCTAGACCCCTTCATGGGTTCCGGGTCCACCGTTGCGGCTGCTCGAGCCGGCGGTCTCCATGCCGTGGGGATCGAAGCTTCGACCGAGTATCATGCCATGGCCCAGCGGGTGGTGCCTCTTTTGACACAACTGAAAGATGACTAGCGCGTTCGCTCCGGGCAGTTGGTTCAACCGGGAAGTTGCTTTACCTCCCGGATTGTCAGTGGGCCAATTGCGACGGGTGATAGCCTCGGTGGAAAATGAGACGGAGCAGTTCGTAGAAATATATTTCGAACAGGCCAATGTGTTCAGCGCGTTGGTGGGTATTTTCGCCGCAAGGGCTTTCTCGTCCCTGACGGTTTACGAAAAACCTCGCCACAGTGACCTAGCGCAACAACGCTTTCCAGACCTGAAGCGTCGGGGTTCGCCGGATCCTCCGCCGTCGGGGGATTCCCTGGAAGTCAAGGCAAGCCTTCGCGCTTGGGCGCTGCAGGCCCACTACAACCACGCCGGTTGGTACCGCGTCCTTCGATACCTAGTGGATCCAACGGGCACGATTGAGCCTGACAAACAGGTGCTGATATGGCGCCTCCACCTCGCCTTCCTGGAGACCTCGGATTGGAAATACGAAGGCAGTACCGCCGGAACCGGTGGCGGGGGTCGCACCCACACTTTCGGTGTGATCAAACCGGCGACGCAGTTCAGGAACGCTGCAGTGTTCAGTAGACCGGACATAGTGATCCGGAACGGCAAACCGGTCCCCCGCAACGGAGATTGATCCGCGCGTAACTCACTCGGTCCCGTATCTGAAGACGCGGCGACAACGATGGCTGGAAGGAGCGACGGATGATTGCAGTGCTCGGCGGCATCCTCGGCGGCGTAGGGCTGCTGTTCTTCGGGATGTGGCTCCTTTCCGAGAACCTCAAGACCGTGGTGGGGCCGCGCCTCCGGATCCTGGCCAGCCGCCTGGCCGACAACCGATTCGCCGCCTTCGGCTGGGGCACCATGGCCGGCGCCATCACCCAGTCGTCGCCGGCCGTCACCTTCATCACCATCAGCATGCTGCGGTCGGGGCTGATCTCCGCCAAGCAGGCCTATCCCATCGCCCTGGGCGCGCAGATGGGCGTCGGCCTGATCCTCTTCATCGTGACGGTGGACATACGCATCGCCGCGCTCTACGGCATCGGCGTGGGCGGCGTCATCATCACCCGTCTGAACCGGGGCAACTACCGGGAGGCCGGCGCCATGCTCTTCGGCGTGGCGGCCCTGCTCTTCGGCCTGGTGCTGATCAAGGAGTCGGCGCAGCCGTTGTCGGAGCAGACGTGGTTCCAGGCCGGCCTGGAGCTTTCCGCCGGATCCATTCTCCTGTCCTTCATCCTGGGCGCGTTGCTGACGTTCATCGTGCAGGCGCTGGTGCCTGTGGTGGCCTTCGGCATCGGGCTGGCTGCGGCCCAGCTGGTGGGAGTGGAACAGGTGCTGATGTACATCTACGGCTCCTACGTGGGGCTGGCCATCAGCGTGATTGTCGTCTCCTCGGGATTGAGCGGGACCGCGCGGCAGCTGGGCATGTTCTGGGCGTTCCAGGTCTTCTTCTCGGCGATCATACTGGTGATACTCCTATATATAGAGGTGTACGCCCAGGTGCCGCTGGTGAAGGCCCTGGTGACCTGGCCGGAAATCGGCCTGGGCCCGCAGATGGCGCTGGCGGTGATCGTCTTCGGCATGCCGTCGCGCATCGTGGTGTTGTCCGCGCCGGACTGGACCATGCGTCTGTTCGCCCGCATCTGGCCAGCCAGCGCCGAGGAGGAACGGTCGCGCCCGCAGTTCATCCACGACCTGGCCATCAACGACGTGACCACCGCCCTGGACCTGGCCCACCTGGAGCAAAAGCGCGTGCTGGGTCGGTTCTCGGAGTACCTGGAGCAGGCGCGCATGGGGTTGCCGCTGGGCGCCGTCCGCCAGTCCACGCTGGAGGTGAGCTCCCGCATCGACGAATTCCTGGCCGAGCTTGGTCAGCGCAACCCGGGTCAGGACAGCGAACGTCGCAACGCGGTCCTGAGCCGCCAGAAGCTGATCACCTGGCTGGAGGAGCAGTTCTCCACTCTGCCCGACCTGCTGCGGGACCTGCCCGAGGACGACATGCTGGAGATGTTCCAGGTCAGCGTCGTCGAGGGCACCGACGCCGCCCTGCTCATCTTCCTGGACGCCCTGGAAGAGGACGACCCCGACTCCTGGGCTTTCGTCGAGCAGGTGATGGGCGACCGTCGCAGCCTGATGCAGGACGTGCGCGCCCGCTACTTGGCCATGGCCCCCGAGGAAGACGACGGTCGCCACCGCATCATCGTCGAGGCCACCAACGCAGTGGAAAACATCTTCTTCCTGTTGGCCCAGCTAACGCGAGACTTTCAGGGGGAGAGGCGGGAAGCGGCGGGGGTTGCGTAGGGGAGCGATTGATGATCAATTCTGCGTTTCTACTACTGTGACAGTAGTACAATCATCGGAATGCGAGCCACTCCTGGATGAGCTTCCCACGTTCTCTCAGCCGGCCCCTGAGGTATCCCATCGGTCGGTCGCCTTTGATTTTGTTACAAGCCCCGCAAAGTAACTGAACATTTCCAACGACATAGCGGCCACCGTGCGCACCAGGTTCTATTCGATCCATCTCCAAGTCCTCAAACCGCTTCCAGTCACGGCAGCCATTGCATCTGCCTTCCTGCTCGCACCACAAAACGGCCTTGTAACTGTAGTCGCCACGTACGTCATTGTCGTAATGGAACTTCTCGAGATCACGAATAGCGAATGCAACTCCGCTAAAGCGAATTGAGCCGTCGTGTTGGAGTGTAGGAGAAATCGGCAAATAATTTCGCATCTTGACGCGTGACGGTTTGTCCTCGAAACACGGCGTAGGCGGTCCCGGAGGTCCCTCTACGAAGAACGGCATCGCAGAATAAACGCCTTCGTCACCGGGCAGCCGCATCTGCGTGAGTGGACAAGCTCGGCAATAAATGCGCACGCCTTCATCAGTGCCCGTAGAAAAACTATGTCGAGAAACGGGATGATTGCATGTATGGCAGTTCCGACCGCCGCCGAGAAGATTGTTTATATCCACTGTTTCGGTTTCTCCAATTTAGTGCCAAAAACATTTTAAGACACGGTACGTTTGTACCCACGCCATTCATGGAAACCATTTTACATCGTCCTCGATCCAACTACGACCGCAGCCTGTCAGTAAATGCCCAAAGCAGTTCTGTATCTACGTTAGAAGTTTGGCAGTACAACGCTTTGGGAAACCTTGGCCGGGCATCTACCGCACCTTCAGGTGTCATGCCGTTCCCTCTATGCCCGCTTATGCCCGCTTCGTAGGATGGTCGCAACATGATAGTATTCCCGCCAAATCAAACTCGACATTTGGAAACGGTAAGTTATTCGAGGACGAGCCTCTGCTCACCAGGAGATAATCGCCATGGGCGTGTACCAAGCGCAGGTTGAACGCGAAGATGACGGCCGCTGGAGTTCGTGGATCGACGATCTCCCCGGATGCGCTGCTTGGGGCTATACACGAGAGGAGGCGCTCGCCGCTCTTAGCGATGCTGCTATGGCCTACGTGGCTGACATGGTCGAAGCCGGCGATATTCTTCTGGAGAACAGCGAGGTGGTTATACAAGAACCAACGGCGACGCAATGACGTCGCCCTCGGATCTGGCTCGCCGCATCCGGAACATACCAGTGCGAGAGTTGACCAGCGCGTTGGAGCGTGATGGATTCAGTTATCGCCGCTCAGGAGGGTCATCACGCGTCTACCGGCATAGCGATGGTCGTCGTGCAGTGGTGCATTATCACCGTTCCAGTGATACTCTCCCGCTCGGCACACTACGCAGCGTCCTGATCGGAACGAACTGGACTGAAGCAGATTTGGAACGGTTGGGGCTCTTGTAAAGATCAACCCTTCTCCCTATCGCCGTCGCTGTCGTCCGACGTCCCGCCCCTTGCCCTGCCCGCCGCCCTGTGGCAAACTGCGTTCATCGACCCGGGCGGGCGTAACTCAGTGGCAGAGTGTTTGCTTCCCAAGCAAAAAGTCGTGGGTTCGAATCCCATCGCCCGCTCCATTTCATCACTTGATCCCGCACCGCCGGCGTGAGGGGCAGCCGAATCGTTCGCCCTGAGAAACCGCGCCCAGAGGACTAGCCAAACCATGACCACAACCGCCCAACCCTGGACTTCCAGCATCACCGAAGTATCCGGCTCCAACGTGGAGCTCGTCACCGGCGGCTCCGGCAGCCCGCTGGTCATCCTGCACGACGAGCTGGGTCACCCCGGCTGGCTCCGCTACCACGAGGCCCTGGCCCAGAACCACACGGTGCACATCCCGTCGCATCCCGGCTACGGCCAGTCCGACCAGCTGGACTGGTCCATGAAGATGCACGACATGGCCATCTGGTACCTGGGCGCGCTGGACAAGCTGGGCCTGGAGGGCGCCGACCTGATGGGCTTCTCCCTGGGCGGCTGGCTGGCCGCTGAGCTGGCCACCATGTGCCCGCAGCAGTTCCGCCGGCTCATCCTGGTGGGCTCCGCCGGCATCCGGCCACCGGAAGGGCAGATCTACGACATCTTCGAAGTGACCCCGCCCATGTACATCCGCGACTCGCTGCTGGACCCTGACGGCACGCCCGAGTACCGCACCGTGTGCCCTGCCGAGCCGGAGGAGGACGTCCTGGAACGTTGGGAAAACGCCATGGAAGGCACCTGCCGCGTCTCGTGGCGGCCCTACATGCACGACCCGGGCCTGGTGCACCAGGTGTACCGACTGGAGCGAGTGCCGACGCTGCTCATCTGGGGCCAGCAGGACGCCATCATCCCGGTGAGCGCGGGCGAGGAGTACCAGCGGCGCATTCCCGGCAGCCGCCTGGAGGTCATCGACAACTGCGGCCACCACCCGGAGCTCGAGGCCACCGACCGTTTCGTCGAATTGGTGGAAGGGTTCCTGGCGTAACCAACAGCCGACAGCAACCGGAAAGCCGCAGGGGCGCAGTCTGTACTGCGCCCCTTGCCTATTTGCATCTTCTGCACCGCCGCTGCACTCACATTTTGCGAATGAGACATCTAAGTCTCCATCGGCTTCATAGAATCCATTAGCAAGAAATTCCCGTCGGGCGGGGCCATCACTTTAGTTTGTCGTGTACTCGACAAAACGGAAATGGCTAAATGTCGAAAATGCGCTTAGGTTGCCTATTACGGCATGACGTGTTAGCCTATTTCGCGAAAGACAGAAGAGACCCAAAACGAAAAGGTACGAAGCCCGTAATGTTGGACGCTGACGTCAAGCAAAGGATCATCGAGGAATATCGAGCGCACGAGTCGGACACCGGCTCAACCGAACTCCAGGTCGCCATGCTCACCGAGCGTATTCGGCAGGTGACCGACCACCTCCGCACCCACCGCAAGGACGTGCATTCCCGGCGAGGCTTGGTAACAATGGTTTCCAAGCGGCGCCGGCTCCTCAATTATCTCAGCCGCGAGGATGTAGGCCGCTACCAGAGCCTCATCGGCCGGCTCGGGTTGCGTCGGTAATCCGGCGTCAAGTGCCGAAACCCGGCATCCGCACGCCCCGTCCGCAGCCGGCCGGAATGACGACCCGCCGGTGTCCCCGTCTGCCTGCCGCCTTTTGGGTCACCATCGGGGAAACGTCAGCATCAGGATTTTCAAGATCCAGGGATTATCAGGATTGGAACCCTTCAGTGATGGAGACCTTCCAATCTTGCCAATCATTAAATCCCGTAAATCCTGATTCTGACGATTTACGAGCGAACATCGAGCTGCGGCCGCCGTATTTGCAATCAAAAACCACGATGGAAGAAGAGGTAGAGAGAACTGCTGTTATGACAACTACAGACGCCGCACAAGAATTGATGAACCCCTTCTCCATTGACGGCGAGATCGGCGGGCATCCCATAACCCTGGAAACCGGTCGACTGGCCCAGCAGGCCCACGGCGCCGTAACCATCACCTGCGGAGAGACCATACTGCTGGCCACGGCAGTAATGTCCGACCAGGCCCGTGAGGGGATCGACTTTCTGCCCCTGACGGTGGAGTTCGAAGAGCGGCTTTACGCCGTCGGCAAGATCCCCGGCAGCTTCTTCCGGCGCGAAGGTCGCCCCGGCACCGAGGCCATCCTGTCCGCCCGCCTCACCGACCGCAGCATCCGCCCGCTGTTCCCCAAGGGGCTGCACAATGAAGTGCAGGTCATCATTACCGTGCTGTCGGTGGACGAAGAGCATCCCCCCGAAACCCTGGGGATGGTTGCAGCATCCGCCGCGCTGTCCCTCAGCCACATCCCCTTCGAGGGGCCCATCGGCGCCTGCCGCGTTACCTGGGACGGCAACAACTACGCCATCAACCCCAGCTTCCAGGACAGCAACTCGGCATCGTTGAACATGGTGGTCGCCAGCAATCGCGACGCCATCATGATGGTTGAGTCCGGCTCCGTGGAGGTCTCCGAAGAGGTCATCCTGGAGGGAATCCGACTGGCCCACGAAAGCAACGTCCAGACCATCGAGATGATCGACAAGCTGGTGGCGGAACGCGGCGCGGACAAGACCGAGGTCCACTTCGACTACTCGGCCACCGAGGAGCGGCAGAAGAAGGTCGACGCTCTGGTTAACGGTCGCATCTCCGAGGTGCTGGAGCGCAATTCCTTCAAGAGCGAACGCGACTCCAGCCTGGACGCGGTCGAGTCGGAAGTTGCCGCGCAGTTGGCCGACGACTATTCCAGCGGCGACATCGCCGAGGCCTTCAAGAACCTGGTGAAGAAGGAAGTGCGCGGGCGCATCCTCAACCAGAACGTGCGACCCGACGGCCGACAGACCACCGAGATCCGTCCCATCACCTGCAGCGTCGGGGAACTGCCCCGCGCCCACGGCAGCGGACTGTTCACGCGGGGGCAGACCCAGGTGCTCTCCATCGCCACTCTGGCTTCCCTGTCCATGAAGCAAACCCTGGACACGGTGGGCCCGGAGAACACCAAGCAGTTCATGCACCACTACAACTTCCCGCCCTACAGCGTTGGAGAAGCGCGGCGGGTGGGCTCCCCGGGCCGGCGTGAAATCGGCCACGGCGCTCTCGCCGAGCGGGCGATCCTGGCCGCCATGCCCCCCGAGGAGGACTTCCCCTACACGGTGCGCGTGGTCAGCGAGGTACTGGCTTCCAACGGCTCCACCTCCATGGGCAGCGTGTGTGGCTCGTCCATGGCCCTCATGGACGCCGGCGTTCCCCTGCGGGCTCCCGTGGCCGGCATCGCCATGGGGCTCATCACCGATGGCGACAGCGACCGCTACGCCATCCTCAGCGATATCCAGGGCATCGAGGACTTCCTCGGCGACATGGACTTCAAGGTCGCCGGAACCGAAAAGGGCATCAACGCCCTGCAGATGGACGTCAAGATCGACGGGCTGACGCAGGAACTCCTGGGCGAGGCCCTCGAACAGGCCCGCGTCGGCCGCCTGCACATCCTCGACCGCATGTCCGAGGCCATCACCGAGCCGCGCGCCCAGATGAGCCGGTACGCTCCCAAGCTGGTCCGCATGCAGATTCCCGTCGAGAAGATCGGCGCGCTCATCGGCCCCGGCGGTCGCGTCATCCGCGCCATCCAGGAGGAGACCGGCTGCGGCATTGACGTTTCCGACGACGGCGGCGTCATCATCTCTTCCAACGACCAGAGCATGATCGAACTGGCCCGCAGCCGGGTGGACGGCCTGACCCGCGACCCCGAGGTGGGCGACATCATCACCGGCAAGATCACGCGGACCACAAACTTCGGCGTGTTCGTCGAGCTAACCCCGGGCGGCAAGGACGGCCTGGTGCGCAACGAGGACCTGGGCGACCTTGCCCACGAAAACGTGGACATAGGCCAGGAAATCACCGTGATGATCCACGAAATCGACCACATGGGTCGCATCAACCTTTCGCGGCGCGCCCTGATGGGCGACACCGAGCCACCGACTCCCCGTCCGGAACGCGGTGGGTTCGACGACCGCGGTGATCGCGGTGGACGCGGCGGCGGTTACGGTGGCGATCGCGGTGGACGTGGCGGCGGTTACGGCGGTGATCGCGGTGGACGCGGCGGCGGCTTCGGCGGTGATCGAGACCGTGGCGGACGCGGCGGTTACGGCGACCGCGACCGTGGCGGACGTGGCGGCCCCGGCGGTGATCGCGACCGTGGCGGACGCGGCGGCCCCGGCGGCGGACGCGGCGACCGAGACCGGGATCGCGCCGGTTCCTGCGGACGGGGCGGTTACGGCGGTGGCGGTGGCGGTCCTAATCGCAACCGTGATCGCAGCTCGATGCTGGGCAGTGAATCCAACGACCGAGAACAGGGTCCTCGCCGCTATCCCAACCGTTCCACAGGCGGAAGCCGCAATCCTTCCGACCGCCGGTTCCTGGGTGGTGGAGGAGCGCGCCGCTAATCCGCAAGCGCGTGCACAATCAAACATCAAGGGGCAGGTTTCGTACCTGCCCCAACTCTTGCATCAGGTGACCGTGCGTAAACGATAAATAGCGACTCCGCCGGGCGCTGAGCCATCGGAGTCGCTATGTTATGCTGTAACCGGTGCTGTATGATGCAGGCATAATACGCCCTGCTGCCAAATGGGATTGGGAGGTGATGTCATGCCCGTAATAACCATCAACGGCCCTATCGGGGCAGGCTCCATCGCCGTCGGGCAACAAGTTGCCCATGACCTGCATCTCAACTACGTGGACCGCATGGTCTTCGCCGAGGCCGCCCGCATCATCGGCTCCCCGGTCTCCAACCTGATCGCCAAGGAACAACGCGTGGAGCGTTTCGGCGACCGGGTTACGGCCCTGCTGGGTCGGGTCCTGGAACGAGCTGCGGTATCGGGTGACTATGACCTCGGCGTAGGCATCGAGACGCTGCCCGAAACTTACCACGAGTTGGCCGGAGAACCCTCTTCACGGATGCAGCGCGTGAACGACCAGGTCTTCATCGACACCACCCGCGAAGTCGTGCGCAACCTGGCCCAGGCGGGTCACGTGGTGATCATCGGCCGCGGCGCCAACATCATTCTTGGCGACACGCCAGGCGTGCTCCACGTGGGCATGCTGGCACCCATGTCGCGTCGCGTGGAAACCATCATGGAACGCGAGCACCTCAACGATACGGAAGCCCGTTCCTACCTGGAAGGCCTGGAAGAAGCACGGGTCAAGTTCTTCCAGAAGTTCTTCAAGGTGTCGCCCCACGACCCAACCCTGTACCACATGATGCTGGACATGGGGCACATGAGCGACGCCACGGCTGCCAAGATAATTGCTCACGCGGCAGGCGACCTGGAGCACTGAACATCGTTCATACTGCCGGCCGCTGAAGGCCGGCCCAACACCAAGGAGGCTACACCGATATGTTCATCAGGATGGTCTGGGGCAAGCTTCGTGCGGGTTCCTGGGAGGAATTTGAGCGACACTACCACGAGCGCGTCGCCATCGGAGCTACCCCCAAGGGATTGAAAGAGCGGCAATTGATCCGCAGCACCGAGGACCCGGACGAAGGGATCAGCGTCAGCGTCTGGGACACTCTGGGCGACCTGCGCGCCTACGAGACCAGCGAGTTCCGCGCCAACATCGCCCGCGAAGTCGAGCACCTCTACCGCGGCGAGTACTGGGTGAAGCACTTCGAGGTCGCGTCCACCGACTGACGCGGCATTCCGCACGGTGAACCGCAGAAGGCCCCGCTCCGGTCGGAGCGGGGCCTCGCTTTACTACGCCGCCGGGGATATCCCTACCGGCTGGCGCTGGCCCCGGCCACGCGGGCAATGCCCGCCCGTGAGCAGTCCTCGTCCTCCTGGGCCGTGCCGCCGCTGCCGCCGACCGCGCCGATCAGCTCCCCGCTCATGTAGATGGGGAGCGCGCCCTGTCCCGGCACGAACTCGCCGCGTTCCACTTCCATCACCGCCCGCATGATGGGCGTGGTGGACCGCTCGGTCAGGTCGCCGCTGGGCTCGCCGAAGCAGGCCGACGCCCGGGCCTTGCCGCGCGACACGTACGGCGTCCGCCACGCGGAACCATCCATTTTGCACATCGTAATCAGGTCGCCGCGAGCGTCCACCACCGAAAAACTGAACGCTTTACCGAGTTCCAGGGCGGCGGCTTTCGCCCCTGCCAATACCGCTTCCGCCTGGTCGAGGGTGATGTTAGGCATGGTTACAGATCTCCTTATGCGCCGGTTTTGCAACTGTCTGAATCCTGCGCCGGTTGAGTGGGTTCAACGGGCTGCGCTATTATAGCAGCGCAGCCGGCCCAACCACCGCACTAAGTGGGCACCCCGCCGGTTTACGGGAAATGCTCCACCATGTTCGGTTTCTTCGACTCGTTCAAGAAAGGCTGTGGCTGTGTTCTTGGAGCAGCCACTGGCCTGATCATAATCGGTGTCATTGTTGTTCTCGTTTCCATGGGCCCCCGTTGCAACGTCACGTTCTAATCGGTTTCGAAATCGCCCGGGAGAGAGTATGCAGTTCGGATTCTACCTGCCCAATCACGGCCCCAACGCCCAGCCCGGTCCGCTGGCCCAGATCGCTCAGACCGGCGACCGACTCGGGTTCTACTGCATGGTGGCGGGCGACCACGTGCTGGTGCCCAGCCGGATCGACTCGCCCTATCCATACACCGTGGGCGGCGAGTTCCCCACCGGCGAAAGCGGTGAGTATTTCGAGCAGCTGACCCTGCTCACCTTCCTGGCCGGTGTCACCGAGAACATCCGCATGGTTCCCAGCGTGATGATCGTGCCGTACCGCCCGCCGATCCTGGCCGCCAAAATCCTCGCCACGCTGGACGTCCTGTCACGTGGACGCCTGATCCTGGGCGTCGGCGTGGGCTGGATGGAAGAGGAGTTCGAGGCGCTGGACACGCCACCCTTCGCCGAGCGGGGCGCGGTAACCGACGAGTACCTGCACGCCTACAAGGAGCTGTGGACCAGCCCCAACCCTGAGTTCGACGGCAAGTACGTCCAGTTCTCGGGCATACAGTTCCTGCCCAAGCCCGTCCAGAAGCCTCACCCACCCATCTGGGTCGGCGGCCAGAGCCGCCCCGCCATCCGCCGCGCCGCCACCATCGGCGACGGCTGGCATCCGGTGGGCACCATACCGGCCGCGACCCTGGAGCCGGAGGAGCTGGCCGGAGACCTGGTAACCCTCAACCGGTTCGCGGAGCAGGCCGGCCGCGACCCCGCCGAGATACAGGTGTCAATGAAGGCCCCGTTGTATGATCCGCAGACTATTCAGTCCGGCCCGCGCCGCCGGTTTTCCGGTTCAACTGACGCCATCCTGGAGGACGTCCATACCTATTCCGAAGTGGGCGTTTCCCACATAATTTTCGACATCCGCGGCAGCGACCTCAATCAGGCCCTTGAGCGGTTGGACTGGTTCGCCGGAGACGTGATGCGGCAGGTTGACTGACCTGTTCCAAGTGGGGGCAAAACGCCCCTGTGCTATAATTCCAGCGCTTGACGGTCTGCGTCTGCGTCGCAGTTCCACCGTTGCCTCCATTTCAAGATAGCTGCTTTTCGCGAGGAGGAATACAGCCTTGACTTCCCTCAATGACCGCTACGAAGCCGGCCAGGATATGCGCGGCCAGATGGCCAGCGGCGACGTTACTCACTACGCTCTGCCCGGCGTCGATCAGTTGGCGCCCGACCTCAAGCGCATCATCGACGAAGCCCTTTTCGGCACCATCTGGAGCCGCCCGGGGCTGGACCTGAAGCAGCGCTGCATGGCCACCATAGCAGCCCTCGTTACCCAGGGAGAGATGAACCTCATGCGGCGCCATATCGTGCGCGGCCTGAATGTAGGCCTCACCCCGCAGCAGGTAGTTGAGATTTTCGTCCAGTCCACCTTTTACATCGGGGTCCCCGCCGTGGAATCGGCTTTGCGGCTGACCAAGGACATCTTCGAAGAGCTGGGCATCGAATGTGAGCCGGCGCTGGAGTACGACGTCAATCAGCATCCCGACCAGCTGTACGCCCTGGGCCAGGAATTGCACCGGCATCACATGGGCAATACTCCAACTGGTTTCGAAGAGGATTCGCCGGAGGGACAGCTGGAGCGGATCGTAGACGAGTACAACTGGGGCGCGATTTACAGCCGCTCGTTGCTGGACGATAAAGAGCGAGCCATCGTCTCCCTGTCGGCGCTCACCAGCATGGGCGTGTACGACAACCAGATGCGACGCCGCATTCGTGGCGCCGTCGGCGTGGGGATGACCCCCACCGAACTGATGGAAATTTTCATCCACCTGTCCATGTATGGCGGATACATCAACGCGCGCACCGCGATGCGCATCGCCCGGTCCGTATTCAACGAGCTCGAAATAGAGTAGCGCCGGCTGCGCGCTGAGCGGCATTGCAAACGCCAGCGCGGGGCAAAACCTCGCGCTTGTTGGTTGGGACGGAACCGGTACCCGACAGCACGGAGGTCAGCGAGAACACGATGAAACTGCGCCTGGACGACGGCTGTGAGCTGTTCTACACCATCGACGACTTCACGGACCCATGGACGGAGCCCGAAACCGTGGTGATGCACCACGGAATGGCCAAGAACCACAAACTGTGGTTCGGTTGGGTGCCCATCGTGGCGCGCCACTATCGCGTGATCCGGTTCGACATGCGGGGCATGGGCCAATCCGACGTCCCCGAGCCCGGCTACCCGTGGTCGGTGGACAACTTCGCCAAGGACCTGGCGGAGTTTGCCGACAAGCTCGGATTGGACAAGTTCCACCTTATCGGCGAAACCGTGGGCGGCAGCATCTCCATGCGCTACGCCACCATGCACCAGGAGCGGCTCCTGTCCCTGACCGCGTGCACGTCACCCACCAGCTTCAACGACGCCCACCACGCCGAATCGGCGGTCCAGATCGAAAACGAGGGCATCGGCGCCTGGGTCGAGAGCAGCATCGGGCGCCGTTTGGACCCGCAGATCGTGGACCCCGCCTACACCCGCTGGTACGCCGAGCAAATGAAGGCGACCACGCCTCACGTGGTTGCGGGTTTCCAGGCCCAGGCCTCGGGAGACCTCCGGCCATTGCTGAAAGAGGTGCAGACCCCGGTGCTGATCATCGCCGCAGCCGCGCTCCGCGAGGAAGTTCTCGGCGACTTCCGCGGCGCCGCCGACGTGTTCCCCAACGGGCGCGCCGTAGTATTCCCCGGCGTCTCCGGTTTCGTCCAACACATCCTGCCCGTTCCCTGCGCCCGGGTCTGGCTGGACTTCGCCCGCAGCCTCGCATAACGCCGCCGACCCATGGCAAACCGCGCCAGGTCGGATCCTGGTGACATCGCGGGCGGTGAGGCGTCACGGAGGAGAAGGAGAGGGCACGCTCAGTCACGTCGTCGCGCCCGAGTACGCCGCGCACGCAATACGACCGGGTTCGTGGATCGCCTTCTTACCCATGGCGAGTTGCAGTTGATGCCGCGGCGGATCAGCCGGCGCTTCCATCTGCCCCTGTTCATCGAGCTGTACAACGTACAGTTCTTCCGGCTCAAAACCCGCTACCTGTGGCAATCGGCCCTGGCGGCGGTGGTGATGCTCATCGTCATGCTGATGGTGGATTCCCTGGCCGACGCGGTCCTGGCCGCCGGTTTGGGCTCCAGCGCAGTCATCGTATTCGTGCACCCCAACTCCAGCAGCGCGGCGCTGAGGCACTTGGTGGGCGGGCACGTCCTCGGGTTGACGGTGGGCGCGCTGACATCCTTCGCCTTGTTCCACGCCGGCTGGGTCCCGGTGCCCGAAAGCACGCATCATTGGGCCGCCGACATTGCGGCCGCCATGACGCTGGGCGTGGTGATCCTGCTGATGTCGATAACGGACACCGAACACCCGCCGGCAGCGGCGACCGGCCTGGGTTTCGCCCTGCAGAGCCTGGAATTCACGCTGGTGATGCTGTTCATCGCCGCCGTCCTGACGCTGGCGGCCGGCAAGATCATATTCCGCGCCTACATCCGCGACCTGGACTGACGGCCGGACCGAAACGCCGTTACCGCAGGCCGCAAGGTGCGGCTGTGCTACCATGTCTGGCGTATACCAAGTGCAGCCGTTCCTGCTCTTGCTCGCGAGGCCGACTATGGACACGTTCAAGACCACCGCCAAAATTGCCAAGGGCGGCGTGCTGATTCTGAACAATCTACCCTTCGAGGAGAATATCGAAGTTGAGGTTACCGTCCAACGTCAGCCTGAGGGTTTCGTCAGGATGGAAGTGGACCCTAACGACCTCAGCCGCCCAGCGCTGCACAACCCACTCAAAGGAACTGTCATTTGGCATACCGACCCATTTGAACCGGCCATTCCGGAAGAGGAGTGGGAAATGCTGGTCAGCGATAGTCCGTACCTGCCTGGGGACCCCAAGAGAGAGACGAGAGAGGGCTGACCAGCGTTGATTGTTGTTGACACCCACATCCAGATTTGGTGGGTTGAAGAATCCGGCCGTCTGGCCGAAACGCAACGACAGGCTATCGAGAACGAGCGTCATCAGTCCGGGATTATCGGCATAAGCGCCATATCCTGCGTAGAAATTGCCAGACTCGCGGGAAACGGGCTGATTGAGTTGCCGACCGATTCGCTGACTTGGATGCTTCGCCTGTTGAGTTATCCGTCCGTCCGACTGCTGCCCATCACCCCCGAAATAGCCGTCCGGGCCTACAGCCTCCCGGAACCCTTCCACCGCGATCCCGCCGACCGCATCCTGGTTGCCACCGCTCTGGAGCACTCCTGCGCGCTAGTCACCTCGGACGGTCGTATCCTGGATTATCCTCACGTCAACACTATCGGATGAAAGGAACGCCTCATGCCTGACTCCCTTTCCCGCCAGCTTGCCCGCTGGGCCGTCAACCTGGACGCCGCCGACCTGCCGCCGGCCGTGGTCGACAAGATGCAGACCTCTCTGCTCCATGCCACCGTGGTGGCCATCATCGGGGCCGGAACCCACCATGGCAAGGCAGCGGTGGATCTGGCCCTGGCCGAAGAGGCATCAGCCCACGGCGCCAGCATACTGGCCTCGGGAGGGCGCGCCACCCGTTGCGGAGCGGCCTTCGCGAACAGCAAGCTGATGCACGCCACCAACCAGGCGGATTCCTACCGGATGCTGACCCATCCTGGCCCATGCGTCATTCCCGCTACCTTGGCCTCCGCCCAACTTGGCGGCGCCAGTGGGGCCCGGCTCATCACCGCCATGGCCGCCGGATACGAGGTGGAATCGCGCATCGCCGGCGACTTCATTGCCTCCACCCAGGCCCGCGGCTTCCGCTCCAGCCCCGTCTACGGGACCCTGGGGGCAGCTGTCGCCACGGGCAAGTTGCTCGGGTTGACCGAGGACCAGATGGTTACTGCAATCGCCCTGGCCTGCACCTTCACGGCCGGTACCAACGAGGGGCCGCGCTCCGGCGGGCGCGAGATGATGTTCCACGAGCCCCAGTCCACACGCAGCGGCATCATGGCCGCCCTTTTGGCTCGCGAGGACGTCCGAGGATCCGAGGAGGCTCTGGAAGGGCCGGCCGGATTTTACAACGCCTTCACAGGCAACAACCGCGGCGAACTCTCATACGTGTTCACCGGCCCGCAGCAGGTGTCCTTTGAGCCGGTAACCGAAGGGTTGGGAACCCGCTGGGAACTACTGCACACCGTCCTCAAAATGTACCCGACGGCCGGCTACAACTGCCCCGTGATCGACCTGATGACGGATATCCGGCGCTCTCACCAACTGGCCATCGACGAGATCGAGCGCATTACCATCGACATGAACTGGCTGGAGACCCTCTACCCGTCCCCGGCCTTTCCCAATCCGTCCCGCGGGCAGGCCGTCGTGGGCAGCACCCATTACTTCGCCGCCTATGTCGTCGTGAACGGAAGTTATCCTCCGCTGCGCACTCGCATCGATCCCGGAGACGATTCCGACGCCGCCACTGCGGAAAACCACGACGCCGTGCTCTCGTTGATGCGCAAGGTTCAGATCGTCGGACACAAGGACCGGCCGGCTTTTGCCCCGCACATCACCATCGACATGGCCGGAGGCAATGTATACCGGGGCGCATACCAGGGCAACGAACTGGAATGGGGCCTGGACACCGAGGTGGAACGCCTGCAACCGCTGTTCCCGCAGATCAACTGGCCCGCTGAAAAGCTGGAGGCCACGGTCGCTGCGGTGCGGGACATCCCAACTGCCTCTGACATCAGCGGTTTGATTGCCGCTGGCACACCCTGAAATTCCACACCCGACTCGGGATAGAATACATGGGAATTCTCTAATCACGCAGACGGTCGGACAGACTGACTACCCCAACTGATCGCAGGAGTGAAACATGCTGCCAGGACTGGAAGGCAAGGCCGCGCTGGTTACCGGAGGGAGCAAGGGCATCGGCAAAGCCATTGCATACGCCCTCGCCCGGGACGGCTGCGCCGTGGCCATCTGCGCCCGAGGAGAAGATGACCTGCGGGCCGCCGCCGCCGAGATCGGTGACGCCACCGGCGCGCGTGTCATACCCATCCGCGCCGACATGACCGTGCCCGACGACATCGTCAATCTGGTGCGCGAGACCGTGAATGGCCTGGGGCGGCTCGACATCCTGGTCAACAACGCGGTGAACAGCACCAGCGACCGTGCCAGCCAGATTCCGGACGACGTCATCCTGAACCACATAACCACCAAGGTGATGGGTTACATTCGCTGCGCCCGGGAGTGCGTGCCCTATATGGTCGCGTCCGGCGGCGGCCGGATCATCAACATCGGCGGCATGGCGGCCAGAAACTCCAGTCCAACCAATCCGGGATCGGGTGTCACCAACTCGGCCATGTCCAACTACTCCAAGGCCCTGTCCGACGACGTCGCGGCGGATGGCATCCTGGTCAACTGCATCCACCCTGGCAGCACCCGCACGGAGCGTTATATGGGACTGGTCGCCGAGCGCGCAGAGCGGAACAACACCTCATCCGAAGCGGAACTGGCGGAATCGGTCGCCGAGATCCCTATTGGCCGCATGATCGAACCGGATGACATCGCCCACCTCGCCGCCTTCCTGTGCTCGGATTTGGCATCCGCAATCACCGGCCAGACCATCGCGGTGGACGGCGGAGCCGGGCGGGGCGTTCACTTTTAGCGCACAAAGACCCGCCGGTCCTCGCGTCACCCGTGCCCTGGAGTGCTGCAGGAGTATCCCGAGAGAAACGTGACGCGCCGGGCGTTCAGTTCATGCCCAATTCGCGTAGCGCGTTGGCGAAGTTGGAATCCAGAATGTAGGCGTCTTCGGTCCGGTCGTAGATCAGCGGCCGCGGCAGATCTACGTTTCCCCGACGGCGCTTAAGCCGATTCAAGCTGTGCCCCTGGCTCGACAGCGAACCCGACAGTTCGCGTTGTGTGAGCCGCAACGTGTGCATCAACTGGGCGCGCTTCTGCGTATGATTGGGGGACCGGGAAACCCGCAGCATGGCCTGCCGCGCGGTATCCGACAGATTCCGCCAGAACGTTGTTACGTAACTTGCGTTCCAGGTAGCCCCCGATGCTTCCACCGCCGTTTCGCTCGGCTCTCCCTCTTCTGTTCCAGCCTCCGGCATTGTCGTAACGGCTTCTGTTTCACCGGCCGTCCCTCTCGTCGCTGCAGGGGGCACGGCCGTGGTCAGATCAACAGCCCGGCCGGCCATCCCTCTCAGCGTCGCCACCACCTCTTCCACATCGCCCTCAATTGTTATTGTGACATTGGCCAAAGTTTTGCTCCTGGTTGCCCGAATTTTACGCTGTGCTGCCGGTGTTCTATATAATCTAACATACGCATTGCTCAATACACCATACCACTCAATAACCAAAATTAATTTCACCGATTAATCGCGGCCAATAACGCGGCTTCCAATACTCGCGGCGGTACATATTGCTCAAATCGTTCAGTGATTAGGCCATCGCTTCCCACTACGAACGTCCAGGGCTCGGAGACGAGGCCCCATTCGTCGACGGCGGGCACCAGCTCGCGGGTCGGGTCGGCGGGGTCGATCCGGTGCGGGTCCCGGTACACCTCAACGTGAACGAAATTGGCCTGCCCTGCATGACGGGCGGCCAGATCCGACAGGTCCGACACCTGGGGTCCGCACGTCGCCGTGACGCAAAAGGCCGGCGTGGCGAAGGTGATTACCGCAGGCTTGCCCGCCCTCACCGCCTGCGCCACCGACAACCTGTACAGCGCCGGATCCGGTTCGGGACTGCTGCTGATGGTTCGGAGGTCGGTGACCGTGGTCTCCGTGGGCGTGTCGGATAATGGCGCCTCGTCGCCGATGAACGGCGCGCGGTGGGTCGAGGCCACGGAAACCACCGAGCCGATGGTCAGCGATTCCATCGCTTCCGAGGGTGACTGGGCATACTCGAACGTGGCGTGCAATTCCCAAATCCCCATCGTATCTCCGGTGGCGGTCCCGGCCTGGTCAAAAGACACGTCGGCGATGAACACTCCCCGACGGCCGTCCGGCGGCCAGGACAGGAATTCCGCCTCGGTTCGATGCCGCACCTGGCCCTTCGCGGCTCCCGGCTCGTAATACACCGCCCGCAACGACACGGCGTCGGGCCGCACGGGCATATAATCGCGATCAACCAATCCGAAGGAAACACGGTTGTCTCCGACGGCGAGGTCGCTGTTGCTTACCACCAGGCTCACCGGAGGGCCGCCCGGGGGCCTCGACAACGGATCATCCGGATTTGCGGCCGGCGCGCACGCCAGCGCCCCGACCCATGCCAGAATGAGTATCGCAGTCACATTCCACCGCGATACCGTGCAACCGGTTTTCCACTCCCTGGCCATATCAATCATGCTGGGGCGCGACAGGGTCGATACCATCCTTCTGATTTACGATTTATTGCCGAGTTTCTAGAATTCCTAATGGATACAAACTATATACGTGTCGAAACATGAAACCGGACTGGTTTCAAAACGAGTATCCATTACATTGCTCAAGAACCCGCCCCTTTTTCGAAGCGGAACGCGATGGCTCGGCTGGAAATTGCAATGCCGGTAGACGAATACGAAAACTGCTGATGCACTCGTGAACTGCGGTCCTGACCTGACTGGCACCCGCCACCTCCTAGGATTCGGCCAGACCTCACTCAAACGGTACCCTGATACCCTGGTCTTCCCGGCCCGGCTTGTCGCCAGGCTCTCGATACCCAGATCAGCGAGTATCAATTGGGCGGGCAGTATAGGGATTGCCGCACAGCAGCGCAATGCCGTCGCTGGTTCGGAATGTCGTCGCGAGGCCACGGCGACCGTCGCCTGAGGGTATGGCAGGCTCCATGTTGCCGACGCGAACCCCGACATTTTGGTCTATAATTTCCGTGTCCCCATCTCCACATTCCACGTGAGGCAGATATGCGCTTCGGCTCCTTCGTATTCCCCGTCAGCCACCACCCCGAGCACGACTCGGCCGTCATCGACAGCACGCTTGACGAGATTGTGCTAGCCGAGCAGATCGGGATGCACTCGGTCTGGCTGACCGAGCACCATTTCGACGGCGCCGCCGCACACGCAGACCCGCTTGTACTCGGCGCCGCCGTGGCCTCTCGGACCACGCACCTCAAGATCGGTTTCGCGGTGGTCGAACTGGCCTTCCATCATCCCGTACGCCTCGCCGTGCAGACGTCCCTGCTGGACAACCTGAGCCACGGACGGCTCATCGTCGGCACCGGCCGCGGGTCTGCCTACAACCACTACGAGTACATCGGGTTCGGCATCACCCTAGAAGACGGCCTCGCGCGCCTGGACGAATCCGAAGATCTGCTGGTAAAAGCGTGGACCGGCGAGCCCCTGCACCACGAAGGAACCCATTGGGA
>DAOUIF010000018.1:0-89841 GCA_034423575.1 Dehalococcoidia bacterium | reverse complement strand
CGGCTTTGAGGCGCATCTGGCCTACCTGATGATGGCCTTCAACCTCCTGGTGCAGTGGAACGGACTGGAACCCGACGCAACCGGGCGCATCCACCGCTCCATTGCTCAATTCGTCCTCTGACACCAACTAGCACCAATGGTTAGTAGACATTCCTTCGCCTCGGTGTTTGCGTCAACTCACAAGGTACTCCCGGGCTACTGATCTTGCAATGAAATGGGGCTTTCAGCACCTTGAAGGGCGCTCACGCGGCGTCGGCCACGGATTCGCGCAGGCTCTCCAGGACGGCGGGTAGGTCGGTCTTGAACTGCTGGCGGGCCTGGCGGAACTCCTCGATCTCGGTCAGCTCGTAGTCCAGGAAGCGGCGGATGAGGCGGTGCAGCTCGCCCGGGCGGGCCATGTCGACGCGCATGGCCTCGCTGCCGTTCTGGATGAGGACGGCGGTCTGGGAGTCCTCGAAGAGGATGTTGTCCCGGGGGTAGCCGCGGTTGAACTTGGCCTGGATTTCGGCGTCAAGGTCGTCGTGGGTGTCCTTGACCTCCCAGTAGCCGCGGGCCATGCGGAGGGAGTCCTTGACCGTGCCGTCGGGGCGGTTGCGGGAGGAGCCCCCGGCGTCGAGTTCGTCGACGAGGGCGAGCTTCTCGCGGTGGTCGCGGCAGTAGGAGTCGAGGCAGACGGCAAAGGCGCGGCGGATGCTCTGCTCGTTGTCGGAGCCGCCGAACTGGAGGAAGCGCCGGAGGCCGGCGTGGTAGCGGTCGATGTGGGGGTAGGAGGGCATGGCAAAGTCACCGTCAGAATCAGGAGTTGCCGGATTTGGGGATTATCAGGATTGAGTGGATGCTCACGCGTGCCGAGTTTGTCATCGCGAGGAGCGCAGGGACGTGGCGATCTCATTGGCGGAAGGTTGGCCTTTATAGCAACGGGATTGCCGCGCTGCGCTCGTAATGACAACTCGGGCGATATGTTCGCAATTACAGCTCGAGCGATACGCATAGTACATTATGACCGTTGAGCCATCAGAGCCGGCACGCCGGAGACAGCCATGTCCACCGACATAGAAATCCCGGACAGCAAAATCCCCTACACCGAGCAGCAACGCCGCGACCATGAGATTTACGACGCTAATATCCGCGGCCTGACCGCTACGGAGGAACTCATCCACCTGACGGCGCCCGAGGTGAGACGGTTGTTATGCCGACTGCTGTGGCAACGCCCCCCAGAGTGATGACCTTTCAAAGATTTCGGACCACTAGCTTCCGACGCCAAGAACCGGCGCCTGATTCCCGCCGAACTGACACTGCGACGGGGAGAAAGTCAGGGCAACCCTACTGGGATATGGCTACTGTCCGACTCTCCTGAACTTGGGCAGGGTTATCTCGTCGTTGACCGCCTCAAAGACTACCTCCACTTCCATGCCGATCTCGATGTCGTCCGCGTCACAGTCCACCAGATTGCTGATCAGGTGGACTCCTTCCTCCAGCTCAACTTCCACCACGCCCCAGGGGAGACGCTCCCGGAAGGCCGGGTTCACCGGCTGGCGGGTTATGACGTAGGTGTAGACCTTGCCCTTCCCCGGCGACTCCACCCACTCCAGGTTGGACGAAGCGCACTCCGGGCAGTTGGGGCCTGGCGGATGGTGGAAGGCAGGGCAGTCCAGGCAACGCCGCAGCACCAGCCGGTGCTGCCGGCACTGGTCCCAGAATTCCTGGTTGTCCAGGTTGGGCACCGGCAGGGGAAAATTAGCGGTAGTCATGGCTGCCTCACCTCCTCAGTATCAAGGCGCCCGAGCCGTCACCACTGTCAACCAGACCCAACTCCGCGCCCTCCACCTGGGCCGGGGACTGTCCCCGCAACTGACGCACCACTTCGATGATCTGGTTCATGCCCTGAAGGTAGGCCTCGGACAGATGCCCGCCGGAAGTGTTGACCGGCAGTTCTCCGCCCACTTCAATCCTGCCCCCCTCGACGAAGGGCCCGCCCTCGCCGCGCTGGCAGAAACCGTAGTCCTCCAGCTTGGTGATAATCACCGGGCTGAAGTGGTCGTAGAAGCCGACCACGTCAATGTCCTGCGGGGTGATCCCAGCCTCACCGAACAACTCGGGGGCCATCAGGGCTCCGCCGCTTTCGTCCCAGGAACGCCCGTGCCCGCTCATACCGGCCAGCAGCGTTTGGGCGGCGCTGGTGATGTACACCGGCGGCTGTTTCAGGTTGGCCGCCCTTTCCGCCGAGGTGATGACGAAAGCGTTGGCCCCGTCGGCCTCCAGCGCGCAGTCCAGTATGTGCAGGGGGTCGAAGAACATTCTGGAGGTCAGGTAATCCTCCATGGTGATGGGCCGCCCGTGCATGATGGCCTTGGGATTGAGACAGGCGTTATTTCGGAAGGCCACCGCCACCGCGCCAAAATGCTCCATCTTGGTGCCGAACTCGTGCATGTGGCGACGCGCCCGCAGTGCGCTGGATTGCCCCGGTACCAACAGGCCGTAGGGCTCGGTGAATGCGGAGCTGCCCAGGCCCCGGCGGGTGGTGACGGTGCCGGAGCCGTAGCGTTGCCCGGAGCGTCCGTTGACGGAACGATACACCAGCACGTTGTTGACCAGGCCCTGGGCAACGGCCATCGCCGACTGTATGACCGGGCCGCAGGCGGCCCCGCCCAGCGGCCCCAATTCGCCGTAGTACCGCAGGTAGGGAATACCCAGGCAGGCGGCCAATTCCCCCTGGGGTGTGGAGTCGGCGGTAAACTTCACGATGCCGTCAATATCCTGGGGAACCAGACCCGCGTCGGCGATGGCGCGGTTGGCCGCCTCCACGGCCATGTTCAACTCGGTCCTGCCGGAGTCCCGGTTGTAGACCGTCTCTCCCACGCCAACGATGGCGCATTTGTCCTTCAATCTGCTCATGTACGGCCCTCCTGTCCTGGCCAAACACTCGCCGCCGCCAAGCTGCTCATGTATGGCCCTCCTGTCTTGGCCAAACCCCCGCCGCCGCAAGGAATGGTGGTGGTTATCGGCGGTGGGCGGGGCACGAATTGGGCTGCGTCCTCTCCCTCGTAGTCCCGGGCTGGTAAACCAACAGCTATGAATTGATGGTTGAGTAATTGGCAGGCTGACGGGAGAGCAGCGATTCCGTAATATTCCTGTGCAATCAGTCTAACCCCGACTAATCGTCATTTCAAAGACGTTCGACTACTGGCAGGCTCGCGCCACGCTCGTGACGCCGGTCTAGATCAAGCGGAACTCCGAGCCCACTTGAGAGCTCCGCTATAGCCAGGCTCTCACGAGAAAAGTTATCCGCGGAACTTCTTCTTCCAGCGGTAGAAGGTCTGCTCGCTGACACCCATCTTGCGGCAGACCTCGGACACCGGGGCGCCTTCTTCCGCCCGGCGCAGGCCGAAAAACTCGCATTTATCGTGGATCAGAATACAGGGGCAGATCACTACTGTAGTGAAAATGCCAGCGAGGTTCGATGGCAAGTCCGCATAGAGAATGCGCAGTCCCACCTCGTTTTCCAGGATCTGTCTCAGGTTCAGGATCGGGCCATCCCCGAGCCCCAGCCGATTTCGTTCGGAAGCAGCCACGTCTTCAGCAGCATCCTCAGGCGGGAAGCCGGACACTGCATACTGGGCCGGATACGATTGCTGGGGGCGCATCCCGTTGACCGTTTCCAGGTACAGGTAGTCTTACACAGGTCCTGGAAGTTGTGAACCGCTTGATTCAGCGCCTGCTGAGTTTCTGCTCCGCTTATACCGCGAGCATGGCAATAGGCGCCTGGAAAGCGGGGCGGCACGGGCAGGTCTTGGGAAGAGCGATAAAGCCACTGCCGCGGAACACGACCGTCGCCAACGCTTGTACGCTCCACTCAATATGGCATCTGCGCCGGGCCGGAGTTCAGGCGCCAACGGCGGTGGTTACCGCTCCTGTTGACGAGCCCGCGGGCGGCGGCGATGATGTGCCCGCTGCCGAATGGAACACGGACCACCACTGAGCACGTTACGGAAGGAACGCCATGTCACTCACCAGCCAGGAACTGCAATCCAAGCTCTGGCAGGCCGCCGACATCCTGCGAGGCCAGATCGACTCTTCGGACTACAAGAATTACATCTTCTCGATGCTGTTCCTGAAGCGGCTTTCCGACCGGTTCGACGAGGAGGTGGCGATCGCCGTCGCCGCCGGCGTGCCCCAGGCCGCCGCTGTGGCCGATCCAGACGAGCACCAGTTCGCGGTTCCCGAAACCGCCCACTGGAACCAGATCGTCAAGGCGAGCATGAACCTGGGCGAGGCGATGAACATCGCCAGCCACGAGATCGAAGACGCCAACGCCGGCCGCATCGACGGCGTGCTCACCGGCACCAACTGGAACGACGAGTCCAAGCTGGGCAGCCCCGCAAATCGCGAGCGCATCATCCGTAGCCTGCTCAACCACTTCAGCGACCTGGACCTGCGGGACGGGAACTTTGCCGCTGATGGTGAAGGCACTGGCAACGTGCTGGGCGACGCCTACGAGTACCTGATCTATCAGTTCGCGGATGATGCGGGAAAGAAGGGCGGCGAGTTCTACACGCCTCGCTCGGTGGTGCGCCTGTTGGTGGAATTGCTGCAGCCCAGGGAAGGGATGCGCATCTGCGACCCCACCTTTGGGTCAGCGGGCATGCTCATTTTCTCCGCCGACTACGTGGCGGAACAGGGCGGTGATCGTTACAACCTTAGGCTTGAAGGGCAGGAGCGCAACCTAGGCACCTTCGGCATCGGCAAGCTCAATTTGCTGCTCCACGGCTTGGCGTCGGCGAGGCTGGTGCCGGGCGACGTGATCGTGGAACCCGGCCTGGTCGATCAGCAGGGACGCTTGCAGTCCTATGACCGGGTTATCGCCAATCCTCCCTTCAGCATGAAGAACTGGGGACACGATTTCGCGCCCGGCGATCCTCACCATCGCTTTGACCGCTACGGCGCCGTTCCGCCGCGCACTCGGGGCGATCTGGCCTTCCTGCTGCACATGCTGGGTGTGACCAACGCCGAGGGCATGGTGGGGGTGGTGATGCCCCACGGTGTTTTGTTCCGCGGCGGGGCGGAGGGCAAGATCCGCAAGGGCATCGTGGACGCCGACCTGTTCGAGGCGATCATCGGCCTCGCGCCCAATCTGTTCTTCGGCGCCGCCATTCCGGTGTCCATCTGCGTGCTGAACAAGGCCAAGCCGGCGCAGCGCCGTGGCAAGGTCCTGTTCGTGGACGCCGCGCAGGATGGCTACTACCGTCCCGGCAAGGCGCAGAACTTCCTGGACCAGGAACACATCGACAGCATCGTTAGCGCGTTTGGGGCCTATGAGGACGTGGACCGGTTCGCCCACGTCGCCGACCTGGAGGAGATCGCGGGCAACGACTACAACCTGAACATCAGCCGGTACGTGGACACCACCGAACCGGTGGAGGTGATGAGCGTTGAGGACGCGCTGGCGCAACTACGGGAGGCGGAGCGCCGCCGCGACGAGGCGGTCGCCCGCATGGACGAACTGCTGGCCGGCATGGGTTACACACGATAGCCTGCCAAGGCATCGGCTGGCCGATGACCATGGTCATGACCACTGTACAATGGAGTGAGGTTATCCGCACCCCAACACAGGAGCGCTGACCATGACCACCAACAGCGGAAACACCAGCCAGAGCCGGACCATGAAGGCATCCGAATTCAAGGCCAAGTGCCTGGGGCTGATGGACGAAGTGGCCGAGAACGGCGGCGAAATCGTAATCACCAAGAACGGCAAGCCCGTTGCCAAACTGACCGCCTACCACGAGCGCCCCAAGACGCTTTTCGGCATCGATCGGGGTCGTATGAGAATCGTGGGCGACATCATCAGCCCTATCGATGTCGAGTGGGAAGCGCAGTCCAACCCGGACCGGGTGCTCAACCCGTGATGCTGCTGGTCCCTCATGCCAACTATATTGCGGATAGGGCCCTATCGCTTCTTCTTCTACATGGGCGACCGAGATGAGCCGGTGCATATACACGTCGAACGCGACCGCAGAATTGCCAAATTCTGGCTGAATCCGGTGATCCTTCAGACCACAGGCGGGTTTCGCCGCCATGAGATTCGTCGGATTGAAGGTATAATTTTGGAGCATGAGGAAATGTTCGTGGAGGCTTGGAATGCATGTTTCAACCCTTGAGATTTTTGTTCCCGATGCGGAGGCCGTAACGGTCACTGAAGACGCCCTAACCGCGGAACTTTGCGATGGCCGCACCATATCGGTTCCCCTGTCGTGGTATCCGAGATTAGTCCATGCGTCTCAGGAAGAACGAGGCAATTGGCGTCTGATCGGCCCGGGCGAGGGCATCCACTGGCCTGACCTGGACGAAGACATCAGCGTGGAGATGCTGCTTGCGGGCCAAAAATCAGGCGAAAGCCCCCGGTCCTTCCAGCGCTGGCTGGATGCCAAAAAGGCCGGACTCCCGGTAAAAATCTACGAAATTCGCCCGAAAGTTCCCGAAGGGGCTTGATGGAAAGGGTCGGGAATGAGGTGGCCGTTCCGGGCGGCTGGTGGATGGTGCGGTTGGGGGATGTTGCAGATGTGGCGTTCAGCAGCGTGGACAAGCGCACCATGCCGGAGGAGACGCCTGTCCTCCTCTGCAATTACACCGATGTGTTCTACAACCAGCGTATCACCCCCGACATGGACTTCATGCCGGCTACTGCGACGGACACCGAGCTGGAAAGATGGCAACTGAAAAAGGGTGATGTCATCTTCACCAAAGATTCCGAAACCGCCGACGAGATCGGCGTACCTTCGGTGGTGACGGACGATATGCCCGGCGTACTGTGCGGATACCATTTGGGAGTCGCTCGGCCATCTCCGGCGCTGGTGGACGGTCCATTTTTGGCGGCAGCATTGAACTCGACAACCGGTCGCCGCCACTTCTCCAAAGTTGCAAACGGTGTAACGCGATTCGGGTTGACGATGGACGCTGCGCGATCAGTCCCGGTACTTCTCCCGCCCCTGGCCGAGCAGCGCGCCATCGCCGACGTGCTGGATTCCATCGACGAGGCCATAGAACACACCGAGGCGGTCATCGCCGCCACCGAGACCCTGCGCGACTCCCTGCTCCACGAACTGCTCACCCGCGGGGTCCCCGGCTGGCACACCGAGTGGAAGGACGTGCCCGGCATCGGCGCCATCCCCGCCGACTGGGAGGTGGTGCGGCTGGGGGATGTCATCGTGGACGGCCCAACCAACGGCATTTATAAACCTGAGTCGGATTATGGTGATGGATCGCCTATCATCCGAATAGACGATTTCATATCGGGAGAACTTGTCAAGTACGGACACCTGAGGCGTGTAAGAGTAGAACCGCATGAATTGCAGCGATACGCGGTTGGAGAAGGCGAAATTCTGATCAATCGCGTGAACAGCTTGAGCCACATTGGCAAGACAGTCTTGGTGCCGGCAATGGACGAATTGACGTTGTTTGAATCGAATATGATGAGGCTGAAACTGCGCGACACAGTCCATCCCAAATTCGGGGAGATGGTATTGCTTTCGAGATTCGCACGTCGTCACTTCGCCGCTCGGGCAAAAAAGGCAGTCCAGCAAGCCAGCATAAATCAGCAGGACGTCGCTGCCTTGACATTCCCGTTGCCGGCCGTGCGAGAACAAGAAGCAATCGTAGAAACAGTGCACAGTACTGATCGACGGATCGACACCGGTCGATCGAATAACGTGTCCCTAAGTTTGGTGAAATCCGCGGTCGCTGAAGCGCTGTTGTCAGGGTCGGCACTACAGGATAGAGATCAATGACAGAACTGAAAGACACTCGGGACCTTCAGGATCGGCAAGGCAGGATCGGTGCGCGAAGTGCAGTTTTGGATGTGGCGCTTAATCCATCAGTCGGGCCAACCAATGTACTTGACGAAATAAATCGGATGGCTCAGATCGTTAATGTGGTCCACCAATCGTTGGCTGCCTCCTAGGTGTCTGGGGTCATCAAGGCGTTGAACCAATCGTTGGCCGCCTCCCAGGTGTCTGGGGTCATTAAGGGGTTGAACCAATCGCTGGCTACCACTCAGGTGTCTGGGGCCATC
Source organism: Dehalococcoidia bacterium (assembly GCA_034423575.1). GTDB lineage: Bacteria > Chloroflexota > Dehalococcoidia > Lucifugimonadales > UBA3495 > Bin87. The sequence continues at coordinate 81,776 of DAOUIF010000018.1, read as the reverse complement.
AAGGCGTTGGACCAATCGCTGGCGGCCTCTCAAGTGTCTGGGATTGCCAAGGCACTGGATGACACGTTCGCCGCCTCTCTACGCGCCAATACCTTGTTGAAGGAAAGTGAGGAGGCGTTCGCGCTTTCGACCAGTCGGTTATGGGGTACTCAAGGGATCCGAAAAAGACCCGCGTCTTTCGTGGAACGACTTTCCGACGAGGACCGAACGCGGGGAGGAATCTGGTTCGATCCGGGAATGGCCCCGGTCGCACAAGCGGTATCTACCGAGGAATCCCAGCTTGCGCTCAGCATGTATGACATGCTGGTAACGGAAGGTGGCTTGCACCGGGCTTGCGGGAGTCTATTCCGATCCGGGCACTATGCTGAGGCCGTCCGCAAAGCATTCACTTATCTCGATAACATGGTACGAGAGAAATCGGGGCAGGCTGAAAAAGACGGTGCCGACTTGATGCGCTTCGTGCTGAGCGCCGATAAACCGGTGCTGAAGTTGAACGAGTTACAAACCAGATCCGACCGAAACGAACAAACAGGCTACATGCACATGCTAGCGGGCGCGATGATAGGCATCAGGAACCCCCGGTCGCATGAGCATGATTTGGTGGATCGTCCGGAAGAAGCCCTTGAAATGCTGGCAATGGCTAACCATTTCATTCGCAAGTTGAACAGGGCGACGCTAGTCTAAATTGTCATACGTTCCAATGACCACGTCCAACAAGCTGAACGAGTTCAACCACGTCGAAGATCCGGCCCGACGGCTGCTGGAGCAGTTGGGCTGGGCCTACGTGCCGGCGGAGCAGTTGGCGTCCGAACGCCCCAATGAGCGCGACGTGCTGTTGAAGGACCGGCTACGTGCTGCCCTGCTGCGCCTCAACGATGGGTTGACCGGAGCGCAGGCCGAACGGGTCATCTTCGACTTGGAGCGTGCCGACGGCATTGGTATGGCGCGCAACCGGTTGGTCCACGAGTACCTGACCTATGGGATGTCGCTGACGGTGGACGGCCCCGACGGTAGGGACACGCGCACGGTAGGTTTCTTCGACTTTGATGATCCCACGGGCGGCCGCAACGAGTTCGTGGTCACCACGCAGTTCCGCGTGCTGCGCGGCAACGAGAAGGGCGACCTCAACGACGACCAGCGCGTGGTCATCCCCGACCTGGTGCTGTTCGTCAACGGCATCCCGCTGGTGGTGATGGAGGCCAAATCGCCGACGTTGATGGACGTGTGGAAGACCCAGGCCGTTCGCCAGCTCCGGCGCTACCAGGAGGCCGAACCTCAATGGTCCGACGCCGGCGGGCCGCCGCTGTTTCACTACAACTTGCTGTGCGTGGCTCACAGCGGGGCCGGCGCCGCGTTCTCGTCCCTGTACGCGCCCGAGAACGTGTACTTCGAGTGGAAGTCGGTGCACCCATACACCGAGCAGGAGGTGCGCGACCGGTTCGGCGTAGAACCCAGGGGCTAGGCGCAGTTGATCGTCGGCCTGCTGTCGCCGGCGACGCTGCTGGACATCCTGCGGGATTACGTGGTGTACGAACTGGACACCGGCAAGCTGATCAAGAAGCTTCCGCGTTACCAGCAGTATCGAGCAGTCACGGCGGCCATCGAGCGGATCACCGAGGGCAAGCGACCTGGAGAGCGCGGCGGCGTGGTGTGGCACACCCAGGGATCGGGCAAGTCGCTGACCATGTTGTGGTTGGCCACCAAACTGCGCCGGGATCCGGCGCTGAACAACCCGACCATCGTGGTGGTCACCGACCGCACGCAACTGGACAAGCAGATCTCCGACACATTCCGGGCGTGTGGCTTCCCGGCTCCCGAGCAGGCCGCCAGCGGCAGCGACCTGCGCCGGCTGCTGACCTCCAACACGGGCCGCACCGTCATGACCACCATCCAGGAGTTCGCGGAAGTGCTGGACACTCCCGACGGCAAACTGGACGCGCTCAACACCGCCGACAACATCATAGTCATGGTGGACGAGGCCCACCACACGCAGTACGGGCTGCTGGGCACCATCCTGTCCAAGGCGCTGCCCAATGCCGTACTGGTGGGGTTCACAGGCACACCCATCGACCGGACCTTCCGTCACAGCACCATGCGCCGCTTCGGCTCGCTGATCGACGCCTACACCATCCGCCAGTCGGAGAAAGACGGCGCCACCGTCAAGATCATGTACGAGGCGCGGCTGCCCGACCTGGCCATCCAGGGAGCGGACACGCTGGACAAGCTGTTCGATGCCATGTTCAGCGAGGAAACGGAGGTGCAGAGGGAGCAGATCAAGCGGCGGTATGCCAACCGAGACGCGGTCGCGGTGGCCGAGCGGCGCATCCAGATGATCGCGCTGGACATCGCCGACCACTTCAAGACCCGGGTCCGGCCCAACGGTTTCAAGGCCCAGGTGGTTGCGCCCAGCCGGCTGGCGGCGATGCGCTACGCCAGGCACCTGAACGACTTTCACGTTCGCGCCTACCCCATCATCACGACCACGCCCAACGACGGGATTGAGTTCAAGGAGGCGATGGAGCTCAACCAGGACCAGGTCACCAACGACTTCAAGAACCCCGATGGGGAACCGGAGGTGCTGGTCGTCGTGGATATGCTGCTCACCGGGTTCGACGCGCCCGTGGAGCAGGTGCTGTACCTGGACCGGGGATTGCAGGAGCACGGGCTGTTGCAGGCGGTGGCGCGGGTCAACCGCCCCTTCACCCACGAACGCGACGGCGTGGACACCGAAAAGGGCTACGGCCTGGTGGTGGACTACTACGGCGTGTCCCGCAATCTGGAGGCGGCCCTGCAGATCTTTGACGTGCCCGACGTGATGGGCGCGATGCGGCAACTGTACGAGGACCCGACGGCAGCGCTGGAATCGGCAGTGGTGGCAGCGGAAGCCCACTTCAAGGGTCGCGACCTGGATGACGTCTGGGACTGCATCGCCGTGTTCGCCCCCGACGCCAACACCGAGGGCAATTTCAAGGCTGACGTGTACGAGCGGTTCAACGCCGACTACCGGGAGTTCGCTCACCTCATGGATCAGGCCATTCCCAACCCCAAAGCTCTGCCCTATATCGGCCGGCTCGCGCGGCTCACGGAGATCCGCGCCTACGCCCGCGCCCACTTCCTCCAGGAGGACGCACGGCTGAACTGGACCGACACCGGGGCCAAGGTCAAGAAGCTGATCGACGAGCGCATCGACGCCAACGTCCGCGAGTTGATGAAGCCGGTGTCAGTGCTGGATCAGGACTTCGACCAGAAGATAGCGGCTTTGCCCCACGACGAGGCCAGGGCGTCCGTGATGGAGCACACCATCTGGGCCTACATCAACGAAAAGCTCGCCGACAACCCGGTGTTCTACGGCAAGTTGTCCGAGCAGCTGGAGCGCATCATCCAGGACCTGCGCAACCAGGTGATCGACGCCGCCGAGGCGGCCAAGCTTCAGGCTGAACTTCACAGCCAGATGAAATCCGAGCAGTACATAGCGGCCCAACTGGGTCTGACGTCAGAGTCCTTCGCAATCTACGAGATCATCGGACAGGGCACCCAGGCAACGGTAGCGGAGGGCGCCCGGGCCGAATACCACGTCCGCATGGACGAAGAGCAAAAGGATGCCACCGAAAAGGTGGAGACGGCGCTGGTTCAACATCGGAACGTGGTCGATTGGCAGACCAACCTCGAGGTCCAGCGTCTCATGCGTCGCGACATCAAGCGCGTGTTGAGGGACGGTGAGAAGTACAGCGAGGACGAGCTAGATGATCTCGCCAACCGCATCGTGGATGCGTTCCGCAGCCGGAGCGGCCGATGATGGAACGGAACAGCATCCGCTTCGGCGGCACGACCATCGAATACCAGGTCCGCCGCAGCGAACGCCGCAAGAAGACTGTCCAGGTGACCATAGACGGCGGAGGTGTACAGGTGGCGGCGCCGGTCGACACGCCGGCCCACGAGCTGCAAACCCTGGTGCTTCGTCGCGCCCCGTGGATCCTCAGTCACGCTGCGGACGGGTCGTTGGCCGTGGCGCCCAAGCGGTTCGTCAGCGGCGAAACCCTGCCATACCTCGGGCGCAACGTGCGCATGGTGTTCGACACTACCGACGTACGAACGCCGGAGGTTCGTTTCGACCACTGGCGATTCAGCATCAAGGTGCCTCAAAATCTCGGCGGTGAGGAACGCTACCTGCGAGTGCGCAAGGCCATCATCGCTTGGTATCGGCGTAGAGCCGAGGTACGGTTGGAAACGGGCGTGAAAAAATGGCTGCCACGTTTCGGTGGCGGACCAGTGCCCGATGTCCTTATCCGAGACCAGCGTCAACGATGGGGAAGCTGTGCTCCGGACGGCACGCTGCGCTTCAACTGGCGCGTGGTGACGCTTGAGCCCGCATTGGTGGACTACGTCATCGTCCATGAGTTGGCGCACCTGACCATCCGCAACCACTCGGAGGACTACTGGGAACTCGTAAACCGGGTTATGCCGGACGCGCAAGAGCGGCGACGCAGATTGAGGATGGTCGGGCGCACTTTGCCGTTATAGTTTCTTAATGAGGAATAGATGCAACCGCTACAATGCGGCAATTCGTTGATTTTTCGAACGATCCGCGAAGTGGCAGACGTAAGGCAGCATGGGGACCATAACCCGTTGAGGTTTGATGGCCGAATTGCTCAGACACTTCGGCTATTCCATTTCCCGCAATCGCCCCATCGTTTCACGGTAGAGTACCTGCCAACTCGCGATCATGTATTTTTCGCGGCATATCCTGCCGAATCACACGCGGCATGAACCGGAAGAGTAGGTCGCTGTTCTACGTTTGGCCAATCGACAATTTAGGAGACCCAAATGGGTGCAGATGCTCGCTGCCGGACCGAACTGATCGCCGACACGGCCGCAGTGGCTGACGCTTTTGGAAGCCATGGGAGATCGGTGTTCGACCCTCGTTCCATCGACCATTTATCGATCAGTGGACATTGAAGCATTCCGCCACTCTTCAATGACCTGAACGGCGAGTTTCATACGCTCGGTTAGTGCTTGCCCGAGACTCAGTTGGAATTCACGTCGAGTAGAGGCGACCGGTCATCGGCGGCGACATTGGAACTCGAAGGAGGCTCCATCGCGGCGTTGCGGGTATTGGCGTTCAGCGTGTAACCGGTTTAGCTGGACTTTGTACGTTCAAGCGGCGCAGGCGAGGGGACCGATAAGCTGGGGATGCAAATCGGGAACGGGTTTTTCCCGGTCGTCGTCGGACACTGACATTGAAAAACGCTCCGATGCCAGACACCGATGTCGGCGCACCAGGGCGATGGCATCCACGAAAGTGGGGTGGGCTTGGCATACCAGGCCGCCGTGCGCTGGACGATTGGGCTTTCTTGTTGCAGCCAGTGAGCAGCCAGGGCGATGCAGGAAAACAGACCCATCAGGACGGGCGTGGTGCGGGTGATGGCGCGGTCTGACCATTGGCGTTGAGTATCCACGCCCAGGTTGAGCCCTCACTTCCTGGTAAGCGACCCCCAGTAGCCAGCGCAGCACAAACCACTGAAGGATCTGGACTGGAGCCACGGTTTGGTCGGTACAGAGCAGGGCCTGAGTGTCCAGTTCACCATTGGGATTGCGGACCAACACCGAGCGGATGGGCAGGGGTGGATTGCTGTGGTGGAACCAAAGGGGCGGTGTGGGAAGACAGTACCAGGGTGCGGACGGCGCCGTGGTACCCGGACACCGACAGGATGCGCCAGTGCAGGTCGGGATGGTCAAGGCACTGATTGAGGGTGGGTTGGCGTGATCCCTTCACCCCCCTGAAGGGCTACCTGTCGCCACGACAGCAAAAGCGCTAGGCGGAGGCGACGATGCAGTTTGAGACCGCGCCGGGAGAGCAGGTGCAGGTGGGCTGGGGGAGCCTAAAGCGGAGACCCTGGGAAAAAGCGATTGAGAACAGCCAACATCACGTGAAGGAACGCAGCCAGGATGAGGACGCGCACACGCTGCGCCGTCCGGGGTTGGGGGAGATATTCGCCATCCTGGTCAACACCGGACTGAACGCCCTGCGCCCGGAAGGATGGCTTCCTCCCCGGATGCCTGCGCCCTTGCGAGCCAAAACTTCCGCCTTCCGCCCAACACGGACCGTCGACCACCTTTACGGTCGAGCCTCCTGACTTTGCAATCGTCCTGTTGACAGACGGGATGCTTTAGTCTATGGTGAGCCGCCATACGACGAATTCGCGATGTATATGCGCATCCGATTTGCGGAAATTGATAATATAGACCTCATATCATCGATAAATCGTTGCTATGATCCTCGCTATTGCGAGTGACTCGTCGCAACACAGCCCCGGAACACCTGGCCACCTGGTACGACCATCGGTTTCCAATCCCGAACGTGTGGAGGTCGAAAGATGACGCACCGTTTGTTGAAGATACTCAAGAACATGGTGGTTGCCCCGTTGATTCCGATATTGTTAGTGGCGACCGCGTGCGGGACCGCCACCACCCCAACACCGGAATCCGTCGCACCTTCTGATGCCGGAGGGCAGACTCCGGCGGCTTCTGCTGCCGGAGAGCAGACTCCGGAGGTCCGAATCCGAGAGATCGCCGTAGCCACGGAGATTCCGACTGCGATCCCCACACCAGTGGCCGCCGCGGGAGACTCCAGATCGGTTTCTCTCCTCAATCCCAACGCGAAGCAGGGCGGGACGCTCAGGGTAGCTTCGATTGCGGATACGGCGCACTACGACATGATGCAGTCGGCCACAGCCTATACCGCTGAACCCATGAGCCAGCAATATAACGGGGTGCTGCGGTACAACCCTCTGGACGGAGGCAACACGATCATCCCGGACCTGGCTGAGGACTGGTCAGTCTCTGAAGATAACCTGACTTGGACTTTCCCCCTACGCGAAGGGGTCAAGTTTCATGACGGAAGCGTTATGACCTCCGAGGACGTGCTCGCCAGTTGGAGCCGTATTATTGATCCTCCCGAAGGCGTCACCAGCTTGCGGCAGGACCTGTTGGCGCCAATCGTGGACAGAGTCGAGGCCCCTGACGCATCCACATTTCAGGTGATCCTCAAGCAACCGAGCGGCTTCTTCCTGGGCGCATTCGCGGTGGAGTGGAATGTGATCCACCCGAAAAAAACCCTGGAGGAGAACAATTTTGACCTGAGACAACTCAAAGGCGGTGGCCCTGGCACCGGTGCCTTCAAGTTCGTGGACTTCACCCAGGGAGAGACGTGGGAAACCGAACGGCATCCCGAATACTTCGTGGAAGGGTTGCCCTACGTTGATGGTGTGACCATCTTTTCCGTCCAAACGGCTCAGCGGGATGCCCTCTGCATCGCCAACCAGGTGGATTTCTGTTGGAACATCAGCCCTGAAGCCGTCGCGGAGATGAACGATATTCCGGGTACATCAAACCATATTTGGCAAGGTGTCGCCGCCAACGCCATGTGGTTCAACATCGAGAAAGGAGCGCCGTGGGACGACCCCAGAGTGCGCCGGGCAATTCACCTGATCACGGACCGGTGGGCGATCATGGAAGCCACGGAGGGTCTCTTCGGCAAGGTCGTGGTTGATTGGTCTCCTCCGAACATGGCCTTCTCCCCTACCGACGAGCTTTTGCTGACGAAGCCGGGCTTCAGGGTCGACAAGAGTGCGGACATCGCGGAGGCCAAGGCCCTGATGGCTGAAGCCGGCTACGCCGAAGGCATCAAGGACGTGGACTTCTCGGTGCGTGGAGGATGGGCTCCCCGCGAGGATGTGATGGCGCCGATAGTCCAGGAGATGCTGCGGGTCCACCTGAACATCGAGTCCAATTTGAGGGCGCCTCAAGGCGGACAGTGGCAGGAGGACATGCGTACCGGGATTTTCGACATCGGCCTGGGTTCCATCGGCACCAACCTGATGGACCCTTCGGACTACGGCACCAACTTCTACAAGACCGGGGGCGCTCAAAACCTCTCCCGTTGGTCCAACCCCGAGTTCGACGCCATAATGAACCAGATCGACGCCGAGTTGGACCGGGACAAGCGCATAGCCTTGTGGCAGCAGGCGACTGACATTCTGGACCGGGAAGTGCCAATGGCTCCGCATCACTGGCGCATAGTCTTCAACGCCTGGTACGACTACGTCGGAGGTGTGGTGGAGAAGTCCGGCTGCGGCATCTACAACTGCAACCGCTACGATACGGTGTGGCTCGACAGGTAGGAGGACCCCCGAGCCTTGCGATGCCCCATGCCGATGGGATGCTCCATGCTGATGCGATGACGCTTGCCCCAGCCCGGCTCATCCCACCCGAACAAAGGTAGCAAGATGCAAACCTATATCCTGCGTAGGCTCCTGCTTTCGGTGCCCGCCATCTTCGTGATAACGGTCATCATCTTCGCCGCAATGCGTATCTTGCCCGGAGACGTCCTTGCGGTCATGTTCAGCGATGAAGACGGGTTTCGTATGCTCCGTGAAGCGGATCGGGAAAGGCTTCTGGAAAGCCTGGGCCTGAACGATCCGCTCTGGAAGCAGTATGTCAACTGGATGGGAGACGTGTTCACCCTGAAGCTGGGAGAGTCCTTCTGGCGGGGTGACACGGTCATGGAAACCATAACTCACCGGGGCCCGTTGACTGCGGAGATCGCGATTCTGGCGATCATCTTTGCCTGGATTATCGGCCTGCCCGTTGGAATCCTGGCTGCGGTCAAACAAAACAGCTTCGGCGATTACGTCGCCCGGTTCTTCAGCATATTATTCCTGGCAGTCCCCAATTTTTGGCTGGGGACGTTGATCGTGCTCGTGCTGTTGCTGGGGTGGCACTATAAAGCACCTTTTGGAGTCATCCACATTTGGGAAGACCCGTGGGCCAACTTGCAAATCGTGTGGGGCCCAGCTCTGGTGTTGGCCCTAAGTCAGGCAGCTTACGTGGCGCGCATGGCCCGTTCGACTCTCCTGGAGGTGCTGCGAGATGACTATATCCGCACTGCCAGGGCCAAGGGGCTGGCGGAGCGTTGGGTGATCTTGCGTCACGCCCTGCGCAACGCCATTCTGCCGGTAATCACCCTGTCGGGAGTGCTCCTGGGATTCCTCCTTGGCGGGTCGGTCGTCGTGGAAAAGGCCTTCGGAGTACCCGGGCTGGGCTCTACGCTGGTGGTCGCGTTCACGGAGCGGGACTACGTCGTGATCCAGAACCTGGTCCTGCTATATGGCCTGATCTTCGTGGTGCTGAACCTGTTGGTGGACATTTCCTACGCCTTCTTTGACCCCAGGATTCGTTACTCCTAGTACGTAACCACGTGACCCCGGTTGGAACCGCGGATTGGCTTTGCACTCAGTGATTTGCTGATGCCGACCATTCGAATGGCTCCACTTGCAAGATGGGTCCGATTTGGCGCGGCGCCGGAATTCAAGTGGAAAGGGCCGCTACAGGAGCCGACCACCGGAGCAATCAGACACACCCGGCTTGAGCCCTAGGGAGTTGATTGATGGCAGAGAATCCGAGTGTTCTTGTAACCGCACCTGAGACTGCTACTACCGTCAAGGAGTATACCGTAGGGGTACTGCGGGTACTTCGCAGATTTGCTGAAAGGCAGCCGGTGGGAACTGCCAGCGGCGTAGTCCTGGCGGTCATAATTGTGCTTGCGGTCGCCTCACCCTTGATAGCCCCACACAACCCGATCGAGGGGCACTTTACAAACATCAATGATCCTCCCGATTCGGAGTACCTCCTGGGTACCGACCGTGTTGGCAGAGACGTGCTCAGCCGGGTCATTTATGGAGCGCGCATATCTCTATTGGTGGCCTTCGTCGCTGTCATAGTCGGGGACACACTCGGCGCGATGTGGGGTATCGCCAGCGGTTACCTGGGCGGAAGGTTCGATATTTACAGCCAGCGCATTGTTGAGCTGCTCTTGTCCTTCCCCACTCTCATCTTGGCTATGGTCCTGTTGTTGGGATTGGGAGCAGGAGTGTTCACCGTTATAGTGGCCATCGCCATTACCCGCATTCCGTTATCGGTTCGGGTGATCCGCTCGGTTTCCCTTTCCGTGAAGGAGAACTCGTACATCGAAGCCGCCCGGGCCATTGGGGCCTCCGACCTGAGAGTCATGGGGTTGCACATAGCGCCCCAATGCCTGGCCCCCTGGCTAGTGTTAGTGACCGCCCAGTTGGGAGGGGTCATCGTGCTGGAAGCGTCCCTGGGCTTTTTGGGTGTCGGAGTGCCCGCTCCCACCGCCACCTGGGGCAACATGCTCGGTGGCGCCGTGGCAGCCACTCTCAAGCCGGAATGGTGGCTGGTTATCTTCCCTGGAGTTGCCATTACCATCACCGTGTTGGCCTTCAACCTGTTCGGTGACTCGATCCGGGACGCACTGGACCCCAAACTGCGCGGCAACACGTAAACTGATACCGAGGTGAATTGCGCATTTGGGGAGAGGTTTAGCGCCGGGGCAGCAATGCCCTCCAGGTATGCCGGAAGGACTTCGTACGCCAGGGGACTTCGGTGGGTCGCGCAAATGGATCTGCATCGCCCCCAAATGCAGATCCCATCTTGGCTTCGGTTCGGTAGTCTTTGCCATGCGACTCGACTATTGTCGCTTGGCAAAGATCCCGCCGCTCCCAACCAGGCGAGGGGTTCTGCGAAACGAAAGCTAGTGCTTCCCAGTTACGGACACCTCACCTTGAAGATACCGGTCGCCCCGTCAACCGGCGCGCCCAGATGACGACTCGCTTTCCAACATCGGCCGACGAGCGTCCTCATCTACGGCGCCGCGTCTGGCGTTTCGTGCGCCGTCGTCCCTGGACTGTCGGCATTGCCCTGCTCTTGGCGCTGATCCTCTGGTGGGTTACGGTCAGCTTCAATTTGACCGCCTTGTTTTTCCCCCCTCCCGAGGCCACCACTAGGATTAGCGCTCATGCCGGCCCCGAGACCTGGGCCCAGATGCGACGGACGGCCCAGAACAACGCATCTACTCCGGACCCGGGTCCTCAGATGCCGGTAGAAGTGCGGTGGACCTTCAACACGGACGGCCCCATTCTTGCTGGACCGGCGGTCGTGGCCGGCCGGATTTATATCACCACCGGGGATGGTCGTGCCCTGGCTCTCGAAAGAGATACCGGCCAGCCGGTATGGGAATTCCCCACTGTCGTCCCTTCCGACACCTCTCCCGCCATCGCCGGTGACCTGCTGTTTTTTGGCCTGCGCAATAAACGCTTTATCGCTCTGAACCGGGAAACCGGCGATCTGCTGTGGGAAAAGGACCTCGGCAACCCGGTGCTCGCCTCGCCTGTCGTGGCTGATGGGACGGTTTATATTGGCTCCACCAATCGGCAGCTGTATGCCCTCGACGTCGCCACCGGCGAGGAACGCTGGACCATTACCGTCGGAGGATGGATTGTCGCTCCGGTGGCCTACCGTGATGATCAGGTTGCCGTGGCTTCTCAGGATGGCTTGCTCCACATCGTGGAGGCGAAAACCGGTCGCACACGTTTCGTCTACGATGCGGGCTGGCCCATAATGGGAGCCCCTGCCATACACGAGGACCGCGTTTTGGTCGTATCTCATCGCGGGACCGTATGGTCGCTGGATTGGAACAGCAGCACCTTTCCTCTGGAACGTCTCTGGTGGGCCGCCAGGGTCAATCTGTTCGTGTGGGGCCTGCTGCCCAGTGTGCCCAACCAACAGGGGGCTGTCTGGGCCTCCGGCATCGGCGACAGCGTGTCGCTCAGTCCTGCCACTGCCCACGACGCGGTCTATGTGGCCAGCGCCGGGGGTAAGGTCGTCTCCCTCGATATCGATACCGGCTCGGAGCGGTGGGCAACCCAACTCGACGAGAAGATCACGGCGGGTCCAATCGTCACCGGCAACACGTTGCTGGTCGGCTCCGAGCATGGCACTCTTTATGCCTTGGACTCCTTCACGGGCCAGGAGGAATGGACTTTCCAGACTGGCGGAAAGATCTCCGCCACCCCGGTGGTGGTGGGAGACATGCTCTACGTGGCGTCCCATGACGGTAATCTTTATGCGCTCTCCTCTAAGCTGGACTTTGCACGGTCAGGCGGCGCAGGCGAGGTAATCGATAAGCTGGGAATGCAAATCGGAAACGGGTTTTTCCCGGTCGTCGTCGGACGCTGACATTGAAAAACCCTCCGATGCCAGACACCGATGTCGGCGCACCAGGGCGATGGCATCCACGAAAGTGGGGCGGGCTTGGCATACCAGGCCGCTGTGCGCTGGATGATGGGGCTCTTTTGTTGCAGCCAGTGAGCAGCCAGGGCAATGCAGGAAAACAAACCCATCAGGACGGGCGTAGTGCGGGCAATGGCGCGGTCTGACCATTGGCGTTGAGTATCCACGCCCAGGTTGAGCCCTCACTTCCTGGTAGGCGACCTCCAGTTGCCAGCGCAGCACAAACCACTGAAGGATCTGGACTGGAGCCACGGTTTGGTCGGTACCGAGCAGGGCTTGAGTGTCCAGTTCACATTGGGATTGCGGACCAACACCGAGCGGATGGGCAGGGGTGGATTGCTGTGGTGGAACCAAAGGGGCGGTGTGGGAAGACAGTACCAGGGTGCGGACGGCGCCGTGGTACCAGGACACCGACAGGGTGTGCCACTGCAGGTCGGGGTGGTCAAGGCGCTGCTTGAGGGTGGGTTGACGTGATCCCTCCACCCGGGGCCGACCAGTTTGACCCGGTTGACGGGGTGGCGCAGTCTCCTAGAGACCGGCATCCAGGCGTAGCCTGGCGATGAGGGTTACCGGTTCGCGGAGGGATTGGCAGAAGTGGAGCAGGTCGATGACGGCGTAGTCGTTGTCGCCCACCGGTGGTCATAGACCTTGACGAACCGGTCTATAGTTCCTGGCGATTTCGCCGATTACTGGTACATAGTTCGTGGCATCTTACACCGGCAAGACCGCCATGGCGATTGTCGAGGCTATCGTGAACGGGGAACGGAACCCGCGCCAGTTGGCCAGACTGCGCGACAACCGGATCAAGGCGGATGAGGCCACCATCGCCCAGTCGCTGGAGGGGCACTGGAGGGAGGAGCACATCTTCGTGCTGACCCAAGCCCTGGAACTGTACCGGTTCTATCACGACAAGATCGGCGAGTGCGACCGGGAGATTGAAGCCCAGTTGGAACGGTTGGAGGATCGCAGCGTCGGCAGGCCTCCGCCAGCCCATGTCAACAAGCGCGGCCAGGGCAATGCGCCCCGCTTCGACATCAGAACACATCTGTACCGGATGACCGGGGTGGATCTGACCCCGGATCGATGGCGTGGACGGTTTCGCCGCCAATGCCCTGCACCGCTCCGACAGCGCTTTGGGCGCTTTCCGGCGCCGGAAGAAAGCGCAATTGGGCGTGCCCAAGGCCATTGCCGCCACCGCCCACAAACTGGCCAGACTGATCTATTCCATGCTCCGGTACGGACAGGAATACGTGGATGCCGGGCTGAATACTACGATACACAATATCAGCAGCGCGCGTTGCGCGCGGCGAAGCGACGGGCGGCTCAACTGGGCTATCGACTGGTCCCCATGTCTGATGAACAAATTGACCACACTACCCGCGCACCTATCGGGGCGCCAATCGCTGCGTGATCACCCCAGTTAGTCGGGAATCCAGCTAAGTTGCGGCCCCAAAACTGGCCTTGCCGCCACGGTGCTTGTTGATCCCCGTTGCAAACAGGGATTTCGCCTGATTGAGAAGTTGATGCCGGGGGAAGGTTATACGCCTGCAACACCGACTCGGTAGGGCAAGCGACCATACACTGCTTTGTTCAATATACGAGCGATGATGGAATCCCGGAACGCTCGATCGGTCCGGCGTGTCCGCTCCGAAGGCTCGTAGAGGTACAAGGGCTTCGGAATGTATCTCGGATTTTCAGCCATCTCGATGATGGGAACCATGAACGCCCAATCGGTGGCAATGTCGATCCATTGCCCGTCCAGCTTGAGGTCGTCGCTGTCGATTGCGTCGAAGAGATACTTCCGGAACGTGCGCAGGTGCTGCCAGACGTTGCTTGTCCACCATCTGGGGCGTTCAAAGTCGGCTGGGTAAACCGTTTCCTTGTCCATCCTCAGCATCGATCCGACAGTTGCATCAGCACCGTTGTCGTACTCCCGCCGGAGCCGTTCCAACACGCTGGCACCGACCAGCGCATCATCGGCGTCCAGTGTGATGATCACGCTCTGCGGGTCGACGCAATAATTGGTTATGGCGTTCCAGGTGTTGTGGAGCAGACCCCTGCGCGTTCGGTTGCGAACTATGGTCACCCGATGGCGGTAATCCGCTAGCATGACCTCGGCGTAATCGCCAAAACCGTTGGTGGAAGCATCGTCCACCAAGACGGCGCCCCAATCGTGCCCGGTCTGGACTATCAGCGATTCGATGCAGCGTTTGAACTGCCCCGGGTTCACGTTGCGACCGCAGATCACGAAAACGAACGGCTCGGCTCGCTTGGGCCCGGCCCAATCCGCCACCGAACCTTCCAGTTCCACGTTTCCGAACTGGCAATCAGGGACGTGGCCGCGCTCAGCCGCCGCCAGGATGTCCAGCAACTCCTCCGCATCAGACTTGCGCTCGTTGGGTACATGGATGAACGACGTTCGCGGATCGCCGCCGCGGTAGCTGCGGAACTCGCCGCCGGCTATGAACCGATCAAACGCGCGGTGCCATCCCATAGCGAATCGTCCGCCCTCAAGATCATTGGCGATGGGCAGCACCGATTGGAGACGCCGGCGATCGAACATGCAGCCGCGGACCTCCACGCGCCAGTCCCCATTGGGACCTTGGTGGGTGTAGGGCAAGGGATCCGACCGGCAGATGCTCAGCGGCACCAACAGCGCCTTGGAGTCTTCCTGCAGGACGCCAACGAGCTCGTTCAGGTAATCATGCTCGGCGTCGTCGCGATGGATGAGCAGGTCGCTGTCCAGCTGCAGCACGTAATCCCCGATGCAAGCGTCGAACCCGTACAGCGTGGCAAACAACTGCTGGCCGCTAATCGAGTGGGTTGCCGTTGCCTCGGCGCCGAACCACTTCCGGTAAGTGTCCCGAATTGTTGCGGGATCTTCGGGAGCATAGACCACACGATCCACTACGCCGTCCCTCAACAGCCGATCCATCGCGCTCCGGTGGGCTTCAGCATCCGGCTCATCGTATTGGCGCAGGAAAGGACCAGGGGATGGGTCCACCACCACTACCTTCTCGCCGAACCTGGTCGGATCCTCCAGCTGGCCGATTTGGTGGCGAACGAATCGTTCGATGGTTCGCCATTCCATGTAACAGGTCTTGATCAGGAGTGACACGTTGGGGTCCTCGGGCGAGACCGGGCAGAGGTCAAACACCAGGTGGTCCGACGCCGGCCGCAACTCGCGGATATCGGCGCCGTCCAATTCCCTTATTGCATCGATCCTCAGGCCCGCCTTCGCGAAAGCCTTCCGATACGCGGATAGACTGTGATGCACCTCATCCCGCACGTTGCCTTTCGGCGCCACCGCCTTTCGGTAGGTGAATGTCTCGTGGTATGCACGGTCAGTATGCTGGGGCCTGGTGTTCAGCTCCGTGGAAGCGACGCCGTAGTAGAAGGGGTTGCATACCGCCACCCACACCCGCCCTTGGTCAGAAACGAACTGGCGAAGGCCCGCCAGGACACCATCCACTTCGTTTCCATCCGCGATGGTGCACAGCACCCGGCAGCAGACCACCGCATCGTACCGGACGCCGTCCGCCCGCAGCCGCTCCAGCATGGCTGGACCACCGCATTCCACGGACATTCCGCGTTCAGAGCAACTGGCGATGGCGTCGGGATCAGGATCGTACGCTGTGACGTTCAGCCCGTCTCCGGCGAGCAATTCGGCCAATTCACCGTTGCCGCATCCGTAGTCCAGTACCGTCTCCGGTTTGTGTTCCAGCACCATTCCGGCCAGAGGCCGGTGCAGGATCTCGTGCACCCCTCTGGGATCCACCGCGCGCCTGAACTGCTCCAACCCCACCAATTCCGGCAGATCCGGCTCATCCAGAGAACGCGTCATCAACGCTTTCAGGTCGGACCGGAAATGGAACCGGTAGGTGAGCAGCGCGCGACGGCACATATGCTCGAACTCGGTGCCGTCGTAAGGAACCACGTCGGCGCCGATGTCGATTAGTTTCAACCCGGATGTTGTGACCAGCAGGTTATCGGGATGAATGTTTCGGCACGCTATTCCCGCAGCGTGGCACTCGCGCAGCAGGGCGACGATGTCATGCAGATGGCCCCCGGCGTAAGGGTTGCCTGCCTCGTACGGGTAGACCAGCGTCACATGCTCGCCCCATTGGCGCACCTCACGGATGTCGGGCAACGTCCTGTAACCGGAGACGCACCCGGCCAGCGATTTCAGATACTCGATCTTCTGGTCGCGCGTGCCTGGTTTCCAGTAGTGGAAGTATTTGTATACCAGGTGTCCGTCGGTGAAGATCGCCCCCTCCTCTCCGACGCCCAGGCAATCCAGCGGACCGACCCCGAACTCTTGCCCGAGACGGCTCTCCGCCCCGCTCCGAATCCTGTCAACCGGCAACGCGGTCAACGACCGATGCCGTGCTATCGTTTCGCTCAGGTTCAGGAAGTACTCCCGTATAGTGGCGTCATCGACTTCGGTAACTTGGTGCTGGAAATCTGCCAGGCGGTCCGGGGTGTACGTGGCGCGGAGAGTCGTCCAGAACTTTCGCAATCGTGCAGCCGATCCGTCATTGCCGGTTGAAGAAAGCCACCACGGTACGCTCTCGGTGTCGGAACCGGGAACGCAGAATTTGGAGATAGCCGAGATGAGTCCGGTGATTCTGGCGAAGTTCCACGAAAACGCGGCCAGCCGCTCGGTCCTGGACTGCCGGTAGGCGGCCATCGCTATCTCGATCTCCCCCTGGTCCAGATCCAGGGCCCCGTACCCGCCGGACCGGTGGCCCCGTTCTTTTCGCCCCTCAAGCACCATGCGGACCGCCGAACAGACCGCGAAACCTTGAATATCCTGCGCAAGCGTGCTGAAGGCGGAATCCATGTCCGGGGCCGCGGTTCGTGGATTGGTCGAGGACTCGCGCGGGGTTGGCCAACGACGACTGCGCCAGCGGACGAAACACCTGGTTGCCGGCCAAGATTGTCGCAACATGCGACGAGAGTTCTGACAGTACCTGTTCGGCCGTCATACCGTTCCGACTGGGCTGGTACCAGAATGGCAGCTCCAGATGCCTGGTCCCCAAACGAGACAGATCGTAGTAATAGTCCGGGTTCTCCAATCGGGCTTCCCGGTTTTCGATCCCGAGATCCGGATAGGGGTCGCGAGGTTGTAATGCCGCCAACTGGTGCAGGTTGTGATACATGTCCACCAGCTGTGTCCGCACGCAGCTCAGGGTGGGCAATGGAGGGTCTCCGTTAACTGCGCCCAACACGATGCTGTGGCCGGACCTCTTCAGCTCGCTGATCGCAGCAGCGTAATCCAGGCTCCGGGGTCGCACGGTACCGTCGGCATGGTGAACCAAGCCATTCAGGGCCACGTCATCGTCCAGGATCCACGCCACCGAACCGGGTCGAGGCTTTGCTTCCCAAAACAGGTACTGTTGAAGCATGGTGCGACTCATCGCTATGGACTTGCGTTCAGATAGCCGCTCTTCGGTGGCGTTGATGAACCCAGCCGTAGCATCGCGTTGCTGGTCCTCAAGGGTTATGAGGTCGATGTCCAACCCCTGCAGCGCCATACGGTCAACCACGTCCCCGAGCCGTTCTCGCGAATCTCGATCGTGCCCGCCGTTTTCCAGCAACACCACCTTGAGAACGACATCATCCCGACCGCCCAGTTCACAGGACAGGCTCTCCAGCAAGTTGGCCACGCAACCGACTTCCGGGGACGTGATGGCGCCCACCACAAGGTCGAGGCAATCATGACGTTTCGCCATCAGCGACGGTGGCTCATCTTCCCGCGGTACCGCGGGTTCCACTGACGGTTCGCAGTCAAAAAGGTCTCGGCTGCGCCTGAGGAACGCCTCTCTCTGCTCAACCGTCATCCGGCCCCGATACTTGCGATAGAAGCGCGTCAGGCCCGCGCACTTGTCTTCACTGCCGCGGGAAGAGAGGCGAGGTCTGTCGTCCTCGGCGTGGTGATGCACCAGGTAATCGGACAGTTTGCCGTACCTGACGGTACCCAGGTCAGCCAACCTGATGCACATGTCACGATCGGTGGTGCTGACCAGGGCCTCGTCGAAACCGCCCGCCTCCAGCATCTTCTCCAGGCGGACAAACAGGTTGGAGCCTTGGATGTGGGGATTCCGCACCAGGAGTTCGCCCACATCCAATTCTTCCGGAGAGTCCAAATGACGCGCTTCTGCGTCGCGTCCATGGTAGACGATACCGGCCGCCGCCATGTCCAGATCGTTGCTCGTGATCGCCTCTTCGCACCATTCCAGGTAGGTGGGCTCCCAGGCATCGTCATCGTCCAGTAGGGCCACGAACGCGCATGGAGTTTGAGCCTGCATCCACGCGAGCGCGGTGTTGACGGCGCCCGATAGACCGGGCGTCCGCGAGTTTTCCAGGTAGACCACCCGGGCGGAGGGGAAATCGAACCCGTCGGCAACTCGCCGGTTGGCGGCCCGGTGCGTCGGGCCCGAATCGTCCACAATGACCAGGTAGTCGGGCATCCGCGATTGGCGGGCAATGGACGCCAGGGCACGTTGTGACAGAAGGTCAGGCCTGTTGTGGGTCGGGATCAGGGCAACTATCGAGATCATCTGGTTTCAAAAGGCGGGTGCAATCACGGAATTTGGCGCCGGCGCGTGGTGGTGCCGCATTTTACTTCAGCATTCCACCGTCCCGTGGGTTTGGGGGCCAGCGGCTATTGCAGCAGGGATCGGATACCTGCCGAGAATTACACCCGCATCTCCCAGCCGATCATCGACCTTGCTTTCGAATAGTCGGTAGCCTTCCGCGACTCCTCGAAGTCGGCCCGGGGGTTGGGCTTGATGTTCCAGGTATACAACCAAAGTTCAATGGAGAGAGGGGCCGCATCGGATACCCCGACCATGTGAACCTGTGGCGCTGAGCAGTTGGGCCGGAGCCCGATCGAAACCCCCGTGGACGACGAGATCGGTGTCCGCGGCAACACCTTGGCCGATCTCCAAGCTGACTCGGCCGACTGCACCAAGGTCGTTGCCGTCATGAACGGACACCAACTGATTCCCGCCGACCGGCATACTCTGGATTGGTCCGATGTCCCTGAGATGCGTGGGATTCTGTACGATGAATCCTGCTTTTGGCTGCAACGGAAACGACTTGTTGGTGATGCCAATATGGGCTATTATTAGCGTCGATATTCCAGCGATGGGCGTCATCGTCTACCTTCTGAACGAACCCTAAACTGCCCAACGCATCAACTCCCGCTCAACTGGTACACGTAGCGGTATAGTAACGACGAAATACGGTGGCAATGCCGATATTTTGAGTGGGAAAACACCTTAATATAAACGAACGCCTTGTCCGCCATCCTTACATCACCAAATGCCTCGCGCAAAACTGCCGTCCAGCGAAATCCTGCTTCATCCACGAAAAACCGGCGCACTAATTCTGGGTCCGCGGCGTTTCACAACAGCGGATTAGATAACCCTCGCCGCCCGCAGCAATCCCAGGTCACGGACGGTGAGGCCCAGCTCACCACATAGAATTTCAACGTTGTGCTCGCCCAGGCGGGGCGCCGGCCGGGCTGATGCCATGGCGTTTTCTCCGTCGATGAAGAACCCCGAACCCGGGTATTTCAATGAGCCGGCCCGGGCATGGTCCATCTCGACGAAGAACCCGCGCTCTTCCAGGTGCGGCGATTCCACCACCTGCTGCGGCGTCTGAACCAGCCCTATGACCAGGCCCCGGGCCATGGTCTCCCGCATCAAATCCAGGTTGTTCCACTGGGCCAGCTTGGGAGCCACCAGTCCGTGAAGCTCCTCCCAGTGTTCCATCCGGCCGGAGCGGGAGGCGAACTTGGAATCCAGCAGCCCCGGTTCCTCCAGAAACTCGGCCCACGCCTCCATGGGACGGCCGCCGGTGCCAGCCGTGGTGAGTGTTACTTCCCCATCCAGGGTGGGCAGGTGCATCCCGTCCATCACGTTGCCGTCACTGCCGCCCCGGTGAGGGCTGCGTCCAGTGTAGGTGTAGGGGTGAATCAGCCCGGAGGGGGTGCTGACGGCAGCCTCCATGGTCGAGACATCGATGTGGGTGCCCTTTCCCGACTGCTCCCGTCGCAACAGTGCCGCCATTACCGCCACCGCCCCGTTGCGGGCGGCGGTAATCTCCATCTGCTGCAGGGCCGTGCCCATGGGCGGCTGGCTGGCCGAGCCGGTTACCGTGTAAAGGTAGCCCCCCATGGCTTGAGCCACCAGATCATCGCCCTGGTACCCGGCATAGGGCCCGTCCTGACCAAAATACGTGATGGAAACCAGGATCAGGCCGGGGTTGGATTGGGACAGCCGTTCATAGCCCAGTCCCAATTCCGCCAGCTTCCCCGGCGGATAGCTCTCAAGAATGATGTCCGCAGTGGCTGCCAATCGCTCGAACAGCTCCCGACCTTGCGCCTGTTCCACGTCCAGCGTGACGCCCCGCTTGTTGGTATTGAAGGCCAGGAAGGATGTTCCCCGGTCGGGATGGGGAACATCATCAATGAAGGGCGGCTCGTGGCGGGCCTGGTCGCCCCAGCCGGGCGGCTCGACTTTGATGGTGTCCGCGCCCTGGTCGGCCAGCAGCTTGGCGCAATAGGCGCCGGAGGGCCGGTGGGTCAGTTCCAGTACATGCAATTCCGACAGTATTCCGGGCATGGTCTCTCCACCAAGTTGCTTATCCATCAATGCCGGGACGATTGCAAAGTCGATAAGTTTTCTCTATCCGCTCATCATGAGCTTGTCGAAGGATGGTTCGACCAAAGCGGAGCATGGTTCGACAGGCTCACCATGAGCGGGAGTTAGAAGACTGTACAATCGTCCTGCCCTGGCGCACGAGTCACGGCCTTGGTTCGTCGGGCCGGGGCTCGCCGTAAACCACGCCTTCGGATTCCAGCTCCCCTATTTCGGCTGGCGACAACCCCGCCAGTTCGGCCAATATCGCCCCGTTGTCCTGTCCCAATTTCGCGACCTTCTCAATGGACACGGGATTGGCCGGATCTCTGAAGGGACGGCCGGCAAAAATACGGGACCCAACGGCAGGGGCCTGAGGATTGGAGAACTCCCACAGATAGCCCCTTTCCCGTAGATGAGAGTCGTCTACCAGGTCCCGTGCGGTCAACGTCGAGCCGGCGGCGACGCCCAGTTCCTGCAGCCTCCGCGCCAGTTCCAGGTCGTCATGCTGGGAGGTCCAGTCACCGATCAGCTCGTCCAGTTCATGGCGGTGGCGCCAGCGGGCCAAAGCGGTGCCGAATTTGGCTCCCTCGGCCCACTGGGGCCGGCCCATTGCTCCCTTCAGCGATTCCCATTCCGTTTCGGACGACACGACAATAACTATCCATCGGTCGTCGCCCCTGGCCGGATACACATTGTGCGGCGCCTTCCACCAGTGGCCGCAGCCCAAACGATCGCGCGTTATGCCCCGCTGCGCCTCCAGGATGGCCGGTCCCACTGACGAGACTCCAGTTTCTAGCATGGTCAGGTCAACCCGCATGCCCTTGCCAGTCTTGTTGCGCTGGTACAGGGCCAGCAGCAGGGCATAGGCCACGTTGTTGCCCACGGAATGGTCCATGTAGTTGGGGCTGGCCCGCTGGGAAGGACCGCCCTCGTAGCCGGTCAGGTACGACAAACCGCAG
Organism: Dehalococcoidia bacterium; assembly: GCA_034423575.1. Lineage (GTDB taxonomy): Bacteria > Chloroflexota > Dehalococcoidia > Lucifugimonadales > UBA3495 > Bin87. Next base: position 60,019 of record DAOUIF010000018.1, on the reverse strand, counting down.
GCGGCATCAACGGTGCGGGCCCGGGAGCCGGCCCGCCGCCAGGGTCCGGTGTAACCGTAAGCGGTGCTACTGAGAGTGATGATGCGAGGGTTGATTGCGGAGAGGCTGTCATGGTCGAACCCGAACCGCTGCATGGTGCCGGGACGGAAGTTATCGGTCACGATGTCCGCCTTCTCCACCAACTTTAGAAAGACTTCCTTTCCCCGCGGGTGGGTTACGACCATGCACAGGCTGCGCTTGTTGCGGGCGCCGTAATAGACTATGTTTCCGGCTTCGTTCCACCACTCCTCACCCGGGGTGCCTTCCGGAAAGGGGCCGGATTTACGGTCCTGCAGGTGGTCCGGGCTTTCGACGCGGATGACATCAGCGCCCAGATCCGCAAGGAATCCCGTCCCCCACGGCAGCGCGTGCACCTGCTCCAGGGTGAGGACTCTAACCCCGTCGAGAATTCCCTTCTCCGCCATTGCCCCCGGACCTCCATTTACCGCTGCTGCGTCGAAGCTTTAAACAAGCCTAATGATATTCCAGCCCGGGGAGCGAGTCCACTTGGGCCGCTGCCTCATGAGTACCCAGTTTTGCCCGAACTGTCATTGCGAGCGAAGCGTGGCAATCTCGTTGCTCAAGGGGCCATTATTCGGGTGACGAGATCGCCACGTCGCTGCGCTCCTCGCGATGACAAACTGGGTACGCGTGAGGGGCCGCCGCCCGTCCCGGGAAACAGCTCACGTGCCCACCCGTTCACCGGAACGCGAGAATTGCCAGGAACGGGAGCCCGAAGAAAACCGCCGCCACGTAGATGAGCGGGACCAGGCGGCTGCGCATCGTTGCATCGGCCATCTTCTCAGCCAGGTAGATTGGCAGGCCGCGAACGCGTGAAACCGGCCACACCAGGACGATGCCGCAAACGTTGAACAGCAGGTGAGCCAGCGACACGGTAACGGCGGCCACGTTCCCCGTGGAAAGCGCCGCCAGGTTCGCGGTGAAGGTCGTGCCCACGTTGGCGCCCAGCGTGTAAGGAAAAACCTGGCGCAGGGTAAGCAGTTTTATCGCGACCATCGGCACGACCAGCGAGGTGGATATTGAGCTGCTCTGTACGGTCATGGTGACCGCCACACCGACCAGCATGGAGCGCCCGGCGTTTCGGAACAACCGCTCGTCCAACGCAGCCTCGACCCGACGCAGGGCCAGGCTCCGCAGCAAACGCACGATGGAAAACAGCGCCCCCACCGTGAGTGCGGCCGCTATCACCAGGAGCAGCAACCCCTGTTGTTGGACTGCTCCGGACAAGGCGGACACCGCCGGCCCAGTCGCGGCCTTCACCGGGTTCCCCAACCGCAACCCGCCCAGGTCAGCGAAGGCCGTAGCCAGGAAGACTGAGGTATGGGACAAGAAACCCGTCGCCCACTCCACCGGGAACAGAACCGCCACTGCCATCAGGTTGAAGAGATCGTGGACCGTCGCCGCGGCGAAGGCCCGGCGGAACTCGGCGCCCTGGGTCACGTGCCCCGCGGACACGATGGTGTTGGTAACCGTGGTGCCGACGTTAGCGCCCATGATCATGAACACGGCAGCCTCGGTGGATATCGTTCCGCCGGCCACCATGCCGACGATCACCGACGAGGTTGTGGATGAACTCTGCACCAGCGAAGTCGCCAGGATCCCGATGAACAGGGCAGCCACCGGCGACTGGGTCGCGGTCAGCACGGCGTCGGAGAACTCCCCGCCGAAGAGTTTGAATGAGTGGCCGATCCCGGCGATGCCCACCAGGAACAGGTAGAGACAAACCAGGATGGCCAGGATTTTGGCGACGAGGACGGTTCGCTCTCGGTTCAACGGTTCCGCCGCATGGCGTGGCGTTTCGCGGCGAAACTGTCACCCTGGTTGAGCAATTCGAGGATTCAGGCCTGGATCCGGGGAGCGTCGCTGAAGCTCCCAGACTGCGTAACGGATCCAGGCCAAGCGGAGCAGTGAGGCCGGGCGGTGGAGGTCAGTGCCCGCGCGGACAGGCTCCCCGCCTAAGGGCCGCTGCTCGAGCAGCGTCGGTTACTGGTTGGCCAGGGGGATGGTGCAGGTGACGCAGGCCTGATCGCCGTGAGTGGCGGTGGTGTGGCCCTGGCCGGTGGTGTCCTCCACCAGGCGGGCGTCACCGGGGCCGAAGACGTGCTTGGAGCCGTCGCCCAGGCCGATCTCCAGTTGCCCGGACAGCACAATGACAAACTGGCGGCGCGGCGCCGTGTGCCAGTCGGAGAAGCGTCCGACCGGGGCCTCACTGAAGCTGATGGTGGTGGTCTCCTGGGCGCCCTTCCAGTCGGGCGTCTGGTCAAGGTCAATGGTCTCAATGTGGGACTGGCCGTCATCACCAGAGTAGAGTCTGAAGGTTCCCATGCTGTGCCTCCGTGTTGGTCTATAGGGGATACGGTCATGCCACGGCTGCCGGCTGCTGGGCCTCGACCCTGGCGATGAACTCCAGCAGTTGCGCGGCGTAGAAAGTCGACTTCATGTGGTAGCGGTTGGTGGCGGCGATGCCAGGGAAGGTGTTGTCGTGCTGACCGATGACCGCCCACTCGTCGTGGGTCCACGCCGACGGGCGCAGCTCGGCGTTGGGCACCAACCGCTTCACGTTCTCCGCCGCAGACTTGTGGTGAACGTCGTCCGGCTCGTTGCCCTCGAAGGCCAGCACGGGGCAGGTGATGGACTTCAACTGCTCCTCAGTCAGGTCTCCCACCGGATTGGGTCGGGAGAACTGGTCCCGCCAGCGGCGCATGACCGAACAGAACTCCCCGGGATCCATGGCGAGGATCCGTTCCCGGTTGTCAGGGTTGTCCCGGATGCGCTGCTCGAAAAACTCGGTAGCGGCCACGGCCTCCATCCCGCCGCGCTCGGCGGCCTCGATGTACTGCCCGTAGTAGCCGGGAGACATCAGCTCGGCGCTGCGCGGCCCGCCGGAGACCTCCCAGATAAAGACGCCCTTGACCACCTCCGGGTGCCGAACCGCCACCGTTAGGGAAGTACGAGAACCGGCGGACCCTCCGGCCAGGTAAGCCGGTGCAGCGTCCAGGTATTTCAGCAGAGCCGCCATCTCCTCAGCCCAAAGGTGCTGCTCGGAAAGCTCGCCACCGATCACTAGGTCGGACTTGCCGCAGTTGAGGCGGTCGTGAATGATGACGCGGCAATGGGTCGACAGCAGGGCAGCCACGGGACGCAGGCCGTTGTGGTCCACCCGTCCGCCGGGCGTCAGCATGACCGCGGGGCCGGCGCCATACTCCTCGTAATACAGGTTGACTTCGTCTATGTTGGCGTAAGGCACTGCTCACTCCTATCTGTTTGAACACCGCGAAACGGGTTGGGCTAAGGCCGTGACACCGGCAGTTTAGCACCTTGGAACGGCCACTGTGTCGCCTCAAATGGCGTGCGCGCACCGTCGCTCTCTGTGACCGACAGGGCAGAGTGGTAAAATCAAAGGCGGGCGCGGAGCATAACCATGACGATGAGCCAACAGGACAAAGAACGCCTGCTTCAGGCGCTGCAGGACGACCCGGTGTTCCTCGGCCAGGTCCGCAGCCTGGTCCTCTCCGCAGAGCTGGTGCAGCTGCCGGAGCGCTTCGCCCAATTCGCCGCCCATGTGACGGCCTTCATCCAGCGGCAGGAAGAATTCAACGCCGATTTCCGGGGTTTCATCCAGCGGCAGGAAGCGATCAACGCCCGGGTCGAGGAACGCCTGCAGCGCATCACCGACGACCTGGGCGTCCTCAAAGGCCACGCGGCCGGCCGCATCGCCCGCGAGATGTCTAACGACATCGCCGAGCACCTGGGCTACGAAATCACCCAGCAGCTCAACGGCAACGACCTGCGAGCCATGCTGCGCGGGCCCGTGGCCTATGACATCCCGTCGAGCGTCCGGCGCAGCTTCTACGTGGCGGACCTGGTTGCGAAGGTTCAAGACTCGGACGGCAACCAACTGTTCATGGCCGTCGAAGCATCCTACACCGCCGACGAACGCGATACCCTGCGGGCGGTCCGGAACGCCGAACTCATCAGCCGTTTCACGGGCCTGACCGCCGTTCCTGTGGTCGCCGGCCTCGAGAACGACCACGCCGTACAACAGCTGGTGGACGCCGGACAAGTCCAGTGGTTCCAGTTCCAGACGCAGGATCTGCAGCCGCAGTAACTTCAGGACGAGTGGACCGCACGACAGTCCCCGCGTCCCCGACCGCCTGGCCGCCCGCCGGCGAGTCCTTTAAGTCGATGCTGGGGTACGCCTCCATCGACCGACGCCTGGGAGACCTGAAACAGCAACACCCAACTCCTGGCGGGTTGAGGGTGCGGCCCGCTGACTGTGCTAACATTGGCCGCAAACGGCAATTCTCCCCCTCCCCGCCGGGAGGGTGTATCTGAGGGCGTAAGGTATGAGGCTGATTTCATGGAACGTCAACGGCATTCGGGCAGTTCACAAGAAGGGATTTCTTGAATGGTTTCAGGAAGAGCAGCCCGACGTGCTGTGCCTCCAGGAAACCAAGGCCCACGAGTCACAGTTGCCCGTCGCTCTGAAGCAGGTGGAGGGCTATTCCTGCTGGTTCACCACTCCGGAGCGAAAGGGCTACAGCGGCGTGGGTCTCTACACCCGCGAAGGACATGAACCTCGCAGCGTCAGTTTCGGCCTGGGCGTTGAGCGGTTCGACAGCGAGGGACGCACAATAGTCGCCGACTTCGATGATTTCGTGTTCCTGGGCATCTATTTCCCCAACGGCAAGCAGTCCGCGGAACGCCTGCGTTACAAGATGGAGTTCTACGACGCCTTCCTGGATTACGTGGACAGACTGCGACGGGAAGGCCGCAGCGTGGTTGTGTGCGGCGACGTAAATACCGCCCACAAGGAAATCGACCTCGCCCGACCCAAGGAAAATGCGAAGATTTCCGGCTTTCTCCCGGAGGAGCGGGCCTGGATGGACACCTTCCTAGAACACGGACACGTCGACACCTTTCGCCGGTTCAACCAGGAACCGCACAACTACAGCTGGTGGAACCAGGTGACTCGAGCGCGGGATCGGAACGTAGGCTGGCGCATCGACTACTTCTTCACCGACGACGATTTCGCATCCAACCTGACCGATGGCTTCATACTGCCCGACGTTATGGGATCCGACCACTGCCCCGTGGGTATCGATATTTCCTGAGCCTCCAATCAGGCTTGTTAGTACCCACTCTTGTCATCGCGAGGAGCGACGCGACGTGGCGATCTCGTTCGCGCAGCAGCGTTTCTTCCCCCGAACGAGATTGCCGCGCTTCGCTCGCAATGACAGTTCAGGCGAAGTGGGTACGCGTGAGCCCTATCAGGGGTTGACGTGGGGCGCAACAAGGGGCGGTAAGGCCAATCTGATGTTGGCAAGTCGGGCTGGGGCATCGGTTCAGCGAGCGGGTAGATCCCCGGCAGCAGTCAGGGACGCACTCATATCCCACAGCCTCGCAGCCAGTTCTGCATCATAGCTGATGCCGGAAGACGGCACGGGGCGGCATTCCGCGAAATACCCGCCGGTCACACCCTCCACCTCGGGCGATGCGGCCAGGTACACCGGCGTCTCCGCTCCCTTGTCCGGGGCAACTCCGCGAACTCCAATGAAGAAATTGACCACGCGACCCAGCAACCCATTGTTGCGCGCGATGTTGGTACGCACCAGGCCGGGATGCAGGGCATTTACCGTGATCTTCTCCCCTTCCAGACGCCGTGCCAGCTCGTAGGTGAACAGGATGTTGCACAGCTTGGAGCGCTTGTAGGCTGGATATCCCCCATTACCTGAAGGCTCAGGCAGGTCTTCCAGCCGGAATTTGCCCGGCGATTCGTGCGCATTGGAGGATACATTGATGATCCGGGCGCAAGGCGCTTGCCGCAGGCGATCGAGCAGCAGGCCGGTCAGCAGGAAGTAGCTCAGGTGGTTCAGTGCGAAGGTCATCTCGATACCCTCAACGCTGCGCCTGTCGGACAGGAAAATGGCCCCGGCATTGTTCAGCAGCACATCCAGATGGGACGCCAGTTCCATCGCCTCGGCGGCGACGCGACGCACCTCACCTTGGGACGAAAGGTCGGCCAACAGGTACTCAACTTCCGGGTTCTCCGTATCGGCGATGATCCGGCGCACTGCGGCTTCGGTTTTAGCCGGGTTGCGGCCTACGATGATGACCCTCGCACCCATGCGGGCCAGTTGGCGGGAGGCCGCGTAGCCAATTCCGTCGCTGGCTCCGGTTATGAGACAGATTTTCCCTCGCATCAGATCATTCATAGGAGCAACCTTGACCGTCGTTTATAAAGCGCGCACGCCCCACGAGTGGGCAAATCCAATTGACCCCGGGCCGTGGGGCGCGTCGTTGATCATCGGCGGGTGGGGAGCGCCGGTTTGCGCCGCAGTGAGATCGGACACGATTCAGTCTGACGAACAACCGTTGGATCTGAACGGATATTTGGGTCGCAGGGCTGGGTTCGCAGGCGCGGAGTACGGTTGACAACTACATTTTCGCCCGAGTCAAAGTAGAGTGCAATAATTGATCTGCTCCGCCAATCCGGGCGTTGATCCCGGAGCGATGCTCGGGGCAAGGTCACCCGGCAAGCGACAAGTTGAGCGAACGCAAGTTGATGGCCATGGGCGGTAGCGCGGACGGTCCCGAGCCGACAAAATCAGCTGCCGCTGACCGACAGAGCGGCCGGTTTCGCCACGGGGCTGCGTCGGAGTTCGCTGATCAAAAGCGGGATGGTTCGGCGTGCCGGCGAATGAGCGGTCGGAGCCGCTGTGCGCCGTGTGAGTGGGGTAGATCAGGTGGTCGTCGTGATCATCGGCGCTTTCGGCCACGAAGGTGATCCGCTGGGGCACGCTCCAGTTGTCCGGTGTGAAGACCATGGTCAGGAGGGGCAGGCCCTGGGGTGCGTGGTCGCCCAGATCGGAAGGTGTGCGCGTGATCACAACCTCGCTCCTGTTGGCGGCCGTACCGATGGATGGCGCAAAATCTGGAGGCTCCGGAAGGCGTGGAAGGAACGGCAAAGGTCAGGACTACCCGCAGGTAATTGCGTCCATACCGGGGCGAGCGGAGATCGGGAACCATCGCCGGAGAAGCTGACAGGCTACCGCCCGGTTCATTCGCGTCCATGACGCCAAGCCGTCCTGTTTCGGGAAACTGGCAAACCATGGCTGCTGAAAGTCCCTATTGACTCGCAGAGGTTGGCAGTCTATTTTACGTTGGCCTGTTCAGGGTGGCCTAAATGTGGCGCGGATTCGTCCATGGCATAGTGCCAGCTCTTGCCAGTGTTGTCGCGGATATGATCGCACAGACATTGGTCAAGGAAGGACGAACCGCAATATGGCACATTGATCCGCCCCAATTTTTCGGAATATGGAGGTTCTGATATGAGGCACCGACGTCTCGCACTAACCCGACTATTCGCGGTCGGTCCGTTGGCTCTCGTCCTGATAGTGGCGGTGGCCTGCGGAACGGCAGAGGAAGCGCCCGCCACGGCGCCGGCCGCACCCGCGGCAACTGCCGCACCCGCCGCTGCCATGGCGGAAAGCACTCCTGTCGCAAGCTCAGGGAGCTCCGGCAGTTCCGGAGCGCCGGCGGTCGCGGCTACCGCCATGCCCGAAGCGACGGCCATGCCGGAAGCCTCAGATGTGATGTCGCCCAGAGGGACTTTGACCTTCGGACTGCCCCTCGTCGCCCCGTTCCACGTCTTCCCGACGGTGACGGAGGGGGCCGGGTATCACCACAACGGCTACACCACCGCCGAGACTCTCCTTTACATGAACGAAGACAAGGAGATTGTCCCCTGGCTGTTCCAGGAATGGGAGGTTGCTCCTGACGGAGTCACCTGGACGTTCAAGCTGGCAGAAGGCGCCATGTTCCACAAGGGCTACGGGGAACTGGATGCGGAAGGCGTCCTCTGGAGCCTGATGATCAGCGGCGGCGAAAGCTCCCGGGTGGCGTTCAATACCCATATCCGCCGGATCTGGGGGCTTGGCGGCGACGTCAAGGAAGGCACGACCGTCACCGGCGTCATCGACGAAGGGCGGGCCAAGGCCATCGACAAGTACACCATCGAGGTGAACACCGGGACGCCGCAGTACGACACCCTGGGTCTGCTTGCTCGCCCCCATGTCAACATCATCAGCAAGGCGCAACTGGAAGACGTGGGTGTCGACGAGGCGAGCCGGAACATCGCCGGAACCAGCCCCTGGGAGTTCGCGGAGCACCAGAGCGACCAGTTCACGCGCTGGTCCGCGGTGGAAGACCACTGGCGGAAGACACCCGAGTTTGCCGAACTGAGGTGGCTGCACATTCCAGAGGAGTCCACCCGCGTGGCCAACTTCCTCACCGACGGACTCACGGCGATGGAAATGAACCTGGACTCCATCGCCGCAGTGGCGGACCACCCAGGCACCGATTTCGTCAGGATAGCCGGCGGCAGCGGCGTGAGCATGGCCTTCTACGGCAACTACTACGTGGGAGTGAACCCTGACGGCTCGCGCACGCCGGAACACGAAGAGAGAGTCCCGGGCTTCGATCCTTCTCTGCCCTGGATTTCCGGCAACCCTGACCCGGCATCCGAGGAATGGCAGAACGCTGCCAAGGTGCGCACCGCCCTGTCCATCGCCATTGACCGCCAGTTGATCTCGGACACGCTGCTGAGCAGCGAGGCCATCCCGGACTCTCTGCCGGCGTGGGCCTTCCACCTGGACAAGCTGCCGGCGGAGTACCGGCAGTGGGAGTTCAATCCGGAGAAATCCAAGCAACTGCTGGCCGAGGCAGGCTACCCCGACGGGTTCGAGATCACCCTCACGCCCCTGGGCGGCTCGAATTATCTCGAGGTGACCTCCGCCATCGCCCAGATGTGGGACCAGATTGGCGTCAAGGCCAACCAACAGAACCTGCCCTACAAGACCTTCCGCCCGGGCATCGTGACCCGCACCTACAACCAGGCATACCAGCACACCCACGTTGCGGTTGATCCCCTGGACCGGTGGTCCACCGCTTTCAACCACGAGAGCGCCTGGAACTTCGGCATGGACCATCCGATCCTCTCAGATTACATGAACGAAGCGCAGGGCACAGTTGACGACGCAGCGCGGTACGAGATCATGGTTGAGGCTGCGAAGTTCGTGTACGACAACGCCCTGTCGGTCGGCCTCTATGCCCAGAACCAGGTCTTTGCCGTGAACGGGGACACAGCCCCCTGGAACGAGCACCTGAACTACGCCGAGACGCGGGACCTGACCGGGTTCGAGTACGCTCCCAACCTCACTCAGTAGGAGAAGGGGCGATCAGAGAACATCCGGATGGCTTCGGCTCCGGCCGTAAATTGGCTTGACGGCAAGCATCCTCACAATCGCTGGGCGCGCAGGGCTTGGATTTCTCATAGCCCTCGTGCTCAGCTATATTGGTGTGTGGGTCGCCTGGGGCCTGTACTATTTCTTTACCGACACGTCGTCCAAGCTGCTTCGGGATGTAATGTTCCTGGCTGGCGCGGCGATTGGGGCCGGACTGGGCGGTTCGCTGACGTGGCTGCGACTGGACGGCAATTCGTTGCCGGTATTATTGATGATCGGATCTGCGGGTATCGCCGGCGGGATCATCGGGTCGTGGGTGGGGTACGAATTCGCGTTGAACCGAGAGATCAAGTGCTGCTCCGAGCCGCCCATCAACGCGTTCTCCTACGCGGCGTTGGGCGCAACCGCAGCAGCCAACGCGGGAACCTTACTGTTCGGCGTAGTGAGAGAAATCGTCACCTTCAGGCGATAAGACCGGATTAAACGTATCTGAACATCTGATGCTGGGACGTTGACATGCAGCGTTTTTTGGTACGCCGATTCTTCCTGATGATAATCACGCTGCTCGCGGTGTCGATGATCATCTTCGTCATGGCGCGGGTGGGCGGAGACCCCAGATCACTGCTCCTGGACGATCATGCCACCCAGGAGCAATGGGAATTGCTGGGGGAGGAGCTGGGGCTGGATAAGCCCCTCTATCACCAATACGCGATTTTCATGGGTGGGGTGTTGCGCGGTGATTTCGGCGAGTCAATCAGCCAGCGCCGGCCGGTGCTGGAGGTAGTCGCAGAGAAAATCCCGGCCACGCTCCAGCTTGGCGGCGCTGCCTTTCTGCTCGCGCTCCTTGTCGGTATACCCCTCGGCGTGATGTCAGCAGTCTTGCGTGGCAGTGTTCTGGACCAAGTCGGGAGGGCCGTGGCCTTGATCGGACAGGCGGCGCCGTCCTTCTGGCTTGGCATCATGTTCATTTTCTTCTTTGCCGTGTACCTCGGGTGGGTCCCGCCTTCCGGAAGGCAGGACTGGAACAGCTTCGTGCTTCCGACAATCACCCTGGCCTGGGGCGGGTTCCTGGCCGGCAGCCTGCGGTTGATGCGCTCGGCGATGCTGGACACGCTGGACACGGAATACATCAAACTGGCCAGGGCGAAAGGGTTGCCGGGTCGGGCGATCATCTGGAAGCATGCGTTTCGCAATGCCCTGATACCGCCGTTGACCCTGGCGGGCGTATCGATGCCGGCCATCCTCACGGGCTCCATCACCACCGAGCTGGTGTTCGCGTGGCCCGGAATGGGCCAATTGGCAGTGCAGGCGCTCTGGTCGTCGGACTACCCGCTGATCCAGGGACTGACCATCATGTTCACGCTGGGGTATGTATTCATCGCGTTGTTGGTGGACATACTCTACGCTTACATCGACCCCAGAATCCGATACCTGTAGGAGATACTGACCCTCAGCAAGTGAAGCGGTTCCCCGTCACCGAGAATCCAAATTTCCAGAGACGGCCCGGAGAAATCAAATGGCCCAGGCTACAACCCTTTCCACCACCCAACCCGTAATCGTGCGGGCGTTCCGGGCGATGGCGCGATGGCGCCGCCCGGTGCTGATCATTCCCGTGTTTATCCTGACATTGGTAGTGGTGGCCGGAATCACCGCCGACTGGATTTCCCCCTATGATCCGAATGTAGGGGACCCGAACCACCGTCTCCAACCCGGGTTCTGGGCGTACGAACCAGTTCCACCCGTGATAGTAACCAAAGAGGTGGTGGCGGTAATCAGTCCCAGCGACATCGAAAAACAGAAAACACAGATTACCGAATACAACGCCAGGCAGATCGACCCCAACGCGGTCATCGGCGATAAACTGGACGTGGTCGTCCGGGAGGGCATCGATACGCTTTATATCCTGGGCACCGACCACCTGGGTCGTGATCTATTCACCCGCATCATTTACGGCGCGCGCGTTTCCCTGGTGATGGCCGGACTGACTCTGGCGGTGGGCGGCACCATGGGCACAGTGCTCGGCCTAACCGCCGGATGGCACGGTGGGTGGATAGACGAGGTCGTAATGCGCATGGTGGACATCATACTTGCGCTCCCCCTGATCCTGGTCGCCCTCGTATTGGTCGTGGCCCTCGGGCCATCCTTCCAGTTGATCATCGTGATCATGGCAATAGCTATCTGGCCACTCTTTACGCGCGTGACGCGGGGGGAGGTGCTGCGCGTCAAGACCGCGGACTACGTCGCATTGGCCCGCGTGGCCGGAGCCGGGACGATTCGTATCATGCTGGTCCATATCCTGCCGGGGATCGCCAACAGCGTGATTGTGGTGGCAACCCTGCTGGTGGGTGTGGTCATCCTGCTGGAGGCCGCCCTGAGCTTCCTGGGAGCGGGCGTCCCGCCTCCCACGCCGGCGTGGGGCTCCATGCTGTCAGAGGGCCGGGACCGGATCGCAATTGCGTGGTGGATTTCGACGCTACCCGGGCTGGCGATATTCATGACGGTGCTGTCCCTGAACCTGTTCGGCGACTGGCTGCGGGATGCCCTGGACCCCAGGCTGCGGCAACTGGAGTAGCCACAATCCCACGCACTACCGCCTGAAACCAGCGGGGCCGACGCTTTTGGGTCAGTTGCAGACCCTCCAAGAGCGTCGGCCTTTTTTCAAGTTAGTAGCCGGCCAAACGCGTAAGGTGCAGCAACCTTACCCTCTCCGTGGGCGACGGCGTGAGAAAAGGTCCTTCGCCGGTTCAAACTGGGCCTATGGCGTATCATCCGCCCCGGTTTAATTGGAGATCCTGTCGGTGGTTTCTGGACAGGCTGTGCTGAAAACTGTCAATAGAAATCGCAACTGGACAATCCTGATCCTGACCTTGCTGTTGGGGTTACCCAGCATCGGGTTGGTTCTATCAGGGTCTCACGTTCATCCGCTGGCTGCGGCCTCGTTGTTCGGGGTTGGGATCCTGGCCGGCGCGTTCCTGCTTTCATGGGCGGCGGAAGTGGCTGAGCTGGACATCTCGGCGTCACTGGCCATCGTCATTCTGGTTTTGTTGACCGTCCTTCCTGAATTTGCGGTGGAGGTCGTGTTGGCCTGGGATGCAGGCGCGTCTTTCGACCTGACGAGCCGGGAGGTTACGCCCGAAACCCAACGAGTGGCGGCGAACGTGACCGGCGCCAACCGGCTGCTCATCGGCCTCGGTTGGCCGGCAGTCATCCTGGTGTACTGGTTCAACCGTCGCCGCCCGCTAGACATGCGCGGCCAGATTGGTCCGGAGGTGACCTTTTTGACCATCGCCACACTTCTCACCGTGGCGCTGTTTTTCATGGAACAGGTCCATCTGCTGGTGGCAGCGGCGCTGATCCTCATCTATGTCTGCTATCTGTGGGTCAGTATCCGACGGCCTGCGGGCGAGCCCGAACTGACCGGGGTCACGGCTCTGTTGGGTTCACTGCCGACCGCAGCAAGGAGGGCGACCGTAGCCGGGATGTTTCTCTACGCTGCCGCGGTCATCCTCGTGGCCGCCGATCCTTTTGTTGACGGCCTCGTGGAGACTGGAAAAGGTTTGGGTATCGATGATTTCATCCTCATCCAGTGGGTTGCACCGCTGGCGTCCGAAACGCCGGAAATGCTGGTGGCGGTCCTGCTCTCGCTGCGCTCCAATCCGGCCGCGGGCCTCACGGTGCTGCTGTCCTCTGAGGTCAGCAAGTTCACGCTGCTGGTCGGGAGCATGGTCGGGGTGTTTAGCCTGTCAGCAGGTCAGCTGCTGTCGTTCCCGTTGGACCATCGGCAGGCCGTGGAGTTCCTGTTGACGGCGGCTTTCTCCCTGTTCGGGTTGTTGTTGGTCGCCAGGCAGATCGTGGATTGGAAAGCGGGATTGGCGCTGCTGGCAACCTTTGTGGGTCACCTCTTGTTCCCGCAGGCCGAGCATCGCTGGTGGATGGCATGGGCTTTCTTCGGGCTGGCGGCCGGGGTGGCAGTGTTTGACTGGCGAAGGCTGAGGATGCTGTTTCTGTACAAAGTCATCAGTCCAGCCGAGACGCCAGACAACCGCCGGCCGCCGGAAACATCAGGGAACCCAACACATCGATGAGGTTGACCACTGTGGAGCCGCCCAGCACTGTTCGCACCCCGGTCACCAGCCAAGGCAATCCGCGGTTCGCAGCCATATGCGCTAGATCGAAACGCGCTCCTCGAGCGCGCAGGCAACTTCAGCCGGAGTCCGCCGTTCGCCGCCTGCTTGCCCCCGGAGACTCATACAACACGCCAGCATCGATTAACGCAGCCACATCCTCGGGCGAGTACTCCAGGTGCTCGGCCAAGACCTCGTAGTTGTGCTCCCCAAGCTGCGGAGCGGGCCCGCTCACCGCCGCCGGCGTGGCCGAGAAGCGGTACGGCGGCGACACCACGCCCACCGGCCCAACTTCAGGATACTCAATCTCCTGGAACGCCCCGCGCGCGTTGTAGTGGGGGTGCCGCCAGATCTCCTCCTGCGACAGCACCGGCCCCGATGAGATCCGCGCTTCCGCCAGCACCAGCAGCGCCGCCTCGTCGTCCGGCAGGGTCTGCAGCCATTCCTCGATGATGCCCACGATCTCGTCGCGCCGCTCCACCCGGTGGTCGTCGGTCAGGTAGCGCGGGTCTTCGATCAGGTCCTCCCGACCCATACACTCGCACAGCCGGCCCCACGCGCTGTTGCGGCCCTGCCCCGGCGCTTGCAGCGAAATATATCCATCCCGGGCCTTCAGTATTCCCATGGGAAAGGTGTAGGTGTTCTGCTCCCCGTTGCGGTAGTGCAGCGGAACCCCGTGGTTGGCGGCCACGTGGGGCATCGCCAGCGAGTCCAGGAACAGCAGGCTGTCGATCATGGACAGGTCGATGTACTGGCCCTCGCCCGTGCGCTGCCGGTGAAACAGAGCGTACCCCACGGCCATCGCTCCGGTCATACCGGTGACGGTGTCGCCGATGCCGCCGCCGATGGTGTACGGCGCGCCGTCCCGCTCGCCGGTGATCCAGTTGAGACCGCTGACGGCCTGCGCCACCGGATCGGTGCAGACATGCTCGGGATTGTGGGCGAACCCCTCCTGACCGTAGCCGGTCATGGAGCACATGATGATGCCCGGGTTCAGCCGGCGCAGGTTGGGATAGTCCAGCCCGTAGCTACGCACCACGTGGGGAGTGTAGTTCTCCACGAACACGTCGGCGCATTTCACCAGCGCGTGGACGATCTCCAGCCCGGCCTCGGTCTTCAGGTCCACGCACAGGCTCTTCTTCCCGCCGTTGAGGTGCAGGTACGGCACGCCGTTGCGTGTGGGCAGCGACTCCGGCGTGAACCGCTCTTCCTGGTCCGCCACGGGCCGCTCGATCTTGATCACCTCCGCGCCCATGTCGGCCATGATGCGGCTGCAAAACGGCCCAACGAACGCCGCAGTGAAATCCAGGACGGTTATTCCCGCCAGCAGTCCCGTAGCCATGAGCGACCTCCTCCTATGCCGTTCGCCCAATTTTACACGCCGGAGGCGGGCGGGTACCGGAAGGATCGCTCTGTGAGGCTGGTGGAGAAGGTCGCCGAACGGGCGGTAGAGCTACGGCTGCGCCGGCCTTGGGGTGGGAACCGTCGGGATCAGATTCCCAACGCGGCTACTCCTGCCTTGGCGATGGCCTCGTCGTCGAGCCCGCTGGGCAGGCCACCCACTCCGATGGCGCCGACCACCACGCCGTCGTGGAAAACGGCGACGCCGCCCGCTAGCGCGATCAACTGGGGATCACCGAAGGACTCCAGCGTCCTGCCCGTGCTGCTGAGTTGTTCGGCGAAGGCGGCGGTGTCCATGGAGCGGACCGCCGAGGTGTAGGCCTTGCGGATCGCGAAGGTGGGACGCAGGCAGCGGTCCATGCGGGCGTAGGCCAGCAGGTTGCCGGCGTCGTCCACCACGGCCATATCGACCTTGCGCCGGTCGGGGTCGCGGTTGAAATCGGCGATCATAGCCGTAATGGCGTTCTGAGCCTGTTCCAGGCTGATCATTGCCTTGTTGTACATCGTTACACCTCCGTGAGATTAATGCTGAGAATGGCGCGGTTCAAATGGTAACCAGGTGAGGGCCACTCCGCTACCCGCCACCGTACAGCCGATTGAGGTTGCGGTGTTGACCAGGGTCCAACTCTCTCCCCTGTAACGCTGGATGGTCGGGCCCGTAGCGATGGGCTCGGAACACGGCGTTGGCCATGCCGAACTGAGACGGAACCACGAACGGGCTGACGTATTCCCACACGGTCTCTCCACCAGGCGTTACCTCGAACAGCCGGCCCTGCTGACCCTCGGTGATGAGGGTGTTGCCGTTGGGCAGTCGTTGGGCTCCGCTCGTGAAGTGCGTGAAGAAGGAGACCATGGGCAGGCCCTGGTACTGCCACACGATCTCGCTGGTGGACGGGTCCACCTCGATGACCCGGGAGTAACTCAACCCCCGACGATGGCACCCGTTGTCCAGGAGGAGTACGTTGCGGTTGTCCAGGTAGGTGGGGTGATGCTGATGAGATATGATGCCAGGCCCCCACTTCCAGGTGATCTCGCCCGTCGACCGGTCTACCATCGCCACGGTATCCAGGATGCGGAAACTGATCAGGAATGTGCTGCCATCGGATGATGCCGTCAGGTCGTTGGCGCTCCCCCAGGCATCACGCCGTTCCAGCGGGCAAATCACGGCCGTGGCGGGGTCCAGGTGGTCGTTGGACCGCCATACGTTGATCTCGGTTCCGTCGGGAGCAACCTCCACCACCTGGTCGCCGAGCATCTGATCTGGATCGTTGTCGGTCGCGTAGCCGCCTCGGACGCTGTTGGTGAGATCTGCGGATATCCGGTCGCGTTGCAGCAAGAGCAGGCTGTTGCCGTTGGGCAACCGATTGTGGCGTCGCAGGCTCGGATCGTGATACTCCCATACCAGACGGCCGTCCCAGTCCAGTTCCCAGATGTGGTCAGCGCCCGGCGGGCGAGACCCCTGATCACGGAAAAGCAGATGGCCGCTGTCCAGCAGGAACCCGTAGGCAATGCCGCCGGGATAATGCCAGCGGTGAACGAAATTGCCCTCCATGTCGACCAGGTAGGCGTCGTCCCCGCCGTTGGGCGAGAAAAGCGTGTACCCTCGGTACGCGCCGGCCGCATGGTAACGGGTCAGCCCAGTCGGACGGGAGGACGTGGTCATGCGGTTCCCCTCCTGTTTACGCGGACAACCGTCGCCGCTGGTTGCTGTCCCCGGCTGGTGCCGTGTCTTGCCCGCTGATGATACCGGCTACGGGAGCGGTGGTAAACTCGGCAAGACCCAGAACCACAATTCGTCATCGAAGGCCAGGAGACGCCCACAATGCGCATAGCAGTACCCGACCTGGTTTCCAACTCCTACTTTCCGGCGGTTGCCGCGGTGGAACTGGGATTTTTCCAGGCGCAGGGAATCGACGCGGAGTTGGAGATGGTCTTCCCCGTGGGACGGGCCATGCAAGCCTTGCGGGACGGGGACATCGACTTCGTCGCTGGTCCTGCCCACGCAACCCTGTCGGCCTTCCCCGGCTGGCGAGGCGCCAAACTGCTGGCCGCGCTGTCCCGGCATACCTTTTGGCTGCTGGTGCTGCGCGCTGACTTGGGCGTTCAACCCGGCGACGTTGCGGCGGTCAAAAGTTTGCGCATCGGGGCGGCTCCCGGACCCGACGTGGCCCTGCGCCGGCTGCTGGCCGAGTCCGGCGTGGATCTTGAGCGGGACGGCGTGACGCTGGGCCCGGTGCCCGGCAGCGGCGACGCCGGCGTGTCGTTTGGCGTCCATGCCGCCCAAGTCCTCCGCGAGGGGATAATCGACGGGTTCTGGGCCAACGCCATGGGCGCCGAGGTGGCCGTGCGCAGCGGGATAGGCCAGGTGGCGCTCGACCCGAGGCAAGGGCTGGGTCCGCCGGCGGCGAGGGACTACACCTTTGCGGCGTTGGTCACCACCGACAGGCTCATCGAAAACTCGCCGGCCGCGGCAGAAGGGGCAGTGCGCGCCATCCTGGCGGCTCAACAAGCGCTGCGGGCCGACCCTGCTCAGGCGAGGAAAGTCGGACGTCGGCTGTTCCCGTCCGACGAGGCCGAATTAATCGAGGACCTGGTCCGGCGGGACGCTCCCTTCTATTCCGCAGAGATTTCTCGGGATTCAGCAGCCGGCCTCAACGATTTCTGCCGCAACATCGACCTGCTATCCGGAGACGTTGCATACGAGCAGGTGGTCGCCAGTCAGTTCGCGCATCTTTGGTCCGAACGGTAGGTGTCATCTATGAAAGTGGATATCAGGGTGCCCGTCGGCCTGCCGATTCAGGAGACCGCCGATTTTATCGCGGGATGTGAGGCTGCGGGATTTGACGGGGTCGGAGTACATGATCACCAGCACAGCGGACGGGACGTTTTCCTGACCCTGGCCCTGGCCGCCGAGCGAACCTCCCGGTTAAACCTGTATCCGGCGACCTCCAACCCGGTCACTCGGCATCCCATGGTGCTGGCCTCGCTGGCTCACTCTCTGGAAGAGGTGGCGCCGGAGCGGGTGCGCCTGACCGTGGGCCCCGGCTACCTCTCGGTTGGCAATATCGGCCGCCCACGGGCGACCTTGGCGGCCATGCGACGGGCCATGCTGACCATTCGCAGCCTGTTGCGCGGTGAGCGAGTGGAGTTCAATGGCGTCGAAACCCGTCTGCGGAATGTCAGCGACCCGCCGACACCGGTGTTCATGACCGCCGCCGGTCCGCGGATGATCGAACTGGCCGGCGAAGTTGCAGACGGCGCCCTTTTGCTGGTCGGCCTGCATCCCAAGGCAGTCAGTGCGGCCCGACGCCGGCTGGAAACCGGAGCGGCACGTGCAGGACGCAGCCTCGGCGGCTTCCGGACGATCTTCATCACTCCGACCACGGTGTCGGATAATGGCCCGGCCGCCCGCCGCTTTCCGCAGCAGTGGTTCCGGCCTGACCAGCCGTACCTGAAGTACCCCAGCGCTTCCAACCTGGTCTGGCTGCGGGAGGCCGGCATCGACCTGGCCGACGATTTCGTCCCCGAGAGCATCGGCGACGCACAGGCGGCCGAAATCTGCGATGCTTTCGGCCTGTTCGGCACGCCCGAGGAATGTCTGGCCAGGCTGAAGCGGGCCCGGGACGAGTCCGGCATCGATCACGTCTTCATCTTTCCCACGCACACCCAGGAGGGCGGCTACGACATGCCGCAGGCCGAGGTGGACGCCTTCCGAAAGACCATCATCCCGGGTCTGGGAGTCGTTTCGTAGCAGCTCCTGGTCGGTTGCCCTCATGCGCATCCAGTTCGTCACAGGGGTTGCGGAGTTGGGAGCAAGGACGACGCTTGAGTTGCAGATGTGACGGCGGCAGGGCCGCAGGCGATGGACCGCTGCCGCCGGAGAGTGTTCAGGTTCGTGTTGCGATGGGCAGCCTCCGAAGGTTCAAGGTGTGCAGGCGATTTGGAGAGTGGCGACCAGGTTCCAGCGGTTATCAGCCCTACGGCCGGAGGATTTGCGCTTTGGTTTTTTGCTCTTATTGTCCATGCCCACGGCATGGCGCGCTGTGGCGGGCGCGGTGGCCGGGGCGACTGCACCGATTAGGCTGATCGGCAACAGTCTCCCACATGGGCCGTTAGCGACTTGGATGCTGACGGGTTGGCCGTGAACGCGAGGAACCTGGTCGAAAGGAAACGGATAGATCGCCTGCACGTTGATGATAGAGCATACGTTCTGAACGGGGCAAGAGGATGCTGTCACTGATCGCTGGCGATGACATGCGGGTTACGAGAGTGCCGCGCTGGGCTTGCAATGACACTTTCCCCGCAACTCTGATCAGTTGCGGGTGCGATGGTCGCTTTGACAGCATTATGTGCCGGGATTACACTCGCTTGGGCCGATCTACGGATAATCCAGCGCTGCTCATGGGCCGATAATGCTTTCCACCGACGTATCTGATGCCATAGAGTTGATGTTCGAAACCGGATGGACCGACGGCCTCCCGGTGGTGCCGCCGTCCGAATCCCTGGTACGTCAGTTCGTGGAGAGTACCGGCCGCGGCGGCGACGAACTCGTCGCGGAACTGCCGCCCCTGGGCGGGCGGGCCACAGTCGAGCGCATCGCGGTCAATGCGGTCATGGCCGGCTGCCTTCCGGAGCATATGCCGGTGATCATCACCGCCCTGGAAGCGATGATGGACGACCGGTTCAACCTGCGGGGCGTGATGTGCTCCACCGGCATCCACACTCCGCTGTTGATCATCAACGGTCCGATCGTCAAGGAGTTGGACATCAACGGTGGCTACAACTGCTTCGGCTCCGGTTGGCGGGCGAATGCGACCATCGGCCGCGCGGTCAAACTGGTCCTGCTCAACCTGGGCGGCGCCATACCCGGGGAGACCAACAAGGCCACCTTCGGCCATCCCGGCGCCTACACCTACTGCGTGGCCGAGGACGAGGACGCCAACCCCTGGGAGCCGATGCACGTCGAGCTCGGCTTCGCCCCCACCGACAGCACGGTGTCGGTGTTCCCGGCGGAGGCGCCGCACAACATCATGTACCACGCCTCCCACTCGCGGAACTTCTTGACCGTGCTGGCCGACACCATGTGCACCCTGGGCAACGTCCAGATGTACGTGATGGGCGACACCATGGTGGTCATTGGCCCCGAGCACGCCAAGTTCCTGCACCGGGACGGCTGGAACAAGCGGGACATCCGCCAGTTCCTCTACGAGCACGCCCGCAAGCCGGTGCGTAAACTCCGCCAGGGCGGCCCTCCCCAGGGCGACTCCCGCCGCGGCCACTTTTGGCCCCGGTACATCGACGCCGATGACGACGACCAGATGGTGCCGGTGGTCCGCGCTCCGGACCGCATCAACATCTTCGTCGCCGGCGGCGCCGGCGGCCCCCACTCGGCCTACCTGCCCGGTTGGGGCTCCCGCCGGGTCACGCGAAAGATCGAACGCTGATTGGATTCTCATGCGTACCCGCTTTGTCATTGCGAGGAGCGTAGCGACGTGGCAATGCCGGCGGTTGAGTGACGATCCCTTCGGCGACGAGATTGCCACGCTGCGCTCGCAATGACAGATCAGGTGAATAGTAGAGGTAACGATGACTGTAACAAACTACCAGGACCGCTTGCGCGAACTCGGCTTGGCCCTGCCCATCGACCCGGACGCGGCGTCCCGCTGGCGCGCCGCGCCCCGGTTGGACACACTGCACGACAAGGTTGGCGGCTTTCTGGGCAACCGCAAGGCCAACGCCGATCTGCTGTTGCGGAATATCGGCGAGCGGATGGCTAAGGACCTTGAACTGGGCGACATCGTCGCCGTGGACAAGTTCGTCTACTCCCGGCCGGCCGCCGATGAGATCATCGACCAACTCTCCGACCGGTGCGACTTTGTGGTAACGGCGATTGCGGATTGAGGGTCCTGCACCGCGTGCAGTGTGCACGACGCAATGACCCTGGAAAACCTCGGCATCCCCACGGTGGTGCTCTGCACCGACCCGTTCCTGAACTCGGCCTTCCGCCACGCCCGCACCTTCGGCCGCGGCGACTTCCACCCGCTGGGCATCCCCCATCCCCTGGGCGGCCTGACGCCCGACCAGGTCTCGGTCCGCGCCGGCGAGCTGGAACAGGCGGTTATCGATACGCTGACCACCTACTAAAGCGTGTTGACAAATTCGCCATTCTGAAAGGAGACCGCATCCATGACCACGCCGACAATCGAGGAACGGGTGGCGCAGCTGGAAGGTACGTCCAGAACCCATGAAATGATGCTCAACGTGTTGATTTCGATTGGAGAGCGTCAGCAGGAAATGCTGGAACGCCACCAGGAAACGCAGGAACGCCACCAGGAAACGCAGGAACGCCACCAAGCATTGCAGGAACGCCAGCAAGCATTGCTGGAACGCCAGCAGGAAACGCTGGACCGCCAGGAGGAATTGCTGGCAGAAGTCCGCCGGGACGCCCAGCAGACGCAACGCTTGTGGGTCCGACTGGCCCAGAGGTATGGCTGGTTAGATGAGAACGACGATACCGACCAGGGGTGAGCTGTGGCCGCGGCAACTTCCACCCGCTGGGCATTCCCCATCCGCTGGGTAGCCTGACGCCTGAGCAGGTCTCGGTCCGCGCCGGCGAGTTGGAGCAGGCGGTTATCGATACGCCGACAACCTACTGAGGCGTGCGGACATTCGGATTGGCGCGGTGTCGACGCAGGGTGTCAAGGTGACATACCTACTTCTGGCAGTAAGCAGCCTTGCTCCCGATTATGCCATTGGCGTAAGCTACATAATCATAGGCATTGGAGTCCCCGTGCTCGTACCCACCACCACGGGAATTATCGCCGGTGGGATGATCCGCGGCTCCAACTGGTTCGCAGGGCTTGGTGTTGGTTTTTTGGCCGGCTTGGCCGCAATCGGCTTACCTACCCTGTTGCTTTGGATTGGATATAAACTTTTCAACTTGGCCGGTCTTGAAGTTATCTATATCATCATCAGTACGGTCGTCTGTTCCGCCGTAACGGTCGGCATCCTCCGGCTGTTTCGAGATCGTCGATGAACGCGGCGCTGACACCGCCACTCACCGGACGCTGCATTTCCAAAATCTGAATGTCAACATACTTTAGAAGGACCAACAACCCGACCCCGGGCACCGGACGCGATTGAGGAGGCGACCACATGGTTACAGTCGGCAGTGGCAAGTACACCTACGAGCAGGTCGAGAATTGGGAGAAGCTTCCTGAGGGCTGGGAGTTGGGACAGACGGCCATCGTCACCGACTCCGAGGACCGGGTGTATCTCTTCAACCGCGGCGAACACCCGCTGATCGTCCTTGATCGGGACGGCAACTATCTCGCCTCCTGGGGCGAGGGCGTTCTCACCGACGCCCACGGGATGTTCATCGACGATGACGAGAATCTCTACCTGCCGGTCAAGAACAGCCACGTGGTCCTCAAGTACGACCCCAAAGGGAACCTGCTGATGACCATGGGCGAGTGGAACCAGCCGTCTGACACCGGCTGGTCGGGGAACTACAGCGACCCGGTGGTCAGGGCAGCCGGACCGTTCAACAGCCCCAGCGACATCGCCATCTCACCGGACGGTCTGTTGTACATCTCCGACGGCTACGGCAACGCCCGGGTGCATCGCTTCACCCCCGACGGCGAGCTTGTGGACTCCTGGGGCGCGCCGGGGAAGACCGAACCCGGCGAGTTCCACGTCCCTCACGGGGTCTGGGTGCACACCGACGGTCGGGTGTTCGTGGCCGACCGCGAGAACAACCGGATGCAGATCTTCGACTCCGACGGCAACTTCCTGGAGCAATGGGCGGACCTGGCACGGCCCTGCGACATCTACATCGACGACGACCTCGCGGTGTACGTACCGGAGCTGGACGGGTTCATGTCCATTCTGGACATACAGGGCAACGTCCTGGCGCGCTGGGGCAGCCCCTCGGACGCCGGGTGGGGCAACGGCGCCCACGCCGTGTGGGTCGACTCCCACGGCGACATCTACGTGAACCAGAACCTCGCCGGCCAGCGTCTGATTAAGTACCGGCACGTCGGGGGTTAGGGCTTTCCAATTCCTTACCGGCAGCAACCATTCGTCAGAATCAGGATTCACAAGATTATCGGATTTTCAGGATTGTGGTCATACTCAGCGCCATCTACTCAATCTTGATAATCCCTAAATCCGGTAAATCCTGATTCTGACGATGACTTTGGCGAGCCCCTCGTCGAAAGCCAGGGCATATTAACAATTAAGGGTGAGGATATGCGCGTTGGTTACCAGGTCGGGCAGGTGGTGCAGCGGGACAGCATCGACCATCAGCAGCAGTGGCAGAACCACCTGGAGCAGTTTCGGGCCTCTCGTGACGCCGGGTTCGATATCTACTGCTGGGCCCACCACTACCTGATCGACCCCTTCCAGCATTTCCAACCCTGGCCGGTGCTGGCGCGGCTGGCCGCGGAGCCGGGAGACATGAAGCTGGCCACCTCGGTCCTGTTGCTGCCATTGCTGAATCCGGTGGAGGTGGCGGAGCAGGTTGCAACCCTGGACCACATCGCGGAAGGGCGTTTCATCCTCGGCATCGGCTTGGGTTACCGCCCGGAGGAATGCGAAGCCTTCGGGACGAGGATGTCCCAGCGCGGCGCCCGCTGCACCGAAGCGCTCGGCCTGATGCGCCGGCTGTGGACCGACGACGAGGTGACCCACCACGGCCGCTACTACAACGTGACCGGCGCGCGTCCCACCGCCCGGCCATACCAGCAGCCCCACCCCAAGATCTGGCAGGCCGCCATGAGCGATCCGGCGGTGCGCCGGGTCGGCCGGGGCGGCGACATCCTCTACGTTGGACCCGCCCAGTCCAACGCCACCATCCGGCATCAGATCTCGCTGTACCATCAAACCCTGGAGGAGAACGGCCACGGCGTTCCCGAGGACATGGTCATCGTGCGCGAGTTCTTCTGCGCCCCGACCCACGAGGAAGCGCTGGAACGGGCACGGGCCAACTTCGCCAAGAAGTACGAGGTCTACGCCTACCACGGCCTCCACGGCACCGACGACGAACTGACCCGAAAGGTGACTGGCGACCTGGAAACGCTGATGGACGACACCTTCCTGGTGGGCAGTCCCGAGGAATGCGTCGAGCAGATCGCCGCGTACCACGAAATGGGTTTTACCGACGTGGCGATCCGGTTGTTCTACCCGGAGATGTCCCAGGCCGAGGTGCTGGAGCATATCGACCTGGTGGGCCGCGAGGTCATACCGGCACTGCACGCGCTGTAGTTCCGGTCAAGAGCCCCGGTACGGCGTTGGAACGCTGCGCGGTTGTGCAACCATCGGCGGTCACACGGCCGCGTTGATGCGATGGGCAGCGCAGGTTTGATCAGGAATGTCGCGTCATTAAACGGACGCTGGCTCGTCGCCGCTCTTGTCGTGTTCTACCCTTTGGTGCTGTTTGGCGGCGCGGCGCTGAAGGTTGAATACAGCCATCTCAGCCAGTATATAAGCGAGCTCAATGCCACGGGTTCTGCGTGGAGTTGGCAAATAGGCTTCTTTGGATTTCTACCGTTGGGTTTGCTCGGCGTCGTACTGCTGCTGGTGGTTGCTCGACGTGTAGAACTTCACGGGATAAGCAAAATTGGCTGCTGGATGCTTATGGCCGAGCCTATAGCCTACATCGGCTCAGCCCTTGCGCCTTGTGATTTGGGGTGCCCAAGCACTGGAAGTCTTTCCCAGAATGCTCACAATATTTTGTCCGTGGTCACTCTTCCAATCACTACGGTTGGATTGGTTTTGTTGTCCTGTGACCGTAGACTTGCGCTCGTACAGCGGGTCGGCTGGCTGGCCTTGGCCGCGAGCTTCATCACGCTCTACGCGATCGCACTTGTACCCGATGTCGCTCAGTGGCGGGGACTGCTGCAGCGTCTCGCGGAAGGTGTACTCTATGGCTGCTTGTGCATTATCAGTTGGAAGTTGTTGGCGGGTCCCCGCCGCGCGGCTGAGTTGCACGAGGATAGAGACTGAATCCGCTCTTCCGTCAGGAAAGGAGGACGCATGACCACGCAACCGAACCT
Source organism: Dehalococcoidia bacterium (assembly GCA_034423575.1). GTDB lineage: Bacteria > Chloroflexota > Dehalococcoidia > Lucifugimonadales > UBA3495 > Bin87. Next base: position 35,134 of record DAOUIF010000018.1, on the reverse strand, counting down.
GCTGACCATTGGAGACTACGAAGCCCGGGCCAAACAGACCATGCCTCAAGCCCTGTTCGACCGGCTATTCGGCGACCTGGGCGCGCCCGACTGGATTACCAACACCACCAACGTCCAAGCCATGAGCGAAGTCAAGCTGCGCCCGCGGATCCTGGTGGACGTCACCGAGCGGGACCTGACCACCACGGTCCTGGGAGAAGAGATCAGCATGCCGGTGATGTTGGCTCCCACCGGCACCCACCAGCGCGCCCACCCCCTGGGCGAGCTGGCTTCCGCCCGCGCCGCCGGCGACGCGGAGACCATCATGGGACTCAGCACCGCCTCCAGCTACAGCATCGAAGAAGTGGCCGAGGTCGCCACCAATTCACTCTGGTTCCAGCTCTACTTCTTCCAGAACCGGGAATTGACCGAGATCCTGGTGCGCCGGGCGGAAAACGCGGGCTACAAGGCCATGATGCTCACGGTGGACAACCTGGGGGCCAACTCCCGGGAGCGGGAGTACCGCTACGCCTACACCCTGGAACAGGAACGCACCCTGAAGAACTTCCAGGGTATCGAGCTGCCAGACCTGCCCACGCGGGAGAACTTCGCCGAGAGCTTCGAGCATGGCCTCAACTGGTCCGACTTGGAGTGGCTGCGTTCCATCACCTCGATGCCGCTGGTCATCAAGGGCGTACAGACGGCCGAGGACGCCCGGCTTTGCGCCGAGTCCGGCTGCGAGGCTCTGGTGGTCTCAAACCACGGCGGCCATGCGTTGCAGGGCACGGAAGGCACCATCGAGATGCTGCCCAAGATCACAGACGCCGTGGGCGACCGGCTGGAGGTCTATTTCGACGGCGGCGTCCGCAAAGGCGCGGACGTGCTGAAGGCGCTGGCCCTGGGCGCCCGGGCGGTCTTCGTAGGCCGGCCCATCTTCTGGGGCCTGTCGGTCAACGGCGAGGAGGGCCTCCGACACTGCCTGGAGATCCTGCGCAACGAACTCAGCGTGGCCATGGGCCTCTGCGGCGTGACCGACGTGAAGCAGGTGGACCGCTCGGTTGCCCAGGACCCGGGCGCGGGCAGCGCCGGCGGCGTGGTGGGCGAGCTGGAGCGCCTGGCCCGTCTGCTGGACCAGGGCTACATCACCCGCGAGGAGTTCGAGTCGCTGAAGGGCCGGCTCCTATGAGCCTGATTGCCGGCGCGACTGCGCAGTCGCGCCGGCGACCCGTCACGCGGCAACGGTGCGCCGGGTCATGCCCCAAACGCGCAAGCCGGCCACCACCATCGAGATGGGCAGCGCCGCGCCCAACACAGACCAGAACTGACCGTCGGCAACATTTCCGGGCGAAAGAACAAGGAACCAGTTCCAGAAGTAGATGATCGACGCAGCCACCCACGTGCCCCAGAAGCGGGTTTTGCGCCTGCGGATCAGCTGCCTGGCCTCACCGTGCGGGGGTCGAGCATGTCCCGCAGGCCGTCGCCCAGCAGGTTGAACCCCAGCACGGCAACGAATATGGCCGCCCCCGGCAGCATCAACAGGCGCGGCGCCGTCTGCAGGTGGGGACGGGCATCGTTGAGCATGGCCCCCCACTCCGGCGTGGGCGGTTGCGCGCCGAGCCCCAGAAAGCTCAGTCCGGCTATGCCCAGGATGATCCAGCCGACGTCCAGTGACGCGATCACGATGATCGGCCCCAGGATGTTGGGCGCGATGTGTCGGAGGATGATCCGCAGATTGCCGGCCCCGGCGGCCCGCGCTGCTGTCACGTACTCCATCTGCCGGGCGCCCAGGGTCACTCCCCGTATGATGCGGGCGTGACCCACCCACCACACCGCGCCGGCCGCCAGCAGCACGTTGAACAGACCGGGCCCCAGGGCCCCAGCAACGGCGATGGCCAGGATCAGCGAGGGAAAGGCCAGTAGCAGGTCCACCACACCCATAAGGGCAGTGTCAGGCCAGCCGCCGTGGTAACCGGAGAGTATCCCCACCGTCAGTGCGATGGTCATGCTGAGTGCCAGGGTGGCGGCAGCGGCCAGCAGGGTCATGCGTGCGCCGTGGGTGATCCGGCTGAAGGTGTCCCGGCCCAGGTGGTCGGTGCCCAGCAGATGATCCGGCGACGGCGAGAGCAGTCTGTCGGGCAGGTTGATTTTGGTGGGATCATCCAGAGGAAGCCAGGGGGCCAGCAACCCCGCCAGCAGCAGCGACACCACCAGGAACAGCCCCAACGCGGTTCCCGGCTCTTGCAGCAGCGCGGTCCACTGGCGACGCCGGCGCGAACCGCTGGACGCGGGTAGAACGGGGACGCTCCCCCCGAGGCGTTGGGTTTCGCCCGCCATCGGTCGTTACGTCTCGTCTCGGCCGAAGCGCAGGCGCGGGTCGGCGACGCGCAGGGCAATGTCGGCGGCCAGGTTGACCAGCAGCACCACCACCGCGATGTAGGTCACGAACCCCTGCACCACGGGGTAATCCCGGGTGAGGGCCGCCCCCACCATCAGCTGACCCAGGCCGGGCCAGGTGAAGATGGTCTCCACGATGACGGCGCCGCTGAGTAGATAGCCCAGGTTCACGCCAATGGCGCCGATGGCGGGCAGCAGCGCGTTGCGGAGAGCGTGCCTGAAGGCGACGGTCTGTTCAGCCAATCCCTTGGCTCGCGCGGTTCTGATGTAGTCCAGCCCCAGAGTCTCCAGCATGCTGGCGCGTATCAGACGCATCAGTTGAGCCATGGGAGCCAGCGACAGCGCGATGGCCGGCAGCACGACCTGGGCGGCCGAGCCGTAACCCAGGGCCGGTAGCCACGACAGTTTCACCGCAAACAGGATGATCAGCCCGAAGGACAGGGCGTAAGACGGAGCCGCCGCGCCCACCAGCGCCGCCAGCCGCGCGACGGTATCGAGAACGCCGCCCCGGCGACGGGAGGACAGGATGCCCATGGGCACCGCCACCAGCAGCGCCAGGGACAGAGCGGCCGCCGTAAGCAGCGCCGTCGGCACGGTGCGGCGTGCCAGCTGGGCAGCCACGGGCTGTTCGGTCAGGTAGGACTGGCCCATGTCGCCCACCAGCGCCCGCGACACCCAGCGGGCGTACTGCACCGGCAGGGAGGCGTCCAGGCCCAGCTCGATTTGCATGGCCGCCACCTCCGCCGGGTTGGGAAGCTGGCCGGGATTCCGCTGACGCAGCACAATCTCGGCCGGATCCCCCGGCGCCAGGTTCAGCAGCGCGAAACTGACCGCCGAGATGCCCAGGAGCAGCAGCGGTAGCGTGGCCAATCGTCGGACCAGGTATGCTCCCACAATAGAGACCCTTTATCCGCGCCGGTCACGCCTACCCGGCATCACTCGGCCAGCCCGATGCGGTGGTTGATGTAATAGAGGTTCGTCGGGTGGGGGTCGAAGTTGGTTACTCGCTCGTTGACACCGTACACCAGGTAGGCGTGTGCCACCGGCAGGAGCGCGGTTTCGGATGCAATGATGTCCAACGCCTGGCAGGCTATCTCCTGGCGTTGTGGGGCGTCTGAAACTTCCGCTGCGCTGAGGATGATGCTCTCCAACTCGTCGTTGTGGTAATGGCCGTAATTGTTGGGTCCGCCACCGGAGGCGTCGGCTCTGACCCCGACGAACTTGCTGATGTTCAGGATGGGATCTCCTGAATCCACGATGTTGTTGTACCACCCGAAGAGATCCCAGCCGGGTTCCTTGACCACCGACCATTCGGTGATGAGCACCTCGGCCCTGATGCCTACGTCGGCCAGCATGGCCTGCGCGGTTTCGGCCATGATCGGCAGCTGGAACCGCTGCGGATACCCGCCGATGACTATCTCCAGGGGCTGGCCATCCTTGTCCAGGATCCCGTCGCCGTCGGCATCAGCGTAGCCGGCTTGGGACAGCAACTCGCGGGCCTGATCAGGATTGTAACCCGGAGCGGTGACGCCCGGGCAGGACACCAGGTCTTCCGGCAACAGCAGCTCCGCAAACGAACCTGAGCCGGCTGGCGCCACCACCCCTGCGATGCTTTCTCGATCAATGGCAAGGCTCACCGCCTGGCGTACCAGTGGATCGGCCAGAGCTGGTCGCTCGAAATTGACCCACCACATTACCGCGGCGGTGCCGAATCCGGCGGTGCTGGCGTGTAATTCGGGATGGGCGTCTATGGTCTGGGCCCCCTCTGGGGATATGTTGATGGCAACGTCGATGTCGCCGGCCTGCAGGGCCAGTTCCCTGCTGTTGGTGTCGGGAATGGCAATATGGTCAACGCCGGCCAGCGGAGGCGTTCCGCCCCAGTAGTCGTCGTTGGCTACGCTGTGAAGGTACTCCTTTCGCACGTACTCGGTGGGGATATAAGGGCCGGTAAGGGCCTTCGCGGAAATGAAATTGCCTTCTCCGGCGGCGTCGGCTGCCATAGCGTCGGTGATGGCCACGGCAGGAGTGGTCAACAGTCCAGGCAGGATGGGTCGAGGTTCTACTGTAGTGATGGTGATGGTCTGCTCGTCGTTCACCACTATGCTTACGATCCCCAGTTGGTCTGCTGACGCTTCCGACAACCGGATCGTCCTCTCTAACGATGCCTTCACCGCTTCGGCATCCATCACGTTCCCGTTGTGGAATTTCACGCCCGAACGCAACTTTATTTCCCAGGTCAACGGGTCAACATGGGTGGCCCCGGTCGCCAGCCACGGTTCCGGCTTGACGGTCGTGGGAGACAGGCGGAACAGGTTTTCGGACATTCCTGATTGAATGGCTGTCCAACCGCCCTGCGCCGGGTCGAATGGGCTGTCCAGCCAGATGCGGCCCATCTTCAACGTCGGCCGTGCCACGGTGGCGGCTTCAGTCGGTTCCGGTTTTGCTTGCGCGGGAGCCGACTTCTCAGATTGCTGGACCGGAGCGGTGGTGGCAGACGGTTGCTGCGGAGCAGCGGCGGCCGGAGCGGTCGGCTGGGGGTTGCTGACCGCCGCGGGCGCAGCCGGCTCGCTGGTCGCGGCGGGAGACCCGCAGGCCACCGCCAGCAGGAGCACAAGAGCCAACCCCGTGACCAACGCGGGTTTGAAATGCCGTATCGATAATTTTTCCATGTTCGTCCTCCAGGACGCTTGGGGGAGTTAACTGCGGCGCAGATCTGCGTGCAGGCGGGGAGTTCGGCCCCTGGTTCGTCCGATCCGCCGGACCCTCACGCCGCCGTGCGCGTCGGGGGCGGTGTGACGGCGTGTTGGTCCAAATCTACGGCGGAAGCCGCGCTTGCTCACTCGGACAGGCCGACGCGGTGGTCGAAGAAATAGAGACTGGACGGATGGGGCGAAAAGTCGGTGACCTTGTCGCTGATGCCGAACACCAAATTCATGTGCGCCACCGGCAAGAACGCCGTTTCTTCGGTGATGATTTCCAGGGCCTCGCAGGCGATCTGCTTTCGACCCTCCACGTCGGATACCGATACGGAAGGCCCGACTATTTCCGCCAGGGCGGTATTGTCATAGTGCCCGTAGTTGTTGCCGCCCGTGCCGCCGGCGTCGGCTCGCAGTCCGGCGAACTTGCTGATGTTGAACACCGGGTCTCCGCCGCCTTCCACAACACCGTTGTACCAGCCGAAGAGGTCCCAGGCGGGTTCCTTTACCACCGACCATTCGGTGATGAGCACTTCGGCCTTGATGCCCACATCGGCGAGCATGGCCTGGGCCGCTTCGGCCATGATGGGCAGTTGGAACCGCTGTGGGTAACCGCCGATAATAATTTCCAGCGGCTGGCCATCCTTGTCCAGGATTCCGTCGCCATCGCTGTCCGCGTAGCCGGCCTCTTCGAGCAAATGGCGGGCTTCGTCAGGATCATAGGCCGGCGCGTGTACGTCGGGGCACGAGGCCACCACTTCCGGCAGCATCAACTCGGCGAAAGACCCGGCTCCGGAGGGTGCCACCAGGCCGGCAATGCCCTCCCGGTCAATGGCGTGAGCCACCGCCCGACGCACCAACGGGTCGGCCAGTGTGCCGCGCTCGAAGTTCACCCACCATAGCACCAGGGCAGTGCCGAGGCCGGCGGTCGCGGTTTGCGTGCCCGAGTGTGCCCCGATCACCTGGGCTCCATCCGGCGACACGTTGATGATGATATCGACGTCTCCGGCCTGCAGCGCCAGCTCCCGGCTGTTGGTGTCGGGGATCGCAATGCTATTGATGCCGGCCAGCGGGGGCGTTCCACCCCAATAATCGTCGTTGGCTACGCTGTCAAGGCGTTCCAGCTGGACGTATGCCGTGGGAATGTAAGGCCCGGTAAGGGCGCGCGCCTCGATGAAATTGCCCTCGCCGGCGGCGTCGGCCGCCGCGGCATCGTGAATTCCGAATACGGGGGTAATCAACAGGCCCGGCAACGTGGGCTGCGGCACCGTCGTGGTGATGGTGATTGTCTGAGCATCCTTAACCCCTATCGTGTCAGCAGACAATATATCCGCCGCCGCTTCCGACAGCCGAATGGCCCGCTCCAGGGAAGCCTTGACCGCTTCAGCATCCAACGGGTTGCCATTGTGGAACCGGACGCCCGATCGGATTTCGATTTCCCAGGTCAAGGGATCCACATGCTCGGCGCCCGTTGCCAGCCAAGGCTCAGGACTGAGGGTGCTTCCGGACAGTCTGAACAGGTTCTCGGACATTGCCGATTGGTTGGCAACCCAGCCACTCTGCACCGGGTCCAACGGGCTGTCGAGCCATATCACGCCGGCTGTCAGCGTTGGCCGTGCCACGGTGGAGGCTGCAGTCGGTTCGGGTTTTGCTTGCGCGGGTGCCGACTTCTCGGATTGCTGGACCGGAGCGGTAGTGGCGACCGGTTGCTGAGGTGCAGCGGCGGCCGGAGCGGTCGGTTGTGGGTTACTGACCGCCGCGGGCTGAGCCGTCTCGCTGGGCGCCGCGGGGGCCCCGCAGGCCAACGCCAATAGCAGCACAAGACCGAACCCCGCGGCCAGCGCAGGTTTGAAACTCCGTATCGATAATTTTCCCATGTTCGTCCTCCAAGACGTTCCAGTGAGTTGCCAGTGAACACCGCCATTCCGAGGGGTCCGGCCCCCGTGGGGGCGAAACGGAGTGTTGGTCACCCTTGGCGGTGCGGGGTAAACTGGGTCAGGTGAGGACAGCAAAAAGCCCCGACCGCACTGGGTGGACGGGGCGTATTCACGGGCGTACTGTCGGCTTGATAAGCCATGCCCGATTTACGGGTAAATCCGCTTCACTCGTTCCGCGAAGTGCAGACAGAAATCGCCTGTAGGCAGGCTTCCTGGCTAATGGCTGATAGCGACGACCCTCCACCTTCCCATCCGCACTTGGCAGACAGTGGTTTACGTCAACATCCTTCTACGAAGGAATGTCACCGGGAAGGCGTCTCGCCAATTACAGTGGCGCGACCGCACCGGATTTACACCGGATTTCCTTTTGTCCCGCGTTTTCCACAGGTCATCGCCGATGTGGATCGACCAACCGATGAAATGCGGGCCACCAACAGGTGTTGATTGGAGTGTTCTGTTGTTAACGCCAATAACCTAGCATGGCAGGCAGTTGTGGTCAACCGAACCGGCTTGGCCAGTTCTCACTCGGCCAGTCCCACCCGGTGGTCAACGAAATAGAGGGTGGTTGGATGGGGGACGAACCCGGTGACCCGTTCACTGACGCCGTACACCATGTAGGGATGCGCCACTGGCAGGTACGCGCTTTCTTCGGTGACCACCGCCAGGGCCTCGCAGGCAATCTGCTTCCGGCCCTCCAGGTCGGTCACGGTCCGGGCCGGCGCGACTACTTCCAGCAGTTCGGAATTGTCGTAGTGTCCGTAATTTCTTGCGCCGGTACCGCCGGCGTTGCCCAAGAGCCCGGCAAACTTGATAACGTTCAGTACAGGGTCTCCGGTTTCAATCACGTTGTTGTACCAACCGAAGAGATCCCAGTTCGGTTCCCGCACCGCGGCCGACTCGGTGATCTGCACCTCGACCCTTATGCCTACCTCGGCGAGCATGGCCTGACCGGCCTCGGCCATGATGGGCAGCTGGAACCGCTGGGGGTAGCCGCCAATGACGATCTCCAACGGTTGGCCGTCCTTGTCAACGATGCCGTCGCCGTTGGTGTCGGCATAGCCGGCCTGGGACAGCAACTCGCGGGCCTGATTCGGATCGTAGTCCAGGGCATCCACCCCAAGACAGGACAGCAGGGCTTCCGGCAGCATCAGTTCTGCAAATGAGCCCGTCCCCGCCGGGGCGACCAGGCCGGCGATACTCTCGCGATCGATGGCCTGGGCCACCGCCCGTCGGACCAGTGGGTCGGCCAGCGTTCCGCGCTCGAAATTGACCCACCACATCACTACATTCGTGCCGATGCCCGACGTTTGGGTGGACAGCCCCGGCTGGGCGTTCAACGTCTCAGCCCCTTCCGGCGATATGTTGATGGCAAGGTCGACATCGCCGGCTTGCAGGGCCAGTTCCCGGCTGTTGGTGTCGGGGATGGCGATGTGATCAATGCCAGCAAGCGGCGGAGTGCCGCCCCAGTAGTCGTCGTTGGCCACGCTGTTGAGGTACTCTTTCTGGACGTACTCAGTGGGGACGTAGGGCCCGGTCAGCGCGCCCGCCTGCAGGAAGTTGCCTTCGCCGGCCGCGTCCGCTGCCGCCGCGTCGGTGATGGCGGTGGCCGGAACAGTCAACAGGCCCGGCAGGGTTGGCTGTGGTTCCACCGTGGTGATGGTGATGGTCTGTTGGTCCTTCACATCCACGGAAGCGATGTCCAAGTTGTCTGCCGATGCCGGAGACAATCGTATGGTCCTTTCCAGCGATGCCTTGACCGCCGCGGCATCCATCGCGTTTCCGTTGTGGAAATTGACGCCAGGCCGTATCTCGATTTCCCAGGTCAGCGGGTCCACCTGTACCGCCCCGGTCGCCAGCCACGGCTCGGGAGTGAGGGTGCTTGCTGACAGCCGGAACAGGTTCTCAGACATCGCCGATTGGTTGGCGACCCAGCCGCTCTCCACGGGATCCAGCGGACTGCTCAGCCATATCACGCCCACTTTCAGCGTCGGCCGCGCTCCGATGGCGGCGTCAGTTGGCTCGGTCTGCGACTGCGCGGGCGCCGGGGACTCTGATTGCTGAGCCGGCGGGGCAGTTACAGCCGGTTGTTGAGGCGCGGCGGCGGGCGGAGCCGTCTCGCTGGGCGCGGCCGGCGCCCCGCAGGCTACGGCCAGCGCCAACAGAACCACCAGCACACTCGGCAAGACGATCAACCTGATACCAAGTATCAATATTCTTAGCATGATGATCCTCCAACTGGGTTTCTTTGGACAAAAATCGCTCTACCAGCCTTGGTTATTTGCGGTGAGCGAGTGAAACCGGATAACGTCTGACCGCACAAGCCCTTTCAGGTACTTGGTGGCACGCGCAATCATAAGGTCGAGCAATCTAGCAGGGCCTCCGGCAGTTGTCAACGAAAATGCTGCCTCACGCGTACCCGCTTTAGTAAATTGTGTGGATCAGGATTTATGGGATCTTATGATTGGGCAGAATCGAGAGAGCCCAATCACGAGACGGTTCCAATCTTGATAATCCCTAAATCTTTTCTTTGGGTTGCCCGCCCTGCGCTCCTGATCCCGGCGCAGCTGCATCGCCGACCGTTATTCGCCTGTCAAGGGGAAGATCAATGAATCGAGTCCAAGTTTGGATGACGGCAGCTTTGTCGATAACGCTGTTTTCGCTGGCCGCGTGCGGCGGCAACGGATCTCCTGATACGTCAAATCTGGAGGCTGAAGTCGCCGCCTTGCGCGCGGAAGTAGAGGTTCTGCGCACTCAAGCGCCAGTGGCGGGCAGCGCTCTTGCAACACCTGCGGAGCCCTCGGGCGCTTCTTCGGATGACATCGCACGACTGGACTCTGACATTGACCGGCTTTCGGCTGGGGTGGACGACCGGCTGTCGTCCATTGAAGCTCAGTTGGAAACCATCAGCGGGCTCGAGTTGCCCGCTGCCGCTGACCAGGTGTTCACTCTCCAGATCCTCCACGCCGCTGACATGGACAGCGCAGTGGGCGCCCTGCAAAACGTGGAAAACTTCTCCGCCATCCTTGAAGGCTTTCGCTCACAGTACCCCAACAACACCATCGTCCTCAGCTCCGGTGACAACTACATCCGCGGCCCGCGCTATGTTGCGGCCGGAGATGACGCCGCGGCGGAGGTCCTTGGCGTAGCCGGAAACGGGCGTGGGGACATCGCTTTCCTGAACGCCATGGGATTCCAGGCTTCGGCGGTGGGCAACCACGAGCTCGACCAGGGAACCGGAGCCTTCGCGTCCATCATTGGCGCAGAGGCGGATAACAGCCGGATGTATTCGGGCGCCCGATTCCCCTACCTCGCCGCCAACCTGGAGTTCGCCACTGACGAGAACCTCGCACCGCTGGTGGTCGAGGACGGACAGGAGTCGATGCTGGTCGGCGGCAGCGTGGCTGCCAGCGCGGTGGTGACGGTCGGCGGGGAGCGAATCGGCGTCGTGGGCGCGACCACGCCGCAGCTGGCCACCATTACCGGCGCCGGCGGGATTACAGTCAGGCCGCAGGACCCCGATGATCTGAGCGCCCTGGCCAACATTATCCAGGGCAAGGTGGATGCGCTGGCTGACCAGGGCATCGACAAGATCGTCCTGATCGGGCACATGCAGCGGCTCGATATAGAGCAGGCCCTCGCTTCCCGCCTGGAGCATGTGGACGTCATCATCGGGGGCGGTTCCAACACACTGCTGGCCGACGCAACCGACCGGCTGCGACCCGGGCACACGGCCGCCGACACGTACCCACTGACCTACCAGAGTCCCAGCGGCACGCCGGTTCTGCTCGTGAACACCGGCGGCGACTACGAGTACCTGGGCCGGCTGGTAGTGGACTTTGATCTCTCCGGCCACATCATTCCAGGCTCAGTCGATCCCTATCAGAGCGGCGCCTACGCCACCGATCAGCAGGGCGGCCAGGCGTTCTCCGGCGTGCCAATCGCAGAGGTGACCCGAATCGCGGACACCCTTCGCGGCGTGATCGCCGCGCGTGATCACAACATCCTGGGCAGCGCATCCGTGTACCTCGACGGACGCCGCATGACCGTGCGCACCGAGGAGAGCAATCTCGGCAACCTCACCGCCGACGCCAACCTGTGGCTAGCCCGGCAGTTGGACGCCGAGGTGCACGTGTCGCTCAAGAACAGCGGCGGCATCAGGGACGATATCGGTTTGGTGGTCCATCCTCCCGGTTCCACCGACCCGTCAGAGGTGCAGTACCTCCCGTCGGCGGACAACCCCGCGACCGGCAAAGCCGAGGGGGAGATTTCGCAGTTCGACATCGAAGGCTCCCTGCGCTTCAACAACGGCCTGGTCATATTACCGCTCACTGCCATGCAATTTGCCACCATCATGGAGCATAGCATCGGGTTCGACGGCGTGGGTGAGGTCCTGGATGGACGCTTCCCACAGGTTGGCGGGATGCGTTTCAGCTTCGATCCTGGTGCCCCCATTGGCCAGCGCATTCGCTCCCTGGCGGTGATTGGAGGGGACGGCACCGTGGCCGACCCGGTGGTCGTCGATGGTGCCCTGTCCGGAGACCCCAATCGCGTGATCAAGATGGTGACCCTGAACTTCCTGGCTAACGGAGGCGACGGCTACCCGTTCCCGGCGCCGCAGCCTGGCCGGATGGACCTGCTGGGCGAAGCCGGGCAATTCAACGCCCCCAACGCCGACTTCCCCGACACCAACGGCAACGGCATAATCGACGAGCCGCGGGCGGTGGATCCCGGCGCTGCCGATTTTGCCGATCCGGGTTCGGAACAGGACGCTCTTGCCGAGTATCTTGCTCGCTTCCACGTCGGCGACCCGTTTAACATGGCGGAGACTACCGGTTCCGAAGACCGGCGCATCCAGAACCTCAGCGTGCCGGGCACTGTGGATACTGTGTTCCCCTAACGTCCGCAGACGGAACGCCATCGGGATTGCGGACACGTCGCGCTGCCGGATTACCCTTTCCCCGGCTTCCAGCGGGACCGGTTTTTGGTAGTATGATGCTCCAATCCAGACCCGTTCGAGAGCCACCTCATCGCGAGGCAATGCCGTTATGCCCAGCTACACCACCAGCGTCGGCAACGTTGAATTGCTGGCTTTAAACGACGGGGGGCCGGTCCGGTCTCCCTTGATCCCGTTCCCGGACACGACCATCGAGCAATGGCGGGAGTTTCCCGAGTTGCTGGACGAGCACGACCAGGTACGGACCAGGTACGGGACTACGGGTGTTCGGTCGCAGGGCAAGTTGATCATCGTCGATACCGGGCTGCAAGCCCCCGACGGTACGCTCATGTCAGATATGCGAGCCAAGGGAGTCGATCCGGAAGCCGTTGACCTGGTGGTTCACACCCACCTCCACCCGGACCATGTGGGCTGGAATCTCACCGACGGGAAGCCTAACTTCCCCAATGCCCGCTATCTCGTCCCCAGGAAGGACTGGGATTACTGGACCCAGCCTGACGTGTTGGCCGGCGCCACCCACGTCCGCGACCAGGTGGTGCCTCTGGAGGAGCTGGGTTTCATCGACCTGATGGACGACGATCACGAGATAACCGACGAACTCACCACAGTCTCGACGCCGGGGCATACGCCAGGCCACGTCTCCATCATGATCGCCTCCGGTGGAGAGCGCGGTTACATCCTGGGCGACGTGGCGCACAACCCTGCCCAGGCCCACTACACTGACTGGTGTCCCATATTCGACATCCAGCCTGACGTGTCGAGGAGCACCCGTCACTCTGTGCTGGACATGCTGGAGAGCGAGCAGATTCTGGTTTCCGCCGGACACTTTCCCGACCCGGGCTTCGGCCATTTCGTACGGGTCGAGGGACGGCGCTCCTGGCGGGGCATCTAACCGGTCAGGCGTCCCGGTTACGCTTGAACCTAAAGGAAGTGCAGCTATGGTAGAAGCGGATGCGCGAATACTCTTGGACTGGGACGCCCTGGAGGTCGGCGAGACCTTCGAGACGTACCAGTACCTCCTCACTCAGGAGATGATCGACACCTACCGGCAGGGAGTGATGGATTCGGAGGCCAGCTTCCCGACGATCTCCCACAAGGTGGACGTGCGGGGGTACAACGCCAGATACCGGGACGCGGGCTCGGTCAACGCCCGGTGCGCGTTCTACTGCTACAACCCGCCCGTTGCCGACAAGACGATCACGGTGCGGGCGTGGATCGCCGACAAGTACCTGCGTCGGGGCAAGAACTACATCGTCACCGAGGCGGTGTCAGTGGACGAAGACGGCCGGCTCATTGACCGCGTGATCACCCACGAGCTCAAGCAGCCCACGGAGGTCGGCAAGAAATGGGGAGGCTAGTCCGCACCTACGAGGTGGGGGATGAGCTTCCCCCGCTGGCAAAGGAAATGACCCAAGAGGCGATCAACCTTTTCGAAGGCAGTTCGGGAGAATTGGAAGCCTCCCAGTTCACCGACGAAGAGACCGCCCGTGAGACCCTGGGAACCGAGGGCACGGTGGCATCGGGAAGGATGTCGCTGTCGTTCGCCCTGGAACTGCTGCGTCGCTACTTCGGCAGCGACGTGTTCAACCATACCGGCACGGTCGACCTGAGGTTCTTGCGGCCGGTGCGGCCCGGCGACACGATCACCTTCACGGGGACGGTCACAGGCGTGAGCCGTGAGGTGAACGGCAGCCGGGTGTCGGTGGACGTCAAGGTCGAAAACCAGCGCGGCGATACTACCGGCGTGGGCCAGGGCAGCGCGGTGGTCCCCAACGCCTTTCTCCCCCAGGACGGGTAACACACGCCGGAAAGGTGAGGCAACAATGCAACTGGAAGGCAGAGTCGCCCTGGTCACCGGAGGAGCCCGCGGTTTGGGCCGCTCCATGGCGCTGGCCTACGCTCGCGAGGGAGCGGACGTCGCCATTGTGGCGCGCACGCCCTCCGAGCTGGAAGCTGTCGGTTCGGAAATTCGCGCCCTGGGCCGCCGCGCCCACACGGTCAACGCGGAGCTGACCACCAGCGAAGGCGCAAACAGGGCGGCCCACGAGACCATCAGCGAGCTGGGCAAGATCGATATCCTGGTTAACAACGTGGGCGGATACCGCCTCTTCACCAATGACCTGACCCACGCGGTTACGGTGCTGGACATCACTGAAGACGAGTGGCAGCGGGTGATCGAGTCGAACCTGACCACCACCTTCATGACCTGCAAGGCCGTGCTGCCCCACATGATCGAACGTCGCACCGGAGTCGTCGTCAACCTGACCTCGATGAACGTTGCTCGCCGCGGCCGTGCCGGTCAGGCTTCGTACGGAGCCGCCAAGGCGGCGGTGGAGCGCCTCAGCGAGTCGCTGGCCGACGAAATGAAAGACTTCGGCATCGCCGTGAACATCCTCGACCCGGGCTGGAACCTGACCCGGCCCAACGACGACTACGACGACGAAGTGCACAAGCGCATGAGGCTGCCCGACGACATCGCCGAAGTGGCCGTGCACATGGCCCTCCAGACTCCGGAGACCATGACCGGCCAATTGGTTTCAGCCGCACAATACGACGAAGAACACGGGATCCAGAGGCCATCGGCCTATGACCGGCTGCACGCCTGAGCTCACATTCGCACAGCCAAATGGCATCTGCACAACCCACGCCGCTAACGGGAAAGTAAACCGATCCAAGGGGAGGATACGATGAGCAGCAACGGCGCAATGACCACGATTATCCGCAACGGCACTCTCATCGACGCGACGGGGCAGCCGGCGTTCCCGAACGACGCATTGGTGATTCAGGGGAACCGCATCCTCAGCGTCGGGGCGGTTCCTCCTGAGGTCAACGTCGAGGATCGTGAGCATGTGGAGACCATCGACGCCACGGGCAAATGGATCATGCCGGGCCTTATCGAAGGCCACTGTCACCTGTCCTTCGGCCAGCCGGTCATGCCCGGTCTCAACATCGCTCGGGGCACCACCAGCGCCGAGTTCTCCACGATCCGGGCAGCGCACAACGCGCGGGAGGTGCTCCGGTCCGGCGTGACCAGCCTGTCCATTCCCGGCGGCACGTGGTTCATCGACGTAGCGTTGCGGGAGGCGATCAACGCCGGCCTGGTCGAGGGGCCGCGCATCTACTGCGCCGGCCGGTTCATAGTCACCTACGGCAGCATAGCCGACAACGAGCCCTCATGGATGGGCACGCCCGAGCACGTCAACGGCGTGCTGGCTAACTCGGTGGCCGAGATGATCACCGAGGTGCGCCGCCAGTGCAAGCACGGCGTCGACTTCATCAAGATGGCCGACAGCACCTGGGGAGACTTCCAGACCATCTCGAAGGAGGAACTCCAGGCCGTCGTCGGCGAGGCCCACCGCCGCAACGCCCGCATCACCATCCACTCCCGGGGGTCCGACTCCACCCGCGCCGCCGCGGAGGCCGGCGTGGACTGGATCATGCACGCCGATCTGGCTACCGAGGCCGACCTGGAGGTAGTCGCCGAAAACGGCGTGCGCATCATGCCCACCATCACCTTCCTGAAGCACGCCGTAGAGGTCGGTCGGGAGTTCGGCAGGAGTGACAAGGAAGTCGACCAGATCAAGTACAACCTGGAAGGCGGGGCCAACATGCTGCAGCAGGCCCGCTCAATGGGGGTGAAGGTGCTGTGCGGCACCGACAGCGGCAACTCGCCGCTGATGCCCTACGGTGAACTGCACGCCAACGAGATGGAGATCATGGTCAAGTACGGCGGCTACACCCCCATGGAAGCCATCATGGCCAACACCAGGGACAACGCCTTCGCCGTGGGTTTGGAAGGAGAACTAGGCACCATCGAACCGGGAATGCTGGCGGACATCCTGATCCTGGACAAGGACCCCATCGCCGACATCAGCGTGCTGCAGAAAGGCAAGCACCTCTCCGCCGTCATCAAGGATGGCAAGCGGGTGAACCTGAACGGCACGGCAGACGATTACGTTTTGGCATAATCGGGCAGCTGACTGAAGTGCGTCTAAATGGTCAGAAGCAGGATTCACGGGATTTTACGATTTAGCAGGATTGGGAGGTCTACGACACGGCACGGTTCCAATCTTGATAATCCCTAAATCTTGAAAATCCTGATTCTGACAACTTGCGAAATCGGCTACTCATAAGCCGGCTTTCGACATCGAACCATGACCAACGCCACCGCTTGGCGAACGGGGCTTGCCCGCGCCCTGCCTTTCTACTACGGCTGGGTGATCGTGGCCAACGGCGTTGCCGTGAGCCTGTCCACCCGAACCGTGATGGCGGTGGCGACCCTTTCCGTGTTCGTGGTTCCGATGACCCAATCCATGGGTTGGTCGGTGGGGATGTTCTCCGGCGCGGTCAGCCTGGGAGGGCTGGTCGCGGTTTTCATTTCGCCCATCGTGGGGAGATGGCTGGATAAGTACGGCGCGGGTGTCATCCTGGGCGCGGGCTCAGTCGCCACCGGCGCGCTGGCGATTGGGCTGGCTTTCGTCGCACATCCGCTGGCCTTCTATGCCCTGTACGTCCCGGGGCGGATGATTTTCTCCGGGCCCATGGAGATTGGGCTGCCCACGGCCGTCAGCAACTGGTTCATCCGGCGGCGACCTCTGGGTCTGGCCGTGGACGCCATTGGCAAGGGGGCCGGCCTGGCCATCGTGCCCTGGGCAATGCAGCTGGTCATCACGGGGTTTGACTGGCGAACGGCATGGATCACTCTGGGGATTCTGACCTTTGCGCTGGGGGTTGTTCCGTCCCTGCTGCTGGTGGCGCGGCGGCCGGAGGACATGGGGCTTGAACCCGATCCGGCCCCGGATCGGTATGACTCAGCCACCCAGGATTCCAGGGCTGCCCAAGGTCCCGGAAACTCGGGAAGTTTCGCCGAGACCGACTTCACGGTGGGGCAGGCTCTGCGCACGCGGGCGTTCTGGATCCTGGCGATCTTCTCCGGCGCCGGGATGATGGTCCAGGCCGGGGTCAGCCTGCACCAGGTGTCCCACTACATCAGCCAGGGGATTGACCCGCGCCTGGCCGCAATGAGCGCGAGCACCTTCGCCCTGGCCCAGATGCCGGCCAGCGTCTTCTGGGCGGCCCTGGCGAGGCGAATGCCCATCCGATACCTGATGATGTTCGCGGCGTTTGTCGTAGCCCTGGCAACCGCGGGTACGGTGGCGAGCGACCGGGCGCTGCCGGAGATAATCTCGGCAGCGGGGGTCGGGTTCGGCGTGGGCGGTCTGCACCTGCTGATCCGCCTGGTGTGGGCGGACTACTACGGACGGCAGAACCTGGGGACGATACGAGGATTGACGATGTCGGTGCAAGTGGGCGGCCAGGCGCTGGGGCCGGTGATCGCCGGGTTCATGTTCGACTACTTCAGCAGCTATCGCCTTCCGTTCGGGTTTTTCGCGGTGGCGGTGTTCCTGGCGGGCATCATGGCGCTGGCGGCCAAACCGCCGCGGGCGCCGACCCAGGCGACGAAAGGATTGAGCACGTCGGCGCCTAATCCCTGAGCATAGGAAATGTTACGCGTCTCCAGAGTAAGGTTATGGACTATGGCCGTGGCGACCAGAGACCGTCAACTACGGGTGCGTTGCGAATAGCCTAGCGTCGTTCCCAAGTGTTAGCGACTTCAGGGTCGACCGGCAAGATGCGGTCAGAGATAAATCCCGTTACGTTTCCCGCCACACTTCCGAAACGTCCGCTTGACGGTAATTCTGGCGTCGACACAATCTCGTAATTCCCTTGCGAATTTCACCAATCACCAGTGCACTGGTGAACAGGTCCGCATACTGGACACCGGCGTACCAATCGGATGTTCCGACGTTCCCGCAGGCGCAACTCGCATACTACATTGGTATCGATCCGAAACACTACAGTTCCACCTCCCGCAGGTATCCAGGGTCCCGCGTCAAGTCAATGCCGTCGATGGGCTCACCCGTACCCAGTTTAGGAGAAAGGTCATTGCGAGCGCCGGGTGGCAATCTCGTCGCCGGAGGAGTAATCGTTCATGCGACGAGATTGCCGCGTCGCTCCGCTCCTCGCGATGACAAACTGGTTTCGCATGAGCGTCGATGGGGCATGCCGCCGGGAATTCTTTGAAATTGAAGGAGCGGCGATACTCGCCTATGCGCTCGCGTATCTCATCGGTAAGCGGTTGAGTCGGGGAGGCATGTGTGGGGTCGGAGCACGAATGGGCGTCTTGAGCGTCCGGAATGGGATTTTGGGCAGTCATGTCGGAACCTCCCTTCACGCTGTCCAACAAACGACGGCGGCCCCGCCGCCATGGGTAGTCGCTACGAAGCCATAAAGCCGGGCCGCGAGGCGCGGAGGTAGGCGGCGAGAAGTGAATACCATGCTGCTAAGACGTGGGGTAAATTCCCGAAACACCCTCGAATCGGTAGCCTAGTCGATGGCGTGAACAACCATTGTTCCAGCGATTCTATCCGCGGCGGATTGATACTCTACCTTATCCGACAACAGCATAACGCCATCAATGATTAACCCGATAATGAAAATGTGCAGCAACGATTTGAGAGTTTCTCTGACGAACATTATTCTCCAGCTAACGTACTCCCCATTTTGTTGAACGACTTGAATCCTCACTAATCGCTTACCCGGCGTCTGGCCATTGCCAAATAGAACAAGAGTCCAGACAGTACATGCGCTGAGTGATGATATAGCGATACTGATCGCTATAAACGTACCATCGAACGTGAACCAATAAACGACGACAGATAGAATGAACAGCACAGAGACAGGTGCGAAAATCACCACTATTTGCCGATTATTCATGCCCGTGAGCACGAGGGTAAGCAGCAGCCCTAATGACAAGACGGCGTAAGTTGCGGCCACGAATAGTATAACGACCATGAGATGCACCCCATCGGATAAATCCCAAAGAAGGTCATCGATACTCAACCATAGCGAATACATCACCCCAAAAACGGCGGCGCCAATTGGCCAAAACAACACGCAGTCGATTGCCCAAGATGAAAGACGACGTAGTGGAGTAGCCACTTCTCTGCCTGCGCTAGTCACGCCCCTACTCCTCTGCTCTCCGGTTGATGGAACTGACTCCTCAAACCGTTGGGGTATCTGCCCCCCGCCGGCGGCGAGCCTCGTCAAATTCGGCGCGGGTCAGGCCGGTCTGCTCGAAAATGTAACCCATGGTTAGTGGGTCAATGTCGCCACGGTGTCTTGGAACAAAAGTCGCCAACCCCAGCCGCTCATGCCGGAAGACCGTATGGTTGCCGCCTTCCGATTCGATGAAATTCAGTCTGCGTAGAAGCCTGATGACTTCGCGGACATTGGCCCCGGGGATATCCGGCGGCATCCGGTTATCCCGCTGATACCGGCGGGTTTATCAGCCGCGGCGTTACCTGATGGAGTTCGTACTGCCAACCGTCGCGCTGGCATTCTGCCACCAACTCCGCGATTTTGGCTTTGCCGCGTTCGCGCAGCTCGGCCTGGCGAGCCGGGTCGTCTTCGCCGGGCAAGGGATACATCCGGCCCATCGCCATGGCGTCGGCAATCATCCTCAGCGCGTCCTGCTGGTCAACCCCTTGGGACACGGCGCCGGTTATGCCGGGGCAGATAGCCGCATACCCGACGCCGGAGTAGATGAGGATGACTTCGTAAAGGTCGTTGTCATCGTTTGCGCTTGGCATTGTCTTTCTTCCTCCCTTGCGGGCGATGGAGTCCTTACTCCTCAAACCGCTCCGGTATGCGCCCGCGACGGCGGCGGACTTCGTCAAACTCGGCACGGGTCAGGCCGATTTGAACGAGTATGCTCCCGACCGTTCTAGGGGATACATCACCAGGATGTCTTGGAACGGACGTCCTCAACTCCAGCCGATGATGGTGAAAAACAGTGTGACCGGCACCTTCGGATTCCCTGAAATTGAGCCGACGTAAAATGCGTATCAGTTCTCGTCGGTCGACCCCTGGTATGTATGGGGGCATGGACTATCCCGCCGGAATCGGAGGTTGCATCAACCGCGGCGTAACCTCGCAGACGTAATACTCCAGACCCTCTTCCTCGCATTCCACCACCAGTTCGGCGATCTTGGCTTTCCCAATCTCGCGCAGTTCTGCCTGCCGTGCTGGATCGTCCTCGCCGGGCAGTGGGTGTAGCCGGCACATCGCCATTGCATCGGCAATCATCACCAGCGCCTCCTCCCGATCCTTGCCCTGAGAAATGGCGCCGGGGATGCCAGGGCAGATGACCGCAAAGTCGTCGTCCGATTCGATGAGGATGACTTCGTACAGGTCGTTGTTGTCTGTAGCCGCCATTTCTGCTCCAATGCCAGTCGCCGTGATCTTACTTCGCTTTTGGACAATGGTAGCATCCGGTCACGAAGCCGAGGGTGAGGTTTGCGCCTCCCGGGGCAGGGATTCTTCCCAGTCGGGAATGAGGACGCGGGAGGATGATTCCAGCAGCAGGATGAAGACGACCCCGGCCAGACTCGCGAAAATGGAGATGGTCCAGGCGAGGTCGTAGGAGCCTCCCCCGACGTCGATGAAGCCCAGGTACCGCGTCGCCGCTTCGGCGTTGCGGTAGTCGTAGACCACGCCGCCGACGAGACCTCCCAGGGCCATGCCGAAACCGGAACCGAGGTGCTGGAAGCCGAAAATCGACCGCACCGGACCCATGCCGTAGTACTGGCGGTTGGCGATGAGGAAGGCGGACATCTCCCCGCCGAATCCAATGCCGAATAAGACGGCGAAGAGGTAGAACTCCCACGCACTCTCGGACCAGAAGAGCATGATCACGGTGATGCCCTGCAAGGCGTAGGGCAGGATCATCGTCAACTTGGCGCCGAATCTATCGGCCAGTATGGGGATGAACAGGCGGCTGCTGACGCTGGCTATGGTGTAGATGGTAACGATCCAGGCCGCCGCCGCCAGGGACAATCCCTGCTCGGTGGCGAAGAACACCACGTGCCAGATGACGATGGCGTGGCCCATGCAGCCCAGGAAGTGGATGAAAGGCAGGTTCCAGAAGGCGCGGGTCCGGCGGGCATGCTGCAGGAAGACCTTGCTGCGCAGCTTGGCGGTTTCGGTATTCGTCGGCGCCGGCGGCGGATCGTCGTCGGTGGCTCCCAGGGGTCTCATGCCGCGGTCGGCCGGTTCGCTGTGGAAGAAGAACAGCAGCCCAAACAGGATTACCCCACCCACGGCGGCGATTATCCAGAATCCGACTTGCCATCCGGTCAGGGAAACCAGCAGCGCCAGGCCCGGGGCCGTGACCGACGCTCCCATACCGCCGATGGACTGCTGGATACCCACGGCGACGCCGAGCTTCCGCTTGAACCAGGCGGCGACCGTAGTGGGGATGTTGACGGTGAAGAGGGCCTGGGCCAGTCCCAGCAAGAGGCTGTAGTAGAGGTAGAGCTGCCAGAGTTCGTTGATGGTGCTGAGGAGCAGCATTCCCGCCACGTAGATGGCGGCGGCAACGAACAGCGATTTGCGCGCCCCGTAGCGGTCGCCAACCCATCCGGCGACGGGCGCAAGGATGGCGCTGGCGAGGCTCCGAAAGACCTGGGCGAGGACGATGGCGGTGACGCCCCAGGCGAAATCGGTCTGCAGGACGACGAGGATGACGGCGAAGGCCTGGCTGACGAAATTGGCGGTGACCCGGAGCATGGTGCCCATCCCCACCACGAGCCAGGCGTAGTGGTACCGCTCCCGTAGGTAGGTGACAAAGTCCGACAAGCCAAGATTCAAACCGAAACACTCTCCGTTACGGGGCTTGGGATCAGCCGTCGCAGGCGGGACCAGGATGCGCCGGGAAGGCCGGGCTCATATCCGCGCTACGTCAACCGGGGCATTGTAACCACGCCGGGGACGGGTGGCAATTTGACGTGACCGGCGCGATGCGCTCGGCGGCTAAGCAGACCATGACGGATACAACCCACTCGATACTTGGTCGTCGCTGACATGCAGGGGGATGCGTCCCTGCGCCGCTGTGTTAAAATTTGCCCATGTCCCTGTCCTCGTTTCACCCCGTCATCCAACGCTGGTTCAGCGCCAGGTTCGACGCTCCGACGGACGCCCAGGCCGCCGGTTGGCCGGCCATTGCCCAGGGACGGCACACGCTCATCGCCGCTCCCACGGGGTCGGGAAAGACCCTCACCGCGTTCCTGACCTGCATTGATCAGCTGGTTCGGCAGGGAATGGATGCGGAGCTGCCCGAAGGCACGCAGGTGGTCTACGTTTCGCCGTTGAAGGCCCTGTCCAACGATATCCAGAAGAACCTGGCGACGCCGTTGGAAGAGATCGCGGCGCTGGCTGAGGAGACCGGAACCCCGATACCGCAGATCACCACGGCGGTGCGCACCGGGGACACGCCGGCGTCAGAGCGGCAGAGGCTGGCCAAGCGACCGCCGCACATCCTCATCACCACCCCCGAGTCGCTGTACATCCTGCTGACATCGGAGAGCGGTCGGCGTGGGTTGAAGCACGTCAGGACGTTGATCCTGGACGAGGTCCACGCGGTGGCCGACGACAAACGAGGCTCCCATCTGGCCCTGTCCGTGGAGCGCCTGTGCCAGCTTTCCGATGAGCCCATCACTCGCATCGGTTTGTCCGCCACCCAGCGACCCTTGTCGAAAATGGCCCGCTTCCTGGTGGGCAACCGGCACATCGATGCCGATGGCAATCCCGATTGCGTTGTGGTCGATACCGGAAGCCGCAGGAAAATTGATCTGTCGGTGGAATTGCCGGAGCAGGAACTTGGCCCCATCGCCACACATGAGATCTGGGGCGAGACGCTTGACGCCATCGCCGGGGTCACCGAGAGCCACGCCATCACCCTGGTGTTCGTCAACACCCGCCGGTTGGTGGAACGGGTTGCCCACCAGCTTTCTTCGCGTCTCGGAGAGGAGGCAGTTGTCGCCCACCACGGAAGCCTGTCCCGGGCCACCCGGTGGGATGCCGAACAGAAGCTGAAAAACGGGCAGGTCAAAGTCTGCGTGGCCACCGCTTCTCTGGAACTCGGGATCGACATTGGAGAGATAGACCTGGTCTGCCAAATCGGCTCCCCACGGTCCATCGGATTGTTGGTGCAGCGGGTTGGTCGGTCAGGACACACCGTCGGCGGAGTACCCAAAGGCAAGCTGTTCCCGCTGACTCGAGATGAGATGCTGGAATGCGCCGCGCTGTCCCGGGCGCTGCTACGAGGCAACCTGGACACTTTCGCCATCCCTGAATGGCCCCTGGATGTGATGGCCCAACAGATGGTGGCCGCCTGCGCTTCTGAAGACTGGGACGAAGATGGGCTGTTCGAGTTGTGCCGGAACGCCTATCCCTATCGGGATCTGCCCCGGCACAAGTTCGACCAGGTAGTGAACTCGCTTTCCCAGGGATTTGCGCCGCGCCACGGGCGCAACGGGGCGCACCTGCACCGGGACGGCATCAACCACCGGGTCAAGGGACGCCGGGGAGCTCGCATCGCCGCCCTGACCAGCGGAGGAGCGATCCCCGACAACGCCGATTACGATGTGGTGGCCGACCCGGAGGGAACTTTCGTCGGCACCGTCAACGAGGACTTCGCCATCGAGAGCATGGCTGGCGACATCTTTTTGCTGGGGAACACTCCCTGGAAGGTCCGCCGCGTGGAAAGTGGGCGGGTCCGGGTCGAAGACGCCCAGGGCAACCTGCCGACCATCCCGTTCTGGCTGGGTGAGGCTCCGGGCCGCACCTGGGAGCTCTCCGAGGAGATCACGCAGCTTCGCGAAGGCATCGACCAACTCCTGGACAATCCGAAGGATGCGGAAGCATGGCTGGTGTCGGAGGCCGGCGTGTCCAACGAGGTCGCCCGCCAACTCGTGGCTTATCTGATAGAAGGCAAGCGGGTCCTGGGGGTGGTGCCCACCGCCAACCGGGTGGTGGCCGAAAGGTTTTTCGATGAGAGCGGTGGCATGCAGCTCGTGATCCACGCGCCCTTCGGCGCGGCCATCAACCGGGCCTGGGGAATGGCCCTGCGGAAACGCATCTGCCGCACCTTCGACTTCGAGCTACAGTCCTCGGCCACCGACGACGGTTTGAACTTTTCCCTGGGACCCAGCACGGCCTTTCCCCTGGGGGATGTGTTCAACTACCTCTCGCCCAACACGGTGGAAGAGGTGTTGACGCAGGCAGTTTTCCAGGCGCCCTTGTTCGGGACCCGCTGGCGCTGGAACGCATCCCGCTTCCTGGCGCTATTGCGGCATTCGGGCGGCAAGAAGGTGCCCGCGCCGCTACAGAGAATGCGTTCCGACGACCTGCTAGCCGCCGTGTTTCCGGCCCAGGTTCAGTGCCAGGACAACGCGGGGCCCGGAGACATCGAACCGCCGGACCACCCCCTGGTATTCGAGACCACCCGTGACTGCCTCACCGAGGCGATGAGTTTGGAAGGTCTGAAGAATGTGCTGGGGTCCATTCGCTCCGGCGAGATCGAGGTGTTCGCCAAGGACACGGTTCAGCCTTCGGTTTTCGCTCACCAGATTCTCAACGCCATGCCCTATGCCTTCCTGGACGACGCGCCGTTGGAGGAACGGCGAGCCCGTGCCGTGTCCCTGCGCCGCGCCCTCCCTGAAGACGCCCGTGACCTGTCCGCCCTGGACCCGGCCGCCATACGGGAAGAAGCGGCATTCGCGTGGCCAGCCATCCGCGACGCAGAAGAACTGCACGATGCCCTGCTAACCCTGGGCGTAGCTCCTCTGGACGAATTAGCGGCCCGCACCAAGTTGGTCTCCCGGGACGTGCTCATGGGATGGCTGGAAGATTTGGCCCAAGCGGGACGGACGCTGCGCATCACCCCATCGGAAGGCGCAACCCTCTGGCTTGCCGCCGAACTCACCGGTCTCGCCGCCGCTGCCTATCCGAACGCCCGGTTGGAAGAAAGGGCCAGCCTGCTGCCCTCGGCCTTTGGGCGTGGCGGCGAAGACGTTGACCGGGAGGATGCGGTGCTTCGCCTGGTGCTGGGATGGGCCGAAACCTCCGGCCCCTTCACCGCCGATGAGATGGCTGAAATTCTCTGCCTCACCCGATCCGACGTCGATACCGCCGTGCTGAGGCTGGAAAACGAAGGGTTGGTCCTGAGGGGCAGTTTTCGATCTGGCGTTGACGATGAGGAGTTCTGCGACCGGCGGATTCTCGCCCGCATCCATCGTGCCACCGTAGGCCGTCTCCGGCAGGAGATCGAACCGGTTCCGCAAGCTTCTTTCATGCGTTTCCTGTTTCGTTGGCAGCACGCGACCGCCGGTTGGCGAACCGCCGGAGAGGGCGGACTCCTGGACGTTATCGACAAGCTCCAGGGGTTCGAGGCCGCGGCGGCCGCATGGGAGCCGGAGTTACTGGCATGCCGAGTTTCGGACTACGGTCCGGAGTTGCTGGACCGCCTGTGCACCGGGGGAGAGGTGGTTTGGGGTCGCCTGTCTCGGGGCAACAGCGGGGTATCAAGCAGTGGCTCCAGCCCGCGAGCCGCTCCCCTGACCCGCACTTCCGGCATCACCTTGTCCCTGCGCGAGTCCCTGAACTGGCTGCTGGATCCTGATCCTCCGAGCGTCGACAGTCTGCGAGGAGCGGCGGCGGAGATCATGGAAGTCCTGTCCACCCGCGGGGCCTGCTTCCAAACTGACCTCATCGCCCGCACTCGCCGCCTGCCGTCAGATGTGGAAGAAGCCCTCTGGACGCTGGTCGCCAAAGGACTGGTGACGTCAGATAGCGTGACTCCCCTCCGATCCCGCATCAACGGGAAAAAACACCGGGACCGAGCGGACCGGAAACGCACTGGCCGAGACAGCGCCTCTAAAGCGGGTTCGCAGCGCGCGTACGCCAGCGTCAGCCAGCCCACAGCATCCCGTCGACCCCGTTCGCAGCGGCAGATCAGCGCGGGGCGATGGTCATTGCTGGAGACTTTCGACCCCGCGGAAGACCCCGTGGAAGCAAAAGCCATGCAACTGCTCCACCGGTACGGCGTGGTATTCCCCGAACTGATGGCCAGGGAAAGGATGGCCTCCCGCTGGCGGGACCTGGCGCGCGTGTACCGGCGGCTGGAACTAAAGGGAGAGATCCGGGGCGGGCGGTTCGTGTCCGGATTTGTCGGCGAGCAGTTCGCCCTCCCTGACGCCGTTACCGCCCTGCGGGAAACCCACCGGGCTCCGGCCACCGGCAACCTGGAGGTAATTTCGGCCTGCGATCCGCTGAACTTGGCCGGCATTACCACCCCCGGCGCACGGGTGCCTGGCCAGTTGGGCAACCGGGTCGTGTTCCGCGACGGCGTGCCGGTGGCTTCCCTGGAAAAGGGCAACGTCGTCAACCTTGCCAACGCCGACGCGACAACCATGGATGCCGCGGTAAATCTCCTTTACGGTCCTATCCGGCCAGCCCGCACGGAACTGGATCGGCGGTCCGACAATGACCCGACGACCATCCAGCAGGATTGGCCGTTGCCGGACCAGCCGGCGCTGGAGCCGGTACCCGCGGCCCGTTTCAGCCTGAACTGAGGTTCCCTGCGTTTCACCCGCCTCGTTTTGCGCTGTTTAACACAGGCTTGGCATCGGGTCCGCCCCAGTCTTGCACCCCGCAGGCATTGCGGACGCGTTCCCGCTTTCGCTCTACTGGTCATTGCGAGCCGGGCGCGGCAATCTCGTCGCCAAAGGAAACACGGTTCAGGCAACGAGACCGCCACGTCGCTTCGCTCCTCGCGATGACAAGTTGACTAAGGTGACCTCGCGATGACAAACGGAGCGAGGTGAGTCCCTAGTCGTTGACCTCGACGATCATCTCGATCTCGATGGGCATGCCGCCGGGCAGAGTGGCCATGCCCACGGCGGAACGGGCGTGTCGTCCCCGGTCACCGTAGAGGCTGATCAGCAGGTCCGATGCGCCGTTGGCGACCCGGGGCGTGTCGCCGAAATCCGGCGTGGAGTTGACCATTGCCAGCAGCTTGACGATGTGGCTGACGTTGTCCAGGTCGCCGATGGCGCCTTTCAGAACGGTGAGCAGGTTCAGCATGGTCTGCCGGGCGCAGTCGTAGCCCTGCTCGACGGTCACCTCGCCGCCCAGCTTCCCTGTGTGCAGCAGCCCGCCTCCGGGCAGCCCCGGACCCGTTCCCGACAGAAACACCAGGTTGCCGGTCCGCACGTAGGGGATGATGTTGCCCGCCCCCGGTGGCCGGGGCGGTGGCAGCTCGTAGCCCAGTTCCTTCAGCTTGTCCTCAATCTCAGGCATGAGACCACTCCTTTGATACTCTGTCTTGTCCTCTCTCGCCGACCGCCGGCCGACGCAAAATCGGCGGGCGTCCGGCGCGTGCGCCAGATAGTATCACGGCTGCGCTTAAATATTTGCTGGCGAACCCCCATTGCCAGCACAGCCGGATGGTCATTGCGAGCGCAGCGTGTCAATCTCGTCGGCGTAGCAACATTCTTTCCGCGCACAGGCTCACGCCTACCCGCTTTCGGGGATTGTCAGAATCAGGATTCCCAGGATTTTGGGATTTACGGGATTGGGTCTTTCCGGTGTAAAACACCGCCCAATCCTGAAAATCCTGCGATCCGGTAAATCCTGATTCAGACAGCTTCACGCCAAACGTCTCGCCCCGGTTGTAGTACATTACCCCCAGCCACCCACCGGACCCATACCACCGGGAGCCACGCCATGACCACTGCGCAACCTCTGCCCCGCGGCGAAATTACCCAGCAGCCCGACGGCATCTACGAGCTCTTCCCCGTGCCCACTGACCAGGACACCCTCCACGGCATCCTCACCGACTGCCTGGCCGAGTGGGAGCGTATCCGCATCGGCCTGCTGATCCCCGGCGCCGTCTGGGAGATCAAGCCGCCGCGCGCGCCCCGCACCGGCTTCCTGGACGGCTATCTCACCGTCGACTTCCAGGAATGGCACCTGCACCTGTGCATCGGCGAGCACACGTCCGCGCCGCACGAGGTGGCCCGACTGCGCCGCACCGCCCGCGCCGAGCTCTACCGCCGCCTCAACCCCGACCACCAGCCCGCGTCCTGGGGCTTCCGCCTCTTCAACGGCGGCGGCCAGCAGCAGATCACCGTCCTCCTCCCCAACCCCCACCTCGACGAACACCAGCAATACGAAAAGCAGCCCGTCTGGTCCCGCCTCTACCTCTGGGACCGCCTACGCGCGAAATACCTGGCCCAAGGCGAGGATCCGACGGACCGGACGGCGCCGGGGTTTTGGCATGGGTGAGCCCAGGCGCAATCAAACAGAATTGCGGCGCGACGGATCGGACGTAACCAAAGCCCACGGTTGTACTGCCGTGAACGACGCAACTAAAATGGCCACACCACCGAGCTGATCTCATCTGCGACAACTGAGGTGTCGAACGCGAGCATCCTAAGGCTCATGAATATGTTTGGATGACAAACTTCTGCTGTCAATTTTGGCAGGGCATTTGCCCCTGACCTTGATAATGAACGCTGGCTACGATGAAGGTGTAACAGAAATATGGTTTACATAGATAGAGAGCTGTTGGCGGCCTTTTCAGTCAAAGAGCATCCGGGGACTTATGCGCTTCTCATTGGTTCCGGAGTGTCGCGCGCGGCTGACATTTTTACTGGATGGCAGATCGTCGTCGATATGATCGAAAAATTGGCAATTGTCGAAGGTGATCAAACCAACGACGACCCTGAGCAGTGGTACCTGGACAAGTACGGTTCCGAGCCCGATTACTCAATGTTATTGGACACTTTGACGAGAACGAGTTCGGACCGTCAACAATTGCTCCGTCAATATTTTGAACCTGATGAACTGGAGCGAGAGGCAGGGATGAAGCGACCCACCGTCGCGCATAGAGCTATTGCTTGGTTAATGGCTGAGGGATTCGTCCGTGTAGTCATCACTACCAACTTTGACCGTCTCATCGAAATGGCACTTCGAGACGTTGGCGTGGAACCGGTTGTCATTAGCACTCCAGAGCAGGCTCAAGGTGCTTTGCCTTTCGTGCATTTGCCACATGTAGTGTTCAAAGTTCATGGCGATTACTTGGATCCAAGCATATTGAACACCCAACAGGAACTCGAGCGCTACGCTCCGCCTGTGCGGCGTCCCCTTCATCAGGTGATAGATCAGTTCGGATTGATTGTGTGTGGCTGGTCTGCCGAGTGGGATGTGGCCATGCGTAAAGTAATGCACCGTTCTGCCGCTCGTCGCTTTGCTATGTATTGGGTGGATAGTGCTGAATTACGCGAGCATGGCAGAGAGCTCGCGGAGTTTAGGCAAGCTGATTACATTCAACGTGACGCGGAACAATTTTTCGGCGTGTTACGCGACAACGTGGAAGCGTTGGCACGAATGCCGTCTGCTGACTTGCTGTCTCCCTTGGCGGCAGTAGCGACGTTGAAACGACATTTGTCCCCGCACGAAGACATCGTACGTTTCACGGATCACGTCAATACTGCTACTAGGCAAACAGTACTCGCAACCGAAAAGGCAGATCATTTGCTAGCGAATGAACTTGACCCTGCGGCTGCTGATTTCGTGGCTAGGCTACGCTCGTACGAGGCGGCGTGTTCGGCACTGATCGCTATGGCAGCGGTTGGTGGATTTTGGTCCCAAAGCAATCATTTGCAATGCTGGCAGAGATCATTGCAACAGCTATATCGATCCCGTACGGGTAGACTTACCACTCCCGAATCTCTGTTACAGAATTATTCAGCATATTTAACGTTTTATGCATTCGGCTTGGGAGCAATAGAGGCGGGTAAAATAGAACATTTCGGCCAGATGTGCGATCTCATGGTTGCACCGTGGGCGCCTCGTGTATCTGAGTCTACTTTCTTAGTTGCCTCGTCTTCCGACATGCGCCGGATAGATTGGCATGGGTTACTGCGGCAAGCAGTGAATCCTATCACTGCTCGCAGCGATCATGTGTACGGGGTGCTCCAAGAGGCGTTTAGACAATTGACGCCCGATGACGAGCACTACCGCTACACGTTCGATAAACTTGAGGTGCTCATGGGCCTAGGTCTCGCATATCAGCATCCTGATTGGTCTCCGCCGTCTTTATTGGAAACGTTCATTAGCCGTTGGGCTAACTCCCACCACCCTTTGTTAGGATCGTTTTTGAACCGCATGGCTAACTTCCAACGCGTCGTAGACGAGATCGAGGAATCTTTGGGGACATATAGGGATGGATCTCCATATGTCATGTCTGGGGTGTTTGGATCAGATTATGAACAATGCCGTCACGAACTCCGGGAGTACGCACGTTTTGTCCGAGACTTCGCTAGGAGGGACAGCCAAGTATAGCCAGGCGTCGTGATCGTGGTTTGCGTGCCGGAAGCAAAAGTGATGCAGCGGGTTTGCACAACCCGCACACAAGCGCGACAGTATCGTTCTCGTCCCAATGGAAATCCGCAGGCTGCCTTATGCGGCATCGCACAGGAATGCGGCTAATACTCGCTGTATGCCCCCGACCACCCGTCACATCATCCACGCCGATCTGGACGCCTTCTACGCTGCCGTGGAGCAGCTGGATAACCCCGAGCTCCGCGGCCTGCCCGTGCTGGTGGGCGGACGGCCCGAGGGTCGCGGTGTGGTGGCCACGGCGTCCTACGAGGCGCGGAAGTTCGGCGTCCACTCTGCCATGCCCATGGCCACCGCCGTGCGCCAGTGCCCCGACGGCATCATCGTCCGGCCCCGCTTCGACCGCTACCGCGAGATGTCCGGCCAGATCATGGACATCTTCCGCGACGTCGCCCCGGTGATCCAGCCTGTGTCCCTGGACGAGGCCTACCTGGACGTCACCGAGGCCGCCGCCGACCGCTCGCCCATCGCCATTGCCATCGACATCAAGGAGCGCGTCGCCGCCGAGACCGGCCTCACCGTCTCCGTGGGCCTGGGCACCGGCAAGACCGTCGCCAAGATAGCATCCGATTTGCAGAAACCCGACGGCCTGGTGGTCGTTCCCGTGGGCGGCGAGGCCGCGTTCCTCGCGCCCCTGGCCGTGGGCAAGCTGGTGGGCGTGGGTCCCAAGTCGGCGGCGCGGCTGCACGACGAGGGCGTGGACACCATCGGAGCCCTGGCATCCATGCCCGACGCCTGGTTCGCCCGCCACTTCGGCAGGCGCGGCGACAGCATCCGCGACCGCTCCCGGGGCATCGACCATGATCCCGTCCAGACCTCCCGCGAGGCCAAGTCCATCAGCGCCGAGACCACCTTCGCCGACGACCTCCCCGGCAACTCCGACGAAGAGCGCGCCAATCTGAGGGCGATCGTGGAGCGTTTGTCCGTCCGGGTCGCCGGGTCGGTATCGCGCAAAGGACTGGTCGCCCGCACCGTCACCGTCAAGATGCGCCTCTCCGACTTCACCACCTTCACCCGCCAGACCACCCTGCCGGCGCCCACCGACGAGGAGGCGGCCGTCGTGTCCACCGCGTGGATGCTGCTGGAGCGCGAACTGGCCCCCGACCGCGCCTTTCGACTCCTGGGCGTCGGCGTCTCCGGGTTCACCCAAAAAGAGGGTTCCGACGAAGTCTCGCCGGAGCCTGTGGCCGCGCAACAACGGCTGATCTTGTAGCGATTAGCCTACCAGCCAGTCATCGTGAGCGCAGCGCGGCAATCTCGCCCGAGCCGCCAGAGCTGTCATTGCGAGCGCAGCGCGGCAATCCCGTTGACGTGAACAACGCCCGTTTGGGTGCGAGATCGCCGCGTCGCTCCGCTCCTAGCGATGACAGGTTGGAGAGGCCCCCGCTATTACCCCTGGAACATGCCCATCACCGGCTGGTGCCCCGCGTTCTCTTCGTAGGGCTCCTCGCGGTACAGCGCCATTTGCTTCATGATGGGGATGTCCTGGATGGAGAACAGGACGGCCTCTTCGTCGCCGTCGTTGGCGTGTTCGTGCCACACCCACGGCGGCACCACGAAGAAGTCGCCCTCGGTCCAGTCGAACCGCGTGCCGTCGATGATGCTGTGGCCCTGGCCCTTGTACACTTGGTACACCGCGCAGCTGGTCTGCCGGTGCGCCCGGGTGGCTACGCCCGGCCGGATCATCTGCGCCCAGCAGGTCATGGTCTTGAGCACCGGCCCGCCGGTCATGGGGTCGCTGAATTCCATGGCCACGTCGTCGAAGGGGCTGGCGTCCACCCGGGCCAGCTGTTGCAGCGCCTCGTGGGTCTTGTCCCACTTGTAGTGCCACAGCGCCGAGTAGGGCGCGCCGGGTTCCTCCCACGCTGGCCGCAGCGCGCCGGAGGCGAACTTGCGCTCCGACTCCGCGACGCCGACGATGGGCTGCTGGTCCTCGGGGTAGGCTTCGTAGAAGTTGGCGCGCAGGTAGCGCACCAGCGGCACGTCCAGCCCGTCCAGCCAGACCATCGGCTCGTCGCCCTCGTTGTTGTGGTCGTGCCACGTCCACGACGGCGTCAGCACCAGGTCGCCCGGCTCCATGTAACACTTGTCGCCCTCCACCGTGGTGTAGGCCCCAGTGCCTTTCAGCACCCACCGGATCGCCGTGGGCGTGTGCCGGTGCGCCGGCGCGTTCTCGCCGGGCAGCAGCAATTGCAGCGCCGCAGTGATGGTGTGGGTCGTGCCGCGATCCAGCCCTGGGGTCGCCAAGCGCAGGGTGCGCCGCTCGACGTCCCGGTCGGGCGTGACGAGCTCGCCGCTCTTCATCACCAGCGGCTCCACCTCGGCCCACCGCCACAGGTAAGGCTCCATTTCCGGCAGCGGCTGGCCCTCGCCCTGCAGCCAGCCCGGCTTGACCTGGATCCGGCCCGCGGTCTCGTAATACTGCTGTTCCTCCTGCGTGCTGAGGCGTTCAGTTGTCGCCATCTCGCCACCTCCCGGGTGCGGTTCTGCGTATCGAATGGCGTGATTGTAATGGCGATGAGGTCTGATGTCATTCAACGTGATTGACGAAACGGCGCTGAGGCGGGGTGTTACAATCGGCCCGCAACCCAGACTCAACCTTTCAAGCGAGGAAAATCATGGCCAGACTGCCCGTAGTAACCCGTGACATGGTGCCCGCAGAATTCCACGATGCATTCGACGAACTGACCAGGCCCACCGGAGGGACCATTACCGGCGGGCCGTATTCCATCGCGATCAACAGCCCCGAAATGGCGCGGCGCCGCAGCAGCCTGACCGGCTACCTGCGCTTCGAGAGTACCTTCTCCAAGCGCATCCAGGAGTTGGCGATCCTGGTTACCGCCCGCAATTTCGACTGCCCCTACATCTGGAACGCCCACGCGCCGGCGGCACGCCGCGAGGGTGTCAGCGACGCCCTGGTCAACGCCATCCGTGATCGGCAGCCACTGCCCAACATGGCCGCCGACGAGCAGGCAATCGTCAACTTCTGCAACGAGTTCTACGCCAACCACCGGGTCTCGGCATCCACATTCCAGATCGCGCTGGAGCAGTTCGGCGCCCAGCACCTGGTGGAGATCACCGCGCTCATGGGCAATTACGCCCAGACCGCCTTCTTCCTCAACGCCTTCGAGGTCGAGCTTCCCGACGACCGCGCCGAGCCCGTCCTGCCCGTATCGTGACCACCCCTGTCATTGCGAGCGCAGCGTGGCAATCTCGTCGGGGCAAGACACGCCGCTGCGGGAACGAGATCGTCACGTCGCTGCGCTCCTCGTGATGATAGGCCGAGTACTGGCCGCCAGCTCGACCCACCATGCGCGTTCTGATTGTTGGCGCCAGCGGATTCATCGGCCGCTACGTGTCCAGCCGTCTGGCGGACGCGGCCGGCCATACGGTTTTCAGCACCTATCAATCCCGACCTCCGGTGGATGACGGCGCGTCCTGGCATCGCCTGGAAATCACCGACGGTGCGCAATTGGACGCGCTTTTCGGCGTAGCCCAACCGCAGGTTGTGGTCCACTTGGCTGCCATGGCCGACGTGGGCACGGCGGAGCGTAACCCCGAAGCCGCCAGGGCGGTAAACGCGACCGCCACGGAGACCATCGCCCGCCTGTGCGAGCGCCAATCGTCGCGGCTCGTGTTCGTGTCGACCGAGTACGTGTTCGATGGCCGGAGCGGGCCGTATCGCGAGAACGACGCCCCGGCGCCGACCACCCAGTACGGCCGCAGCAAGTTCCTGGCGGAGCAGGCGGTGGCGTCGCTCCAGTCCAAATGGAGCGTCCTGCGCACCAGCATCGTCTACGGGTGGCCCGCTCCGGGACGCCGCAATTTCGTGCCGTGGTTGGTCGACTGTCTCCGCAAGGGTGAGGCGTACCAAGCTCCCACCAACGTGTATCGGACGCCAGTCTACGTGGAACACCTCGTCGACGGCATCGTGCGGTTGGTCGAGACAGATCACACCGGCATCCATCATGTGGCCGGATCCGACTGGGTCTCCATGTACGAATTCGCGATCCTGGTTGCCGAACGGTTCGGCATGGATCCGAGCTTGGTGATCCCGGTCACGGAACCCACGCACGACCGCCTCGGGTTGGATAGCACGCGCACCATGGCTGGTCTGGGTCTCCCCCATCCCGGGCTGCGCGAGGGGCTCACGGCCATGCGCCTCGCCTCGCCGGTTTGAGTCGAGTTGCTCGAGCACCGCTCACACGCGCGGGCGTCTCGCAAGCACCAACAGTACGGTGGCAAGCAGGGCCACCGCCGCCAGCGCTCCGGATACGGACATCACGCTGATCGCTGCCACCGCCGCGCCGGCGCTGAGGCCTTGCTGCGTCAGGTGCGGCATCAGGTGCAGCCCGATGCCGGAGGTGGCGGTCGCCACCAGGAACAGGGACAGCAATATCAGCCAGAATGACGGCGTGCGCAGGATGGTGGACAGGCCAACGTCTTGGTCCAAGTCGGACGCCTCAGCACTGGCGGTCACGGACGATATGCCATCACCGTCCACCCGCAGGCCCAGATCCTCCGGTTGTCGCTGCACCAGCAGCAAGGCCGGAAGGGCGCCGACCACCAGCATCACGCCCGCCAGCATGACCCACGCTGCACGCCAATCCCAGGCGGATATGACCAGCTGCACCAGTGGGGCCATTACGATCACCCCGCCGGCGTTGCCCAGCATCACCAGGCCGGTGGCCCGCCCGCGGTATCGGGCGGACCACTTCCCGGCCGTTACCGACGCGCTCACCTGGATCAGACCCTGGTCGGCGATGCGCACCGTAGTGAACGCCACGTAGAATCCCGCCAGCGTTTGCGGGGTGGCCAGGTACAGGCAACCCGCCACTACAACCAGCCCTCCCGCCACGAGGGCCACC
>DAOUIF010000017.1:0-3357 GCA_034423575.1 Dehalococcoidia bacterium | reverse complement strand
GGCCAGCCATGCCTGCCCATCGCACCCGCATCAAAGACCTCCTCTCCGCCGAGAGCTCCGGCGACATCACCGGCCCGGTGAACATCAAGGGCTGGGTGAAGACCGTCCGCTCCTCCGGCGGCGTCGCCTTCGTGCAGATCAACGACGGCTCCACACTGGCCGACCTCCAGATCGTCGTCGACGCCAACTGCCCCGACTACTCACTGGTCAACGCCCTGACCACCGGCTGCAGCGTCAGCGCCGACGGCAACCTCCAGGACTCCCCCGGCCGCGGCCAGAAGTACGAGATCACCGCCGCCAGCCTCGAGCTCCTCGGCGGCGCAGACCCCGAAGAGTACCCCCTCCAGAAGAAACGCCACACCCTGGAGTTCCTCCGCGAACTGGCCCACCTGCGCCCCCGCACCAACACCTTCGGCGCCGTCGCCCGCGTCCGCAACGCCATGGCGTTCGGCATCCACAAGTTCTTCCAGGAGCGCGGCTTCCTCTACGTCCAGACCCCCATCATCACCGCCAGCGACGCCGAGGGCGCCGGTGCCATGTTCCGCGCCACCACCCTGGACCTCAACGACCTGCCCCTCGCCGGCGGCAGTGTGGACAACGACGCCGACTTCTTCGGCCGCCCCGCCTTCCTCACCGTCAGCGGTCAGCTTGAGGCCGAGATCTTCGCCCAGGCCATGTCCGACGTCTACACCTTCGGCCCCACCTTCCGCGCCGAAAACTCCAACACCTCCCGTCACCTGGCCGAGTTCTGGATGGTCGAGCCCGAGGTCGCCTTCTGCGATCTCGACGGCCTGGCCCAACTGGCCGAGGACTTCCTCCGCAGCATCTTCGCCCACGTGCTGGAGACCTGCCCCGAGGACATGGCCTTCTTCAACCGCTTCTACGACCAGGAGCTTATCCAAACCCTGGAAGACATCGCCAACTCCGACTTCGAGCGCATGACCTACACCGAGGCCGTCGCCGCCCTCCAGTCCTCCGGCGAGTCCTTCGAGTATCCGGTCCAGTGGGGCGCCGACCTCCAGTCCGAGCACGAGCGCTACCTCACCGAGCAGAAGGTCGGCCGCCCCGTCATCGTCACCGACTACCCCAGCGCGATTAAGGCCTTCTACATGCGCCTGAACCCGGCCGGCCCGGGAGACCAGGGCGAGACCGTCCGCGCCATGGACGTGCTGGTCCCCCGCATCGGCGAGATCATCGGCGGCAGCCAGCGTGAGGAACGCCTGGACGTCCTCCAGCGCCGCATGGCCGAGGCCGGCCTCGACGACGCCCCCTACTGGTGGTACCTGGACCTGCGCCGCTACGGCACCGCGCCCCACGCCGGCTTCGGCCTCGGCTTCGAGCGCACCGTCCAGTTTGCCACCGGCATGCAGAACATCCGCGACATCATCGCCTTCCCCCGCACCCCCCGCAACGCCGAGTTCTGACGCATCGCGATTTGCGGCGGAGAAACGTCAGCATCAGGATTCTCAAGATTTACAGATTGTCAGGATTGAAACCCTTCTGCGATGCAGACCCCCCAATCCTGTCAAATCATAAAATCCCGCAAATCCTGATTCAGACGACCGCCCGCAATGGCCGGACAAAATGGTCGATGACGATCTCACCTACCGCATAATCGGATGTGCCATGAAGGTGCACCGCACCCTTGGCGGCGGTTTCCAGGAAGTCATTTACCAACGCGCCCTGGCCATCGAGATGGCTCGCGCCGGTATCGACTTTGGCCGGGAAATCGAGCAGCCTGTCTATTATGAGGGAGTGGAGATTGGTTCCAGAAGGGCTGACTTCATCGTAGGCAATCGCGTCGTGGTGGAGTTGAAAGCCCTGACCGCATTGGAAGCCGTCCACCTGGCGCAGGTGAAAAATTATGTGGCAGCCTACGGTTTCGCTTTGGGCCTCCTGTTGAACTTCGGCGGACCGAGCCTGGAATACCGCCGTATTTTCGGTGGTTGACGACGGCGGTATCCGTCAGAATCAGGATTTTCAAGATTTACGGATTATCCGGATTGAAACCCTTCTGCGATGCAGATCCCCCAATCCTGTCAAATCATAAAATCCCGCAAATCCTGCTTCTGACATTTCCCCACCGCAAACCGGGCCCGCATGAGGGTCGCCCCGACCCACGTCAAATCAAAATATCCTGTCCATCCCGTTCATCCCTGTAAATTTTGAGCCCTGCTTTCAAGACTGAGTACTCGTGAGAGCCCCTCTTGCGCACTATAGAACTTCTGTGCTATCATGCGTCCCGCAGGTGATTGTCCCTTTACAACCAGGTTCCGAGAATACACGGCCAACCCCATCAGCATCCCAGTCGCTACCGGCATCCGCAGGAGACTGTCCCCGATCGGATTAATCGGAGTAGTCCCCTCGGCCACCGCGTCCGCCACAACGCGCCATGCTCCAGGCCCGTGCCCGGTGTCCATGGAAAATGAGAGCCAAAAACCCAGCGCAAATCCTCCGGCCGTAGGGCTGATCACTTCCCGGAACCTGGTCATCAGCAACCATTCGACAGATCGCCTGCAAAAACCAACCATCGCCTGCGCAAATCCAATCCAAAATAAGCGAATCCATCCTGTAAATCCTGTACATCCCTGTAAAAAGCCAACCCCCGGGACGCACCCACGCCAATCGGAGGCATTCATCATGGGTAGCGTCCAACACCATCAGACCCAGGCCCGGCGCTTTCTCTCCCTGGCCCGGTCCGACCACAACGCCGGCGACTACGCCCGCGCCGCCAACGCCCTGGCCCGGGCGGCCTCCCACTCCGCCACTGCCGCGATGTTCCACCGGGGCCTCTTGAGCCGGGCTACCAGGCGCATACTGACCAACACCCTGTTCGCCTTGGCATGGGATGGCCACCTCTCCAACGGAGCCGTCCGTACCTTCCGCCAGATCTACCGCCTCCCCCGCCGCTTGGCCGCAGCCAGCCCCGACGAGGCCCGCCGTTTATGCCGACGCCCGGAACCGTGTCTCCGCGTTGATCCGCTCCGTCGAGGGCGCCATCGCCGGCCGGCCGGTCACCGGCCGGGGTCGCCGTCCGCCGCGGCCTCCATGGCGTCCCATGCCCCGGTCAATGACCGAGATCATGGCCCTGCCCAACTACAAGGAGATCGCCGAGGCCTACGGACTGGCCGGGTCACTGCTGGCCCGTCTCCCCGACCACCACGATTTCTACGCCCGCGGCCTCACTCCCGGTCCCTGCCCCTGTCATCCGGCCGACCTGACCCTCCTCGGCGACCCCTCCTCCATCGAGCTGTCTCCCCTCTGGAAACGCGCCCTGGAAGACACCTTCCACGTCAAATTCCCCGACACCATCCCCGTCCACCGCTAACGCCCCAGCCCCTGTCACCACCATAAAAA
>DAOUIF010000016.1:0-42401 GCA_034423575.1 Dehalococcoidia bacterium | reverse complement strand
TCCACCTCGTAGGGACCCGGCAGCGACGTGAATGTAACGTCACTGGCCTCCGCCACCTCCGCTGGCGTGTTGGCCAACCGCGCTCCGCCTTCCAGCAGGGGCAACGCCGCCTCTTCGCGCAGATCGTAGACGACCATCGGGTAGCCCACCTGCTGGATGTTCGCCGACATCCCGCCGCCCATGTTCCCCAAACCAATGAATCCTACGGTTTCCATAACGCATCACCTGCTCCAAAATTTTGGTTCCGTCGGCAGTATATCGCACGCGAAACGGGCTGAATTGGACCAAATGCTATAATGGTGTCCGATTGCCCCGTGGTGTAGCGGTAGCACGTCAGCCTTTGGAGCTGTAAGCCCTGGTTCGAACCCAGGCGGGGTAGCCATACGCGCTACCACCCAAGAGTTGGGCGACCCCTCGGTCGCCCTTAATTTTTGATCCGTCGCTCCACGAATATGGGCATCCCACCCTTGGGGCGGAGCGAGATCAGAGGGAGCATTTCCGCCTTGTGTCGTGGGTCGTGGCGGACCTTCCACTGCTGGCCCAAAGTCGCGAGGATCATTTTGGCTTCCGTCATCGCGAAGCCTTCTCCGATGCATTGGCGCGGTCCCCCGCCGAAGGGATAATACGCGTAACGCGGGAGGCCTTCCCGGAACTCCTCCGTCCACCGCTCGGGGCGAAACGCCAGAGGTTCGTCGAACCAGCGCCCGTCCCGCTGGATCACCAGTTGCGGCGCCGCCAACAGCGCACCCGGCGGTATCTGATAACCGCCCAGATCAAAGGGTTGGAACGCCATCCGCGACCAGAACCAGATGGGCGGGTACAGTCGCAGCGATTCGGCCAGCAACTTGTCCGTGAAGGTCAGGCTCGGCAGGTCGGACAACTGGGGCGCTCGGTCCCCGATGACCTCGTCAAGCTCGGCGTGGAAGCGTTGCTGTGCGTCGGGGTTCGTCGCTAGCAGGTACCAGGTCCACGTGAGGCAAACCGCAGTCGTCTCGTGCCCCGCCGCAAACATGGTGATGGTCTGGTCGCGCACCTGTTGGTCGGTTAGCGGCTGTCCGACCCCGTCCTCGTCCTCCAGGCGGGCGTCGAGCAACAGAGAGAGCAGATCGTCTTCCCCCGTTGATCTCTCCCGGCGCTCAGAGATCAGCCCGAAGATGATGCGGTCCAGTTCCGCCCGGGCCCGCCGGAAACGCACCGTGTACGGCACCGGCAAGCGATGCATGAGCCTCCGCAGCCTGGGCGGCTGGTTTACCCGTTTCACCAGGTAGTTGTTGATCAGTACGAAGGCTTCACCGATCCGCCGCACGTCATCGGGGAGTTCCAACCCGAACAGCGTTTTGACCACCACCCGCAGGGTGAGCGATCCCATCTCTCGGGCCATGTTCACCCGCTGCCTATCGGACCACGTTTCCCGATGGTGCGCGGCGTACTCGCGCATCAACTCGCCATAGCCTTCGACCCGGCCCCGGTGGAACTGCGGTTGCATCAACCGCCGCTGCTGCAGGTGCTCCACCGGACCGGCGGTGACCAAGCCGTCGCCCATGGCGTATTTGAGCACGTCGGTGTTGGGTCCCCGCCCCACCAATCGATGGTTGGTGACCACCACTTCCCTGATCAGGTCGGGGTGGTTGACCATGAGCAGCAGCGCCGGCTTGACCGACAGCGTGACCAGGTCCCCATACCGCGCCGAGTCGAGCATGAAGTCGATGGGGTCGCGAAGGTACCGCAGCGTTTGCCCGATGACGGGCAGCTCCGCCGGCCCGGGCGGCAGGTCGCTGCGATCGACAACCGGCCGGGGCGGATATGTCACGGTGGACGAGGTCATGGAGAGACTAATTGGTTGGTCGCGTTGCAACCCGCGTGGGGAGGATAATCTAACCGTCCAGCGGAATAGTGGCGGTCAACCGAGGCTGATCTCCCACGGCCCGCGTAGTGTGCCCCTGGCCGGTCAAATCCTCCGCCAGCGTCACGTGACCCGCCCCGAACCGGTGTACCGACCCGTCGCCCAGGCCAATTTCAACCTCTCCCTCCAGCGTGATGACAAACTGACGGCGAGGGGCGCAGTGCCAGTCGCTGAAATATCCCGGCTCTACTCGCCGGAATACGATCCCCTCGGCAGCCTGCATCGCTCCGTACTCTGGATGCGATTCCAGTTCGATCTGCTCGATGTGCGACTGCCCATCGTCTCCCGTGTAAAGCCTCATGATCGGCATGGCCTTTCCCCCTATGTGTGTTCTTTTCGTACCCCGCATAGCCCAATTCTATCAAAAGCCACGTCGCATACACTTTCGCGCGCAGAAAATGCGGAGTCGGATTCGCGTGTCCGGGTTCGCGACGCCGACTACGGACCAACGTCGCGCCGCAGAGTCGCCCCTCGCATCGGCTGAGGCTCGGAGGCTCGTCGACAGCGGGATTGGGGGCTCCATCACGCGCGCATGCGGGTTCGTTAGCGCGGGTCTCAGTTGACCGATGTTTGCCGCGTTGTTAGAATGCCCGACAGTCTATTAATTCGGGCGGTCATGCTTACAATCGGTCTCACGGGCGGTATTGGAAGTGGCAAAAGCGTAGTTGCCGAGCTATTGCGTGGGCAAGGCGCGTCGATAATCGACGCCGACCGGCTGGGCCACGAGGCTTACGCACCGAACTCCGAAGCTTGGCGCCAGGTCGTTGCAGCGTTTGGAGAGGACATACTAACCACGGAAGGCGAAATCGATCGGCGCAAACTCGGCTCCGTAGTGTTCGCTGACCCGGCCCAACTCGAGCGCCTCAACGGCATCATGCACCCCCTGATGGCTCGAATGGTGGAGGATCGCAAGACGGACCTTTCAGCCGATGGGGTGGAAGTTGCGGTTGTAGAAGCTGCGGTTCTCTTCGAGGCGGGTTGGGACAAGCTGGTCGACGAAGTCTGGTCCACCCACACCCCAGCCGACGTAGTCGTCGAACGCCTGCGTCAGCGCAACGGAATGACCGAAGAGGAAGCCAGAAAGCGAATCAACTCGCAAATGCCGGCCGAAGAACGCAACGGGCGTTCCCACGTGGTGGTCGAAAACTCGGCCGATTTGGCCGCGCTGGAGCGCGAGGTTGCGGCTTTGTGGCAGGCTCGAGTCAAAGGAAAGGTAAATCAAGGCAATGGTTGAAGCAAACATCGAAATGCTGGAAGACGAACCCAGTTTCAAAGAGTTCGCCATCGAAGAGTTCCTGGTCCGCAGCGAGCCGTACTACCGCGCGGTTGGCGACGAGTTGGAACTGTTCGAAGCCGCCTATGAGCAGCACATCCCCGTCCTGCTGAAGGGCCCCACCGGTTGTGGCAAGACCCGCTTCGTCGAGTACATGGCGTGGAAGCTCGGCCGACCCATTACCACGGTTCGGAACGAGGCGCAGGACATGCGGGAAGGCGAGGTTCGCGTTCCGCTGGTGACCATTGCCTGCCATGAAGACCTCACCGCCAGCGACCTCGTCGGTCGCTACTTGCTGGACGCCCAGGGCACCCGCTGGATCGACGGCCCCATGACCCGGGCGGTCAAGGCCGGCGCCATCCTCTACCTCGACGAAGTGGTCGAAGCCCGAAAGGACACCACCGTCCTGATCCACCCCCTCACCGA
The DNA here is from genome assembly GCA_034423575.1 of Dehalococcoidia bacterium. Taxonomy (GTDB): domain Bacteria; phylum Chloroflexota; class Dehalococcoidia; order Lucifugimonadales; family UBA3495; genus Bin87. The sequence goes on along the minus strand of DAOUIF010000016.1, from coordinate 38,799 downwards.
CCACCGGCGCATCCTGCCCGTGGAAAAGACCGGAAACATCATCGAGGCCGACGATCGATTCCTGCTCTGCATCTCCTACAACCCGCACTACCAGAGCGCCCTGAAGGACCTGAAGCACAGCACCCGGCAGCGGTTCATCTCCATTGAGTTCGACTACCCACCGGTTGACGTCGAAGCCGAGATCGTAGCCAAGGAGAGCGGCTGCGACGAGGTGCAGGCCCATGCCCTGGCCCGCCTCGGCGAGAAGATCCGCAACCTCCGCGAGCACGGGCTCGCTGAAGGCGCCAGCACGCGCCTCCTGATCTACGCCGGCCGGCTCATGCAGCAGGGCATCCCCGCCCGTCGCGCCTGCCAGGTGGCGATTGTGTGGACTCTGTCCGATGAGACCGAACTCCAGCGCAGCATCGAAGAGGTGGTGTACTCCATCTTTGAGTAGATGATGGAACCTCAATGGGTGCAATCACCCTCGATCTAGTCCGCAACGCGCTGGCCAATCACCAGCGAGTTACTGCCGCCGCTGAAGGCCTCATGCCGGCGGCGGTAATGCTATTGCTATACCCCAAGGACGGCGAATTCTGCGTCCTGCTGAACAAGCGGTCCATGACGGTCGAGCACCACAAGGGGGAAATGTCGTTCCCCGGCGGCGCTCGGGATCCTGAGGACGCTGACTTCGAGGACACCGCCCGCCGCGAGACCGAAGAAGAAATGGGCATCGCCCGCGAAGACATAACGATCTTGGGACGCTTGGACGACAACGTTACGCGTTCCAACTTCATCGTGAAAGTCTTCGTCGGGACCATTCCCTACCCGTACCAGTTCAACCCCAGCTCCCATGAAATCGCCGAGGTTGTCGAAATCCCCATTGACGTACTTCGCGATCCCGCAACCCTGCGTTGGGACTCCCGGATCGAAAATGGCGAGAGGATTTCCGTGCGTTCCTACGGCTACCAGCAGCATCTCGTCTATGGAGCCACCGCGAAAATCCTCGACCAGTTCCTCGACACCATCGATGCCGAGTTGACAAAGGAGGACACGAGCCTTGACTAATTCCGCTACAGGCAACCTGCTGGACGAACTGGCCAAATTGCCGCCGGCAGTAGCCGAAGCCTATCAGGGCGTCGCCGACGCCATGGCCGAGTCCTTCAGCGACGAGGAAACGGCTCTGTGGGCCCGCGAGGGCGTGGCCATCGGCACCCAGACCGTACGCTCCTGGGAGTCCGCGGTGGAGTACTACCGCGTGAGCCCGGAGGTGGCCCGTTCCCTTGCCTTTGCCTCGTTCATGCAGTGGGCGCGCTGCGGGACCTACCTGTCCCAGGACTCCCCTACGCTGGCCGTGGCGTTCTTCAAAGCCAGCCCCTCCATCGTCACCAACCTCCGGCCCCAATACATCCCCCGTTGGGCAGGCCTGGGCCGCTCCCTCTACAAGGGCACCTGGAAGTCCAGCACGCTGGCCGCTCGCTTCTTCGAGGTGAGCCCCGACCTGGTGCGCAACCTGCCCTTCTGGGACGTGGAAGTGTTCGCGTCGTTGATCGAAGCGCTGTCCTACAAGTCTTACGACGTCGCCGCCGAGTGCCTCGTGCTGGGGCGCGATGTGCTGCCGGCGATGGGCCGCGAACGCGAGGCTTTCCTGTCCATGTCCCGCGCCCTGACCGACAGCAGTTGGCGAGAGGTCAAGGCCTGCCTGGAGATGGCTCCTCGCGCGTTGCAGCACGTGGAAGAAGGACAGACCGGCCGGTTCCTGCGCTTGGGTGAAAAGCTCGCCAAGATGGGGCTCCGCGACACTTCGCGGTTCCTCTACGATGGCGCCCAGGCCCTGTCGCACGTCTCCGCCGGATCCCAGGGCCACATCCTGGACCTGTGCGAAGGCCTGCTGGCCAGCACGCCGGACGCGGTGCCGCCGTTCCTCAAGAGCCTCGACCCGGTGCTCAACCGGATTACCCTGCAACAGCTCGATCAGTGGTACCAGCACGGCGTCGAGTTGCTCAACGAGAACCCGGAAAGCGGTATCGCCTTCTTCAAGATTGAATCCAACACATCCGAATCCATGCTGGAAACCCTTTCCTCCAGCCTGGACCTGGAGCGCGTCAAGGGCATAATGCGCCTGTACACGCGCGCCCTTTCCGGCGAGAACATCGAGGTGCTCAGCACCGCGGAGCTGGTTCGCCGCCAGATCGGCTGGGTCGACCAGGACACCGCCTCCACCGACGGGACCAAGGTCTACCTGCCTCCTGTAATCGACAACTACAACGACAAGTCGCAGAATTTCGCCTGGTTCAAGGTCGTAGCCACTCACCAGGTGTCCCACCTGGAGTTCGGCAGCTTCCAGTTTGAATTCCCCCGCCCGGCAAACGTGTTCGAAGATCGCCGCTTCCCGATGGAACAGGCAATCCAAGCGCGGATCGAGGCCATTCGCACCGCGACCGCCGAGCATTTCCAACTACTGGATACCGACTCCGTCCCGTCCATAGAGATCGACGATGGGTCCGGGCCCGGCGGGACCATGCGCGTGTATACCGACATCGGACGCTTCCTGTCCCTGTTCGAAGACCGCCGTATGGCCTTTGACCTGTTCAGCGTGCTCGAAGACTGCCGCCTGGACTACCGCATCAAGACGGAGTACCCCGGTATCCGCCGTCCGGCATTGGACGTGCAAGGTGATGCGTTGACCCAGCGCCCCCGCATCGAGGAACTGCCGCTGCAAGAAGCGCTGATCGAGTTGTTGGTTCACATGAGCCTGGACCGGTTCGAAGGCCTCCCGGTCCCGCAGGACTACCGGGAAGAGGCTTTCATGCTGGCCCGGATCATGCACCGCCTGCGCACTGTCCGCGCCTCCATCGAGGACACGGCGGAAGCCGCCCTCCGGGCCTACGAGATCATCTCTCGCCTGCAGAATCAGCAGGAACCGGAGGACGAGTTCCAACCCGAAGACCTGGACGATCCCGGCGAGTTCTCCGAGGAAGAGTACCAGGCTTTGCTCGACAAGCTGCAGGCGCAAATGAGCGAGCAGCAGGGCGAGCAGGGTGAGGGAGATCCCTACGAATCACCTGAGCCCGTCGAGTATCGTGGCGACTTCAAGCCGGAGATGGTCCAGCTTCTCACCAAGTTGCAGATGGACCAGAGCCAGATGGGCGACGCTGAGCCCATGACCCAGGAGGAACTCGAGCAGTTGCTTCAGGACAGCGCCGAGCTCGAACTCGATGCCCAGGAAGGCGACGTCGACCAGAGCATGGCCATGTTCGCCCAGAACATCATGAAGGAAGCCGGCGTGCCCCCGCCGTCCAACGACCCCGGGCGCGGCTACGGTCCCATTCTCCACGATGACGACTCCGGCGGCGAGTTGGAAGCGCTGGAACCGAAGACCTTCGTCTACGACGAGTGGGACTTCCGCGCCAACGATTACAAGCCGCGCTGGTGCATCGTCAAGGAGAAGATCCTCGACGAGGGAGACCCGAATTTCTACAACGACTCCCTGCGCAACTACGCTTCGCTTCTGGCGCACATCAAGCGCCAGTTCGAGCTCATCATGCCGGAAACCTGGCGCAAGACCTACCGCCTGATCGACGGCGAGGACATTGATCTGAACTCGGCCCTCGAAGCTTGGGCAGACCTGCGCATGAACGTCCCCCCGGACGAAAAGATCTACTGGCGCCGCAACCGCGTTGAGCGCGACGTCGCGGTGGTCTTCCTGTTGGACATGTCGGCGTCCACCGCCGAGGCCATCGACGAGGGCCGCCACTCCGTGGACGACCGGGACGCTCCCGACGACCCCGTCGAGTACATGGTCTGGCTGCGCCGCCGCCGCGAGGGTCTGGTTCGCCGCCACTACAAGCGCATCATCGACCTCGAGCGCGAGAGCTGCGCCCTCCTGATCAACGCTCTGGAGTCCATCGGCGACACCTACGGCATCTACGGCTTCTCTGGCTATGGCCGCGAAAACGTGGAATTCTACGTGATCAAGGACATCGACGAGCAGTTCAATGACAAGATCAAGCGGCGCATCGACAAGGTGACCCCCCTGCACGCTACGCGCATGGGTTCCGCCATTCGCCACGCCATCACCAAGCTGGAAAATCAGGACGCGGCAACGAAGATCATGTTCCTGATCAGCGACGGACGGCCCCAGGACCGCGGTTACAGCCGCGAGGGCGTGGAGAAGGAATACGCCGTCCACGACACCCACCAGGCTCTGTTGGAGGCCAAGCGCAAGGAGATCAACCCCTTCTGTCTGACCGTCGACAAGGCCGGGCACGACTACCTGAAGACCATGTGCGGCGACCTCAACTACGAGGTTCTCGACGACATCTGGGCGCTGCCCGAACGGCTGCCCATGCTGTACCGGTCACTGACCATGTAGGTCGCGTGTCCGGGAAAAAATCAGGGGCGAATTTCAATTCGCCCCTTTTGTTTTGCCTTGGCGCCGCCCTAGCGGCTACGGCGCAACCTCTGTGATCAGTTTACGTAATTCCGTCAGTGCTGTGTTGCACGAGCGTCGCTTGATTACCAGCCTCCGCGGCGGCGTGCGAAGCGGGAACTCCCGAACATCGTCACCGTGCGCGATGGCAATGTGAATCGTTCCGGGACGATGACCCTCCAGTTCCTGCGGTCCCAGCACACCGTTCAGGCCGATGCCAAAATCGGCGGCGGTCGCGGACTGAGCAACCTTGGCCATGACATTGGCCGTCTCCTGGCTCACCACCCCGTGGGTCTCCAGCACGCCGGAATCGACACCCGAAGCAACCATCGCGTCGATCGTGTACGCCACGCTGCCGCCTCGGTACCACCGGTTGCTGTCCGGAGCCTCGGTGATCGTATTGGCCAGGAAGCCCCCGCTAACTGATTCCATCGTGGCCAGCGTCATGCCCCGGTCTACCAGCGCCGCCCCGACCGATAGTTCCGGAGTTTCGTCGTCGTACCCCCAGACGTAGGGCGCCAGCCGGTCGTGGATGGCATCCTCAATCGGCGCGATCATCTCTCGGGCGGCTGCCTCGTCCGCGGCCCGGGCGATTATCCGCAGGTGAATTCCATCGGCCTTGGAGTAAATCCCCAGGTACGGGTTCTCCAGCCCGAAATACTCGGACATAATCTCGTCGACGGACGCTTCGCCGAGGCCCAGCGTTTTGATGTTGCGGGTGATGGTGACATCGGTATCGACGATCTCCTTCAATCTGTCGTCGATTTCGTCCTGCCACATGGCGCGGTTCTCGCCCGGAGGTCCCGGCATGCAGATGATGTGTTTCCCGTCCCGTTGCACCCACCATCCGGGCGCCGTGCCGTTGCGGTTGGTGATGAACTCCGCCGACGGTATCAGGTGCGCCTGTTTGACGTTGTGGGCCGGCATGTCCTGGCCCCGGTTGCGGAACCACTGGCGCAGGTTTTCCAGTTCCGGTTCCTGCACCACGGGCGTTTCGCCCAGCGCCGCCGCCACCGCCTCTCGGGTCAGGTCGTCCTGGGTAGGACCCAGGCCGCCGGTGGTGAAAATGATGTCGGAGCGCTGCCAACCCTGCACGAAAGCCTGGGTAAGTTTCGGCAGGTCGTCTCCGACGATACTGACCCACTGGAGCTGAATGCCCAGCGCTGGCAGCCGACCGGCGATCCAGCTGGCGTTGGTGTCTGTCAGCTCGCCCATCAGCAATTCCGTGCCGACGGAGATTATCTCTGCGTTCAAAATAGCCTCCTTATCGGGCCGGCTATGGGCAACTGTACGGTCTTTCCGTCGGGGGGTTCTCAACCAAACAGAAGGTTCGTTCCGCGCGCACCCGGTTCACCACGTAAACGATCGGATCATCGGGCAACCCCGCGTAATGCACCAGGACCTGGGTGTTGCCGGCGCCATCCAGGATCTGTTGCCCTTCCTGGTCAACTTCGATATGCCCGCCGCCAATGTAGAACTCGTGCACCTTTTCATGGGTCTTGATCCGCACCGTCGTCAAAGGTGGTTGCAGGCCGTATTGCGGATCGTTCGCCCCATCCTCTTCGATGTGCCAGCCTCCCGGCGCGTCGGGGCCGCCTGGTTTAGCCGGCTGTCCGAACCATTGTAGCTGCGACAGCCACCACTCCGGTTCCACCACCGCCTGCCGGTCGTCTCCGATGGTAACGTACCACTTGCGCACGCCCGCTTCCGGCGCGTAGGTCGCCGTGACGCCGTTGTGTGTGATTTCCAGTTCCTGGATGTCCCGGAACTCTTCCTCGTAAAAATATCCCAATTCCAACGGCGGTGGTATCACTGGCGGGCTCACCGCCAGGCAGTTCACTACCCTGCCCCACACTTCCGGTACCGTGAGCAGCTGCGGGTCACCCACCAGCCGCATGTAGCTGTAGCCTTCGTCCGGCGTCAGGTTGCCCAGCCAGAACTCGTAGGCAAGCCCGGTTTCCTCGGTTATCGTGATTACGGTTTCAGGTGGGTCGAGACCGTACTGTGCGGGGTTCTCGATCGTTTGGCCCAGCACGCGGTTAACTTTGGGCCCGCTCAGCAGCAGGGGCGTGCCGGACCATCGCTGCTGGTAGACTTCTTCTCGCCCATCGCCGTCCACGATGAACCACTTGCCCCGCCCCAGGTCTTTCTCGTAGGCCACGGACTGCACTTCACCGGTAAGTGGAATGTCCTCGTCCGAACACTCGATGGACCCTCCAGCCTCGCTCCGGTTGGTCACTTCCACGTGCACGATCGCGTCGTCGTCAATCCGCCACGCCCACGGCTCTTCTTCGCGTGGGGCAGCCTGATCCCAGGGCTTGAACCAGAGCGCCAGCGCTCCGAAAAGCGCCAGCACGAATACCAGCAGGATGGTCAACCGGATGTTCATACCCTGATCATCGTCCTGTCATCCCGACGACAGCCGGGATTCAGGCGTATCGCGCTAGCGGCGAACCCACCAGACCACAACCGCCATGATGCCCATCAGGCCCGGCAACAGCAGCCACGTGGAGAACCGGACGAAGTTGAACTCGTTTTCGTCCAGGTTCCACTCCCGGTAGACAAACTCGCGGTCGCGGATCGACACCAGTGAAAAGTCACCCATCAGGTAGTTCGCCGAGTTCAGGAACAGCGCCGCGCTGGAACCACGGTCGACATTGCGGTTGGAGACAAAATCGGAGTCGCCGAACACCACCATGCTCGCGATCTGGTTGTCCGGCGGCCGGGTCGTCGGCGCCGCTGCTCCCACCGGCGCTACGATGTCCAGGTACACGGCCGGGAAGTACACCCGCTGCGGGTCGTCGTCCACAGGATCGACGCGTTCGATGTCGTCTATCAGGCGAGCCGACGGGGTGGTCGCCGCAATGGGACGGGGCAACCGCGTGTTGGTCTCTTCCAGTATAGGTTCGACGGCGGCAGTGCCCGGCATGAACGCCACGTTGAGCGGCCGTCCCCGGGGCGCGACAATCTCCGGAGGGGCGTCCGGGTTGTAGATCCCCACTCGCAACGTGCGCGGCGCGTTGGGCTGGGAACCCTCAACATCGCGTATGTAGCTGTCGGTGACTATCACTCCCCAGAACGCCAGGAACGCCCGGAAGGTGTCGTGCGTGTCCGGCTCGGCCAGAAAGATCACCCTTGCCGCCTCCCGGCGCGGCTCGCCGTCGGGGTAACGTCCGGCCATATAGTAGTTCAGTGCGTCCAGATGCGCCGTCGGCAGCTCTCCCGTCGGACCCGCAATCACCAGCAGCGCCGCGTCGTCCGGAACCGCCACGTCCTCGTTGATCGGAGCCCAGGGCAGGGTCTCCACCTCGTAGTTGTCGACCTCCAGTCCTTCACGAATCTTTAGATATCCGTCTTCGGCATCGCGGGTGATGTCTCGCTCCCCGTGCCCGCTCAGGAAATAGACTTTCTTGCGCTGCGTTTCGGTCGCTACCAGCAGCGCGGTGTATAGGTCCTGTTCCAGCCGGCTGTAAACCTGATCCGTCGGTTGGACGAGATCGATAATATCCGTGCCCACCGCCGACACCGCCAGGGTTTCGTAGGCGGTCACTCCCTGGCTGCGGGCAAGGTCAGCCTCTTTCTGCGGATCAATAAACTCGTAGGTGAAATTTCCGCTCCGCCGGGCGAATTCACTCAACGTGGTTTCGACCTTTCCCTGCCGGGTCAGCATTTCGATGTTGGGTATCTCGTCGGGGTAATAGGCAATGACGTTGATCGGACGATCCAGCCCATTCAGCAGGTCCCGGCTACGTTGCGCCAGCGAAAACTGGTTGGTGGCCGTGGTGTCGGATCTCACGTGGTTTTCGAATGCCACGTAGTTAACCAGTGCCACCAGCCCGAAAAACGCCGCGGTCATGATCACCGTGTTGACCCCGTAACGGCCCGTCCGGCTGAAAAACGCGGCAATCACCTGGCTGAAATAGGACAGCCCCACCAGCAACACTAACACTGCCCCGATGCCAATGACGATGCCGCCGTACAGCCTCAGGGAACCGATAAACGCCAGCAGCACCGCGCCAACAATCAAGCCGATCACGCCGGCGATCAGTATCGGCGCGTAAAAAACCGCGATCAGATCGAAGGCCGGCTCTATGAAGGAAAAAAGCGTTCGCGACTGTTCTTCCAGCACCTCCGGCTGCTGGCCGGAGGCGCCGTCTCCGGCACCAGCCTGACGGTCGCGTCCTCTGCGCCGGCGCCAATCTCGGGGCCCGTCGCCAATGCGCTGTTGGCTCATGCTACCTCCAGCGCCGCGACTCCAGCGCGCGAATCGAGAGGAACAGGAACAGCGCAGTTACCGTCACAAAGTAGACGATGTGCGTCGAGTCTATGATCCCCCGGTCAAAGTCGTTGAAATGGCTGGTGAAACCCAGCTGGTTGAATACCGTGGCCCATACTCCGGTAACGACGTCGCCGATGAACGACGTAGCGTACAGCACCACCAGGATACCAGTGCCAACCACTGCCGCGATTATCTGGTTGCTGGTCAGCGTGGACGTGAGGATACCCACCGACAGCGCAGCCGCGCCATATAGGATAAGACCCAAATACCCGGAGTAAATCGGCCCCGGGTCGGGCGTAGCGAACACCAGCAGCAGGATTACATAATAGGAGGTCAGGGCTAGCAGGAACAACAGGAAGACGAAGCTTGCCAGGTATTTGCCCAGTATCACTTCCCAATCTCGCACCGGTGAGGTCAGCAGCAGTTCGATAGTTCCCAGCTTCTGCTCTTCCGCCAGCAGACGCATCGTCAGCGCGGGCGCCAGGGGAATCAAAAGGAACGTCGCGCCCTGGAAGAAATTGCTCAGAGAAGCCTCGGGAAACGGATTTCCCAAGTCTCGAACGAAGAAAAACCCGCTCAGCGCCATGAAGATGAGCGCCACAATGTACGCCACGGGGCTGCTGAAGTAGATCTGGATTTCCTTGAACGCCACCGCGCGAATAGTTCGCATCGTTATAAGGTCCGGCTACTCTACGTCGTCTTCTGCTGTCGTCACCCGCAGGAATATCTCCTCCAGGCTCATGCTGCTCATCTGCATGCTCAACAGGCTCCAGCCGTTGCTCACCACCGTGCGCGAAATGTCGTCGCGCAGGTCCAGGCCCTCCCGGAACTTGACACGGTATGCGTTCACCCCCGGCCTCGGGTGGTGGGTCACTTCGGTGGTACCATCGATATTCCGCAGCACGGGCAACACTTCCGCTGGCGGCCCCCCGATTTCGACCTCCAACTGCGCCACACCGCGCAGGTGCTGCGCCAGGTTGTTCGGCGTGTCGGCAGCTACGATGTGCCCTTCATGGATGATCAAAACCCGCTCGCAGATCATGCTGACCTCGGGCAGGATGTGACTGCTCAACACCACCGTCTGCTCCCGACCCAGATCCTGGATCAGGCTCCGGGTCTCCACAACCTGGATGGGGTCGATGCCGATGGTAGGCTCGTCGAGCACCAGCACCTCGGGCTCATGCAGGATGGCCTGCGCGATCCCGACCCGCTGGCGGAAACCCTTGGACAGCTTCCCAATCAGGGTCTTGCTGTAGTCTTCCAGGCGGCACACGTCGATTACATCGTCGATCCGCCGGCGTACGTGGCGGCCGTTCATCCCCCGCAGAGTGCCCATGTACTTCAGGTAGCTGGTCACCGTCATTTCGGTGTGCAGCGGCACCGACTCCGGAAGATATCCGACCCGCTTGCGTACCTCCAGGGACTTCTCGACCACGTCAAATCCATCCAGAGTCACGGTCCCTCGCGTCGGGGGCATGAACCCGGTCAAGATCCGCATGGTGGTCGTCTTACCGGCCCCGTTGGGGCCCAGGAATCCCAGAATCTCGCCCCGGCGCACCGTGAAGTTAACGTTCTCCACCGCCGGCATGGGGCCATAGTAGTGTGTCAGATCACGGACCTCGATCATCGCATCGACGTCCGCCTCCTCGGTTACCGGATCCAACTCCAGGTCGGCATGGTTTTCAGCGTCTACGGCCATGATCGATTCCGCTCGCGTGGTTCGTACTAGGGCGCAAATACCGGAATGGCGGTTGGCTGGCATACGCCGACGCCGGGTCAACGGATTTGCGACCTCGGCGCCGAGGGGTTGCGGCTGCAATTTTCAACCTTTGAATTAGCGTGGCGGCTATGATATTCTATGCCGCGCAATTTCACAAGACGGCGCGGCCTCGTCCTGACGGGGCTTATTTTATCGGCGGGGGCTCGGCAGAAGGATGCACTTGATCATCGACGGTTTCGGCGGCGACCACGCCATGATGTGGGACACCGAACGCCTGCGATCCTTCCTCCACGATTATCCGGCAGCGCTGGGAATGACCAGGATTACCGAACCGGAAGTCCTTGAATATCACGGCCCGAAACCCGCCGACAACGGCATTTCCGGTTTCGTGATCATCGCCGAGAGCCACATCAGCGTCCACACCTTCCCGGAGCGCGACTACGTCAACATCGACGTCTTCTCCTGCAAGTCCTTCGATCACGAGCAGGCCCTTGCCGACGCCCGGTCCCTGTTCGACCTGCGCAACGTGAAGACCTGGCTACTCGACCGCGGACTGGAGTGGCTCGATGCTGCCCAGGGCGCTCGGGAAACCAACCACCAACGCGCCCTGCTCCAAACCGCCGCGTCCCGCTCGCCCGTTGCCTGATCCCGAAATCCCGCCCGTTCCCTGGACGCCCGCCAACTTCCTGGCGCTCCCTCCCGAGCAATCCTCGTTGGACTCTGCGGCCGCCATCCTGATCCCCGTCCCCATCGACAGCACCACTTCCTTCCGCACGGGCGCACGCCACGGGCCTGCCGCTATTGTCGCGGCGTCCGCTGCCCTGGAAGACTATGACATCGAACTGGGCGTTGACGTCGCCGAGCTCGGTATTCACACCGCGCCGCCGCTGGAGCCCCACGTCGGCGATCCTTATCAAATGGTGGAACGCGTCCGGACGGCAGTGTCTCACTACGCCGCCCGGGGTCCGGGAAAACTTACCGGTGTCATCGGCGGCGACCATTCCGCCTCCATAGGGTCGGCATTCGCCCACCTGGATCGCAATCCGGACCTTTCCGTTCTCTATGTCGATGCCCACGCCGACCTGCGGGACGAGTACCTGGGCACCGGTTGGGGCCACGGCTCTGGCGCGCGTCGCATCTCCGAAAGGTGCTCGATCTCGCTTGTCGGCGTGCGCGCGCTGGCCCTCGAAGAGCGGCAATACATTGAAGACTACCGCATTCCCGTCTGCTATTGGCCGCCTCGAAGCGCAAACGATCTGCATGACATAACCGCCGGCCTCCGCCAGGACGTATACGTTAGCGTCGACCTGGATGCGCTCGATCCCGCCGAAATGGCCGCCGTGGGCACTCCCGAGCCCGGCGGCATGAGCTGGCTGGAACTGACCGGATTCCTGAGGCGCGTGTGTGAGGAACGCCGCGTCGTCGGCTTCGACGTATGCGAACTGACGCCCGACCAGGGCCTGCCCGCCCACTCGTACACCGCCGCCAAACTGGTCTACAAGCTGATCGCGTACGCCGTCGCCCTCTTCCCCCGCTGAACCAACAGGCTACGCCTTTTGCCAGGTCCCGGGTGCTGCAAAACGGGATGTTGACCGGCCCCAATCGCCGTCCGGATTGATGACATCGGCGCGCCGCGGACTACCGAACAGGTGTGCTATCCTTCCCTTGCAGGCGAGAGATCCACGTCCCGCCCAGGTCTCGGGCGCAAACGGTCACCAAGATCAGCATCCAAGTCGCTGACGGCGTCAAGGGAGACTGTCTCTGATCGCATTACCCAGGGCAGTCGTCCGGCCACCGGGCCCGCAACAGCCCGCCGTGCCGTGGGCACGGACAATGAGAGCAAAAAAACCAAGCGCAAATCCCCCGGCCGTGGGGCTGATCACCGCTCCGAGACCTGGTCACCACCCGAAATTCCATCGCCTGCTGAAACTCGTGACGGACCCAAAGGGATGCCTATCGAAACATCTTCACCCCTGCGTAGCGGGTCAACGGCTTTTCGTCTGTCCGTTGGCCCGGCTCACATAGCGTCAGCACGCTGCCTCAACCAACCTGCGACGCATAGTTGCTGCTTCCGGACCTGCGCGGCAGGCGCGTTGTCGGGAAGCAGCCCGCGCCGGAAGGTTGTCGCGGGCCGTGCCTGATCGCGGCGCTCCGGCGTGCCTCGGGTTTTCTTGACAATGCCGACGGGCCGACCCTAGAATTTCGCCATCCCGCGCGTTCGCGCGCACCGGAACCTAGACACTCGCGCCTCCAGGCGCAAGGAGATTCCCATGCCAAACCAATGGCCCACGGTCCACTATAAGGAAGAAGGCATGCGTGAGGGCATGCAGATCGAGGACGCCAACATCGCCGTCGATGACAAGGTCGAACTCCTCGACATGCTCTCGGAAACCGGCCTCACGAGTATCGTTGTCGGTTCATTCGTGAGCCCCCGGTGGACTCCCCAGATGGAACGGATTGATGAGATCGTCACCAAGTTCACGCCCAAGCTGGGCGTCACTTACTCTGCCCTGGCGCTCAACGCCCGCGGCGTCGAGCGCGCCCGTGCCTACTCACCGCCGCTGACCATCGAGCGCGACGCCTATCCTCGCCTTTCCTGCCACCTTTGCGACGTGTTTGCGCGGCGGAACACCAATCGCAGCCAGATGCAGGAGATGGAGCGTTGGCCCGCCATCATCGCCCAAGCCCAGGAGATGGGGATCACCGAGGCCGGCATCGGCTGCAACGCATCGTGGGGTTCCAACTTCCTCGGCGAGTTCGACGTGGACACCCTGATGACCCTGTTTGAATACCAGCACGGCCTGTGGGAAGAGGCCGGAATCGGTGTGCGCAGTTGCTCCATGGGCGACCCGATGAGCCACTGCACGCCGGCAAAGGTCGAGGAGAGCATCTCGCGCGTCAAAGAGCGTTGGCCCGAGATCGACCACTTCCGGCTGCACCTCCACAACGGCCGCAACATGGCTATCGCTTCCGCCTATGCGGCCATGCGCATTCTGGGCCCCGAGGATACCCTTGAACTCGATGGGACCATCGGCGGTTTCGGCGGCTGCCCCTACTGCGGCAACGGACGCGCCACCGGAATGGCTCCTACCGAAGACCTGCTTCACATGATGGAGGATATGGGTATCCCCACCGGTGTCGACATCGACAAGCTCATCGAATGCGTCTGGTCCGCCGAGCGCATCATCGGCCGCGAACTCTACGGGCACGTCTCCAAGGCCGGCCCGCGGCCTCGTGCCAGCGCCGGCAACCTTTACGACATCAACATGCCGTTCGTGGAAACCCTCGAGCAGGCTACCCACTTCAAGAAGGGCGAGCAGATGTACGAAGGCGGTTTGTACCCGTACCGGGAGCCCGTGACCAGCCCCTACCGCGACCGCATCGACCAGGGCCAGCCCGCTTTCGGCACCGGTCCCGACGAATTCCCCTGGAACCAGGACTGGCTGCCCAAAGCCAGCAGCTAGAACAAAGCTGCCAAAAATGAGAAGAGGGCGGGTTTTGCAATCCGCCCTCTTCGTTTTGCCCGTTGCTCTTTGTGGACGCGGCTATGCCGACGCGCACGCCACGCTGATCACGTTCTGAGCCATGTCCGGCAGCTGGTCGCTCGACCACGAAGCGCCGCCGTCGTGGGTTCCGAATACCTGGCCGCGCCGCGTGCAGAAGTAGACCTGCGACGGGTCCTGGCGGTTCACTGCCACACCGAAGGTGGTGCTGCCCGGGTTGACGCCGGAGTCGAAACGCTCCCAGCTTTCGCCCAGGTTGGTGGTCCGCATCACGCCCCCCTGCTCGCTGCCGAAGTTCATGCCTACGCAGGCGTACAGGGTGTTGGCATCGCTGGGATCGCGCACGATGCCGCGCGAGTATTTGATTTCGGAGAACCGGTCGAACTCGCAGTCCTGCCACGAAGCGCCACGGTCGGCGCTCCGCCACACGCCCGTGCGGTTGGAAATCAGCACCGACTGCGAATCCGCGCCGCCCACGGCCACGCCGTGCAGGTCCAGCAGGTCCACGTCGCCGGCGAATTCGCTGTTGCGAATCGTCCACGTGTTGCCGCCGTCCGTGCTGCTCGCCGCGCCGCCTACTTCCAGGGCCGCGTACATGTTGTTGGGATTGCTGGTCTCGATGTCGATGCCCAGGATGCGCATCGCAAACGCCATCTGCACCTGCGCCGGATTCGACACGGTCGCGATGTGCGCCCAGTTTTCGCCGCCGTCTTCGCTCTTGTAAACCTCGGCGCCCTCGGTGCCCAGGAACATGATATTAGAGTCGTTCGGGTGGAACCGGATGGACCAGACTACCCGCCCCTCGGTCATGTTCATGCGCTGCCAGTGGTCGCCGCCGTCGGTGCTTCGGTAGACGCCGCGCTGCGTCCCGCAAAAGATCGTGCGCGGATCGTTGGGGTGAATGGCGATGGCCCGGGCCTGCGTGGCCGGCGCCAACCCATCGGTGAGCAGATCCCAGTGGGCATCGCCCGCCGTCTTCCGGTACAGTCCACTGGCTTCCGCGCCAACGTAGACGATAGTGTTGCCTGCCATGTTCCTGCCTCCTGATCCTGTGTCGTCGGTTTGGTAGCCGTTGCCGCCATTTCAGCAGACCGCCTTTAGGATGTCAAACCGGAACCGCGCCGCAACGACCTATCCAGACGGGAAGTCGCGTCTATAACCCTTCCAACGCTTACTCCCCTGTACTCCGGGTCCCGGCTACCGCCAGCGTCAAGCACCACACCGACGCCACGCCGGCATCCTTGAGCGCCGCGGCACAGGCATCCAGCGTGCTGCCCGTGGTCACCACGTCGTCCACCAGGATGATTTTCCTGCCGCTTGCGTCCCTCTGGTGGGAGACGCCGACGCTGGCGGACACGTTGGTCACTCTGCTGGCGGCGCCGCTCATCCCAGCCTGGGCCTCGACCCGACGGGTCCGAACTAGCAGATCGCCCTGATACGGAATATTGCAACGTCCAGCCACGCGCCTCGCCAGCAGTTCCGCCTGGTTGTACCCCCGCTCTCGCCGCCGGCTCCCGTGCATGGGCACCGACGCCAGCAGTTCGCCCTCCATAGGATTGGCTTTGAGGTAGTCCGCCAGCATATCGCCCAACTGCGGCGCGGCACCCTTGATGCCGCCATATTTCAGGGCCAATATCGACTGTCGGATGGTTCCTTCATATCGGTACGGCGCCCGCACACCGTCGAACCGCAGATCCGATTGCGCACATCCCTGGCACAGTTCGAACTCGCTGTACGCCGAGCAAATCCGGCAATACGGCGGAACCAAACACGGCAGTTCCTGCGCACACCGGTCACAAATGATCTTGCCCGAGCCACCGCACCCTGCGCATTCCAAAGGGTACAGCGCATCCAACAGGGCCCGGCCGGCCTGCTCGGCCAGGTCTCGCACCGGCGCCAAGCGCCTCATCAGCGACATGACCGCCCACTCACGAGCGTTGGTTTCGAATGCGTTGCAAACGCTTCAAGATCTGCTCGTCCCGGGGAAACGCCAGCGGCGGCAGGTGGTCCAGAGCGAAAAACCCCACGTCCAGCGACTCCGGCCCCGGCGCCAGCACGCCCCCTACTTCCGTCGCCACGTATGCTGCCACCACTACCGGATTGCCCGCATCCGAAAACAGCCCGATCAGTTGCCCGATCTCGACCAGCAAGCCCGCCTCTTCTTCTACTTCCCGCGCCGCCGCCGTCTCCACCGTTTCTCCCCGGTCGACATAACCGCCCGGCATGCTCCACAAACCGTAACCGGTCTGCACCGCCCGCCTCACCATCAGCGTCTTCCCGTCCCGTTCAATCACGCACGCCGCCGCCAGTTTGGGATCATAATAGACCACCCGCCCGCACTGCGGACACACGGGACGTTCCCGCCCCTCGTGCTCCCTCAGAGCCAGGCGAGTACCGCAGCCGGCGCAGAAATTGTCCCCTCTGGTCATTGAGCCGATGCGCCGGCGCGTTCTTCATGTGGATCGGATCGCGCTATCAAATTTAGTACCTCGGCACGTTTTGGCATCGAATCCTGAGCCCCGACGCGCGTTACCGACAGTGCGCCGGCGGCACACCCCCATCGGACCGCCGACTCGAAAGAATGTCCTTCCGACAGCGCCATCGCCAAGGCGCCGTTGAACGCGTCGCCGGCGGCTACCGTGTCAACGGCTTCCACCGCAAAGGGAGGGACCACTCCGCTGCCATCACTGTCGGCCCAGAAAGCTCCGTGCGCCCCCATTTTGATCACCGCCGACCCTGCGCCCCGGCCCAGCAACTCGCCGGCGGCATTGGCCGCGGAGAGCATGTCCGTAATCGGATGTCCGACCAGCGATTCCGCCTCGGTTTCGTTGGGAGTGATGATGGAAATCCAGCGATAAAATTCCGAAGGTACTTGGCGGACAGGACCAGGGTCGAGGATCACCGGCACTCCCCTTGATGCTGCCAACTCCGCCACCCTGATTGAAAGACCAATCGACACTTCCAGTTGCAGCATCAGCGCGGAGGCCTGCGGTAGCAGCCCCGCTACCGCATCGTATTCAGCATCCCCGCAGGTGTCGTTCGCGCCCAGGACCTGCACGATCCGGTTCTGACCGCTCTCGCCCACGCTGATCACCGCGATGCCGGAATTGGTTCCCCGGGAGATCCCCACGGCGCCGGTCTCCACGCCCGCCGACTGCAACAAATCCATCAACTGCGGCCCGAACATGTCGTCGCCAACTCGTCCGACCATCGCCGACCGAGCTCCCATCCGCGCCGCGGCCACCGCCTGATTTGCGCCCTTCCCGCCCGGATACGTCAGGAACCGGTCGCCGGCCACCGTTTCGCCGTCAGCCGGCAGCCGCTCCGAAAAGGTAACCAGATCCATATTGATGCCGCCCAGGGAAATGATCAGAGGACGGTCATCGCGATCACTCGTCATATAAACCAGACATAACGAAAATTCGGCCTCACGCTAACACCTGGCACACCTCTCGTCAACGCGAGATTACCCCCATGCTATAATCCGCCAAACCTGAAAAAGCGAGGACGCAAACGATGTCTCAGCCTCTGGAAAACATCAAGGTCGTCGACCTGACCCGTACCCTGGCGGGCCCGTTTTGCACCCAGAATCTGGCCGATATGGGCGCCGATGTCGTCAAAATTGAAGAGCCTAACGACGGCGACGAGACCCGCAAGTGGCCGCCGATCTGGAACGGCGAGAGCACGCAGTTCATGTCGTTCAACCGCAACAAGCGAAGTCTGTCCGTCAACCTCAAGTCGGAAGAAGGCCTGGATATCGTCAAGAAGCTGGCCAAGGAAGCTGACGTGATGATCGAAAGTTTCCGCGCCGGCACCCTTGCCCGCATGGGCCTGGGTTACGAGGACATCAAGGCTATCAATCCCGACATCGTCTATTGCACGATCTCGGGATACGGACGCACCGGCCCGATGGCCAACAAGCCTGGTTACGATCTGATCATCCAGGCCTACAGCGGCCTCATGCACCTCACCGGCGCTCCGGACGGCCCTCCACAGCGGGTGGGGTTCTCGCTGGTGGACCTCTTCACCGGGATGCTCGCCTACGGCTCCATAGTTACCGCCCTGTACCACCGCGACAAGACCGGCGAGGGCCAACTCATCGACACCGCCTTGCTGGACGGGCAGGTGGCCGCCATGAGCTATCACGCCACGGGCTATATCGGGACCGGCATCGAACCCCATCGTCTCGGCTCGGGCCATCCCAGCCTGGTGCCCTACCAGAGCTTCCAAGCCTCCGACGGCTTCTTCATCCTTGGGGTAGCCAACCCCAACCTTTGGGAGCGGTTCTGTAACGCCATCGGGCATCCCGACCTGAAGGACGATCCCAAGTTTGCCACCAATCCCGATCGGGTCGCGCACCGTGGCGAGATGGTTGACCTCTTGAACGGCATTTTTTCCACCAACACCGTGGCGCATTGGGTGAAGGTGATCGACGAGGCGGGTGTTCCCGTGGGGCCGATCAACAAAACATCCGACGTGGTCGCTGACGAACAGGTCAACGCCAGGGAAATGTTCCTCGAGATCAACCACCCCCACGTGCCGGACCTTCGGGTTCCCAACTCGCCGATAAAGCTACAAGGGACTCCGGCCCAACTGCGAATGGCTCCGCCGCTATTGGGCGAGCACAATGAGGAAGTGCTGGCAGAACTGGGTTACGACTCCGGGGAATTCGCCAAGCTACTGGAATCGGGAGCCGTGGGCGAACCTGGAAAAGAGATCAGCGGGGTCGGCGCGCACTGATTCCCCATGGTTCGCACAAGGCACGTTATGTAGACACCAAGCACAAATTCCGCCGCTTTTTTACATAACATCGCCATTAACGACCCGGCACGGCAATGTGCCGGGTCTGTTGTTGCCGTGCCGTTCGCCAGCCTCCGACCCGGTTGCCGTGTCGATACACCACGGATATAATGATTCACGCAGGTCACGCTCGGGCGGTTAGCTCAGCGGTTAGAGCGCCTCGTTCACACCGAGGAGGTCGGAGGTTCAAATCCTCCATCGCCCACCATACCGGCCGCAGCGGGACCCAAAAACGGAAACCACCTTGCCGAGGTGGCGAAACGGCAGACGCGCTGCGTTCAGGGCGCAGTGTCCTTTAGGACGTGTGGGTTCAAATCCCTCCCTCGGCACCATTTTCCGACGCGCGCTTGTAGCTCAGTGGATAGAGCGCTGCCCTGCGGAGGCAGAGGTCGTGAGTTCGAATCTCGCCAAGCGCGCCATTTCTTTGCCCACGCACGGCTGCTCCCGGGGCGGTTAGCTCAGATGGTTAGAGCGTCTGCTTTACACGCAGAAGGCCGGGGGTTCGAGTCCCTCACCGCCCACCAAATCTCTTGGTATCGGCCGTCTGCGGTTCCTTGTCTTCCCACTTCGTTCCCAACCGACGTGCGCGACCTTAGATTTGAATCCTACTCTCCGCTTTCGCCAGACAGGGAAGGGATTGTAATCCCATGATGGAGCACCAGGGCATGCGCTGGGGTTACGTTTTCCTGCGCGCTCCTAACTTTCTCAGCGGCGAGGATCGCGATTCGCTGATGACCACCGCGGTCGAGATGTACCTCGCCGGCGAGCCGGAGCGGGATATTGAGGCCGAAGGATACGAGGGCCGCGTCTACACCGAACGCCGCTTCGAAATGCTGGGCGAGTTTGGCGGTCAGCGGTTCGACGCCGAGTTGGAAACCACCCACGGCCGCGACACCGCCACCTTCCTGGTAAACGAGCAAACTCGAGGGGCCGGCGGCGGTTTCTCCCGCAACTAGGGCCGAGCGGACACCGGCTGTGCACGAGCCCCCTGCGACGTCTCATGAGGGGTCGCTGCCGGCCGATGTGTTATATTGACCCAAACCTCACCGTGGCAGCCGGGCCGGGAGGCGGTTAACTATGCCCGAGGATCTTTTCAGCTTCACCGACAAGCCGGAATCCAGCCATCTGCTGGCTGGTTGGCGCCGCCAGTGGTCGAACGGCGGCCGCATCTCCAGCGGGTTGCCGCGCTACTTGATCGAGAAAAACGGCGGTCGGCAGGTCGGGCAATTCAGTGAATATGTCAACCGGATGTGCTACCCGTTCCAGGTGGCCGGCACTCACGACGCCTTCCGACCCTCAGCGGCATTTAACGAAGGTCTGCCCAGCGTCGCAATGTCGCGTCAGAACTCTTTCTACGAAATCGGCAGCGGCCTGATAGTTTTTCTCGGCGAGGAACCCTGGTATCGCTTGGATATCTACGCTGAAGCTTTCTTCTCTGCCATCCAGGAATTGGGGGTCCAACAAACCGTCGCCGTGGAAGGCGTCAACGGCCCTGCGCCTCCTGACTTGGAACGGCGCATCACCTGCGTGTATTCCCGCCCGGAGATGCGCGAACAATTGGAGCGCCACGGCGTTCAGTTCAGCAGCTACGGCAGCCGGGGCCGGCAGGGGCCAACCATCGGCATGGCTTTGGTATCCGTCGCCCACTACCAGTATCCCGACGTCCAGATGTTCCGCATGGGTGCGATGGCCCCGATGTACCCCTTTATGACCAGCAACAACAACCAGCTCGGCATCACCCAGGACCATCGGGCCTACTACGACATCCTGCGCCGCCTCAGGTCGCTATTCAAAATCGAGATGGACCTGTCCGAGTTGGAGCAGATGGGAAACCGGGAGTCCCAGGAACTCCTCGACAACCTGGAACGCCTTGGGCGCACCAATAGTGAAGCCAAGCAGATCATCGATCAGGTGCGCCTGGA
This sequence comes from Dehalococcoidia bacterium, assembly GCA_034423575.1. Lineage (GTDB taxonomy): Bacteria > Chloroflexota > Dehalococcoidia > Lucifugimonadales > UBA3495 > Bin87. Next base: position 18,164 of record DAOUIF010000016.1, on the reverse strand, counting down.
CTACCAATACACCCCGTACGTCGAACCGGTGGATCTCGACCCGGCGCTGGACCAGGCCTTGGAGAATATCCTGCGGGACATCGGGGAACCCGGCCAGGAAACCTGAACCGAGCGCTCGATACGCCTAAACGATTGGCCAGCGTGGGGGAAAGTCCACGCTGGTTCTCTTTAACAGGGCCTCTCCCCGGCCCTGCACCTCAGCCACCAGCGAGACCTCGTCCACAAACAACGGCCGGTGATCGGCTACGACCACTTTGCCGTCGACTATGACCGTGTGCACGCTGCGCCCGTCGGCGTTGTAGACCAGGCTGTTGACCGGATTGTGCAACGCACCCCATTCCGCCCGTCGCGTGTCGAACATCACCAGGTCAGCCGCCTTGCCGGGTTCGATCGAACCAATCAGATGATCCATGCCCAGCGCCGCCGCGCCCCCAATCGTTCCCAGCTCCAGCGCCGTTTCCGCGGGGATCATGCCCACATCTCGCCGGCCGTCCTTGTACAGCACTGCCGCCAGGTAAACCGACCGTAACGTTTCCAGCAGGTTGGAGTTGTTGCCGGCGTCAGTGCCCAGTCCTACAGTGGCGCCGAACTCCAGCAGCTCCGGAAGCAAGCCGTTTGCGGAGGTTCCGGCGCCCCCTTTTACCGCTGCAGTCGGACACATCACCACTGCTGACCCGCGATCCGCGATCAGGCGAGCTTCGTCGGCGCCGATCCCCAGGCAGTGCGCCAACGTCATCCTTGGGTTGAGCACTCCGCATCGGTCCAGGTACTCCGTGGGCGAGCACCCGTGGGTTCGCCGGCACTCTTCAATCCAGCGCGGACCGTTGGTGAAATGCAACGTGGACCGCGTGTCATGTTCGGATGCGATCAGATCGCACGCGGCGAGCAACTCCGGCGTGCAGAATTCCGCCGAAAACGGCATCGACCAGGCTGACACCAAGCCGGTCGCCGCGTTGTCCACCATGGACATTATTTCTCGCGTGGCCCGGATGGCCTCTTCGGTTTCATACACTGGCAGGTTCAGCGGATTCGGCCGATCCTGGACGTTGCGGCCGATAACGATACGGCAGCCGGCTTTTTCATACGCGGCCAGGCATTCTTCGACATGCGTAGTCGTACCCGGGTCGATGAAGGTGGTGGTCCCGTATTTCAACAGCTCGACGATGGCAAGCATCGACGTCGAGTATTCATCATCGGCGGTCATGGCCCGCTGTAGCCGAAACACGTTGGGCAGGTACTCAGCCCCCAAATCATCCGGAAACAGGCCACGGGCCGCGTGGGCGTAGCTTATGTGCATGTGGCCGTTGACGAACCCGGGAGTGATGACCATGCCGGATCCGTCGATCGTTCGGTCGGCGTCCACCGACGACAGGTCGGCGGCCTTGCCAACCTCGCTGATGCGGTTTCCGGTTATGACAACCGACCCGTCGGCCACGATACGGCGCTCTGCGTCCATCGTGACGATGTACCGCGCGCCCTCGATCTTGATAATCGGAACGTCTGCCATGGCTGCTCCCGGCGCCTAATCGGACCAATCGCGGAAACCCCAGCGGTTGAACGATGTAACCTCGGAAGGTGGACGACGGTTCGTAGGTCCGAAACTTCCGCGAGGATAACCCACCGGCGTCAGGCAGATCATTTCCGCGTACGCCGGGAGCCCCAGCAGCTCCCGCACCTCCTCCTCCTTGCGGTTCAACACTGTGGTGATCCGGGTGCCCAGCCCCAAAGCACGGCCGGCCAGGAACAGGTTTTGGATCGCTGGCCAGATGGACGCCGCATGACGTCCTCGTTCTATAGGCTGGTCCGCATCGAACCCGCTTCCCCTGGAGTGGTCGGCGCACACTACGATCATCGCCGGAACCTCCGGCATGTGGTGTGCCAGATACCGGGCGTGCCGGTAAACGCGTGATTCAGTGGGGGATGGCTCCCAACCCATCGCGTCGAGCCACGTGTTCTTGTACAGCTCTCCGAGGGCGCTCACCGTATCTGGATCGTTCACGACCACGAACTCCCAGGGCTGAGTGTTGCCGCCGTTGGGGGCGCGCACTGCCGCGTCGATCATCTTCTGGATCTCGGATTGCGGCACCGGGTCCGGCTTGTAGCGGGTGATCTGCCGCTGACTGTAGATCGCGTCAAACAGGTCCAACTGGTCGGCCATGGCAGTCTTCCTCCCTATGGTTGGCGTTACACGGTTTCGACCTCATTATAGCCGCCACTGAGTGGTTATCACCGAAAAACAGTGATCAGGACCAGGCCGGCGACTATCATCGCCGCTCCGATAAGTCTCCCTGGCGTGATCACTTCTTTCAAAACGACCGCGCCGAGCAGGAGGGCGAACAACAGGCCTACCTCCCTGGCCGGTGCGACGTAGCTTACGTCCGTGAGCCGCATCGCGGTCAGGACCAGGCCGTACGCGAGGAACAAAAGGCCAGCCGCCGCCACGATCGGCCACGTTGCGGTGCGCCATTCCTGCACCACCGCCGACGCTCCGTGAGCGCGGAGGATGTAAGGCAACATACCGACGGCAACGCCGCATGTCGTCAGATATAGGTACAGAAACGGGCTCACGTACGCCACACCCTGTTTGTCGACCAGCGTGTACAGCGCGATGCACAGCCCGGTAGTTAACGCATACCCGATGCCCGCCCTGGTAGCAGCGACCTCACCGGCAACAATGCCCCGGACTCGGCCCCACCACGCCATGGTGTATATCCCCAGCACGATAACGCCGATGCCGACCCACGCTGGGACGGTAACGCTTTCATCCAGGGCAAACACGGCTAGAACCGGTACCAATCCGGGACCGAAACCCCGCGCGATCGGGTAGGCCAGCGACAAATCCGTACGCGCTAGGCTTCGCCCCAAACTGAGGAAATAGCAGATATGAACGAGGGACGATGCGACTACAAACCAGAGCCCAACCCCAGCGAATTCAGTGGTGAAGGCCAGAACTATAGCTACGGGCGCGGCGCCGACCACCCCCGCCGCCGATAACCACCAGACAAACACCTCCTGCCGTCGAGCCCGTTTGAGGAGCAGGTTCCATATGGCGTGGGCAAAGGCAGACGCCAGCACGAGAACCAACGCCACCAGTGTCGCCGAACCCACCATAGCCGCCACCCCATTTTGGGCCAAAAAATCAAACCGCCGACGCCTCAAAGAGAGCGTCGGCGTATTGTTCAGATGGTGGCGCATAGGGGATTCGAACCCCTGATCTCCGCCTTGAGAGGGCGGTGTCCTGGGCCGCTAGACGAATGCGCCGAACAGGTCCGATTGACGACCCAATCAGAATGTCGCAAGATTATAGCACGTACCATTGACCTTGCAACCGAACTCGTCGGTGGTCGATTTGATGACGGTAAGCGAGCCTCTATCGGGACTATCCTGTTGTATGCTGGTTTCTAGCGCACACGAATTTCCGATTCGCCGATAGCCGCAGACCAGCGGTCACCAAAGGGAGATCCCTGGGCCTAACCATGCCGCGGTGCGCGACGCGGCGCAAAGGATGCGTTTTCGTAGGGCCGTGCGGATAATGAACAGCAGCAATCACGATAGGTGAAGGGATTGGAAACTGGGAAGCTGCCTCCGGACGTTTTGGAGGAACTACTATCTAACCTGGGAGCGGCAGACCCTCGTGTGTTGGTGGGTCCGGGCTTGGGGGAGGACTGCGCTGTGGTCGACATGGGCGATCGGGTCTTGATTGCCAAGTCCGACCCCATCACGTTCGCCGCTGATAATGTGGGTTGGTATGTCGTCCAGGTCAATGCCAACGACGTGGCTTGCACGGGCGGCGTGCCGCGTTGGTTTTTGCCAACCGTTTTGCTGCCGACCAGCGCCACTAGCGACGACCTGCAGACCATCTTCGGCGACATTTCACAAGCGTGTAGACAGATCGGAGTATCAATCATCGGAGGGCACACCGAAGTTACCGACGGGCTGCCACGGCCTATCGTGGCGGGCACGATGTTGGGCGAGCTCGAGGATCGTTCCCGATTGGTATCCACAGGAGGAGCACAGGACGGGGACAGTATCGTCGTCACCAACGGCGTGGCCATTGAGGGGTCGGCCATTCTCGCCAGGGAACACGCGGTCGCACTTCGTGCCGGGGGGCTGGACAGTCGCGCATTGGAAACCGCCGCGGATTATCTCGCTGATCCGGGGATCAGCGTGTTGCCGGCAGCGCGTGCGCTTTTTGAATCGGGTGTGGTGCACAGTATGCACGACGTGACCGAAGGCGGACTGATCACCGCGCTGCGGGAAATAGCCGCGGCATCAAACCTCGGATTGGTTGCAGAAGCCGAGAGCGTGCCGTTGCTTCCCGAGTGTGCTGCCATCTGCGACGCGTTGGAACTGGACCCACTGGGCCTGCTGGGTTCGGGCGCGTTGATCGCAACCATGTCCGCGGGAGACGTGCCGACGGCCCTGCGCTCGCTGGATCGCGCAGGAGTGAGCGGCTGGGAAATCGGGCAGATGATGGAGCCGTCGGATGGTCTTTGGCTGATCGACAGGAACGGAGAGCGCGCGTTGCCGGAATTCCGACGTGACGAACTAGCGCGCTACCTGGAAGAGAACGCTCAACATCCCAGGTAGAGATCGATGCAATCGCGCAACTGCGCCAGCGTGATGTTGCCGCCACTCACCGTGATCGATATCTTGCGCCCTCGAACCAGGTCACCACGACGTACAGCGCCGGCTAACGCGGTAGCCCCGGCTCCTTCGGCCAGAGTGTGCGCTTTCTCAACCAGCATTGCCACGGCGCGCCGGATGTCGTCTTCACCAACCAGCACGAAATCGTGCAAGCGGTGGCGCATGATTTGCTGGGGCAGCTCGTAACCCTCAGCCGTCGCTGTTCCCTCCACCCAGGTCCGCATGGGCGCCTGCACCAGTTGCCCCTGCTTCCAGGACAGGTAGGCAGCGGGAGCCGCTTCAGACTGCACCGCGACCACGCGGATGTCTGGATTGAGTGCTCGCGCAACGATGCAGGCTCCCGAAGCACCGCTCCCACCGCCAATGGGCAGGAACATCACATCCACGTCGGGCAGGTCTTCGATGATTTCCAGGCTTGCGGTGGCGACTCCCGCTATCAGTTCCGGTTCGTTGACCGGGTGGACATATCGGTAACCTTCTTCCGCTGCCAGTCGCTCGCAGTAGCGACGAGCTTCGTCGAAATTTTCGCCGTGGAAGATCAGCTCCGCGCCCAAAGATTCCATTGATGCGACCTTGTTCGGGTTCGCTCCCACTGGCAAGCCGATTAGCGCCCGTGCTCCGAACACGCGACAGGCGCTCGCAATCGACTGACCGTGATTGCCGCTGCTTGCAGTGATCACGCCACGTTGCCGGTCCGCAGGATCCATGTTCGCGAGGAGATTTATTCCGCCCCGAGCCTTGAACGCGCCCAACGGTAGGTGCTCCTCGTGTTTCAGGTAGACCTCGGCATCCAACGCCTCGCTCAATGCGGCTGAATAAGTCAGCGGGGTGCGCGGAAAGTAAGAGCTGATGGTCGCGCGGGCGCGGTACACGTCCCGCAGAGTAGGTATTTTCACGAGCGATCTCCGTGGGTGGGCGTCGCTGGGGTCTGGAACGAGTAGTCAGCAAGATTAGGCAGCCCGCCCAACAGTGTCAATCGCCGCTTATCCGCAGGGCAGATCGACCAGGTCGAGCGCACGATGACTACCCGCAGCGCAATCGGCAACTGGTACATTAACGATAATGTATCAGTTTGCGCAAGGCGTGACGGTACGCGGAATAGAGTACCAGGGTGTACCAACCAACAATGTACTGATTGTCCCCGCATGGAAGCGACACGGAGGCCGCGTGTACCTATAACTCAGTAGATGCAAAACGTCACCGCTCACCCAGTACCTCAAAGTTACTACATTAATCCCTTCCTCGCCCGATCATCGTACTGCCGTGTTCACTGTCCACACAGTACTGATGGAATTGCTGCGTGTACTTACTGCTGGTACACGGAATATCGATCGGTGGACTACGGAGTCCGTACCAAATACTTCGGGACAGGCAGTACACCGCCCGATATTTAGGCTGATCAGCTCTCAGTGGGAAAGCGTATTCGAGATAGAGTGCATCGCCGTGCTGTCCGCTCGGACGTTAGCACCGCGTGAAGGTTTCGTGTCCGACCTGGATCAACGCCGATCGGTCAAAATCGCGAAAATTGCCCGGAATGGGTTTCCCAGTTCGTAGCACCCAGGGTCCGCCTATGTCAAAATAAGCACGTAACCAGCCACGTTCTAAAAGAATATAAAAAACTTTTAGGATTGTTCTTTGGTTGCGCTTGACAATCGTCAAATCGGTGGGTAGTGTAGTCGAAAATCAGTTTCGGTAACGGAAAAACACGGTAACTGTGCTGCCGAATGGCCAATGTACGAAAATTGGTACACCGTTGGAGGTGCATCATGGCACGCAAAACAAAGCTGATGCTTCGCGTAGAAAAGGAATTCGACCAGCCCTTGGAGCGCCTTCTCCCGGAACTGGTCAACGACCAGGGACTGACTGCGACGGCCGACACCTTGGGCGTCAGCAAGGCGACGCTTGGCTACTGGATGCTGAAGATGGGCATCAACGTGAAGCGGGTCGCGTTGGCTCCCGGTGAGGTCCTGGAGGTCAAGCGCATCAACTAATTGCAGCCACGTTGCGGAGCGCCACCTAGGTCGCCCGCCACGCAGGTGATACGCCGACGACCCAAAGGCGAGCGGGTCAGTCGGCCAATCGTTCCCCCGCTAAGCGAGGGACGGCGGAACTCCCCGGCCGGTGGCAAAAGGCCGGGGAGTTTTGCTACGTGCTCAGATCGACGGCCTCCCGATCAGCCAATCCGGATTGCCGGTCATCTCCCCATCACCAAAAAGGCGCCCCAGTTGGAGCGCCGGAAGAATCCCGTACGTTGGCGCGTGCATTATCCGTGGAAAATGCCCTCTGGAAGGAAGGCCGACACCGTGACGTTGGGCAGGTCCACGATGTTGCTGACGCGCAGGTCGACGGCCACGCTGCAGATTATGTAGGCTTGCTCAGCGGTCCAACCTCGCTCCTGAAGCAACGCGATCATGTTGAGCAGAGCGTTCCTGGCAGCCAGCGTCAGGCTATCCTCGCCCTCCTGAACGCCGTCGGCCCGGATGGGGTAGCCGATGGTGGCGGTGAAATTGCGGGGCGCGGCCCATTCCGGCGGCAGAAAGTAACCGGGGTGTGCATAGCGGGGGAAGGTTATGTTATGCCGCGCGGCCTCACCCTTGTGGACGGCGAATCTTACAGCCGCGGTGGCACCCATCTCGATGGCGGTGATGCAGACCTCGCCATCGCCCTGGGCGAAATGGCCATCACCGGCGGAGTAGAGGCCACCGGAAACCGCGACGGGGATGAAGAGACGGGAACCCGTGGTGAGTTGCTTGGCGTCGACGTTTCCGCAGTTCTCCCGGGGCGGCAGCGTGCGTAAGCCTTCGTTGGCGATCTGGCCGCCGCCAGGTACGGCGTCCTCGGGGTCTGGCGGTGCGGCCGTGCCGCCCCGGCTAACCCAATCGGCCTCGCGGGCGGCCCACGCTTCGACCTGGCCGTGGGACGGAGCCAGGCCGGCAGTACCCATGAAGGACCCATCGGGGATTCGGACGCCTGGAATCTGTGTTGAGGTAGCCCATCCGTCGGCGATGTCCCAATGGACCAGGTACGGGTCGGTGAAGACGTCACGCAAGAAGCCCGAGCCGGGACGGCTGCGGGTCCAACCACGCGCCTGGGCGGTTATGTCAAGGTACTCGATCTCGAGGAGGTCCCCGGGTTCGGCACCCTTCACGTAGACGGGGCCGGTGAGCGGGTGGGCGACCTTGGCGTCGAGGCCGGCCATGTCCGCCTCGGTCATGTGGGGCTGGATCTGGGAGTCAGAGGCGTCACGGGTTTCTAGGACGACCTCTTCGCCGGGGTCGACCTCGACGATGGGCGGAATGTCGGGATGCCAGCGATTGTGACCGAACTGCGGCTCCTCCCTGAGGCGTTTGGCGCGGTCGATGACGACGGTTTGCATGGGGTTCCCTCCTGACATGCGTGGTGACGGGTTAGAACTAGGGGCGGGTGTCTAACCCGCCCCTGCGTGGGTAGCTGATGTGGGCGCGTCAAGCCGATGACCCCGGCTTTACCCCCGACGCGCGAGCCGAGCCGGTGACGCCCGGTTCCACAGGCTATAGAGACCAGTCGTCCGGAATCTCGGGAGTGGGAAGCGGGCGGATCATCACCTCGACGAGGGCGGACTGGCCCTCCTCGGTGGCACGGATGGCGCGCTGGAAGGCCGGGCGAATGTCCTCGGGGTTCTCAACACGCTCGGAGTAGCAGCCGAGGCCATCGGCGACCACGCTGAAGTTGCCACCGAGCACCGCCATTTCCGGGGGCGTGCCGTTGGGATCTTCCATGCCCATCATGCCGCCGCCGGTGCCGCCGTTGTTGATGACGACGGTGAGGATCGGCAGACCCATGCGGGAAGCGGTCTCGAGGTCCATGCCGGTCATGCCGAAGGAAGCGTCGCCGAGAACGTGCACCACCAGGTGGTCGGGGCGGCCGAGCTTGGTGCCGATGGCGGCGCCGACGGACCAACCCATGGCAGCCATGCCACCCATGGCGACGAAGTTGCGCGGCAGGGTGGTCTGCCAGAACGGGACCACGTAGCCGCGGCTGCCGCCGGCGTCATGGAGGGCGATAGTCCGGTCGGGGTCGATGACCTGCTGGAGTTCGTGGACGACGCGGTAACCGTTGGTGGGGGTCTCAGAATCGGTGAAGCGCGGCATCCACTCGGCCTCGGACTTCTCGTGGCAGGCGCGGATCTCGTCGACGATCTCCTGCTTCATGCCGCCACCGTTGGGGCCGATGCGCTGGCGGACGGCACCGATGATGGCGCGGAGGGCCAGCTTGGCGTCGGCGAGCATGGGCAGGTCGACCTGGTAGGTCTTGTTGAGGTCGGCCGGGTCGGCGTTAATATGAATGATGCTGACGCCGTCTGGGATGGGACGACCATCGGTGCCGTTGGGCTGGCGGAATGAGTTGCCAACGGCGAGGACGACATCGGCCTTGCGGTTGATCTGGATGGCCGCGCCGGAGGCGTACCGACTGCGGGGATAGACGCCGCCGCCCAAGGAGAGGGGGTGGTTCTCCGGGATGATGCCCTTGGCCATGATGGTGGTGGCGACGGGCATGGAGAGCATCTCGGCGAGCTCGCGGACCTCGTCGGAGGCGCCGGCGCTCATGGCGCCACCGCCGGCGTTGAGGATGGGGAAGCTGGCGCTGACGAGCATGTCGGCGGCGCGCTGAACCTCAGCGTCGGCTGGGCCGGACTTACCGGGGGTGCCCACCGGCGTGTAGGCGAGGACGGACTCGTCGGCCTCGGCGGTGAGGACGTCCTGATGCATCTCGAGCACCACGGGTCCGGGGGAACCGGAACGCAAGGCGGTGAAAGCGCGGCGCATGACCTGAGGGATGTCCTGGACACGGGTGAAAGCGCCCCGCCACTTGCACAGGCCGTCGAAGATGCTGGCGGAGACCTCCTGCTGCCACTCCTGACCGAGGTTCCGCATGGGGTGCTGGCCCATGAGGAGCAGCACGGGAACATTGTCGGCGTAGCAGCCGGCGATGCCGGTGAGGCAGTTGGTGGCGCCGGGCCCGGTACCGGTCATGGCGACGCCGACCTCACCGGTGGCGCGAGCGTAGCCGTCGGCGATCTCGACGCCGAGGCGCTCGTGGCGGGCGGCAAAGGGCCGGATGGAGGAGGCGCGCAGCGGGCCCCAGAGGGGGTTCAGGCCGCCGCCGGCGAATCCGGATATGTAACGTATTCCTTCCTGTTCGAGGGCCCTGACTACGGCTTCGGATCCACGCATGGCTGCACCTCATTCGGCTGGGAAACGGCCCGCGATCCAAACAACGACGAGATTGCCACGTCGCTGCGCTCCTCGCAATGACGAAGACGGAAGGGGCCGCGTGAGTTTGCCGGGATGATAGGGCAGCGCGGTGGCGGGGTCAACCGGGGTTCATGGCATGGATGAACAGGATGTACGAGATATAGACCGTTTGGTTATGTCAAACGGGTCCGGTGCGCACGGGTACCCGGTTTCTCATCACGCGGAGCGCAGCGACGTGGCGATCCCGTCACCCGAAGAATCGACCCTCCGGCAACGAGATTGCCACCACCGCATCAAGTGCGGGGTCGCAACGACACGTTGGATGAATCTGGGTGCGCGGAAGCGCGGCGGACCGTTGATTGGGGGCCGCGGGCGTCTAGATGGGCGGGCCGTGGGGGAGAGGAAACGGGTCGGCGGTGCGGCACCGGAGGCAATTGACAGGGTGGCTGGCATGGCGCGGGTCGGCGGGAAGTCCCAGGAAGGCCCGCAGTTCACCGATGTTTTTCACCGGAGGAAAGGGAGGCGCCGGCCCGGGCCCGGTGTTGAGAAGCTCGATAATGTCCCGCGTGCGGGCTGGGCGACGGTGTCCGTCGATGGTGCGCTCGATATCCGTGACCAGATGACGCACACGCCGATGCATGCGCGCCAGGGCCAGCCGGCGCGCCCGGGGCTCGAGGGAATCGAGCCAAGCAGGGGTGGCGGCGTAAACGTCGCGGAACGTCCGGATGTGCCCGTTCGGTAGCCCGCCGTCGCAGATGACGCAGAAGAGGGCGGTCATTAGCCGGCGGCGGGTGGAATGAGGGCGACCCCAATTGACGGCCGCCGCGGTCACGGAATGACTGGCGGAACGGCGCAGGGCATCGGCTCCAAGGTCGGTCCGGCCGAATGACAGGTGCGCGGTCGCCCGATTGAGAAAGAAACGGCTGCGTTGCCGGTGATGTTTCACGGTTCCGATGGCATGGGCTCCTTGGATTGGGGGTTGTGGAGATTTGGAGAGGCAGGATTTCGGATCGTTGTCAGCACACGGCCGGGGTACGCAACTATTTGTCCTACTTTTCCGTGTACTCAGGATGTCCTGTCATCCCTGCGCGCGGGCGCGGATGGTCCCGGTGGAGCAGGGGGCAAAGCGGGTGATCAGTCGAAGCGGTAGGCCGCGGATTGCCCCCTGGGCCGATTGCGATTTTTACTGACGGGGTTGGCCGTCGATCAGAAATCCTGCCTCTGAGTTTGCGATTGGCACAGCTGTTTTCCCAGGTGAAATCAGCATACATGTTCGTATGTGTTGGTCGCAAGGGATGGATGTCACTCATGGGTGCCGATGCTCGTAAATCGTCGCAATCAGGATTTACGGGATTTGATGATTGCGCAGGATTGGGTGAGCTGCGGCACAAACCGGCCCCGATCCTGATGATCCTCAAATCTTGAGAATGCTGACTCCGACGTTTCCTCCACAAACCGGGTACGCGCGAGACGGGTGTCGGGGTCGTCGCGGATTGGCTGAGGTTGTGACGATCACAGCCGGGATGGGCGGGATGAACGGGACGCCCGTGGCTCGGCGCTGGGTGTCGAGACCCGGCAGGAGGACGTGGCCGACGGTCAGGAGACGAACTGCGCGGACTTGGGGCGGGCCTTACCCCCGTGGACGGAGGGCTCGGCGCACCACTTGGCGGACAGGAGGCGGACGGCGCGATAGATTTGCTCGTCGAAACCGAGTAGGTCGCAGACGACGCGTCGGTCCAGGAGGGCGCGGTTAGGGTCGGCGTCTCGGACTAGCGTCGGATTGAGACCGAGTGCACGAATGTAGGAGTTCCAATTCCAATGGCGATAAAGGCGAATCGACCAGTAGAGTGCCCGTCAAGGCACAATAATAGTTTGTATTGGTCTATATAATATACGCAACGAGAAACGCTACCATGAAATACATCCAACGCGGTTCCAAAATGGTCCGATCGGCGGTCGGGCAAGTATTGGGCGACTGGCCATCGGCACTGAAACGACGGGGCCCCTAGTCGTTTACTGCGGTCTGGCTTCGACCGTATTTGGTCTGTGATACCATACGACCCTCTCTAATACATGCCGGTAGGACATCCGGTCTGTTAAGCGGATGCAACGGTACGTAGAAATGGACAAGAGCGTTCGATTTCCTTCCGAGGACGGCGGCAGTGTTGATCCCGCCCGTGTCGAATTGTTGCGACCTCGTTTGCGAGGAGGGCGCTTCGATTTGGGCGGTGGTCTGCCTCTCGAAGCCCTGCAGGACGTAGGCGGTTTGCGACTTCTATTGGTGGACATCGCCAAGTGGTATCTCAGGCAGCGAGGCGGCGGCTTCAATCAGGCGGTACCCCGTGGATTTGAAAGTAGCTTCCAACTTAATTTGTCATCCGTTGCAATCGGAAGTGCCGAACTCACTATCACCGTGACAAACGCTGAGCCAGTTTTGGGAGGGATTGCCCCACCCCACGTGGAGGTATTGGAACAAGCTTCACAACTGTTGGTAGATACGGTCGGGTCAATGGCAAACCAGGACCCCGATGCGACAGCAATTCCACCGGAATGCCTGCGACGCTTCGCCCCGTTCGGGCGTCTCTTACAGGAGGGGGAGTACATGGAGATCATTACTCCTTCAATGTCCGAGCCCCAGATATACAATCGCAACGTGCATGCAAACGTGATGGCTCGTGCCCGTGAGGAGGACAGCACGGCACCCGTTCGGTTGCGCGGCTCTGTCCCGGAGGCAGACCAATATCGCATGCGGTTTGAGCTGCATCCGATCGGCCACCGACGATTGGTGAACGTCATTCCGATTTCGTTTTTCGGGTTAATCATGGAAGCGTTCAACGGCTACCGAGACGGAGTTCGGGTACTAGTTGATGGTATCGGGCGTTACGGCAGTCAAGGGCGACTAACAGGTCTCGATGCGATTACTGATATTCAGCTATTGGACCCGTTAGACATCCAAAGTCGGATCGAAGAACTGGCTGGTTTGCGCGACGGTTGGCTCGACGGAGAGGGGATTGCCCCCGATCGAGACGGTTTGCGTTGGCTGTCAGAACGGTTCGAAGAGCACTACGAGGCCGACCTGCCGTTGCCGTATCTTTATCCTACCTACTTCGGCGGGGTCCAAGCCGAATGGCAATTTGGTTCATACGAATTGAGCCTCGACATGAACCTGTTGACCAAACAGGGAGAATGGTTCGTCTGCGATACCGCCGATTCGTCGACAACCGAACAAGCTCTGGACTTAACCGATCCAGGCCAATGGTCCTGGCTAGTTGCTGAGCTGCGACGCCTCGACTATGTCCGCGGTGTGCATTCAATTGGATAAGAGCACACTGCTTTGGCGGCAAATCCATCCCTCTTGGGTCCAGGGCAACCGTGCGACATCACAATCATTCCGACCCACCCCTAAAGACCGTGGGATGCTATCGGTGTACGATTCGAACTCAATCGATGCTGAAGGATCGTGGAGAGCTTACACCAGCAAGTTCCAGTCGTACGGTGTTTTAGCGGTCACTTACGGTGAATGCGAAGCGTGCGGAGTGGCCGTTGTTGCTGATCCGATTCCAGGAGCAGAGGCGCACGCGTTACTCGACTTCCGACCGTTCTCAGTGCGTGAGGCAAGAATCATCGCAGCGAATTTAGCGTCAGCGGCTAATTCGCGTGGATGGCAGTACCAACCCGGCGTATCAATTGCATGACCAGCGACTGAACGTCTGGCTGAACACGAGTGCATTGCGGCCGGCACGTTGTAAGCAAACCGCTGTACGTTATGAGGTTGGCTCGCCTACATTGTCCACGCCTAGGATTTTGGTTTGATCGAAATTCGGTCGGGTGTTCTTTCATCCGTCAACACACCCGCGTGTAAGCGTCTTGTCTTGATTGACCGGCCGGCGGGGTATGGTTATCATCGGCGCTACCTGGCGGGTGGGTTGGCGATCACCGCTGCAACGAGATTGCCGCGCTTCGCTCGCAATGACAGGGACCTCACCCTCTCAATGACTATTTCACTGGAGAATTACCATGCCGCAGGCCCATGAGTTGATTGTGCAGTTTCTGGAGGAGGCGGGGATTGACGCCGTGTTCGGGATACCGGGCGGCGGGACGGGGCAGATTTTCACCAACCTGGTGGGGAAGGAGCCGGCCATCAACACGTACCTGACGCGTCACGAGCAGACGGCGGCGATCATGGCCGACGCGTACGCGCGGGCGACGGGGAAGCCGGCGGTGATCATGGGGCAGGGGCTGTTCATGGGGTCGAACGCGTCGTTCGGGATCATGGAGGCGATGCTGAGCAGCAGCCCGATGCTGGTGCTGACGGACACGTCCGACGGCGGCGTGGGGCAGCATCCGGCGAACCAGTCGGGGGCCGGCGAGTACGGGAGCATCGACCTGCACAACATCTTCCGGTCGATGACGAAGTACACGACGCTGGCGACGTCGCCCAAGGAGGCGGCGCTGGGGGCGCAGCTGGCGATCAAGCACTCGATGAGCGGGAGGCCGGGTCCGGCGTGCCTGCTGATGCGGACGGCGTCCATCGCGGGCGAGGTCGACCTGGAGTCGCCGCCGTTCATCCACGACACGGCTGGATACCTGAACACGGCCAAGCCCCAGGCTGCGCCGGCGGACATCGAGAAGGCGGTGGAAATCCTGTCACAGTCGCGGCGGCCGGTGATAGTGGCGGGAAACGGGGTGCACATGGCGGGAGCGCACGGGGCGCTGCAGCAGCTGGCGGAGCAGTGGAACGCGCCGGTGGCGACGAGCTACAAGGGGAAGTCGGCCATCGCGGAGACGCACCCGCTTTCGGTGGGCATGGTGGGGGTGTACGGGCAAGAGGCGGCGAACCGCGCGGTGGGCGACGCCGACACGGTGGTGATCGTGGGGGCGAAGCTGAGCCCGCAGGACACGGTGCGGGAGCGGCCCAACATCTTCAACCCGCGGGGGCAGCGGATCATCCAGATTGACATCGACGACCGGAACGCGGGGTGGACCTTCCCGGTGGAGTTGGGACTGATCGGCGACGCGGGCAGCATCCTGGGTCAGCTGGTGGAGGCGTCGGCGGATGCTTCCGCGTCGACATCTGGCGACCGGAGCGAGTGGGCCGGGGCGCTGCCGGGTCGGAAGACGGAGGCCGGGTTCTACGAGGATGCGGGGCTGCACACCGACTCGTCGCCGGTGCTGCCGCAGCGCTTGGTGAGGATCCTGCAGGAGACGATGCCGGCGGACACGGTGTACGCGCTGGACGCGGGGAACAACCGGACGTGGATGGCGCACCTGTTCCAGTCGCAGCAGGCGCACACGTTCTTCTGCCCGGGCGGCACTGCGGGCATGGGCTGGGGGCTGCCGGCGTCGGTTGGGCTCCAGGTCGCGTATCCCGGGCGGCCGGTGGTGTGCGTGACCGGCGACGGCGGGTACATGATGACGGTGAACGCGCTGTCGACGGCGATGCAGTACGAGCTGCCGATCATCTGCGTGGTGTTCAACGACGGCGCGCTGGGGATGGTACGGCACCACCAGGCGCCAGGGCAGTACATCGCGTCAGAGTTCGCCGAGACGGACAACGCTGCGGTGGCGCGAGGGTTCGGGTGCTTCGGCGTGCAGGTGGCGGACTCGCGGAACCTGGCCGACGCGCTGCGGGACGCGCGGGCGTCGGATCTGCCGGCGGTGGTGGACGTGCTTATCGATCGGGGGCCGAGTCCGGACGACTGGCGGGCGGACGCGCGGCGGTCCGGGGAGACTTAGCCACAACGGCGAGATTGCCACGCTGCGCTCGCAATGACAAAATGGGCGCAAACAGGTAGGGGCGAATGATCATTCGCCCCTACGTTTAGGGAGTTATGTCATGGCGTTCTGGACGGATGAACAGCTGGCTTCGATTGACCGGATGCTGAACCCGCGGTCGATTGCGGTGGTGGGGGCGACGCCGCGGATGCAGTACGGGGGACGCTTCGTGGCGGCGGCGATGGGGTCGATGGAGCGCGGGGTCAACGTGTATCCGGTGAACCCGCGGTACGAGGAGGTGCAGGGGTTGCAGTGCTATCCGTCGGTGTCAGCCCTGCCGGAAGCGCCGGACGTGGTGGGCGTGGTTGTGCCGTACCATGCGGTGCTGGACACGCTGCGGGAGAGCCACGAGAAGGGGGCGAAGTCGGCCATCGTGATCTCGGCGGGGTTCTCGGAGCGGGCGGTCGATGACCGGCGGGACCTGCAGGCGGAGTTAGGTCGGTTCGCTCGGGAGTCGGGGATGCGAGTGAGCGGGCCGAACTGCCTGGGGCTGGCGAACCTTAAGGACAACATCTGGGCGAGCGCATCGTCGCTGGGAGCGTCGGCCCTGAGCGGTTCGATTGGGCTGGTGTGCCAGAGCGGGGCGTCGGCGTTCGGGCCGTTCCTGACGCGGGCGGTGGACGAGGGCATCGGGTTCACGTACATCGTGTCGACGGGGAACGAGGCGGACCTGGACTTCTGCGACTTCGCGCGGTACCTGCTGGATGACGACGACACGCGGGTGATCGCCGGGTTTGTGGAGGGCTTCAAGGACGGTCGGAAGTTCCTGGAAGTGGCGCGGATGGCGGCCGAACGCGGCAAGCCGATCGTGCTGATCAAGATCGGGCGGTCGGATTTGGGTTCGCGGGCGGCCGGGTCGCACACAGCGGCGCTGACCGGCGTGGACGCGGCCTACGAGGCGGCGTTCGCGCAGTACGGCGTGATACGGGTGCAGGACTACGACGACCTGCTTCAGGTGTCCAACATGATGGCGCGCTGCCCGAGACCAGCCAAGCGCGGGGTGGCCGTGGTTTCGCACTCGGGCGGGATCAGCAGCCTGACGGCGGACATGTTCGGCCAGGCCGGTTTGGATCTGCCCACGCTTTCGGACCGGGCGCGGGACGGAATCAACGACATCCTGAAGGGTTTTGGGTGGGCGGCCAATCCGTCCGACGTTACCGGGTTCGCCAACAGCGATGATTTCCCGGCGATAATGTCATTCATGGCTGAAGATGAAGGCATCGGCACGCTGGTGGTGGCGTCGGCGGGCGCTGACCCGCAGGCGACGCAGGTCATTGCCCAGCGCAATGCCAGCGGGATGCCGGTAGCATTCCTATGGACTGGGACGCGGGGTGCGCAGTCGGGGCTGCCTCTGCTGCGACAGGCCGGCATACCGGTGTTCTATGTGCCGGACAAGCTGGCGGCGGGAGTGCGGTATCTGAACGACTACCACGACTGGCGCGAACGTCGATTGGCGCGCGGCTTCGGCCAGGCTGGAGAGATGACGGCCGAGCAGACCGAGGCCGCGAAAGCGCTGGCCGGCGGCGCGCTGTCGGAATATGACAGCAAGGGGTTGGTCCGCGCGTTCGGCGTGTCGACCACGCGCGAGGAACCCGCTGCTGATGCCGAGGCGGCGGTTGCAGCGGCGGAACGGATCGGGTATCCGGTGGCGCTGAAGGTGAACTCGGCGGACATCCTGCACAAGACGGAGGCGGGCGCGATACGGTTGGGCCTGGCTGATGCCGATGCGGTTCGGCAGGCGTTTGATGCCGTGACCGCCGGCGCTCGGGCGTACGACGGGAACGCGAGGATCGATGGAGTGCTGGTGCAAGAGATGGTGTCAGGCGGCGTAGAGACGATTGTGGGCGTGTCCTACGACGCGCAATTGGGTCCGATCCTGCTGTTCGGGACGGGCGGCGTGATGGTGGAGGTGTACAACGACGTTGCGCTGAGGCTGTGCCCCATCACCCGCGAGGATGCGCTGGAGATGATCGACGAAGTTAAGGGCGCGGCGTTGCTGCGTGGGTTCCGGGGCGCGCCGGCGGCGGACGTTGATGCGCTGGCCGACGTGCTGGTGAGCGTCTCGCAGATGGCGGCGCAGTTGGAGGGTTCGCTGGGCGAGCTGGACATCAACCCGCTGATGGTTTTGCCGGCCGGACAGGGGGTGAAGGCGGCGGACGCGCTGGCGGTGGGCGGTGGATAGCGCGGTGGTCGCATGGAAAGCACCGAGGTTGAACACCTGCCGCCGGAGCACAGGTCGAGCGCGGCGCTGGCCGAGCGGTTCAGGAGATTCGCGGTAGAGGAGTGTTCAGCGGCTTCGGACGAGGGAGCCGGTTCTCGGACTTACGAGATCCTGTCGGAGACGGTACCGAAAGAGCCTGAGTGTCAATTTTCACCAACTTTGATCATCTAAATCGTGAAATGTTCACGATCTTTGACCGTGATTTTCATGGTCATTGACCACCTTGGGAGCCAGATCGGCGACCATTGCCGCACTTCGATTTTGAGGTGCAGCGATGGCGTACCGGG
>DAOUIF010000015.1:0-27575 GCA_034423575.1 Dehalococcoidia bacterium | reverse complement strand
CGTCCATGCGCCACCGCACCAGCAGCGCTCCCATCTCATCCATTCCCAACTTCAACCCCCTGCCTGCCATTTCCCAGCCTACTGCCTCAATTGCCACCAATTCTACCTACAAATGATGCGGGTTTCACTTTGGCTTCAGTTTAGCTTACTCGCGGTGCACTACCGGCCATGACGAGTCATCCGGCTATCGTATAATGCAGCCCAACCGAAAATCTGGAGCCCCGTGAGCCATGGCCACGATTAGACCCTTCCGCGGTTGCCGCTACGATCCCGCCGCCGTGGGCAACCTTTCCTCCGTCATCTGCCCGCCCTACGACATGATCGGCCCGCAGCTGAAGACTGAGCTGCAACAGCGCAGCCCTTACAACGCGGTCCACCTCGAGGGCGGCGAGCAGCCTGACCCGGTGGACCCCCAGGCCGGATACCAACAGGCCGCGGGGCTGTTCCAGCGCTGGCTGGCCGACGGTGTCATACGCCAGGATGATGCAGCCTCGTTCTACCTCATGCGCCACGCCTACGACTTCGGCGGCCGCCGCTACCAGCACCTGGGATTGTTTGCCGACGTGCTGGTCGAGGACTACGACGCCGGGTCCATCCTGCCCCACGAGTTCACCCGCGAACCGTCGGTGCTGGACCGGGTGGCCCTGCTGGATGCCTGCCAGGCCCAGTTCAGCCCCATCCTGTCCCTGTACCGAGATTCAGAAGGCAGCCTCCAGCGCGTATTCGACCGGATCATCGCTGATCCGCCGGACGCCACAGCCGCCACACCGGCCGGGGGCAACGCGGAATTCTGGCGCATAGCCGACGACGCGACCCAGGCCGGCATCATCGATACCTTCGCCGGCCGGGCCATATTCCTCGCCGATGGCCACCATCGCTACGAGGCCGCCCTGCGCTACCGGCACAGCCGGCCCGACCCCGAACAGTCCGATGACCGCGCCGCCAGCAATTACGTGATGATGTCCCTCGTCGAATTCGACGACCCGGGCCTCCTTCTGTTGCCCTACCACCGCGTCGCCGGCGGCATGTCGTCCGAGCAGTTGGACGCCGTGCGCTCCAACATAGGCGAATATTTCGATTCTCGGCCCTTGAACCCTGACATCACGCCGGGGGCAGCGGTCGCCGACGTGGCCCGCATCGGCGAGAACGCCCACTGCTTCGCCGTCTTCTGGTCGGACGCTCCGCCCACCATCCACACCCTCCGGTCCGATATCGATTGGGCCTCGTGGGGCCAGTTAGCGGTCTCCGAGGCTTGGGTTTTGCAGGAGCGGGTGTTGTCTCCGGCGCTGGGGGACGCCCTGGCCCAGCACGTCGACTATAGCCCCGACCACGAGGCCATCGTCCAGCAGGTCAACGTCGGCGAGCAGCAGGCGGCCATCCTGCTCAAGCCCTTCCCACTGGAGCCCTTCCGCCAGATCGTCAGCGCCGGCAACCGCCTTCCGCCCAAGTCAACCTTCTTCTACCCCAAGCTCCCCACCGGCCTGGTGATCAACCAGCTCTCCGGCAGCATCTAACCCGCGAGGTGACGCGATGACGACCACCGCTTTGCCAGCAGAAACCGCTACGCCAACTCGCCGCCGGTTCACCGTCGAAGAATACTACGCCATGGCCGAGGCCGGCATCCTGGCCGAGGACGAGCGCGTCGAACTGCTGAATGGAGAAGTGTTTGCAATGGTGCCTATAGGAGCGGCTCACGGGGACATCACAGACCTCTTTGATCGCTTCTTCCAGCAATCGTTGCCGGATCGTGTCCGCGTGCGGGTGCAGGGCCCGCTGAGAGTCGATGACACCACCTTGCTGTATCCGGACCTTTCGGTGCTCCGTCCACGGTCGGACTACCGTCGCCACCTGCCCGAGCCGGAGGACGTGCTCCTGCTCATCGAGGTGTCCGACAGCTCGCTACGGCGCGACCGCGAGTACAAATTGTCTCGCTATGCCGCCGCCGGCATCCCCGAAGTATGGATTGCCAACGTGCCAGACTGCCAGGTGGAAGCCTTCTCCGACCCCGTAGACGGCGTCTATCAAAGCCGCCGCACAGTCCCCGCCGACGGTCAAATCAGCCCCATCGCCTTCCCCGACGTCGTGTTGACCGTGGGCAACTTCCTGTTTGAATAAGGTGACGCCATGACCACCGCACTGCCCGCACAAACCGCCGCGCCGACCCGCCGCCGCTTCACCGTGGATGAATTCCTGGCCATGGATCGAGCCGGCATTTTTCATCCCGACGAGCGCCTGGAACTGCTGGACGGAGACGTGTGGGTAAGGGCGCCAATTGGAATAGCGCAAGGCGACGGCACGGACCGGCTGGGCAATGGCCTGACCTTGCGATTGCACGAACGCGCGCTGGTTCGGGTGCGCGGCCCGGTTCAGCTGGATAATCTGAACCTGCCTGTTCCGGATATCGCCATATTGCGGCGGCGACACGACTACCATCGGGCGCATCCCACCCCTATCGACATATTCCTGGTTGTTGAGGTGACCGGCAGCTCGATACCGTATGCTCACGAGGACCGGTTATCCCGCTACGCCGCCGCCGGTATCCCCGAATTCTGGATCCCCAAAGTCCTCCCTACTCGCCAGGTGGAAGCCTTCCATGACCCTGTAGATGGTGTCTATCAGAGCAGCCGCATCGTCTCCGCCGACGGCCGGATCAGCCCCCGCGCCTTCCCTGACGTGGTGCTGACCGTGGGTGAATTCCTGCTCGGTGACCCCGGCAGCGAGGGCGACGAAACCAGGGCGCCCGGAACGGATTCGTAAATCCTTGCTATAATATTGGCCGCGTGCGCACGAAATCGTGCCGTTATCCGCCGTCACCTGACGGGCCACTACGCCGACGAGCGTCTCCCCGCCCTTCAATCACCATCCATGCTTGACTCCCAGGAGCTTTCCCAATGACCTTGACCAAGATTGAGCCCCAGAACCTGCGTACCCCCGGACCCACTCCCATCCCCGACGACATCGTCGACGAGATGTCCCTGCCCATGATCAACCACCGGGGTCCCGAGTTCAAGGAGCTGATCGAGGCCACCACAGCCGGTCTGAAGCAGGTCTTTATGACCAACAACGACCTGTACATCCTCACCTCCAGCGGCACCGGCGCCCTGGAGGCCGCGGTGGTCAACACCCTGAGCCCCGGCGACAAGGTAATCGCCGCCACCGCCGGCTCTTTCGGCGACCGCTTCGTTCAGATCGCCGAGGGCTACGGCGCCGACGTCACCCGCATGGACTTCGAGTGGGGCGACGCTATCGACCCCGAGGCCATCCGTGCCGAGTTGCAGAAGGACCCCGAAATCAAGGCCGTCCTCGTCACCCACAACGAGACTTCCACCGGCGTGACCCACGACCTGGAATCCATTGCCCGCGTGGTCAAGGGCGAGTTCGACAAGCTGCTGCTGGTTGACGCCGTGAGCAGCCTCGGCTGCATTCCCCTCCCGGTAGATGGCTGGAACTGCGATCTGGTGGCCACAGGATCCCAAAAAGGCTTCATGATCCCGCCCGGCCTAGCCTTCATCAGCATCAGCGCCCGAGGCTGGGAAGCCTACCAGGACGCCAGCATGCCCCGGTTCTACTTTGACCTGATGGCCGCCGAGCGGTCTCTCGTACGCGGCCAGACTCCCTGGACGCCAAATGTCGCGCTGCTCTACGGCCTGCGACTGGGACTGGATCACATCCTTGACGAGGGCCTGGAGAACGTCTACGAAAGGCACGCCGAGGTCGCCGCATACACCAGGGCCGGGGTCAAGGCCCTGGGTCTGGAACTCCTGGCCAACGACGAATCCCGCGCCTCCAACACCGTCACCGGCATCAAGATGCCCGAGGACATCGACGGCGGCCGGCTCATGTCCATGATGCGCGAGGACGAAGGCGTCGTCCTGGCCGGCGGTCAGGGCAAGCTCATCGGCCATTGCTTCCGCATCGGCCACCTGGGATGGGTGACCAAAGACGACATCACCGAAGTGCTGGAAGCCCTGGAGCGCGTGCTGCCCAAAGTCGGTTTCAAAGGCTAGACCGAACGCCAAATTCCGTGGGGGCGAATGAACATTCGTCCCCACGTTTATGTGCTGTTATGTCTTCCGTTTCCCAACTGCAACAGGCTATGGCGGCCTTGCGCCTTTCCCTGGCGGAAATCCGCCATAAGGAAGAGCAACTGGACGCGAGCATCGCGCAGTTCCGCACCCAGCTGCGCCGGCTGCCCCGCCAGACCATCTACGGTCGGGCACCTTTGGACATGGCTCTGTCCGCGATGGGCGAGGTCGAGGAGCGGCTGCGGGACGCTGAGGAAAACCACCGGCGGCTGCTCACCATCAAAAAGGCGGCGCTGGACGAACTGGCTGCTCTGGAATCGGTCCAGCAGGTCGACAAGGCACGCAAGGAGCTGGCCCAGCTGAAGCAGCAAGTAGACCGCCAGGATCCATCGTCGGATCGTGCAGCGGAGATCCGTCGGCTCGAACAGTTCATCGCCGAACACAGCAAGCGCGCCGAGCAGGCGATCACCGCCAGCTTCGAGGAACGGCGCGGCCAGCGTTAGCGACCGCCTGAAGGTCGGTCACAAACTCAAACAGCCCCGTTGGCGGCAACGCCAGAAAGGATCGCAGGAGCATCGCGGCATGAAGGCATCCTATCTCGGCGCCATGGGATATGCGCACCGGCGGGACTTTCCGCCGACCTGGCCCACGCCGCCGTCGTACAGCGACCCCGCCACCTCGGTGCAGAGCTACCAGGACGGCATCGAGGAGTGCGAGTTCGCGGAGGAAATGGGGTTCGAGTGGGTCAGTTTCTCCGAGCACCACTACTCGGGGCGCATCGCCACCGGCACCCCCGCCGTTATGGCCGCCGCGGTTGCCGAGCGGTGCAAGTCGGTTAAGATCGCCATGCTGGGTCCGCTGCTTCCTCTGAACAACCCGATACGCGCCGCGGAAGAGCTCACCCTGCTGGACAACATCACCAACGGCCGCCTGGTTATGGGTTTCCTGCGCGGCACTCCCAACGAGGACCAGGTGTACGGCGTCCACCCTTCGGAAGGCCGGGAACGCCTGCTCGAAGGCATGGACCTGATCCTGAAGGCAATGACCGAACCCGAACCCTTCTCATGGGAGGGGCGCTTTTACCAGTACCGCACCGTGGCCGTGTGGCCCCGTCCGGTGCAGCAACCCTTCCCGTCCGCACTCGTGGCCACCCGCAGCGATGACGCGGTGCAGTACGCTGCAGAGCACGGCCTGGGCCTCGGCGTATCCTTCGTCCCATCGGAACAGGTGGCGGGCATCACTGAAAAATACCTGCGTTGGTGCGACGACGCCGGTTGGCAGCCGGAACCGGACCAGTTGGTGTTTCGCGGCAGCATCTACCTGGCCGAAACCGACCGCAAAGCACAGGATTGGTTCAACGCGCAAACCGATGAGGGCCGCGCCCCCGGAATGGCTCTCCGCTCATCAGTTTCTCAGGTGATCCAGGCTTCCCGGGCCGGCCAGGGCGTTGACTACCGCAACGTGTTCGCCGGCAACGCCAGCGGCGACATTGTGGGCGGCGCGCCCGGCCTCACCTTCGTCGGCGGGCCCGACTCCGTTTTCGAGCAGATCAAGGCCTATCACGACCGGTGCGGCACTGGCGTGATCGACCTCTTCTTCCAGCAGCCCAGTCTGACCCACAGCGACGTGATGGCCGAGATCGACCTGTTTGGCCGCGAGGTCCTGCCTCGGCTCAAGGAGTTGTAACCGGTGACTTCCGAGCGCCTGCGTGAGACGGTCGTCATCGTTGACGAGCCGGGACGTTCCGCCGCCCTGCGGGACGCTTTGGCGCAACAGTGGATGGTGCTGGAGCCGCGTTCGGATGACTTGGACCCGGGGGCAGAAGACCAGGTCGCCGCTGCGATTGCCCCGTTGGCCTCCGGATCGTACGGGCTGATCGGCGTTTCTTCCGCCGCGTCAGTGGCCATCCGCCATGCTCTGCAATCGCCACAGAGCATATCGGCGCTGATCCTGGTGTCGCCCATGGCTATACGGCCCGCTGGAGCGCCGGTGGGCGCTACTCACGAACTGGAGTCGCAGCTCCATGAAATCCAGTGTCCGACGCTCGCCGTCTTTGGACAGGCGGATAGGACCATCGACCCAGTGGCGCCGAGCATCTACCGGAGCCTCATCCCCAACTGCAACGTCGCTTTCGTTTACGACGCCGGTCATGATATTGCCGCAGAGCGTCCGCAGGCCCTGCTGAACCTCGTAGCCGACTACCTCGAAAGGCGCGAGACCTTCATCGTGCAGAACCGCGCCGGCGCGATCAATCCCTGACCTTGACCGCTCACGGTCTTTTCGAAGTTAATCCGTCATTCCGGCGAAAGCCGTAATCCAGAACACTCCGAACGCAACGACCTCCTGGATTCCCGCTTTCGCGGGAATGGCGGTTTGGGGTAAAAGGCCGCCATCGGTAGTGTCTCAGTTTGAAATTCAGTCGGGCAACGCCTCCGAACGCCCGTTTGCGTTGCCAAACGCCGTGTTTCCGGGGTCCGTGCTCAATTTGTCAACATGCACTAGGAACCTTCGTACCTAGGCCTGAAACGGCAGTGAAGGAACGCCTCCAGCAACGCGATTGTCTTATCGTCCGTCTGTGCTGGCAAGAGGATATTCACCCGGCTCGTTTGTTTCTTCACCCAATCGCCAGGTCGATCACGGAGTGCGGAGAATCCCGAGTTGCTGTCCATTCGCGGGTCATTCAGTAACGACTTGCACAGGTTACTATTTGCACCTTTGAGGCTGTAGTGTTGGCTCGTGTACCGAGCCCCTGACTTTGGCCCAACTTTCCCAATCTTGAGGCATTCCCCGTTCCACCAGAAGCCATACACAGCTTTTTTCCTTGGAGGAAGACGTGCTGGTGGAGAATGGGGCGCTGGGCAATACTCCGCTTCCAAGACATCGGCAACTGCGTCAATTCGAGCATAGTGGGTTACTGTATCGAAGTCAGCCAGGGCATCACTGATTTGATCTCGCCATGTCTTAGTCATAAAGGGCTCCATTGTTTTGTGGTTAATAGCCAGACTGATCTGGCCTTCTGGGAGCTTAGCTCGTGCATGTGCAATCTGGGCATCCGAGGCGACTCCATATCTACCATACTTTCCATCTCTCAGGACCTACAAGCCTCGCGCCAAGTCCTCAATTTCAAACTGAGGCACTACCCCGCCATCCGGCACCTTGAAAAGTCCCTGTTGGCAGTTAGTTGCCCGACGCCGCCGTCCTCTGGCCTTCCTGCAACTCGTCGATCTGCTCCCTGGTGCGCCCGTAGATCTGCGGCACGTCCCACCCCTGCATCCCGGCGTAGGTGTCGATCTGCGAACGGTGATGCACCTCGTGTTCCACCAGCATCATCAGGATCCGCCAGCCGCTGAGCATACCGTCGGTATCGATCATCTTGATCCGCCGCGTCAGCCAATCGGCGGGCGTACCCTCGATGCGGCTGCGAAACTCGGCGGCCGAGGTCTCCAGCGCCGGAACCCAGTCATCGATTGACGCCGTGCTCGGTACTTCCCAGTCGTATAGCCACCCTTCATTTCTGTAGGCCCGCGCGAAGTACATCCGGGATTCGCAGATGTGATGCACGATCTGCCGGATGCTCCACGCGTTCTCACCCTCGCCGGCCGGCGGCGCCCACGACTCGGCTGGAGCCGGCAGCGCCTGGATGTCCCGCACGGTGCGACGGTGTATGCCGTCGAAATAACGCAGGAAGGCCTGTGGGTCGTTCAGCATGGCTCGTCATCTCCTTCGGCTCCGTTTTCGCCAACGTCGTGTCGGCGCAGCAGTTCACGCAGCCGTTCGACTTCCGCACGGGCGGCGTCGCGCTGGTCCCGAACCGCAACTGCATACGCTTGTTCCGCGCGCCAATTCCGGTCGTAAGTCTCGGTGGCTGGGTCATACACCCTAGGCCAACCGTCATCCCAGCACAGGCTGATGCCCAACAGCGGGCTGTACACTTTCAGGACGCCGTCGGGCTCGCGGGTTTGCGGGAGTTCCCGGTACGCTCCTTCAACCAGTTTGCCGCCCCATATCGGCTGCCCGTGATACCGTCCGCCGGTGGGATCAAATCGCCAGTACTCACGAACACCGATGGCGGCGTACACTCCCGACTTGTAGTTCACATCCCTTGGGGCAGTGCTCTCCGAGGCGACTTCCAGCGCAAAGTCGGGAGGCTTGCCTACTTCCCAGGGCAGGTAAATTTTTCGCGGCCGAATCGCCGCGGCGTCCACGCCGAAGGCCAAGTATACGTCCGGCGCGATGCGCACGTTCAGGTTGCTCGGGTCATAGCAGATAAACGTCCCATCGTCCAGGAACACGTCGGGCCGGGTATCAAACTCGGTGAACCGGGCGGCCAGCAACCCGGTGATCTCCCTGATCTCGCGGGTCTGCTCCATGTGGTCCGGCGGAAGCTCCCTCTCATTGGGGTCGAACTCCAGGCTGGCGTAGTCAATCTCGCCCTGCCGCTGGTAGGGCAGCATCTTGGCGCCGCTGGGTGTCTTGGGGGATGTCATCGTCGAACTCCCGGCCAGGCCGATTGTGCCGGTAGTGTAGAATCGGCCATCCGAAACCGCAAGCGAGGGCATTGTCATGAAGTACGACGTAATCGTCGTGGGCTCGGGTTCCGCCGGATCGGTGGTTGCCAGCCGGCTGTCTGAAGATCCCAACCGTTCCGTTCTCCTGCTGGAGGCCGGCCAGGACTATCCCAACGCGGACCACCTCCCCCAGGCCGTCCGCGACGGCTACTCCAACGAGGGTGAGCAGCCCGGCTCCCCGGTCTCATGGAATCTGCACGGGACCATCAACGACCAGCAGGGCGAGATCAACATTGCCCAGGGCAAGGTTATCGGCGGCTCCGGCTCCATCAACGGCCAGGTCTACCTGCGCGGCCTGCCCGAGGATTTCGAGCGTTGGGCATCCTTCGGCAACGAGGAGTGGACCTACCTGAAAGTCCTGCCCTTCTTCCACAAGGCCGAGAGCGACCTGGACATCCAGGATGACTTCCACGGCAGCGACGGCCCTATCCCCATCATCCGGCGTGAGAACCAGCCGTGGCCCGACGTGCAGAAGGCTTTCCACGCCGCGGCCATGGAACGCGGCTATGCATACAACGCCGACCTCAACGGTCCGGACTCCGCCGGCATCGGCGCCATTCCCATGAACAACCAGGCCGGCGTGCGCATGAGCACTGCCATCACCCACCTGAACCCGGTGCGCCACCGCCTCAACCTCACGGTCAAGGGTAACGTTTTCGTTCGCCGAGTCTTGTTCGACGGCTACGAGGTAGCGGGAGTCGAAGTGGAGAGCGGAGGCGAGATCTTCACCGTCGAAGCTGACCAGGTCGTGCTCAGCGCCGGCGCATTGAAATCGCCCCACATCCTGATGCTGTCCGGCGTTGGCCCGCGGGATCAACTCCAGCAGTTTGGCATCCCGGTCATCCACGAACTGCCCGGCGTCGGCCAGAACCTCTTCAACCACCCCATGGGCAATGTCTCCTTCCGAGTCAAGGATCACGTCGAGCTCCACGCCAACGCCGGCGCCCTCCGCTTCGGGCTGCGTGTGACCTCCCAGGAGCCCTCATATCCCAACGACGTGATGCTGCACACCCTGGGCGTGTTCAACGTGATGACCGGCGAGCATCTGCCCGATCGCACCGCGCGCATCGCCTGTGCCCTGGAGTTGCCCGATGGCTCCGGCTGGGTGCGCCTGGCCTCGTCCGACCCCACGGAACAGCCGGAAATCAACTACCGCTACCTGCACAACGAAAATGACATGCGCCGCATGCGCGACGCCGTGCGCCTGGCGGCGGACATGCTGGAGTCGGACGCGTATCGGGATGTCATCGACCACCGCACCACGCCCACCGACGAGGCGCTCGCCGACGACGCTGCCTTGGACGCCTGGATTCGCCAGAGTGTCGGCACTTCCCGCCACGTCTCGGGCACCTGCCGCATCGGCCCCGACGGCGACCCCATGGCCGTCACGGACCAGCAGTGCCGCGTCCGCGGCGTGCAGGGCCTCTGGGTAGCCGACTCGTCGATCATGCCGCAGGTCACCCGCGCGAACACCAACGCCACCGCGATCATGATCGGGGAGCGCGTCGCCGACTGGATAGCAGGGTCATAACATCCGTGCTAACATACCAGCCAGAACCACGATGACAGGCATCTTATGGACCCACAAACCTACGCGCTAATCGGCGTTTCCGTGACGCTTGGGCTGTTTTTGCTGGGCGGCGCTTTCGGGCGGGGCAGGTTGTTCCAACGTGTAGATTCGTTGGACCAACGCGTAGATACGCTAACGGGCGAAGTCAGGCAACTGGCCACCGAAGTTCGGCAACTAGCTACTGAAGTTCGACGTACCAACGAGATCGTAGCTGCACTGGCAAACCATCGGCACGACGTTGACGGCAATACCATGTTCACCGTGCCCGGCGGCGGTTAACCCAACAGCGTTCCCCATTCGGATGCCAAGTGCTCTTGTCACAATGAGTGCCAAGAGCATTTTTCTGCCGTGTCCGGCCTACACCGGCGGCCGCAGGTTGTGCTGCGTCGCCCGCTCGTAAGCATCCCCGATCTGCACCAGCAACGGCTCGGCCAGATGCTTGCCGATGAACTGTATGCTCAGTGGCAGACCCTCGCTGTTCAGCCCTGCCGGTAGCGAGATCGTCGGCGCGCCGTTGAAATCGTAGGGTATGGTAAACCGACCCCATGTCCACTCGTCCTCGCCCATGGGTCCGTACAGTTCCTCCGGCGTGACCCAACCCGGCGGAGTGGTCATCGACGGACATACCAGCACATCGATGTCCTCGAACACGCCGGCCAGCATACCGTTGCACGCCAAGCGAACCTGATTGGCGGAGGCGAACTCTGCCGCGCTGTACCCGCTTCCCTTTTCCAGCCAACCGCGAAACCAGGGCCCGTACTCGTCGGCGCGTGAGGGGTAGGTTTCCCGGTGAGCCGCCGCTGCTTCCGCGGAGCACAGCACGCCCCAGGCGCGCGAGAACGGCAGGGTATCCGGCAATTCCACCGACACCAGTTGTGCTCCCATGCTTTCGAGCAGCCGGGCGCCGGCCAGCGTCGCCTCGGCAACCTCTGCGTCCACTTCGTCGCTGATGTAGCGTTCGTCCACGCCAATGCGGATGTCCTCGACACCTCTGCCGAGGCCTGACAGCATCGCAGGGACGCGGGCATGCAACGAGGTAGCATCGTTGGGATCGTGGCCGGCCAAGGCTTGCAGCATGATGCCGGCGTCCGCCGCGCTGCGTGTCATAGGCCCGACATGGTCCAGTGACTCCGCCAACGCCAGCACTCCGTATCGACTCACGCGACCCCACGTCGGCTTGATGCCCACTGTGCCACACGCCGCCGCCGGGAACCGGATCGAACCGCCGGTGTCGCTGCCCAGCGAGCCGTAGCACAGGCCCGCCGCAGTGGCCACGCCCGAACCGCTGGACGACGCGCCGGCCCAGCGATCAGCGCCCCACGGGTTGATCGGAATGTCAAAGGCAGGGTTGTATCCGGCCATCGCCCCCTCGGTGAGGTTCAGCTTACCCAGGATGATCGCACCGGCGTCGTTGAGCTTGCGCACCACCGTGCTGTCGAAATCTGGTATCAGGTGCCGCAGGACTTGGGCGCCGCCCATGGTGGCGACGCCGGCGGTGAAGCACAAATCCTTGACCGCGATGGGGATGCCATGCAGGGACCCACGGTAGCGACCGGAGGCAATCTCGCTCTCGGCGGCGCGCGCCGCTGCCATCGCCTGGTCGGCCATGACAGTGGCGTAGCTCTTCAGATCACCATCCAGCGCGGCAATGCGGTCCAGCTGAACCTCCGTCAGCTCAACGGAAGATATTTCCCGCGATCTGATCCTCTCTGCGACCTCAGTGATGGTCTGGTAGTGCAGCGGCGTGTCCGGCATGGCACGGCTCCTTCAGGTTATGGCGCTGGTTGCACCAGCTCGATCAGCACGTCGTCCGGACCCTCGATGTACGAAAGTTTCGAACCCGTTGGCGTCTCAGTGATGGGCAGCACCGTGCGGATGCCGGCGGCGGTCAGACGTTCCATTTCGGCCTCCAGATCCTCCACGTCGAACCCGAAGTGCTCCAGGCCCAGCCGGTTCAGCTCAGCCACCGCGCGTTCATCAGAGGATCCCGGAGGCTTGGACGACACGTTGAGCCGGCACGCTCCGCCCATCTCCATGCCGATGGTGATTGTGCGCGGCATCACCTCCCGCTCGGAGACAATGCGGGCGTTGAAGTGCTTCTCGTACCACGCCGCCGTGGCATGGGGGTCCGAGGCGCGGATGTGCACGTGGTTGATGCGGTATTCCATGGTAGCTCTCCTGAGTTGTGTAAGGAGCCAATTAATACGCGAAGATGTCACTCACCGGGCAGGCGAACCCCGGCAGCACCGGCTCGCAAGTAAGCGTATCGTTGCTGCCAAAGCGCCGGGTTCCGCCGCCTTCGCAGCTGGCGACAATCTCCCTCGTGGCGATGTATGCCGTCAGAACCAGCCGCACGCCGGCTTCCAGCCACATTTGAGCCCTGGCTTCCGCGTCCGCCACGCTATAACCCGCCGAAACCACCTCTACTACCAGGTCGGGAACGAGACCGTACACGTATCCTCGCTCCGGCACCGGCTCCGTAATGCGCTCCCGTGCGATTATCGCAAAGTCGGCGGCGCGCACGGTGTCCGGGTTTTGCTCGACGTAGATTCCGACTTCAGCCGTTCTCACAAAGTCAAGGTTGTTCCGCCGAATGAAAGCCCCCATGGGCCATCCGATGTTATCGACGACAATTCCGTGAGCGACCCCCGGTGGCGGCATTTCAATCAACTCTCCCCGAACCAACTCGTAGCGCTTGCCGTCATCGGGCATTGCCAACAGGTCTTCGGCAGTGAGCAATCTGGGAGCAGTAGTCATCGCAGCCTCCAATGCCATCGTTCCCGCTTGCGCCGGAGCGCGCATAGTATAGCGCACCAGTCCCCCTGCTTCGCGTTCCGGTTGCCCCTGTTCAGCCCCGTTGCTACACTGCCCTCACGGGTAAGTCAACCGGTTATCCCCATCCCAACTCCGATGCAGGAGGAAACCATGATCTACGAAGTCCGCACCTACGACCTCAAGCCCGGCGCCGTTCCCCAGGCCGAGGAAGCCTTCGCCGAGGCCCTGCCGCACCGCGAAAAGTACTCCCCCATCGCCGCCTTCTGGCACACCGAAATCGGCCCCTTGAACCAGATCATCCACGTCTGGGGATACGAGAGCGTGGAAGAGCGCAACCGCATCCGCGCCGAGGCGTCCCAGGACCCCAACTGGCCGCCCAAGATCACCCCCGGCAACATCCTCAACATGAACGCCGAGATCTGGAACCCCGCGCCGTTCATGCGTCCCATGGGGGGCGACCAGGCCCTGGGCAACATCTACGAGATGCGCGTCTACACCTACGAGAACGGCTCCATGCCCGAACTGCTGCGCCGCTGGGAGGAATCCCTGCCCTACCGCGAGGAGTTCTCCCCCCTGGCCGCCGGCATGTACACCGAGTTCGGCGACCTGAACAAGTGGATGCACGTCTGGCCCTACCAGGACCTCAACCACCGCGCCGAGGTCCGCGCCGCCGCCAGCAAGATCCCCCAGTGGCCCTCCGGCGCCCCCGGCCGCGTCAGCCAGGAGAACAAGATCATGATCCCGGCCAGCTTCTCACCGATGCACTGAGGGCTAACGTTGTAGGGGCGGATGGTTGTTCGCCCCTGCGCTTGGGTGAGGCCAATGATGGCACAGAGAATGTTCAAACGCTATATTGGCATCGACTATTCGGGCGCAGACACACCGCTAGATAGGTTGGATGGATTAGCCATTTATTGTGCCGATGGCGATGATCCACCCCAAAGTGTCACTCCTCAGTCCCTACACAATCCGCCTCAACGTAACATTGTTAGATGGAACCGCAGGGAAGTTGCCCAATTGCTGGTGCAAGAACTCAGGGAAGAAGACAAGCCTACTCTGGTGGGCATCGACCATGCGTTTTCGTTCCCAATCCCCTACTTCGATAAACATGGCCTGCCAAGGCTGGACTGGGACCATTTTCTCCGCGATTTCCAATATTATTGGCCGACCGACGGAGACAGCGCGAAAGTGGCTGAAATACGTAACGGAAAAGGTCAGCATCGCAATGGCGCTTCCACGTGGAAAAGGTTAACCGACAATTGCTCTGGCACCGCCAAGTCGGTGTTTCAATTCGGTGTCAACGGCTCCGTAGCGCACTCCACACATGCCGGGTTGCCGTGGTTGCGTTACATTCGCAAGGAATTGGGTGACGGAATACACTTCTGGCCTTTCGATGGATGGGATGTTGAAAAAGACAAATCCGTCATTGCTGAAGTGTACCCATCACTGTGGAGAGGGCGGTTCAGGCGGGCCGCTTACATGAACGATCACAAACACGACGCATACGGTATCACCGGATGGCTGTCACACGCGGACCGAAACAGATGGCTCGCCGATTTCCTAAACCCTAACCTGTCCGCGGAAGAACACGACAGGGCTAGCACAGAGGGTTGGATACTCGGGGTACCGGGTTTTATCGACTTGGACCAAGAGTAAGATAGAACAGTTAGAATGGGAGAGAACCCCATGCTAGCCACCGACCGCGTATCCGCCATTTTCGCCGACGCTCGCGTCCTTCACGCCGACGCGCTGCGGTTGCTGGAGGCCAGCGACATCCGCGACGCTGCCGAGAAAGCATGGTGCGCCACCAAGCGGGCGACTGACGCGCTGATCATTGCCCGGACGGGGACAGAGCCGGCAATTTCCTCCGAAACCACGAGAGGGCTAGGGGCACTCGCCACGGAAGATCAAGCCTTCCGCCCATTACGCAGACGTTATTTCTCCAGACAGAGCGAACTGCACGGCGCCTGCTTTTACCTGGGAGCCTGCGAGCCAATAGAAGAAGTGGAGCGTCGCATCCGCCAGACCGCCGATTACATCAACGATGCCGAGCGATTAGCCGGCTATTCCAACAGAGCCTGACCAAAAAGGAACGACGACCATGAAACTCCTGACCTACGACAACGGCAACGGCCCCCGCTGCGGCGTCCTTCGGGATGACGCGGTGGTGGACGTGGCCGCCCTGATCGGCTCCGACCGCCCGCTGGCCGACGTGCGCGCCCTGCTGGACACCAGCGACGGCGCCGTCGACCGGGTGGGCGACGCCCTGGCTGGCAGAGTGGCCGCGCCCACCGTGGCCCTGGCCGACGTCCGCCTGCGCGCTCCGGTGCTCCAGCCGCCCACGGTGCGGGACTACATCGTCTACGAAGAGCACGCCACATCCCAGGGCACCCGTCAGATCGATCCGGTGTGGTATCGGATGCCGGTGTTCTACTTTTCCAACCCACTGGTCATCTACGGCCCCGACGAAGAGGTGCCCTATCCGGCCGCCTCGGAGCAGCTGGACTATGAGCTCGAGATCGGCTGCATCGTCGGCCGGCCGGGAACCAACGTGGCAGCGTCGGAAGCATTGCAGTACATCGCCGGATTCTGCATCTTCAACGACTGGAGCGCGCGCGACCTGCAATTCGACGAGATGACCTTCGGCCTCGGCCCCGCCAAGGGCAAGGACTCGGCGTCCTCCATCGGCCCCTGGGTGGTCACCACCGACGAGATGATGCCCCACATCAAGGATGGACGCCTGGACCTCAAGGCCCACGTCCGGGTGAACGGGGACGACTGGCTCCGCGACGGCGAGACCATCAACGCCTGGTACAGCTGGGGCGAGATCATCGAACGGGCAGCCAAGGACAGCCGCATCGCCCCCGGCGACGTCATCGGCAGCGGCACCGTGGGCGGCGGCTCCGTGCGCGAGTCCATCCGCAAGGGATATGAGACTTCCCGCTGGCTGGAACCGGGCGACACCGTGGAGCTGGAGGTCGAGAATATCGGCGTCCTCCGCAACACCCTGGCACCCAAGGTCGGTGTCGATCCCAACTACCCGTACCTGCCCAACAGCCCGACGGCGACGCCGGAACGCGGCACCGCCAGCGACTACCGCTACGAGCGCACGCGCTGACCTCGCGCCAAGTCAAACTACCAAGGGGCAACCGCTTCGGTTGCCCCTCGTCATTCTCAAGTCCAGAAGACCGATCTAATCCGGCGGAGCTCCCCACCGGTCGTAGCTGCACACCTCGTTCAACGGTAGCCGCGTGACCGGCCCGAAGTTGCCCCGGGGATACCCGAACGGCATGCAGTACACCACCTGCGCGGTGTCCGGGATCCCGAACAGCTCGTGCACCCGCTCCTCCACCACGGCGTGCAGGGTGGCGATGGTTCCGCCGATCCCGAAGGCCCGCGCCGCCAGCAGCATGTTCTGGGCCGCGGGAATCACCGAGCCGGCCGCCTGCGCCCCCTTGGAGGTAGCGCACACCAGCACCATCGCCGGCGCGTCGCCGATTTCGTTGGCCAGCCGCATTGCCGAACGCATGGGGTGGCGGCCCGGCGGGATGTCCTCGGGGCCCATGATGCCCGCGTCGGCCCGCTTGGCCCACCAGGCCTCGTGATACAGCTCGCCCAGCTTGCGGCGCGTCTCCTCGTCCTGAACCACAATGAAATGCCACTGTTGCTGGTTGCCGCCGTTGGGCGCGCGGATGGCGGCTTCCATGATGTCCTGCATCACGTCGGCGGGTATCGGGTCTTTCCTGAACCGGCGGATGGCACGCTGGGAGAACATCGCTTCTCCCAGGGGAATTACATTCAGTCGGTCGGCGGTGGTCACGTTGCTGCCTCCAGGATGTTTCTATTGGCCGATGTTACCACAGACATCCGCGACCGCTTGCTATAATCGCCTCGCCCGGACGTCACCATCCCACGCCGACCCCATCACCGGTGCGGCCTTACAGGAGACACCATGAACCAGCAGGCCATCTCTGACGCGGAACAGGCTTACCGCAGCCTGGGCGTAACTCCCATCATCAACGCCAGTGGGTCCGTCACCCGGCTGGGAGGCTCCCGAACCCGTCCCGAAGTGCTGGAGCAGATGGCTGGCACCGCCCGCGTCATGGTCAACATCGACGAGCTGAACCGCAAGGCCGGCGAAGAGATCGCCCGCCTGGTCGGATCCGAGGCCGCCATGGTCAGCAGTGGCGCCGCCGGCGGCCTGCTGCTCCAGGCTGCTGCGTGCATCGCCGGCAACGACCCGGTCAAGATGCAGCGTCTGCCCGAAACCGAGGGCATGAAGAACGAGATCATCATGCAGACGACGCACCGGTTCCCTTACGACCACGCCTACCGTGCCGCCGGCGCAAAGATCGTCGAGATCGGCAATTACCTGTTCAACCACCCCTGGGAGCTGGAAGGGGCGATCAACGAGCGCACCGCCGCCGTCGCCTACCTGTGCGCCCCCTTCACCAGCAAGCGGGTCATGCCCCTGGCTCAAGTTTGCGAGATCGCCCACGCCCACGACGTGCCTGTCATCGTGGACGCCGCGTCCATGCTGCCGCCCCGGGCCAACCTTCAGCGCTACCTGCGCGACGGCGCCGATATGGTGATCTTCAGCGGAGGCAAGGGTGTCCGCGGCCCCCAGGGAACTGGCATCCTCTGCGGCCGCGCCGACCTGATCGACGCCGCTCTGGCCAATGCCAGCCCCGCACAGTTCATCGGGCGTTCGGCAAAGGTCGCGAAGGAGGAGATCGTCGGCCTGGTCACCGCCCTGTCCATGTTTGTGGAGGAGGATGAAGAGGCCGAAATGGCCTGGTACCGGGAAATGGCCCAGCGCGTGGTGGACAGCCTCATCGAGGTCCCCGGCCTCAACATCGCCCTGGAGCACGACGGCATCGACTACCTGCTCCCCAATGCCGTGCTACGGTTGGGCGGAGATTGGTCCGGCCCCTCGGCGCAGCAGGTGGCTGCTGCCCTGCAACAGGGCGACCCGCCCATCTACCTGCAACAGCTCCGCGCGCCGGATGAACTGATGGTCGACCCGCTGAACGTGACCGAGGACGAAATCGACATCATCATCCGCCGCCTGCGGGAGGCTCTCACCGGAACCAACTGATCCCGCTTTCTATCATTGAGTTCGGCCGTTTTCGCGCAGTTGGCGCACCAGTTCGCGGTACTCTTCCAACTCCCGCTCCGCCGCCAACCGCGCTTGCCGCTCCGCCTCTAACGCACGGCGTTCCGACTCCATCGCCAGGCGTACCCCGCGCCGGTCCAGCAGGATCTCCCCGGTGTCCGGATCTTGCAGCTCGATCTCGCCGTCATTCCAGCGCAGGTTGAGCCGCAATAGGGGGCTGTAGCTCCATATCACGCCGTCAGCGGTGGTATGCACCGGGAACTGCCGGTAAACGCCCTGATCCAGATACTCGCCCACCAGGGCCGCTCCGTACATGGTTCCACCGCTGGCGTCAAATTGCCAATACTCGGTCACGCCCATACTCGCGTACAAAGCGCGCTTGCCGCCGGTGTCGTTGGACGCCGTAGTTTCCGACGCCACCTCCAGCACGAGATCGGGCGGCTTGCCGACTTCCCAGATCAGGTATCCGTTGCGTCGCCGGATGGCCTGGGCATCCACGTCGAACGCCACGTACACGTCTGGCTGAAGCCGGCGGTTTCGATCCGTCGGGTCGTAATAGACAATGGTGTTGGTATCGGCGAAAGTGTCCAGGCGGTCGGTGAGCAGATCGGCCAGGATCTGCATCAAGTACAGGATGTGCGGGTTCTGCTGCATGGCATCCGGCATGGGTTCCGGATCCGGCAGCGGCGGCGCATCCGGTCCGAAGAACGGGTCAAGGTTGGGGTTTGTTACGCCGTCGGACGGCGCGTAGGGCGTTTTGATCGTCATGGCGAACAACCAATAGCATAGCGGCCGGGGATCGACCAGTCCGAGCGAGACATGGCGATCCCCGTCCGAAAACTTCCAACGAGTTGAGCTCAGGCAGCCGAACCCTACGCCACCGCCGCCTCCTGGAAGTGCGGCATCACCTCCGTAGCGAACAGCTCGATGGAGCGCATCACCTTGTGGTGCGGCAGGCCGGCGAACCCGAAGTTGCCGAAGACGTGGTTGATCCCCGCCGCCTGCACTTCCTTCAACCTTTCCGCGACCACCTCCGGCGTCCCCCGCAGCGGCGGCAGGCCGGCGTGGCCCACGTCGTCCCGGCGATCCCGGTCCGCCTGCCGGTTGGCCCAGTGCTCGTAGCCCTTGGCGATGTTGCCGTTCCGGTCCATGGGCATCCCGATGGGCGCGCCGTTGCTGCCGATGGAACGCAGCACCCGTGACGAGAAGTCCTCCAATCCGATAGGATCGCGTTCCGCCTCTTCCATGGTCGGCGCAACGTAGATCGACTTGGACATCGGCGGGTCCAGGTGCGCGTGGGGATGGCCGTACTCGTCCATCTTCTCCCGCCACAGCTGGATCACCTGCGGAGCCTGGCCCAGGATATCCGTCGGCCCGCCGGTGATGACCTGGATGTTCCGGCTGGCGGCGAAGTCAATGCTGGCCGGGCTGGTGCTCACCGCCTGGAACAGTGGCGGATACGGCTTCTGCACCGGCTTGGGCAGCACCCACACGTCGTCGACGTTGGTGTACGTGCCGTGGAAGGTCAGCGTCTCCTCCGTCCACGCCTTGATCATCACGTCGACGGCCTCCTGGAACCGATCGCGGCTGGTGTCAATGTCCACGCCGACGCCGTCAAACTCCTGCTGCTGGTAGCCGGCCCCGATCCCGAAGTTGATACGGCCCCCGCTGATCACGTCAAGCATGGCCACTTCCTCGGCCACCAGCACCGGGTTGTGCAGCGGTAGGACGATAACGGCGGTGCCGATGCGAATCTGCTTGGTGCTTCCGGCAACCGCGCCCAGGAACGACCAGATGCCGGACAGCAGCCCGTGGCGCGAGAAGCGGTGCTCCCCCAGCCAGGCCTCGTCCAAGCCAGCCTCGTCGGCGAACCGGATCTGCTCCAGCGCGTCGTTCAAAGCCTGCGGGGGCGTGAAGTCCTGGTGGTAGGGGACGATGGTGAAGATTCCGAATTGCATAACGCGCCTCCTTGGTTGGCTCTGTCCGAAACTGTTTGCCGTAACATCAATTGGCCACGCGTGGCCGCGAGCCGACGCTACCCTCCCGTGCGCCGCGCGATCATAGCGTCGGCCAACGGGCTGGCTC
This sequence comes from Dehalococcoidia bacterium, assembly GCA_034423575.1. Taxonomy (GTDB): domain Bacteria; phylum Chloroflexota; class Dehalococcoidia; order Lucifugimonadales; family UBA3495; genus Bin87. The sequence continues at coordinate 7,436 of DAOUIF010000015.1, read as the reverse complement.
CCGACTTCACCGTTATGTTTACCAACGACGGCCGGCCCGAATTGATGGCCCGCTCCACCGCCGGCGCAACCTCGTCCGGCTGCTCCACCAGTTCGGCGTAGCCACCGATACCCTCCACAACCTGGTCGTAGCGCACGCCCGGACGCAGCGCAGTGCCCACGTCTCGCCCGAAGTAGGCTAACTGGAAGGTGCGGTCAATGCCCCAATTGCCGTCGTTGCCCATGATGCCGGTGATGTTCAGGTTGTGCCGGATACAGGTGTCGTACTCCATGGAATAGAACCCGAAGGAGCCGTCTCCCATGAACGCCAGCACCTTGCTCTCGGGATAGGCCAGCTTGGCCGCCATGGCGTAGGGGATTGCCCCGCCCAGGTGGCTCAACGGGCCCAGGCGCATGAAGTGCCCCGGGGACCTCGCCGGCAGGTAGCAGCGGCCCCACTGCACGTAGTCGCCGCCATCCAGGATTATGAAGGTGTCCTCGTCCACCAGGTGCTCGATGCGCGTGTACACGTCCAGCGGGTGCATCGGCGCCTCGTTGGCGACATTGCCGCGCAGGCTGTCCAGCCAAGCCTGCTGCTCCTGCTTGAGCTCGTTGATCCACGGCCCCAGGTTCCCGTTGTGCTTCGCCGCGCCGGTCAACTGGTCCACGATGGCGCCCAGGTCGCCCAGCAGGCCCACGGCCACACCCCGGTTGCGTCCGATCTCCGCCTCGGACGGGTCGGCCTGGATCAGCTTGGCGTCGGCGTCGAAGATGCCCCCGTACCGGTAGCGATGGTCCAGCCGTTTGCCCAGCAGCAGGACCACGTCGGCCTCGCGGAACTTGCGCGCCGTGCGGTTCAGCGCGCCGTCGGCGTACCCGAAGCACAGCGGATGAAGGTCGTCGATGAGCCCCCGCGCCTGCTCCACGGTGAAGATGGGCGCGCCCGTGGCCTCCGCCAGCGCCTCCAACTGGGCAGGCTCCACGGAGTAACGCGCCGGATTGCCCACGATGATGACCGGCTTTTGGGCGTTCGCCAGCAGGTTGGCCGCCTGCTCGATCAGCTTCGGGTCGCCCTGGGACCGACCCATGTTGCGGTATTCCTGGGGCAGGAACGGCGGCAGGTCCTCCTCGCTGATGGGAGCCTCCTGAAGGTCGATGGGCAGGGTCAGGTGCACCGGGCCGGGCCGGCCGCTCATTGCGGTGCGGAAGGCGGTGGCGACGAACTCCGGTATGCGGTTCTTGTCGTGGATCATCCACGATCCCTTGGAGACCGGGGCGGCCATCGCCACCTGGTCGATCTCCTGGAACGTCGCCTGACCCTTCTCGGGCAACTCCGCGCAGCCGGCCACGAAGATCACCGGGCTCTCAGAGGTGTAGATGGCGGGCAGGCCGGATATAGCGTTGGCGAAGCCAGGACCGCCGGTGAACAGGGCCACCGCCGGCTGGCCGGTGATGCGCGCGTAGCCGTCGGCCATGTGCATCGCCGCGCCCTCGTGCCGCGTGTCGATGAACTCGATGCCCTCGTCCGCCGCCGCGTCCACCAGGGGCAGTATCGTGTCCCCGACAATCGTAAAGACCTTCTGCACCCCTTCCTGTTTCAGGCAGCGAATGAACAGATGCCCACCATTCAACTCCGGCATAAAACGAAACTCCTGGACCAATGTGGATTGCCCCATTCGGAGGCTCCACCATGCTATCACAGGAGCGAGACTTGCCCGTGGGCGGATGCGGACCAGTAGCCTATGGCAGCGGGTCATGCGTCGGGGGTCAGGGCCGGACTTCTTGGATGATTACGTTGCCGCCATCCCAGGCTTCCACCGCAACCCGGCTGCCTTCCAGCAACTCCATGCCCAACAGCGGCTGGTCTATGGACTGGAAAACCTCAATTTCGTGGAGCTGGCCGTGCCAAAACACCGAAGTTCTGTAGTAATCGAACTCTTCCTGGTTACCACTGGCGACGATGCTGTAATAACTGCCGGCTTTGACCAATCCTAGTCGCCGTATTTCGGCTTCCGGCAGGGTAAGCCAGCCGGTGAATCCCGTATCCAAGATAACTTCGCACCGCTGCGGTTCCCTATCAGCGTCCATTACGGACACGGTTATCCAAGCCTCCAATCCGTCGTCCGAGTTCCGCGCCACCGTACCCCTGATCATAAGGACAATGGTCTGGTCACGACGCTGGGGTGAACCCGGTAAGTCATCGGTACGTCTACCCTTTCCGACCAGGTGAAGGCGTCCGGGCGTAGCTTCCGCAGCTCGATGTCGGCGTCCAGGTGCCGGTCGGCAATCGCGTAGTCGCCGCTCTTGACGTCGATGACAACGATCTTGCCCTTGTGCTCCGGCCCCAGGGTAGGGTGTATCTTTTCGCGGTAGATGGCGCGGCCAATGGCCGGCGCGTTGTCCCCGTTGAACTCCATGATTATCGCTCCGTGCCGCCATTCCGTCTGGCCAGGCCTGCGCCGCCAGCGAAACCCACTATCGCCCCTACTGCCGTTTTGACCGTCCAGTCCGCTACCTGAACCAGGGTGCTTGAGCCGGCGTAAGTTGCAAGTCCGAAACCGTCGCTGCCCATATCAAGACACTGCCGCTCAACATGACCAAGGCGAACAGCATACCCAGGACCGCAAACGAAACTGCGGTGCTATTCACCGCTGGCCGTCCTCGCTTGCTCCTCGACAGCGGCAGAGCCAGCCGCTCGGCGCGATGGCTCCACGACCCAGCCCTTCCACAGCGTCCAAAACAGCACGGCGACGCTGCCTATCAGTAGAATGAGCCCGACTACTGCCAGAATCGCAGCAATAATCAGCGGAAACGTTACCATCGTCATTACCCCCTGCCGCCTGCCATCATTCTAGCACGGCGTCGGGGAAGTTCGATGACCGGCACGATCACGGAAGTTCTCCCGAATACCGAAACGCCGGATCACCCGGCGCGTCCGCATGCATCGGGCCACCACTGGCAAGCCAAGCTATACGATAATCGGCTATGACTTCTCCGATAATGTTGGCCAGAGGACGATGCTATCTACGAGGTTGCGATAGCCCGCCAGTTGTGCAATAGAGTGGAATTCCGTTGCTACCAGATCATCGTCGGGTAGCTTGGTTCGCATCGACGTCAAATCCCGCACCTTGAAGCTCGGCTATGAGTTTTAATTTCCAGCCGCCACTGTCGTCAAAGTGAATGTACTCTACGCCAGCGTAGTCCGATGGTATCTCCACTTCGTCTCTGTGCAAGACGCACGTGTTTCTGCGGCCAAGCTTCCCTATAAAGAAGCCGAGTTCAAATATCACGTTCTGCCTCGCGCGAGGTTGGAAACCATCCGTTTCACTTCTAAGGCCGCCCGAGTCGTCAGGCGTGAACAAAACCAAGGCGAACCCGATTTGAGCGTGCTCCTCGAATTTCTCAATGATTGTACGCCCTTTGCCTGGCAGTTCTTGCAATACCACAGGCTTGAGGTTCAAGTCTTCCAAGAACCTCGCTACCGTATCTTTGGTTCCGATGTCCCTGCCGTGAACTACGAAAACTTCGTTACTCGTTGGCGTCTCGGTTGTGGCAATCTCGGGTTGTTTCGCATTTTGAGTTGAACTCCCTTCTTGTGAGCCATAATCAAGTGCGCTGGTATCTATAAGGCGAGGGATAGCTCCGACCAATTCAATCGCCAAGCCCTCTGGCCAGAGGGCTTGGTTCAACGCTTGAATCATATCCCCTATGGTGAGGTGATTGCCTGCGTGTTCCTTCGGCGAAGCGAGCCTCAATATCACCTTCTCGAAATCAGGAGTCCCGTTGATCGCATTCATGATCCTGGACACTGCATCGGCATCGCTGTGAAATAGCGAAATCATGTGAGCGTCAGGATACAATCCGGATCTCTCGAAGAATCCTCGCAATTTGAACTCGGAACCTATTACGTGCGACTGGTACCGGTTGTCAATTATGTAAGCGATTGCACGCACGGTTACTATGTCAAGTGCCTTCATTCTGCACCTCTCCTACGGCGGCGCGGCTTGTCCGTACTCGTTGCTCCTCCAACAAACCACCCATCCGTCTGCTCTCCGCAAGTAGAGCCCCGCCGATACCAACGGCCCAAGTGACGACAGCAGGATGACCGTCAGCAGTGTCCGCTGCCCCGGCATAAACTGGGCAAAACCAGTACCAAGTGTACTGACGCCCCTAATCCAGGGTCACCGCGCGCTATACTCCCCCCGTGGGCACCCTTTACGTCATCGGCACTCCCATCGGCAACCTGGAGGACCTGACCCTCCGCGCCGGCCGCATTCTGTCCTCCGTTCCCCTGGTTGCCGCCGAGGACACCCGCGTCACCCGACGGCTGCTGGCACATCTCGACGCGCATCCGCGTCTGATCAGCTGCCACGAGCACAACTGGAAGCGTCAACTGCCCCGTCTGCTAGAATCCCTCGCTGAGGGTGACGCCGCGCTGGTCACCGACGCCGGCTCCCCCGCCATCAGCGACCCTGGCTCGGGGCTGGTCGCCGCCGTCGCTCTGGCGGGCCATGCTGTTGTCAGCATCCCCGGCGTTTCAGCCGTGACCGCCGCGCTGTCCGTCGCCGGTTTCCCCGCTGACCGCTTCGTGTTCCTCGGTTTCCTGCCCCGACGCCGCTCCGAGCGCACCGCGACACTGCTGAAGGCCGCACGACCCGAACAGACCGTCGTCCTGTTCGAGGCGCCCCACCGCCTGCGGGCGACGCTGGCGGACGTCGCCGGCGCGCTGCACGACCCGCCTATCGCCGTCTGTCGGGAGCTCACCAAGCTGCACGAGGAGGTCTGGCGTGGAGCGGCCTCAGATGCCCTGGATCACTTCACCGAGCCCCGCGGCGAGTTCACCATCGTCATCGGCCCAGTCGCTGTCGACGAACCCGCCCAGGCCGCCAGCCGGGATGACCTGCTGGAAACGGCGCGCCTGGCCCTCGCCGAACATCGCATCGCGGGAAAACGAGGGCGCGACGCGGTGGCCGAGGTCGTCGCTTCCACCGGCCTCCCGCGCCGCGCCGTCTATGCCCTGTGGGTTGAGACCGGAGCCTCACCCACTGAACGGCGGGAACAATCCTAGGCGCAGACCACCACCGCCTCGCCCAGTCCCTCAATCGATATCCGGCCCTCCGACGCAAAGTCCAGCGCCGTCGGCGGGATCAGGCTCCCGGTTATCACCGTGTCGCCGGCTTTCAGCGGATGGTTCCGCGCCGACAGCTCGTTGGCCAGCCACACCAGCGGCTCGAAGGGGTGACCCATTACGTCCCGGCCGTAGCCCTCGCCCACCTGCTCGTGGTTGATGCTCATCACGCCCTTGCAACCCACCAGGTCCAGGTCTCTCCAGTTGGTCACCGGATCGCCCAGCACCACGCCCGAGTTGAGGATGTTCACCGCCACGCTCATCAGCGTGCGCTCCTCGGTGGTCAGGTCGGCCGGCGTTCGCATGTCGACGATCTCAAAGGCCGTTGCGATCTCGGCCACCGCGTCCTCAATCTTCTCCCGGGTGTAGGGCGCGCCCGACGCCGGCAGGTCCTTGCCCAGCGTGACGCCCACCTCCAGCTCAATGCCCAGGTTCACGTACTCGGTGAAGTTCAGCACCACCGGCGAGCGCAGGATGGTCTTCTCGAACAAGCCGCCCAGCACCGGATGGTCCAAGCCGGCCCGCTCCTGCATCACGGGTGTGGTGTACGCCAGCTTGTATCCCGACAAAGGACCCCACAGGCTGGACAGCATGCAGTGGAGTTCCTTCTGGATGGCGTAGGCGTCCTCCAGGTCCTTGGGGAACAGGTCCGCCGGCAACCGCTCGAAAGGCTGCACCGTCTTGTAGCTCTCAAAAATGAACTCGGCGGCCGCGCGGGCCGGTGTAGTGGTCACCATGGTGCGCCTCCTGGGGCTCTAGCCTTGAACGATAGGGTTGTGCCGAAGGGAGGAACGGTCCTAGTCAGTCGCTTCCCCGGTTCGGTATGTCGTCGCTCGTACATAATAGCAAAAGCCGCCGGCTGCCGGTTGGTCGACCCGGCGGCTGGCGGCGCAGGTGTCTGGAGTTCCGAGATTTGAGACTTACCGGGCCTCGCTGGGAGCCTCGAACCCGGCGTCCCGGTGCGTTCCGTCGCAGAAGGGCTTGTTGCTCGACTGCCCGCAGCGGCAGAACGTGACCCACTGCCCCTCGGGAATGGTGTAGTTGTTGCCGCTCTGGTCGACAATCTCGATCTCGCCGGTGACCCGCAGCGGGCCGTTGCCCCGTATTTCTACCTTGACATCCGCCATTTGTGAATCCTCCTCATGGTGGCTGACGATTTAGCGACCGATGATCGGCCCACCGTGTGTCCAGGTTAGCGGCAAGGACAACCGGCGGCATGATTATTCACCAAATAGCAACCACGGTCAAATGCAACGGCCTGGCCGATATCACGCGCACCCGCTTTCCGCAAACTGTCATTGCGAGCGCAGCGTGGCAATCTCGTTAGGGTAACAACTGTCGCTCCGGGAACGAGATTGCCACGTCGCTACGCTCCTCGCAATGACAAATCGGGTACGGGTGAGCGTCGCCGATTACAGGTTCACCACCAGGTTGTCCGGCGCGCGACAGAGGATGCCCTCCTGCTCTTCGTCGTAGGGGTTCTCCTCGATGTGCGGCGTGTTGGCCGGCACGAAGATGAAATCGCCAGGCCCGGCCTCGATCCACTCCTCGAAGTTCTCGCCGAAGTACACACGGACGTGTCCCTTGAGTACGTAGGCGGCGGTCTCGGCCTCCAGATGGGTGTGCGGCGGCCCCTTTTTGCGGGGCGCGGCGGTCACCTTGCCCATCCAGATCTTGGTGGTGTCACCCTTGCCCGGCACGACGGCCGGCAGGCGAGTCATCCCGGGGGTCTGAATGGTCTCCGAGGCGTCTCCCACCGTGTGCACCACGTAGGGCTTCTGGCCGGTCTGCTGTTCAGTTGTCGTCATCGTCATCGCTCCTTGCTTCGTCGCGCTTCATCCACCAAGGCGGCCCGGGATAGTCGTTCCGCATCCCGGTGTCGCCATCCTGGATGTAGAAGTCCCGCCGATCATGATACAGCCGCGCCCGGTTCAGCACCACCTCGCGGTCGTCGCCGGCGTCATCCAGCACGCCCTTGATGGTATCAGCGTCGGACATGAACCAGTATTTGTAGTCGCCAACAAAGAGATAAACCGTGGGCCGGCGGAAGAAATACCCGTTGAACGCTTCCCCGTCCAAGATGCGCTGGCACACCGCCTGCATCAGGTCCCGCTCGCCGTCCTTCTGCAACAGCACATACTCGTGCGGCCAGGTATCCTCGTAAGTTCGCGCCCACCGCCAAGACGCGGCGGCGATGAGATCGGTGAGCTTCATAACCATTGGTGCTAGTTTGAGAAAAAGTTGAAATTGTCATGGAGTTCCCGCAACCTGCTGGTTGACGACACTCAGCAGCGAGGAACCCCATGAACATTGCCGAGTTTATCACCGAG
>DAOUIF010000014.1:0-8677 GCA_034423575.1 Dehalococcoidia bacterium | reverse complement strand
GGCGCGGCTTTGAGGCGCATCTGGCCTACCTGATGATGGCCTTCAACCTCCTGGTGCAGTGGAACGGACTGGAACCCGACGCAACCGGGCGCATCCACCGCTCCATTGCTCAATTCGTCCTCTGACACCAACTAGCACCAATGGTTTATAATTCACCGTACATTCGGCCAAACTTTCCGACCTTTATCGAATGGGCGGCATTATACAACATAATGCCGCCGTTTATTCCCCGATTACGCACGGATAACCTCCATGACCGCACCTGTCAAAGTCCGGCGTTCTTGGCTGTTAACCCCCGTTTCGCAATCCGAGCGCGTGTCGTCGGCCCCCTCAGCGGGCGCCGATGTGATAGTTCTGGATCTGGCGGAGTTCGTGGCCGAGCCCGATAAACCGGCAGCGCGGGAATCCCTCCCCGAAGCCCTCATCCCCGCCAAATCCACCGGCGCGGAGCTGTTTGTGCAGATCGACCCCGAGCTTATGCTCGCCGATCTGACCGCCGCTGTGTGGCCTGGCCTCAACGGCATCGTGGTGACCCGCGCCGAAACCGCAGGGCAGGTGGTCGCCATCGACGGCATCATTTCCGACCTGGAGAGCCGCCGCGGCATGTTGCCCGGCAGCGTCGAATTGGTGCTCTCCCTCGAAACCGCCCTGGGCAACCATAACGGTTTTGCGGTCGCCACCGCCAGTTCGCGCACGTGGGGCCTTTCCCTCGGCCGAGCTGATCTGGTCATGGACCTGCGACCGGAACCCTCCGGCGAAACCCATCTGATGCAGTACCTGATGCAGCGTTTGGTGACCCTCGCCTCCGCCACACGGACCGTTCCGTTGGGCGCGTGGTGGCGCTTCCCCGACCGCGGTCTGCTGGCAACGCCCGAGAACACTCTCGCCGCCGCCCAGCGTGGCCGCGCCATCGGCTTTCAGGGCTCCTTCTGCGTTCTCGACCAACAGGTGCGTCCCTTGAACGCAGGGTTCACTCCGTCCGAATCTGAGGTAATGGCCGCGCATTCTCTCTGCGAGGCGTACGCCTCGGCCACCGCTTCCGGCAATTTTACCGTCGTGTCTGTAGACGACCGGGTCCTGACGCCAAACATCGTCAAACAGGCCGCCAACACGGTCGCCCTGGCCGACGCCTGCTCGACCCGCGACCGTTTCAAAGCTGCCGCGGTTGAAGGCATTCCCATTCCGGTTCCCTAGGAGTTCTCCATGGCCAGTACTCCGCGTCGACTGAAGCGGTCCGGGCTGACGATGCCCATCGTCACCCCACGCTTCATCAACAACGCGTGGCATCGCGGCTGCGACTTCATCAACATGGACCTCGAAGACTCCGTCCCGCCTCATCTCAAGGGTGTCGCCCGCAACTTGGTCCGCGAGTCGATTCCCGTGGTGAACAAAGGCGGCGCCGACGCCGTTTGCCGCATCAATCACGACCTGATGGAAGCGGACCTCGACGCCGCCGTCTGGCCGGGCCTCATGCAGGTCAACTACCCCAAGGCGGAGTACGGCCATGAAATCCGGCGCATGGACGAGATCATCACCCGCCTCGAAGCCGAGCGCGGCATCAGGCCTGGCACCGTGGAGATCGGCGCCAACATCGAGACGGCGGTCGGTGTCGCCAACGCCTGCGAGATCGTCACCGCCAGCCCTCGCGTTCGGGAATTCGGTGGCGCAGCTGGATACGACATGTCCCGGGACCTCGGCGTCGAGATGTTCGTCCCCTTCGACCAGTTCGTCTACGGCAAGGGGGAGGTTGAACTTGCTGCCCGCGCCGCCGGCCGCGAACCCCACGCATCGCCGTTTACGCCTAACATAACCGGCAGCGTCAGCGACCCCGACCGGGCCTTCGCCGAGGCGGACGCGGCGCGAAAGTGCGGCTTCCGCATCGGTGGCGGGTTGCACCCCGCCGTCGTGGAGCCGCAGAACCGTGGTTTTGCTCCTTCGGACGACGAGGTCTCGGACGCTCGATGGGTGCTGCAGGAATACCGCAAACTGGCCCGTTCGGGTGAAACCTGGGTTCAGGTCGACGTCTCCTCTGCGGATCGCGAAGAATCTCCCCGACCCATGGCGGCGGATTCCTATCTCGGCCGTCACCGGGTGATCGATCGTTACGAGGCCGCTCGCGCGCGAGAACTGCTCCAGTGGCAAACCCTGTGTCAGGAACGTGACCAGGAAAAAGCGGAGGCCGTAGATCGCGTGCGCGCCGCTGAGGCCGCCGTGTCCGGAAACTGAACGGGGTCTGTCCCATATGCCCATCCTCGTCCGACGCTCCAACCTCATCGTCCCCGCCGTCTACCAGCGGATGGTCGCTCGCAGTTGGATGCATCACGCAGACGCGGTGACCATCGACCTGCAAGACGGTTGTCCCGTTGCCGAGCTTCCTCAGGTTCGCAAAACCCTGCGTCAGTCCGTGGCCCTCGCCGGCAAGGGCGGCGCGCAGGTCTTCGTGCGCGTCAACGCTGACTTCGTCTACGCTGACAGCGACGCCGCGGTGGGCCCTGAATTGGCCGGAATACTGCTGCCGGGAGCAGAGTCGGCAGATCAGGTCTCCGAAGCCGATGCCGTCCTCGCCGACTTGGAAAAGATATACGGCGTCGCCCGGGGTTCTCTCGAAATCGCGCCCTCCATCGAAACGGCGGCCGGCGTCTGGCACATCCGCGCGATCATCACCGCGTCTCCTCGAGTGAAACAAGTGGGCATCGACGAGGCCGCCTTGGCTGCCTCTTTGGGCATCACCCAATCCTCGGAGCATGACGCCTTCGTGTTCGCCCGCGGCCGGCTGTGCATTGAGGCCACCGCGGCCGGCGTCCAGCCCATCGCTGTCGCCGATCCCATGGGCTTCCAGTCCGGCCACCTCTCCCACGAAGAGATGGTCAAGATTGCCACCGACGCCCGAAACCTGGGCTTCAAGGGCATGGTCAGTGGGCACCCCGCTTGGGTCACTCCCGTCAACGAGGCCTACACTCCTTCGGAATCCCTGGTCGAATACTACAAGCAAGTTCGCGAGGTCTTTGCCCAGGCCCTCGCCGCCGGCACCGCGGCTGCTCCCTTTGCCGGACGCATGATCGACGTGCCCGTAGACGAATGGGCCAAGGACGTGCTTGCGATGAGCGCCGCCTGCGCCACACGCGACGCTGAAAAACAGGCTGCCCTGGCCGCTGCCAGAGTTTCTTTCGATCCCTCGGTGCCGGTGATCGGGTAGACTTTTCGCCCTGTACACTCCGTTTGCGCTGGACGGGCTGGCGATCAGGAGACCCCCATGATCTACATTGACGACGAACTTCGCCATCGCATTGACAATGCCCTGGCCGATCGCTGTCCCATGTTCATTGCCACGGTCTCGCCGGACGGCGAACCCCAGATCAGCATGCGCGGCAGCGTCCTGGTTTTTGATCGCGAGACCCTCGCTTTCTGGGAGCGCGGTTGGCGCAATTCCGCCGCCAACATCGAGAACGGCTCCAGGGTGGTGCTCTTCTATCGACACCCCACGGAACGCATCAACCTGCGTTTCTACGGCACCGCCACCATGTACCGCGAGGGCGCGATCCGCGACAACGTCATGTCCCGCACCGTCCAGGGCGAGCTCGACCGCGACCCGGATCGCACCGGCGCCGCCGTCCTCGTCCACCTCTACCGCATCAACCAGCTCTCCGGGGAAGTCCTCCAGGAACGTTAGTCAACGCCGCTGCACCTGCCCCCGCTTCAGGCCAGGCTACTTTCCAACACGGCGGAGTCGTCGGAATCTTCCGGCTCCGCTTGTCCTTCGATCGGGGGATGCAGAGGCAGGTCGATAATCATTTCGGTAAACTCGCCCGGTTCCGATTCCACCAGAATTCCACCGCCGTGGCGCCGGATGATGTCGTTGCAGATCGACAGGCCGAGGCCAGTGCCCTTGTCGGTGGGCTTGGTGGTGAAGAACGGGTTGAACATCTTTTCAATAACTTCGGGCGGCATCCCGGTGCCGTTGTCGCGGATGCGGACCTCAACGTTTTCTTCATTGAGCCGGGAGGAAATCCAAAGGGTTGGCATATACTCCTTGCCCGACTGTTCCTCTTCCAGGGTGAGGCGTTTTTCGTTGGTAGCGTAACAGCCGTTGTTGACGATGTTGAGGAATACCCGGCCCACGTCCTGCGGGTTGATGTCAATTTCTCCGATAGTCTCGTCAAAGTCGTACTGTAAATCCAGCTGAAAATTGGAATCGGCGGCCCGGACGCTGTGGTAGGCCAGCCGGGCGTGTTCGTCCAGCAGGTGGTTGATGTTGGTGGGTTGGTGCCCCACCGAATCGCGGCTCATCATCAGCATGTCGTGTACGATGCGGTTGGCGCGGTCGCCATGGCCGCGGATGCGCCCCAGGTTTTCACTGAGGTCAGTGAAAATGTCATCCAGCAGATCGCTTTGTGCTTCGTCCAACTGGCCGTCGTCGCTTTCTGCGATGGTCTCCTTCATCTCCTCCAGCAGCTCTTCGGAGGCCTCGGAGAAGTTCTTGATGAAGTTCAGCGGGTTTCTGATTTCGTGGGCCACGCCGGCGGTGAGTTCGCCCAGGGATGCCAGCTTCTCCCGCATGACGATCTGGTCCTGGGCCGTGCTGAGGTCACTGAGAGCCTGCTCCAGGGCGGCATTCTTCCCCTGCAGCTCCTCCGCCAATTGCTCCACTTCGTTCAGGCGCTGCGCTTCCAGCGCGTACTGTCGTAGCTCCTCCAATGTGCCTGCCAGCTGTCCGATCTCGTCATCGCCGATCTCCGCCTCCGGCACTGGCGTATTGAAATCGCCCCGGGACATGGCCCGCATCCGCTCCGAAATACGCGACAGACGGCGCAGCAGCGCCCGTCCCACCCACAGCCAGGCGAAAGCCCCGGCGGCTAACACGCTGGCGCCGCTGATGGCCAGCAATATCACCCGGCCGCGGTCAAAACTCCGTACCGCCTCCGTCAGTCCGGCGTCCGACGCCTCGCGCGAAGCGGCCAGAAGCGAGTTCAAAGCCCCCTCCATTACAAGTGCCTCGGCCTCAAGAGCCGCCGCCGCCGCCTCCACTTGTTCCCCGTGTTCCAGGTAGTCTTCCTGGGCGTCGAACACCCGGTTGAACAATTCCACGTGTTCGGCCCGGAATCCTGGCGGCCGCGAGAGCAATTCATCCATCTCGGAGCGCACCTTGCGCAGGTCAGCCAGGTTGTCGGTGCGCAGACCGTCCCGGACCACCACTTCCGCCGCCAAAATCGTGCGATCCGCCCCCGCCGCCAGATCCAGCCGGTTGATCATTGCCTCAACGTTGCGGGCAACCTCCTCCAGCGATTTGCGGCCTGCTATCAGCTCCTCAACGTGTCCGGCCACCTTGCCCGCGCTGGCGCCCACCCGGTCAGCCTTCGGACGCAGACCGGGAGCCTCGTTCACCCGGTCCAGGCCGTCAGACACCCTGGCCAGCGCCGCGGCAACATCCTTGGAATCAATCAGTCCGACCTGGGCGATGCCCATGCTGGGCAGAGCCTGCGCGTCAGCGTACACCTGCCAGGAGGCTTCGAGCACCGGCACCGCCTCGTCGCGCATCCGATGGGTGTGCCGTCCACTCTTCTCGAAGTGCCAAACTCCGACGGCGCTGGACACCAGGGTGAGAAACACCGCGCAAGCCAGCACCAGGTAGAGCTTGGTGCCAATCCGCCCCCAGATCATTGACAACGTAGACATCGGCGACATCCAGAATGGCCGGCTGGGGCGCGACACCGCCGCCGGCCGCGCTAAATGCGATATGCTAACATAACGCTTTGCGGATATTCACAGAGGTTTAGGGGGTAACCGCCTTGCTCGCCAGGTGCGCAACGCTGGTCTCAACTTGGGCCGTGGTGCTGGTCGCCGTCGCTATCGCTGTCGCCGCCCTGGCCTGCTCGCCCGCCGCCGCGCCGCAGCCTGTTGAGGTGACTCGTGTGGTTATTCAACAGGTCGAAGTCCCTGTCACCCAAATTGTGGAAATGGCTGTGGAGGCCACCCCCACGGTTGCCCCTACATCCCAATCGCCGTCGGCCGAGCCAACCAGGGAACCGATCATCTTCAGCGACCTCAACTGGTCCAGCGTGGTGCTGCAGAACCGCATCGCCCAGTACATCGTCGAGATAGGCTACGGGTACCCCACCGAAGCCAGGTTCGGGACCATGGTGCCAATGTTCCAGGGCCTCAAAAACGGCGACACCCACGTCACCATGGAGATCTGGCTGCCCAATCAGGAGGAGGTATGGAACTCCGCCCGCGACGATGGAGAAGTGCTTTCCATCGGCCAAAGCCTCGGCAAGGATTGGCAGTCCGCTTTCGTCATCCCCAGATACCTCCAGGAGCAATACCCCGAGCTGGACAGCGTGGAAGATCTCAAGGAGCAGAAGTACAAGGATCTGTTCAAGACCCCCGAGACCGGCGACAAGGCTCGTCTCGTCTCCTGCATCGTCAGCTGGGCCTGTGAGCGCGTCAACGCCGCGCAGATCCTTGGCTACGGGCTGTCCGACCATGTGGAGATCTTCAACCCCGGCGATGGCGCCGAATTGAACCGTATCGTGTACGAAGCCTACGAAAAGCAGGAGCCATGGCTGGGCTACCAGTGGGGCACCAACGAGCCGGCGCTCAACCTGGACTTGGTGCGCCTGGAAGAGCCGCCCTACAGTGACGAGTGCTGGTTCACCACCAAGGCGTGCGCCTACGAGGACGCCACCATCCTCATCGGAGTGAACTACGACCTGCCGGGGCGAGCCCCCGACGTCGTGGAGATGCTCCGCAAATGGGATTTCAACATCGAAATCTACAAAGTCGCCGCCCAGTGGCAGGAAAGCAACCCGGACGTGGGCGTCAACGCCGCCGCCGTCTGGTGGCTGAACAACCACATCGACCTGTGGAGCCAGTGGGTTACGGCCGAGGCCGCCGACGCCATCAAAACCGCCCTGAGCGCCGGCGACCTCCCGGATGGCTGGCCCGCCGAGTAATCCGCAGTGTCGCCGGTGCCTCTACCGCATCAACCCGCTCTCCGGTGAAGTCCTCCAGGCATGGTGAGCCGTGCTATGATCGCCATGATGCCATACCGTGCATCATCTGGAGAGTGAATAGCTACTTTGTCAGGAGGAGCGACATGGCTGTTCTTGCCGGGATAATCGGAGGAATACTCTGTGGGGCAGCCTTTATGTTCCTGCTTGCCCTGCTTTCCTTTGTCCCCCATTTTGGGTGGGTGGATCACGCAGCGGTGCCCGGTTTTGTTATCATCGGCTTGGTTTGCGCACTGGTGATCGGCCTGAAATACGACCAGTTGGAGATATGAGCCTGATCAGCCGTGTGATAGCGGTCACACATGGCGGCATCGCGGCCTGGTTGCTTGCTGGATCAATCATTTGGATTTTCCTGCTGACCCCGTACGCGATTGACTCCTATCAATGCAAGGAGAGGATCGGCCGCGGCGAAGTCCTCGGATGCCTGAAACCTGTCGCTAAAGCGCTGCGCAAGGACTCCAATGTCGCTACCTATGCCACAGCCACCGTCGCTGCCATCATCGCGTTGCAGTTGAGCAACCGTAGCCGCCAGTCCAAACCGCCCAACGAGTAAGCGCCAACACCGACGAACCCCGCGTCGCGTGGCGATCCCTACTCAGGGGATACCCTTGCATCAGTATCCCACTCGATCCATCTGCCGTGTACCTGCCGGCGCGCCGACAGCAGGGTGGTCACTGTTCCCCCCATGATCCTGCGTAACTGGACGCGCTGCCCCTCCGAAGGCATGTGATACACCGTCCTCCGCAAGGAGGTGGCGCGCAAAATGCTGGCGAACCGCTCCTTCGCCTCTGCGGATAACTGGTTCAGGGTATGGCAGTGAAACACGCACAACGCCGATTCCTGCGGTACGTCCTCCAGCGTATCGGCCAGCAGTTCCACAGCGTCGCCGTGCAATATCTCCGGCGGTGATTGCAGCCAGACATCCCTGGCGGCGGATAGCCGGGCTGCCCGATCCTGGTGCTCCGGCCACAGCAGCGCCTGCATCCACTGGTATTCCTCGTCCTCGCTAAGATCCACTGGCGACAAGTCGATCCCGACCCTGAAGTTGACTCGTGGCATTTCTGTCGGCAACTCCGGCAATCCATTCCTGGCCTCGCAATCGATCACGACCTCCGAGCCTGCCGGTCCGAATTCATCACCGTTAGAATATCGGTACGTGTACTTGTCCCAGTTCAGGTTCAACCCCGCGCTTGCTCCCACTTCCAGCACTGCAAGCGGCATGTTCGGATGCTCGCTCGCAACGACCCCGAAACCAGGCATCAGGTACGCGCACCGACCAACCTCGTTGGTCTGGACCATCCGCGTCACCAGCAAATCAACGATCCGATCCCGATGCGCTTCCGCGAAGGCCGTGAATGTGCGTCCCAAATCCTCCGCTGGATGGCCGAAAGTCCCGGCGCGGCGGTATTGGGCGGCCAGTTCCGAGTCAGGGAATGATGCAACCACCCGCTTAACGGCCGCAAAAAGCAGATTGGGTATCGGTTGCCCGACCCGACATATCCGGGCCATGCTGAGTAGCTCAGGTGTGAATTTTCAGCGTCATTGACCGAGATTTTCACGGTCTTTGACCACCTTGGGAGCGGAGCGATTAGACAATTATCAGGTTGTCGTTTGTCGGTCAATCACCTCCTTGGTTGCTGAGCAGGGCGCGGTGTGGGGACAGTCGTTCC
>DAOUIF010000013.1:0-66803 GCA_034423575.1 Dehalococcoidia bacterium | reverse complement strand
CTCGTCCATGCGCCACCGCACCAGCAGCGCTCCCATCTCATCCATTCCCAACTTCAACCCCCTGCCTGCCATTTCCCAGCCTACTGCCTCAATTGCCACCAATTCTACCTACAAATGATGCGGGTTTCACTTTGGCTTCAGTTTAGCACCAATGGTTGACAGTGATGACAACCCGATAGTGCATTGCTGCCATTGCAACCGGCCGCTGTGTCCGATGTACGATTACTCGTGCATCAGCTGCGGTCGTTTCTACTGCGACAACGCTTGCCAATCTTGTCAGGAAGATGATTGCGACGTCATCACCTGCATCGGCTGCGTTGAACCTCACCTTGCAAAAAGCCACCCACCGGAAGCAGTTGCATGATGACCGATGACACCGCTGCCCGCGTACTGGCGCAAGAAGACCTGCGCCACATTGAGCAAGCCATCCTGATGTTGCTCGATGGCCATCCCAACGGTTTGCGCAACTCGCAGATTGCGGATACGTTGGGCTTGCGCTCGTCCATCCGTGAGGGGCAGCGGAACTATCTGACCTATTCAGTGTTGGGCGGATTGATGGCGCGGGGTCAAGTAGTGCAGAACCGGGAAACCAAGGTTTTCAGCAAAGCAGAGGCGATCCGATGATCCCCACTGCAACCCGCCCCCAAATCCAGCGCCGGCTCTTCACCGTGGCCGAATACCTGGCCATGGGCGAGGCCGGCATTCTGCATGAGGATGAGCACGTTGAGCTGCTGGCCGGGGAGATCATTCAGATGGCGGCAATTGGGAACCGGCACCTTTTCTGCACCGACGCTTTGAATATGCTGCTGGTTCCGCTTCTGGTGGGTCGCGCTATCGTGCGGGTGCAGGGTTCCATACAGCTGGACGAACATGGAATGCCGGAACCGGACATCGTCCTGCTGCGGCCCCGGCCTGACTACTATGCCGAGACGGCGACGCCGGAGGACGTGCTGCTGCTGATTGAAGTAGCCGACAGTTCGCTGGAGTACGACTATGGTCCGAAGTCAGAGTTCTATGCTGCTGCCGGCATCCCGGAATTCTGGATAGTCAATCTGCGCGCCGGCGAAGTCGAGGTCCGTACCGATCCGGTGGGAACCGAGTACACCACCGTCCGCATCATTCCCGCCGGTGGCGCCATCACCCCACAGGCATTTCCCGACGTGACCCTGGAACTGCGCGAATTTATGCCCCCGACGACACAGTAGCCGCCGCGGCGGTCAAAACCTGCCTTGCGCCTCCACCGCCACAGGCATAAAATCCGCCTCAATCAGTGGGCAATGTAGCCAGGCGGGATTGGGGGCGATATGGCGGTGAATAACCCGGCGCGCCCGGGGCTGTTTTACGGGTGGTTCGTCGTGGCCACCTGCATGTTTATTGCGTTCGTGACCATGGGAGCGCGGAACTCGTTTGGCGCCTTCGTCGTGCCCATGGAGGCGGAGTTCGAGTGGAACCGGACCGTGGTTTCGTGGGCAGCCGCGCTGGGAGCGCTGCTGAACGGCGTCACGCAGCCGTTCATGGGCTACCTGTTCGACCGCCTCGGAGTCCGCATCGTGGTGGTGGCCGGCATCCTGATCGTCGGGGTGTCCACGTTGCTGATGGCGGCGACGAGCAGCATCTGGTACATGATCGCGATGTTCGGAGTAGTCGCTGCCATTGGCCAGAGCGGGTCGTCGATGACCAACACCGCCGCGATGTTGAGCAAGTGGTTCCGGCGCCGCCGGGGTCTGGTGATTGGTCTGAACGCGTCGGGCATGTCTTTGGGCAGTCTGGTCCTGGTGCCCTTCGCGGCATTTCTGATCAGCCTGATCGACTGGCGGCTGTCATGGATAGTCCTGGGCGGGATGATCCTCGTGCTGGGCATACCGCTGGCGCTGATATTTCTCCATGACGACCCCGCGAAGAAGGGGCTCACTCCCGACGGGGATCCCGTACCCGAAGAAGCATCCGCCGGATCCGCGGGTGCGCCGACCCCACCGCCGCAACCGTTGTTTGCCGAAAACTGGCGGCAGGCGTTCAAGTCCTGGCCTATTTGGCAGATGAGCTTTTCCTATTATATTTGCGGTTCCACCACCTTCATGCTGGCGGTGCACTTCGTGCCCATGGCCATCGAGGAAGGGGTTAACCCGCAGACGGCGGCGCTGATCTTCGGGCTCATGTCGGGTTTGAACGCGCTGGGCGCCACCGGAGCGGGCTGGATCTCCGACCGGATCGGCGGGCGCAAGAACTGGCTGACGGCCGTCTATTTCTGCCGGGGAACGGGATATGTGATCCTGGTTGCGTCGTTGGTGACGCCCGGGTTCCCGGTAATGGCGGGCCTGCTCATCTTCGCAGTTGTCGCCGGTCTGTCCTGGATTGCCACCGCTCCCCTGACCTCGTCGCTCACCGCAGAGGTTTACGGCCTGAAATCCATGGCGACCATCTCTGGCGTGGCGTTCCTGTTCCACCAGCTTGGCGGGTTCACCAGCGTACTGTTGGCGGGCTATTTGCGGGAAATCACGGGCGATTACATCGTCGCGTTTTCGATTGCCGCCGTGATGTTGTACCCGGCCGCGCTCTCCGCCTTCACCATTCGAGAACGCAAATATTCGGTGCGCTACCTGACCGCGCCGGCGCCGGCCGGGGCGGCAGCCAACTGATCGTACCGCGAGTTGCAAGCGATTTGGCGTCGCGAACGCCGGACATCGGTGATTGACGTCGCCGCGTTGTGAGGCATACTAGCCTGCTTTTGGCCTGACTGCTATGATGGCACGGTATCTGGCGGTGTCCGGTCATCGCCTCACGGAACCCGCGACCCCAGGGGGCGTATGACTACCAAATCCGCAGCGCCGGTTACCGCGCCGATGTACTTCGGATGGTACATCGTCGCCACCTGTTTCTTCGTTTCCTTCTTGTCAATGCCGGGCCGGCAGGGGTTCGGCCTGTTCGTCACCGAGATGGAACCCACTTTCGGGTGGGACCGCTCTGATATTTCCTGGGTGGGCTCCGTCGGCTTCCTCATCAACGGGGCCATGCAGCCCATAATGGGCGCGTTGTTTGACAAGTACGGGCCGCGCCGGGTCTTCGGCATCGGTTTGTCCGTAATGGGCCTGGCGATCATGAGCCTGGCCTTCATGCAGGACCTGAACCATTCCCTCAACCTGGGCGTGATCAGCATCCCGCTGGACCTGCTGTGGTTCATCGTGGTGTTCTCCATCGTGATCAACACCTGTCTGAGCGCGGCGTCTATAACCAACATGCTGGCCCTGGTGGTGCGGTGGTTCCGTCGCAAGCGCAGCAAAGCCACGGGACTGGCGGCGGCAGGCACCTCCATCGGCGGCCTGCTGATGATCCCCTTTGCGGCATACCTGATGGGCGTCATCGACAACGCCAGCCTGAATATCGCCGGGGTGGAACTGGTCGGGTGGCGCACGGTGTGGTTCCTGTTGGGCGCGATGGTGGTGTTCCTCTCCGCGCCGCTGGCGGTGTTCTTCCTGCGGCCGAACCCGCAGGAAATGGGCCTCAACCCCGACGGCGACCCCAACCCTGAAGACGCTCCCGCCGGGAGCGCACCGCAGCAGCGTCAGTCGGGACTGTACGAAGTCAACAGTTGGCGGCAGTGTTTCAAGACGCCGCCCATGTGGCAGTTGTCCGGAGCCTACGTGGTTTGCGGCATCACTACGGGATTGCTGAGCATACATTTCATACCGTACGCGGAGGACATCCTGCCGGAAACGGTCAACTTCCTGTGGATGACCTTTGACGACAAGAAGGTATTCGCCGCGTTGATGTTCGGCATCATGACCGGACTCAACGCCGCGGGGGTGATCATCACCGGGTTCATGGGCGACCGAATGCGTCGCAAGAACGTTCTCGCGCTGGTGTATGCAACGCGCGGGGTGGCCTTTATGTGTCTGGTGTTCCTGCCAATGATGGGCTATGGAATGTTGGGACTGGTGGCGTTCGCCATGCTGTCTGGCATGTCGTGGGTGGCCAGTGTGCCCCTGACGTCGACGCTGACGGCCGATGTTTACGGGTTCCGCGCGCTGGGGACAATCAGCGGCTGGGTGTTTTTCTCGCACCAGATCGGGTCGTTTTTCAGCATCCAGTTCGCCGGCTACGCCTACGAATGGTTCGGCAACAGCTATTTCTGGCCGTTCCTCATTGCGGGCCTGACGCTGATTCCGGCTGCGATAATGGCCTACAGCATCAAGGAGTACCACTACTCCAGCCGGTACAACTCGCGCCCGGCAGAGGCCAGCCCGCAGTTGGCCACGGCGGGCGCGGGCGGAAGGTATTAGAACCATACCGCGATAGGCTTGACCTGCGGAGACCGCCGTGGGCGGAACTACGTTCGTTGCCATACTGGCGTCGCTAGGACGCCATCACGGGGAGGCGGACCCGACGCTCCTGCAATGGATCATGGCTGCCTTGAGCCATATCCTGCTGGGCAAGCTGGGCTTCACCGAACTCACCGTGGTCATCATCATCGGAATAATCATCTTGGCCATGCCGGCAATGATTGTGATTGCTTATCTGGCCAGCACCCGGCGGGTCGCCACACAACAGATCGACAAAACCGAGCGTTTGTCTAATCCTGAGTAGCTGGCGCCTCCGCCTGGCGGCTGGAGCTTGGGTAGCCGCTCCGTATCCTCCGGACAAACCGGAGTGCCGTGCTATGATTGAACGCGATGTGTGCCGCGATTCGTAAAGCAGTCATACCGGCCGCTGGGCTCGGGACCAGGTTTCTCCCGGTAACCCGGTCTGTGCCCAAGGAGTTGCTGCCGATACTCGACCGGCCGATGTTGCAGTACGTGATCGAGGAGGCGGCGGAAGCGGGTGTAACCGATGTGATTGTCGTCACTTCCCCCGGTAAAGAGAGCGTCGCCGAGTACTTCCGGCCTCGACCGGATCTGGAAGCGCGATTGGCCGGTGACGCGCAGCTTCTGGAGAAGGTGCGGGCCGGAGCGGACCTGGCCGATGTATCGTTCGTGATCCAGCAAGAACCGTTGGGATTGGGGCACGCGGTGCTTACGGCGCGCGAAGCTGTGGGAGATGAGTCCTTCGCCGTGATTTTGCCCGACGACATCGTCGACCACACGCCGGGAGTGCTGTCCCAGATGATGGCGGCAGTGGCCGGCGAAGAGGATGCGGCGGCGGTTGCAGTGGAGCGCGTGCCGTGGGAGTTGGTGCACAATTACGGCGTGGTGGATTCAGAACCTTCGGGCGAAGGCCGGCATCGGGTCAACGGGTTGGTGGAAAAGCCGCCGCCCGGGACGGCGCCGTCGAACCTGTCCATTGTGGGCCGATACCTGCTGCCGGCACAGGTTTTTGATTGCCTGGAGCGAACGCCGCCCGGCGCCCGGGGCGAGATCCAGTTGACCGATGGCCTGGCGTTGCTGATGGAAGATATGGCGGTTTACGCCTGCGAGTTTGACGGGATGCGGTACGATGGCGGCAACCCATTGGGGCTGATGAGGGCGTCGCTGGAGTATGCGCTGAAGCGCGAGGACACCCGGGAAGCGGCAGCAGACTTGGTTCGCCGGTTGGCGTCCGAGTTGTAGCGCAGCCGGGTTCGATTGACACCCCCATGGGGCCACCGTAGAATTGCCCGGCGCGTGGAGCAGGGTTCCATCCTGCCGATTCTGCCCAACTTCACCCTTGAATCAGGAGATGGCAAACCATGGCAACGAAAGCCTTTTTGCTGGTTGAAACCGCCGTTGGGCGCACCAGGGACGTAGCCAACACCTTGCGAGACCTGGACGGCATCGAGTCAGTGGATGTGGTTACCGGCCCCTACGACATCATCGCGGTGATTTCCGGCGAGGACATGTCGGTGGTAGGCGGACTGGTTACGGAGAAGATCCACACGGTGGTGGGCGTCGTGCGAACCGTGACGTGCGTAGCCGTGGACGCTTGATGACATCTCAAGTGTTGATCAAGCCGGTTACCTGATCTCGCGGGAGGCATGGGTTTGGAGTACTGCTTCACTCCGGAAGAGGATCATTTCCGAGGCGAACTGCGCCAGTTCATCCAGTCGGAGCTGCCAGCCGACTGGGAAGGCGGCGGGCGTTGGCCCGAGGAGTACGATTGGGACTTCACCATGCACCTCAGGGGCCGGCTGGCGGAGCGTGGGTGGTTGACGATGCACTGGCCGGAGGAGTACGGCGGACAGGATGCCTCACCGGTGCGGTCGGCAATTTACAACGAAGAGTTGGCCTACCTCCGGGCGCCGGGGCGGGATATATTCGGCGTGCGTATGCTGGGCCCCACGTTGATGATCCACGGCAGCGAAGAGCAGAAACAGGCTCACCTGCCTCCCATCGCGCGGGGTGAAATTCAGTGGTGCCAGGGTTACAGCGAACCCGAATCAGGCTCCGATTTGGCCTCGCTGAGCACCAGGGCAGTGCGGGACGGCGACGAATACGTGATCAATGGATCCAAGATCTGGACGACGCTGGCGCACCATTCCGACTGGATCATGTGCCTGGCCCGGACCGATCCGGAAGCGCCCAGGCACCGGGGAATCAGTTTCATCCTGGTCGACATGAAAACGCCGGGAGTAGAGGTGCGGCCAGTGGTCAACATGACTGGCGGGCACGAGTTCAACCAAGTGATTTTCGACAACGTGCGTGTGCCCAGCAGCAACCTGGTCGGCGAGGAAAATCGCGGTTGGTATGTGGCGGTAACCCTGCTGGACTTCGAACGGTCGGGGATCGATTATTCGGCCATCGCGAGGCGACTGCTGGATGACACGAGGGAGTACGCCGGGCAGACCTTGCGGAACGGGGTCAAAGTCACGCAACAGCCCTGGGTGAGAAACCTGCTGGCCGATCGCTACGTGGAATGCGAGGTGGCGCGCCTGATGGCCTACAACGTGGCCTGGATGCAAGGGGAAGGACTGGTC
The DNA here is from genome assembly GCA_034423575.1 of Dehalococcoidia bacterium. Taxonomy (GTDB): domain Bacteria; phylum Chloroflexota; class Dehalococcoidia; order Lucifugimonadales; family UBA3495; genus Bin87. The sequence goes on along the minus strand of DAOUIF010000013.1, from coordinate 59,920 downwards.
CCGAATAAAGAAGCGTCCATGAGCAAGGCTTTCGGGAGCGAGACTTTGCACCGGTCGGCCAACAGCGTGCTGGAGGTGGCGGGTCTCGAAGGGGCGTTGGGGCGTGGCGAAAAGCGAGCGCCCCTGAATGGGCGCCTGCCGGAAAACTGGATGATCAGTTTCTCCCACAAGATTGCCGGCGGCACCTCCGAAGTGCAGCGTGGCATTGTCGCTGGGCGTGGCTTGGGGTTGCCGAGGGGTTAGATCCGGCTACTCGTCGTCGCCAGACAGTATCTTGGCGAGTTCCGGAGAGAGTTCCACGCCCTGCTCTTGCAGCACTTGGGTAATCCGCTTACGTTCGTCACGGCGCCCTTCGCGGATGCCTTCCCGGCGACCCCGTTCGCGGGCCTTGCGTTCTACGGCTTCCCTGGCGGCGAAGAACATCTTGAAAACTCCATAGAGTGCGGCGGTGGTAGGGAATAGCAACAGCGTTGCCGTTATTATAATCCCGTCATCCCGTTTGGTCAGCGCCTCGAGGTAGCCTACCAGTGGAAAGCCGCTGCAGAAGACGCAGACGTCGAAGGCGACCGATAGCAACATGCTGGCGCTGACTGACGCCGCGCCGTCGAAGAATCGCCACAGGGAACGGTTGGAGGCGTCTTCGACCATCGGTGAACTTGCTCCGTTGTCTACCTTATGCTGCCAGGCTGGCGAACACGGCGGCTTCCGCCGGGGTCAGTTCCCGCATGGCATCGCGGCAACGGCGCAAGACCCGGAACACCGTCCGCTGGGTGACTGAGAACCGCTCCGCCGCCTCCGGTATGGACAGGCCTTCGCTTTGGATCACAGAGGCCATGTACAGGTACCTCCCCAGACGACGGTATTTGTAAAACCATTCCATGTCGTCGAACTTGCAGCGTGGTAAAGGGCAGCCGAAGCAGGTGGAGGCTACCTCACACCCGGTATCCTCGTAGTGGTCGAATCTCGGTTCGGCGATTTGACGTTGCTTGGGCGCCACGGCGTTCACGGCGAACATAAGCCACCTCGGAACAGACGTTCTAAATACCTCAGCATTATAGAACGGCCGTTCGTCCAACGTCAAGAGCATCAGCAGCGGCAATCCGGAGAACTTCCGGAAAGAGACTGGGACTAGGAGGCTAGGAAACGACGAAGGATGCTTACGGCGGCTGCAGCGTCGATGGAGCCGGGGTCGCGCCTTGGGCGTTGCCCCGATTGTGCCAAGTCGTTGACGGCCGTGTTGGTGCTGAAAGATTCGTCGATGGTCAGCACGGGGATGTCAGTGGCCCGCTGCAGCGCGCGAACCAGCGAAGCGGTTTTTCGAGCCTGATCTCCGGAGCGGCCGTGAGCATCGTAGGGCATTCCCACGACGATGGCTACCGCGTCGCGCTGGCTGGCTTGCTCCAGGACCGCGGCGATGTCGGCGCGCCGATTGCGACGTTGCAGATACCCCGCGGGCAGCACCAGTTCTCCCGGCGGGATGCTCACCGCCAGCCCGATGCGTCGGTCGCCGACATCCAGACCCAACAGACGGCCCGCACGCGCCAGGTCAGGAGGATCAGGGATAGGCGACGGGGTCACCAAGTCGCCATCTGCCGCGAGTTTATACGGCTAATTGTCCAGTCCTACCCGGACGAGGTTGGTCACGCTGTCCAGGGCGGCGCCCAGGCGTTCCGGTTGCCGACCCCCGGCTTGGGCGGTCTCGGGCCGACCGCCGCCACCGCCACCCATCAACTTGGCGGCATCGCGGGCGATATTTCCGGCGTGGAGACCTCGGCTCACCAAATCCGGCGTGACCATGGTCACGATCATGGGAGAGCCGTCTATCACCGCGCCCAGGGCGATGACGACGTTCTCAAGTTTCTGCTTGAGGAAGTCGCCCATCTCCCGCATGGCTTCAACGTTGTGGGCGGAGGTTACCCCGGCCACCAGATTCACGCCGTCGACGTCGCGGGTGCGCCCGAGCAAGGCCTCCGCTTCTGAGCGCAGGCTGGCCCGTTCGGCATCAGCGAGGCGCCGGCGCAAAACGTCGGTGTCGGCCATGTAGGCATCCAGTCGAGCCTCCAGTTCGGCCACGGGAGCCTGCAGCTTCCGCGAAATGGCTTCCAGGGTGGCGGACTGTTGGACGAACAGTTCCTCTGCTGCCCGGCCGGTCATGGCCTCGATTCGTCGCATCCCACCGCCGATGCTGGATTCTCCCAGCACGACCAGCGTGCCGACCTCGCCGGTGGCGTGAACGTGGGTGCCGCCGCAGACCTCGAAACTGAACGGTTCATCATGATTGTCGTGGTCGCCCATGCGGACAACGCGGACCACGTCGCCGTAACGATCGCCGAAGAAGGCGAGCGCGCCGTCGCGCACCGCGTCCGTGTAGGTGGTTTCGCGGGCCGTGATAGACAGGTTCTCGCGGATCTTGCGGTTGGCCAGACTTTGGACGTCAAGTTGCTCATCCTGGGTCATCGCGCCCACGTGGTTGAAGTCGAAGCGCAGCCGACCGGGGGCGCATAGCGAGCCGGCCTGGCGAACGTGGGGCCCCAGCACGGACCGCAACGCGGCGTGGAGCAGGTGGGTTCCGCTGTGGTTGCGGGACGCGTCCAGGCGGCGGTCCGTTTCTACCTGCGCGGCCACGGATTCACCCAGGGCAATATCCCCTTCGGCGACCACCCCACGGTGCACGATGAGGCCGGCCACCGGGCTCTGGGTGTCTTCGATGCGCACGCAACCGTTCGGCCCCATGATTGCTCCCTGATCACCCACCTGACCTCCGCCTTCGGCGTAGAAGCAGGTCTCGGCGAGGACGATTTCGACCTTCTGGCCTCGAGTGGCGTGCCCCACCGCCTCTCCTTCGCGCAGAATCCCTAGGATGCGCGTATCTATCTGCGTGCGTTGATAGCCGTCGAAAGATGTGCGGCCGGCCCCGAGGTTCTCGTAGGCAGTGACGATTTCCATGCTGCCGGTGACCTGGTGTCCGGCCCTGTCGCGCTCTCGCTTGGCCTCCATCTCGGCGTCGAACCCGTCCATATCGACCGCGAGGCCATACTCGCGGCGGCCGATTTCGTCCACCAACTCAGGCGGGAACCCGTAGGTGTCGTAGAGTTCGAATACCACTGCACCGGCGATGACACCGTCGGATTTTGACGACGCCAGGATGTCTTCAAGCAGCGGCATGCCCTGTCGAATATTTTCCAGGAACTGGGTCTCCTCCAAACCCACGACACGGCGGATGAAGCCTTCGTTTTCCGAGAGGGCAGGATAGGCGTTGGCGAAACGCGCGATCACGGCGTCGGTCACTTCGGTCATGAACGGGCGGTCGAGGCCCAGTTGGCGGCCGTACCGGATGGCCCGCCGGATGATGCGGCGGAGGACGTAGCCACGGTCGCTGTTGGACGGGACCACCCCGTCGCTGATGAGAAACGAGGCGGCGCGGGCGTGCTCGGCTACCACGCGGATAGCGTAGTCGGTGTCGGAATTCACTCCGTATTCGCGGCCGGTGAGAGAGCACACGGAGTCAATGATGGGGCGGAACAGATCGGTCTCGTAGACGTTGGGCTTGCCCTGCAGGACGGCCGCCGCGCGCTCCAGGCCCATGCCGGTGTCGACGCTGGGGGCGGGCAGCGGCGTGCGGACGCCCTCCAGGTCCTGGTAGAACTGCATGAAAACCAGGTTCCATAACTCCACGAACCGCTCGCAATCGCAGTTGGGATGGCAGCCACCCGGGTCGGCGGCGGGACCGCCCGCAGCTTCAATCCGGAGCATGGCGGTGAGCTCGTCGGGCGTCATCATTTCGTCGGTGATGCGATGTTGTCCGCGGCCCTTTTCCGCGCCGCCGTCGTAATGGAGTTCAGAGCACGGACCGGTGGGTCCTTCCAGGCCGGCAGGACCCCACCAGTTATCGCTGTTCCCGTACCGGTAGATGCGCTCCGGCGGGACTCCGATGTCGTTCAGCCACAGATCGTAGGCCTCGTCGTCGTCCAAGTGCACGGTGACGTACATGCGCTCCGGCTCCAGGCCGAACACACTCGTGCACAGGTCCCAAGCGAAGGCGACGGCGTCCTTCTTGAAGTAGTCGCCGATGCTGAAATTGCCCAGCATCTCGAAGAAGGTGAGGTGTTTGTGATCGCCCACCTCGTCAATGTCGGTGGTGCGGAAGGACTTCTGGCAACTGGTGAGACGGCGACGGGGCGGGGTCTGCTCCCCCATGAAGAATGGCTTGAAGGGCACCATGCCCGCCGATGTGAAAAGCAGCGTGGGGTCTCCGGCAGGGATCAGAGAGGCCGAGGGCATGTACTGGTGCCCGCGCTCTTCGAAGAACTCCGCGAAGGATCTGCGGATGCTGTCGCCGTCCGTGTTCATACGAGGTTACGACTCCCGTAGGTTTGGTTACGATTTTCGGCTATGGACTCTACTGGCGATTGTAGGGTAGGCCGGTGCCGAGCGTCAACGGCAGGATCGGGCAGCTATAGGCAGAACCGCTGTGTCGGCCGTTGCGTGACAACGCCGCCGGGTGTTCCGCGTCAGTACTCGAACCCCGTTTCCGCCGCCCAGGCTTGGACGCCGCGGCGGAACGCCAAGGCGCCCATGGGGGCGATGACGGCCTGCATGGCCTCCAGGATCTCGCGGGGCGTGGCGCCCTCGTTGAGGGCGACGCGGATGTGGGCCTGGATCTGCTCCTGGTCGGCGCGAAGGGCAGTCTCCACGCAGATTTGCAGGAGTTCCTTGGTCTTGCGGTCGAGGAGTCGTTGTCCGGTGTAGGTGGCCTCGATGAACTCGCCGTACTTCTGGGTCCATTCCGGGTCTGCCAGGGCATTGATGCGGTGCATCTCGAGGGTGTAACCCCGGGTCTGTGCGGCTTCCTCGATCAGGCGCTGGGCGTCAGCGTTGTCCGGCATGGGAGTCTCCTTTGGATGGTTTAGAGGTTGTAGTGGGTTCGCGCAGCGGCCTGGAGCGGGTCGTCCTGCTGGAACAGGTCGGGATGCGTCCCGCGCGCCAGGGCCAGGTGGTAGGTGAACAATTGCAGCGGAACGACGCTGGCGATGGGCATGAGGTACGACGGACAATCCGGCAACGGGAAGGTGACCGCGCCCGCTTCTGCCAGGCCGTCATCCGGGCGATTGGACAGCGCCCACACGGGGGTGCCCAACTCCCGAGCGGCCTCGGCAAGGTCCACGGAACGACCGCGGTCCTCCCCGGCGGGAGCTAGGAGCGTCAGCAAGCAGTCAGAATCCAGGGAGCAGAAAGGCCCATGGAGCAACTGCTCGGTCTGAAAGCCTTCGCAATCGGCACGGCTGGTCTCCTTGATCTTCAGCGCGACCTCGTAAGCATTGGCCCGGTTGGAACCCCAACCCGCGGAAATGAACCGGCGCCGAGAGTGATGGTCAGCCACCACCGCGCGTACATCGTCCTCACCGGCCAGGATCCCGGCGATCTGACCGGGAAAGGCGTCCAATCCGCTACCGGGGTCATCCATCCGGCCGGCCATGCCCAGGTTGAGCATGGCCAGCGCCGTGAGCGCGGTGGTGTAGCTGATGGTGAAGGCCGCCGACCTTTCCTGCTGCACGGTACGAATGCCGGCGTCGGCAGTCAGAATGCGCGGGCCCGGGTCGGTGGAGGTGATCGCCACGGTATAGGCCCCGAGACTGTTGGCGAGATCCAGCGCGTCGTACGACGACCGCTTGGTTCCCCGGTGGCTGATGACTATGACCGCATCGTCTGTCGTGACCCGAGGTGGCGACACGCAAAACTCAAAGGAGTTCCATGCCCAAGCCTCTGGCCCCGCGTCCATTATGGACGCGCCCACCAGCGCCGCGTGCCAGGACGTGCCGATCCCAACGACGTATATCCGGCGCTTGCTGGACAGGACGGCGGCGATTTCCCCGCATCGTTCACTTTGGCCCGCTATCACCGAGCGGATGGCTTCGGGCTGGCCGACGATGGCGTCGTACATGAAGTACGGGTGCTGGGTGCGCGAAGCGGGAGTTGTCATGAATTCGCGGTCTCCATACGTGAAACTGACTTGGCGAAAACATGATAACAGGGGCTGGTTTGTGTGTTCCAATGCCGAGGCCTCAACGCGGCCTGACGAACGAAACCAAAGCGGCTATAATTCACCGCAACCTCCGTCGTCTGGGAGCCGCTTCGGCTGGCCCGGCTGTGACCATACAGGAGCATACCGATAATGGCAGTACGCGTTCTCGATGTCCATGCGCATATAACGCCAGCCAGCGCGCTGCGGGCAATGCAGAGCGGCGATAACTGGTTCGGGGTCACGGCACCGCAACTGTACAACCAGCACCGCTACAACCCGCGCACCTTCTGGACGCCGGAACAGCGCATTGCCGATATGAACTCGCTGGGCGTCGACGTTCACGTGTTGTCCACCAACGCCAACATGTACTTCTACGATCTGAGCGTGGACCAGACCATGGCCATGCACCGAGAGTGCAATGACTATGTCGCTCAGCTGACCGAGGAGTATCCGGATCGCTTCGCCGGCCTGGCCCATCTGCCAATGCAGGATGTGGGCGCGGCCATCGAGGAACTCACCCGGGCGGTCGAAGAGCTCGGCCTCAAAGGCGCAATGATCGGGGACCATGTCAACGGACGCACCTTCGACGATCCGGTCTTCCAGCCGCTGTGGGCGACCGCAGAAAGGCTGGGCGCGATGTTCCTGGTACATCAGGGCGGGGATACGGTGGTATCCGAAAGGCTCAACCGCTACCATTTACCCAACACCATCGGCAACCTGGCGGATCGCGCCATCACCTATGCCTCGTTCGTATTTGGCGGCGTGATGGACCGCTACCCCGGGCTGCGGGTGTGCCTGTGCCACGGGGGCGGCTACGCCTGCTACGGCATCGGGCGCATGGACCGGGGCTGGCAGGTGCGACCGGAGGCCCGGGCCAACATCGACCAGCCGCCCAGCGCCTACTTGGGACGGTTCTACTACGACTGCCTGACCCACAGCGAAGACGGGCTGCGCATGCTCATCGACATGGTCGGCATCGAGCAGGTCGTATTCGGGACCGACTGGCCCTTCGACATGTGCGCCGACTGGCCCGTGTCCTGGTTGCTCGGGTTGGACAGCCTGACCCGCGACGAAAAAGACGCCATTCTCTTTGGCAACCTGGAGAGGCTGCTGGAGATCTGACGGGAAGAAACTACACAACCCTGACCATCGGGAGGGAAACCTTATGGGACTCATCGCGGACAACATCCGCCTCAAGGCGATCAATCACATCACCTACAACGTTCGGGACAAGGACATCGCCCTGAAGTGGTACGAGGAGGTCCTCGGCGTCAAGCAGATCCCGAAGATGGTCGACAACGACAACCTCTACTGGTTGCAGTTGCCCAGCGGGGCCATGGTGCACATCATCGAAAACCCGGACGCGCCGTCCGCGCCGTCGCACCACACCGCGTTCGAGGTGGACGATATCTCAGCCGCCCGCGACGAGTTGCAGAACATCGGCGTGGAGTGCACCGATATCCAAACCCGCCACGACGGGCAGCAGGCCTTCTATTTCCACGACCCGGACCACAACCGGTTGGAAATCTGCACCAAGTCTGGGTTTGGCGTGCTGGTCTAACCCACAGCCGACACGGAACGATTTAGGGGCGAATTACCATTCGCCCCTAAATTTCTGCCGATTTGGGTGGGTTGGCTCTCTACGGCCGACCCATCGAGTATCGGTTGAGGATGCCAAGATAGGCGCGCTGTCCTTCCACCGCGATGGCGGTACGGTCGGCGAGGTATTCGGCCCAGACGGATTGCGTCAGGGCCGTGGCCTTGCTGGACGGGGAGTAAGGGTTGGCCGGATCCAAGCCGGCGAAGGCCTGGATCCGGGTGCCGATCGACTTCGGGCTGCGCTCCAGCGCCGCCGCCAGAGCGGCCACCTCGCGACTGTCCAAGGCCACCTTGCCCCGATAGAGGTGCAGAACCGCCAGGTCCTCGATTCGAGCCCATTTACGTGCGGGAGGCATGGTGCGAGCTTCTGCGCAGGGGCGGATGAACCTCCGCCCCTGCAGGGTTGCGCTTTAGCGTCCTTCCTTGATGAACTCGGCGACGCGCTCGCCGATGGTCATGGAGGTGACGTTGGTGTTGGCGCGGATGCAGTCGGGCATGACGCTGGCGTCGGCGACGCGCAGGTTGGTCACACCTTTGACCTTGCCGAACTGGTCGACCACAGCCATGGGGTCACTGTCCGGGCCCATCTTGCAGGTGCCGGAGATGTGCTGGGACGTGGTGACCTCACGGGCGATCCAGGCATCCAGGATGGAGTCGTCGGTCTCCGATTCGGCTGGTGGCTCGATGCGTTCCTGGAGCAGGTTCTGGAACTCGGGATGCTCCGCCAATTGCAGGCACAGGCGCACCGAATCCCGCAGCCGGACCCGGTCCGACTCTTCCTGAAGGTAGTTGTAGTCCAGGAAGGGCTGTTCGGATGGGTCGGTGGACTGGAGCCGCATGTGTCCGGCGCCGGCGGCCAATTGGATGCCGGTGCTCATGCGAACGCCCAGGGGCACCATGCGGTCGCCGCCGCGGTTGATGCGCTCGGTGGCGAAGGACTGCATGCTGATCTTCATGTCGTTACGCAGGTCGGAACCGGGCGCCGTGTAGCGGAGGCAAAGCTGCGAGCGTGGAGCCAGACCGTCCAGCTCAACTTCGGGCTTGGTGCGCCAGGTGCACCAGACGGTGGGATGGTCGCGCAGGTTCTGGCCGACGCCGGGGGAGTCGTGCACGACCGGGATGCCCATTTCCCGCAGATGTTCGGCCGGACCGATCCCCGACAGCATCAGGATGTGGGGCGAACCGATGGCGCCGCTGCTGAGCACGATATCGTCGGCCTCTGCCACGAAGGTCTCGCCGCCCGATTCCAGCTGCACGCCCACGGCCTTGTTGCCGTCGAACAGGATGCGTTGGACGTGGCAGTTGGCCTTGATGGTAAGGTTCAGCCGGTGCCGTGACTCGGAAAGGTACCCCAGGTTGGTGCTCATCCGTATGCCGTTGGGGTTGTTGAACGGGGTGGGACCGACTCCGTAGGAATCGGGATGGTTGTGGTCCCAGGTTTCGGGGTAGCCGGCGGCCACGCACGCGGCGCTGAAGGCATTCTGCGCCGGCAGCCACGACTCTCGGGCGAACCGGTGCATGACGATGGGGCCGTCGCCGCCGTGGAAGTCGTCGTTGCCGTAGTCGGTGTCGGTCTCGATGCGCCGGAAGATGGGCAGCAACTTGGTGTAGGACCACTCGTCGTTGCCGACAGAGGCCCAACCGTCGTAGTCCTCGGGCACGCCGCGCAGGAACACCTGGCCGTTGATGGCGCTGGAACCGCCGGTCACCTTGCCTCGTGGGACCATCATCTCCGGCGAGGTGTCGGTGCCCTTGCCAACGAACTGCCAGTTGTGGTCGCTGACCATGATGTCAATCTCGGTGTTGTAGCCGAACTTGACCTCTTCGGGCAGATGCTCGAACTCAGGGTAGTCCGGGCCGGCCTCAATGAGCAGCACGTGCTTGCTGTGGTCCTCGGTCAGGCGGCTGGCGATAATCGAACCAGCGGAGCCCGCACCAATCACGATGTAGTCGTACTTCATACCAGTCTCGCTCCTTTCGTCACGGTGATTGCCTCACCTTCGCGCGGACATATCTCCGCTACGGTGGCACTGTGGCAGTGGATTCCGTACTGCCGCAATGATATACACGCGTTACGAGAGGCGCAAGCAAATGCATGCGCCGGCCACCGTTTTGGCGCGCCCACAAGGAGTCGCGCCCATGGGGTAGAATGAGCAGAAAATCGGGCACCGGCCGACGTCCCGTTGGACTTGGCGCCCGGCCCGCTGATCATCTGCAATCACAAAACAAGGAGCCACAAAATGGCAGAACTGGTATTGGGTCTGGCCTCCTCCCACAGCCCGCAACTCAGCACTCCTCCTGAAGGCTGGGCCGGCCGCGGTGAGCGTGACAAGGGGCATCTCGAGCTGATCGGGACCGACGGCATCACCTCCAATTTCGAGGATCTGCTGGCCCGCACTGACACCGAGCGGATCGCCAAAGAGATCACGCCTGAGAAGTTCGCCAAACGGCACGAGCAGAACCAGAAAGCCATCGCTCACCTGTCCAAGAAGCTGTACGACGCCAACCTGGACGTGCTGGTGATGGTCGGCGACGACCAGCACGAGTATCTGCTGGACGACAACATGCCGGCTTTCTGCGTCTACTGGGGCGACGAGGTGAAGGTGTCAGGCCACGAGGCCGGGCCGTCCACGGGCGGAATGAATCTGATCGGCTACAACACCGAGGACGTCCAGGTGCCCACCGACTCAGCGCTGGGCCTGCACATCATCGACAGCCTGATGGACGACGAGTTCGACGTGGGTTCCTCGAAGTTCCTTGACCCCACCCGCGGGCGCGGGGAGCGGGGCGGCATCGGACACGCCTTTGGCTACGTGTACAACCGGATCATGACCGAAGGCATCCTGCCCACCGTGCCGGTGATGCTGAACACCTACTACCCGCCCAACCAACCGACGCCCAAGCGGTGCTTTAACCTGGGACAGGCGCTGCGCTCCGCCATCGAGTCGTGGCCTCAGGACATCCGCGTTGGCATCCTCGCGTCCGGCGGCCTGAGCCACTTCGTGGTGGATGAGGAACTCGACCAGCAGGCCCTCGCCGGGATGCAGGCCAAGAGCGTCGACCAGTTGATGGCCCTGCCCCGGGAGAAGATCAACTCCGGCAGCTCCGAGATCCGCAACTGGATCGTTGTGACCGGCGCCACCGAGCACCTGGATATGGACGTGGTGGATTACGTGCCGTGTTACCGGTCGCCGGCGGGCACCGGGTGCGCGATGGGGTTTGCCACCTGGGGTTAGGCTATCCGAACATTGTCATTGAGAGGAGCGACAGCGACGCGGCAATCTCGTTATTACCGGAACGACGGCGGCCCGCAACGAGATTGCCACGCTGCGCTCGCAATGACGGTGTGCTTACGAACGAAGCGGCTTGGCAATCAGCGTCTTGATGCGGTCCGTGATATCCGATTGGTCGTAGTTGCGGAGCAAGTTGATGCGGTTGCGGTTGGGGTCGCCGCCGTGCCAGTACTCGTAGATCTCCTGGCGCATGCCGAAGGACGAGGCCGCCAGATCGTGGGCCAGGCGGAACAGGCGGGACTTGTACTCCACACCCACCCCTTTGCCCGGCATGTAGCGGTCGAGGTAGGTTCGAAACTCCGGGTTGGCCAAGTCGGCCTCGCTGGGCTGCATGATCATGCCGGAACCGCAGATCTCGCGCAGCAGTTCCACCATACGCTGGGAGGTCTGGGCGAAGTAGATGTTCATGCCGGAGGTGGAGCCCAGGGACATCAGACCGTTGTCAGCCCCCGTAGCCCCATTGGGAACAAAATAGGCGTTGTGCTCCACGCCGTCCATGGCGTGTCGCCACATCTCGGTGTGCATTGCCATCTCCCCCAGCTTGGCGGACACCTCGCGGTACTCGATAACCCCAATGGCTTCGGCAATTAAGGTGGCGACGGCGGTCATCAGTTTCATGCGTTGGTGGATGCGACACAGGTTGCCCCAGCCGCGGAAGTTGGCCTCGGAGCCGAGCCGCTGCAACAGCGGGGTCGAGTCGTAGAGCATGAAAACGCGGTCCCACGGCACCAGGACGTGGTCGAAGAACAGCATCGAGTCCTGCTCGTCGTACGCGGCGCCCAGGGGATGGCCGTAGCTGCCGGCCCACTGGGATACCGGCTCTCGACACAGCATCTTCAATCCCGACGTATCGGTGGGTATGGAAAACGACAGGATGAACCTGGGGTCGGACCGACGCATGAAGGTGGCCGACAGCGACACGTAGGTTTCGTTGCTGATGGGCGCGGCGGTGGCCAGTTGCTTGGCGCCGTGGACGATGACGCCCTCGTTGGTCTCCTCGACAACGTGCAGGGCGACCTCGGTCTCGCTTTCGGCGCGGGTTTCGTTCTGAGGCTGCGCGCTGCGGTCCACCTGCGGGTCGCCCAGGGCGTGGGTGAGGAACAGGTCGTTCTCCATGCAATAGCGGTGATAGTTGACCACGTTCTCGGCGAAGTTGCACCTGGGGTGTTTCACCTGTTCCAGCGCGTCGCTGATGGCGACCAGGCCGGTAATGAAGGGGGCCAGAATATCGGGGCTGCGACCCAGCTGCCCCCAGGATTCCTCGTTCCAGATTTCGCTGTTGCGCCGCTGTTTCTTGAGATCCTCGTGAGTACGAGGAAGCAGCCAGGACACGCTGCAGCGGTTGCCCGTTTCCGGCGATACGAAGGTCATCTCGTCGCGGTACTTGTCCGAGTGCTGGAGGTCGTAGATGCGGGCCAACTCGTGGACCATGCCGGTCAGGGCCGGATGGGTGGTCACGTCCGCGACCTTCTCGCCGTCCAGCCAGACCTCGCGGCCGTCCCGCAGGCTCTTAATGTAGCGGGTGCCGGTCATGGCGCCGGGGGCGGTTTCAAGTTCCAGTACCATTCAGCTCTCCGTTTGCGGCGATCACGTCCTGCCGTTGTACACGTAATGGGGCGCGCCCATGGCCGGCGGGCGGCTGCGGTAGAACTGCTCGACGTAGGGCGCCAGTTGCGCCGCCATGCGCCGGGTAGCCAGCGTCTCGGGTTCCAGAGGGCGCGCCAGTTGCTCGCGCAGTTCGCGGGCGACTTCGGCCTTATTGGCGCGGGTGTGGGAGCCGTCCTGCAGCAATACCTCGCCGTCGACGATGACCGCGGCAATGTCCTTGGTCTTGGCCCTGCCCAGCACCAGCTCCACCGGCGGTGTGTTGTCGTCGAGGTAGGGGTCTTCCAGGGCATCCAGGCGCACCAACACCATGTCGGCGCGACGGCCCACCTCGAGCGCGCCGATTTCGTCGCCGAATCCAGTGGGCGCGGCGGCGTTGACGCTGGCCATGGTCAGCACCTGTTCCATGGTGATGGCCGGTTGCTCCAAGCCGGGCTGGCGGTGCAGCTTGCTGACCAGCCGCATCTCCTGGAGAAAGTCGTCGTCGTCGTTGATGGCGGTGCTGTCGGTGCCCATGGCGACGTTGACGCCGCGGGCCAGCATGGGGTTCACCGGCGCGATGCCGTTCTTCAAGCGCAGGTTGGAGCTGGCGTTGTGGGCCACGGTGGCGCCGGAGTCCGCCAGCAGGTCGATGTCCCGCTCGGTGAGCCAGACGGCGTGGGCAAAGGAGACCTCAGGACCGAGGAACTCCAGGTCGTGCAGGTGCTCCACCGGCGTCTTGCCCCAGGTGCGGATGCCGTAGTCCTTCTGGTAGGGGCTTTCCACCAGGTGCATGTGGATGCCGGTTTGGTACCGCGCCGCCTGCTCCTTGCAGCGCACCAGGAAATCGTCGGAGTTCCACTGGACGTTGGCCGGGCTGAACAGGACCCGGACCTTGCCCGACGGATGGTTGTGATATTCGCCCACCATGGTGTCGCAAAAATCAAAATAGTCGTCGTCGCTCATGTGGGCAACGGACAGGTAGCGGCCCACGTCGTCGGCGAGGTCCGCCGGCAACCCGCCCAGGAAGTCGTTGTCGCCGGTGTAGACCACCCGGTTCTGGTTGCGCAGGTAACTCGAGAAAGCGACCCGCATCCCGGCGTCCAGGAAGCCGCGGAGCACCGCGTCCACGTCCTCTTTCAAGGTCGCGGCGGCGGTCTGGGGGTGGTTGTACATGACCGTGGTTTGCCCCGACTCCAGCATGTTGAGAGCGGTGTACAGGGTCATCAGGTAGTGGTCGTAGGGACGGCGGCCCCAGCCGGCCAGGATCCACACTTCCAAAAGGTCGTCGCAGGTGCCCATCTGCAGCGTGGTGACGCCCCGGCCGTGGTGGTGCGTGTTCGCCAGGCCAGGGATGATGGCGACGTTGGGACCGCCCAGTTCGGCGTCGGGCCGGTAGCGCTGACGCAGTTCCTGATAGGGGCCAATGTCTCTGATGACGCCGTCTTCCTGATACAGAGCGCCATCGTCGATGGTGGTTACACCCCCGGAACTTTGCGGAGTGATGATGTGCTTGCCGCGTATCAGTGAGGAGGCCATGTTTCACCTCGTAAATCGGTTTGCATGTCTGAAATCGGCGGACGCCGGGTTCAGCCGGCCCGCCAGTTGTCACCCGGCATGATGCGCAGCATGAACTCGTCGAACATCGGTACGGTGAAAGCGGTGTCACCGTGGCTGGGGCTCCAGATCATGCCCTTGTCGATGAGTTGACTGCGAACTGGGGCCAGGGAGCTGACCGCGCGGTTCGATTCGCTGGCAATGTCGCCGGAGCGATGGGGGCCGGGGCCGAGTTGGGCCATGGCGCGCACATATCTTTTCTCCGTGGGAGTAAGCCGATCAAACCTTACCAGAAAGAAACTCTCATCAAGGGTGGCAGTGGCCAGTTGTGATGCGATGGCAACATCGGCGGCCGTGATTGGAGAACGCTCGGCAACATCCCAGGCGTGCTTGCCCCACTCTTGTAGGAAATAAGGATAGCAGCGAGTCTGGTCAACGATGTCGTCGAGGGCATCGTCCTCTATTGCGACCCCTTCGGCTTGGGCGGGTTTGGCAATGGCGCACCGGGCGTCGTCGGGCGACAATGCGCCGATTTCGGGAAACTCGAAAAGGCGCTCAGCATAGGACTTTGCCCGGCCCATGCTCCCCCTCACCTGGGGCAGGCCGGATCCGAGCATGATTACCGGCAGTTGTCGCTGCGCGGTGCGGTGCAGAGCCGTTATCAGCGCAGCCAGTTCGTCCTCTTTCACGTATTGCAGTTCGTCCACGAAAAGTGTCACGCAGGTCGTTTCGGCTTTTGCGGCGGCCCCAACGACTTCCAGCAAAGCCTGGAGGTCGGTCTCCAGGTCACCATTGTCCGCCAAGCCTGGCTCGGGCTCAAAATCCAGGCCGACCTCAATATCCTGGTACTTTACTTTCAAGGCTCCGGCGAATCCGGCCAGCGCCCGGAGGGCTCGTTGCGCCAGTTGTTTCGCGGCTTCTCGATTCGAGAGCTTTAACAACGCGGTACGCAATTGTGGGGCCAGGATGGAGGGCAGGGAACGGTTCTCCGGCGCTTCCACGCGCAGCGCGTATATGCCCCTTGCCTCCGCGTCCTCCCGTATGCGGTCCAAGAGGACGGTCTTGCCGACGCCGCGCAGGCCAACCATCAAAAGGCTCTTGCTGGGCCGTCCGATCCTGGTACGTTCCAGCGCGATGCGGGCTGCTTCGCGGAACTCGTCGCGGCCGGCCAGCTCTGGGGGCGGTGTGCCCGCTCCGGGGGCGTAGGGATTGCGAATCGGGTCCATACGGGCAGTTTATACTAAAATTACCCCAAGTTATCAAGAAACGATAATTTGGGATAACTTTGCTATAACTCCGCAGATTTTTGCGTGGAAATGGCAGTCATACGGCGTCAATCGGTTTGGCTCTGATACCAGTCGATGATTTCGGAGCCAGTGGCCGCCCAGACGCCGCCTTGTTCCATCATGTGCGCCAGCGCCTCGTCCACCGCGCCGACGCGGAAGGGCTGGCCCACCAGCCAGGGATGCCAGTTGATTGCCATCAGCCGACCGTGGGTAGCGCCATCGTCGCGCAGCACGTCGAAACTCTCGATGAGCCTACGCCGGTAGTCAGTGACCGTGACCTTGCGCTGGGCCAGTGAGGCCACGTCGTCCAATTCGTACATCAGCGGTAGTGCGAAGAAGGGATTGTCCCCGGTGGTCATCGGGTAGGGCTGCTCATCGTTGGCCCAGTCGCAGACATAGCGCAGTCCGGCCTGGGCCAGCAGTTGGGGCGTGCGTTCCGACTCGCCGTATTCGGGGCCCAGCCAACCCTGGGGCGCCTTGCCCGTGGCACGGGTCAGCGCGTCGATGGATGAACGGATGTAGTCGCGCTCCTCGTCCTCGGGCATGTTGCTGGTGATCATGCGGCTGACGGACACCCCGTGGCCGATGATCTCGCAGCCTCGGTCTAGGCAGTGCTGCACGAGGAACGGGTAGTTTTCGGCCGTGATCGCGTCCATGGCGATGGTCGCCGTAATGCCGTGCTTCTCCAGCGTGTCCAGCAGGCGGAAGATGCCGACGCGATGGCCGTATTCCCGATGGGAGACGCGAGCGTAGTCCGGGAACGCCCGGGGAGCGGAGCCGCCGGCCAGGCCGGCTACCTGGAAGCTCCCCTCCGGCGCCTGCCACTCCATGTGCTCCAGAACCAGGATGACGCACAGGGCGACGCGAGCGTCGTTGGGCCAGCGCAGGGCCGGCCGGCTGATGATGGGCGACCACTCGTGGTGCGGGTGGTCCATGCCGAAGGTACGTTGGGCGGGCATGTTGGGCGTGCTCCTTTTGGTGCCGCGATGGGTTGAGCCGTCGGCTACTGGGCAAATTTCTGCGCGTGTTCCATGGCCTGGTCGTAGTAGTTGGCGATGTAATACTCGGCGATCTCGTCGGCGGTGGTCTGCCACACGCCGTCGTGGGCCATGATGTGATCGAGGATGTCCTCAAGGTACTTGATGCGGTGCGGCTGGCCGATCAGGAACGGGTGCAGCGCGATGCACATGACCCGGCCGCTCTCGGCGCCTTCCTCGTACAGCCGGTCGAACTGGGCTTTGCAGATGTCCGAGAAGTATTCGGCGGTGTAATGATTGTCCCGCAGTACCGAAGAGTCGTTCAGCTCGATGGAGTAGGGGACCGAGACCAGTTTGCCGCCGTTGTGCACCTTGATGGGTGTGGGCTGGTCGTCGTGGAACCAATCGGTGTGGTAGATCAGGCCGGCTTCGGCCATCAGGTCAGGAGTGCTCACGCTGCCGGAGATGGCCGGGCCCAGCATCCCCTTGAGTTGCTTGCCGGTGTGGAGCTTCAGTGTCTCGATGGTGTCCCGGTAGAACTCCCGCTCCTCGTCCTCGGTGTACGTGTAGAGGTATCGGGTGTTATAGATGCCGTGGCTCATGTAGTCGTAGTCGCGCTCGACCATTGCCTCGGCGATCTCCGGAAAGTGTTCCAGCACCGCCATGTTTAGCGAGATGCAGCACTTGATGTTGTGCTTGTCCAGCGGCTCCAGCATGCGCCAGAAACCGACGCGGTTGCCGTAATCGCGGTAGGCGAACTGCTGCACATCAGGGTACGGCACGCGAGGCCAAGGGTCGCGCACGCCCTCGTTGATCGGTGTGTACTCGTAGTGCTCGATGTTGGGCGAGATCCAGAGAGCCACCCTGGCGTCGTTGGGCCACTTGATGATGGGCCGGTCGACGATGGGCAGGTAGTCGATGCGGTCGGGAGGCAGAGCCATTGGGATTGCTCCTTGCGGTAGGGGAAAAGCGTGGATCGCCCCGGTGTGGGTGGAGATGTCGTACGTGAACTAGTCCAGGAACTCCGATTCCCGGCGCCAGCGAACATAATCCGTCAGGCCGGCGGCGAGGTCATACTGAGGCGTCCAGCCCAGGTCGTGCCACAACCGGTAACCGGAAAGCGGGCCCCGGGTAGGTCCCAGGGAGGAGCCTGGCGGTTCCGCTAGCTCGGCCTCCACCAGTTGGGTCTCCGGAAACAGTTCGGCCAGGGTTTGCTGGATCTGAGCGCCGGTGACGGACACGCCGTTGGTGATGTTGTAGAGGTCATGCGGTAGCTCGGGCGCGTCCACGACAGCAGCGATGGCCGAACCGGTATCCAGGACGTAGGTGTAGTCTCGACCGTAGTCTGAGGTGTCCAGGATGATTGGTTCGCCGCGCAGCAGTTGGCCGGTCCATTGTTGTGGCGTGGACATGTTGTCGCGATGGCCGGTTACGCGCTCCATGGGCCCATAGGGCGTGCTGACGCGCAGGCTGGCCGTGCTGAACCCGTGGAGCTGGCCGTAGCGTTGGGTTAGCTGCTCGCTGGCCAGCTTGGTGATGCCGTACAGATTAGCCGGCTGCGGATGATCGTCCTCGTTATAGGTCTGGTCCGGGTCTCGGCACAGGCCGTAGGCGGCGCCGGAGCTGATGTAGACGAACCGTTGGACGCCGATCTCCCGGGCCAGCTCCAGCAGGTTGCCGGTTCCGGTGAGGTTGATGTCGAGAATTTCCTTGCTGCGCGCGGTTTCCCGATCCGTGCGGTTGACGGTGAAAACGGCGGCGTGAACGACCTTGTCAATGGAATGCGCTCGGCGAAGAGCATCGAGGCCGGCCGTGTCCAGGATGTCACCGCTGATGAAGGTGACCCGTTCGGCCAGGTCGCCGAGGAAGTGGGTCATGAGCGCGTCGGCGGCCAGAACGTCGTAGCTCACCACCTCGTGCCCGCGGGCGGCAAGTTGTTTCACTATGCTCGCCCCGACGAAGCCGACGCCACCGGTTACCAAAGTTGCCATGGGTCATCTCTCCCCGAGTGGCAACGATCCGCGATATCACCGGGTCGGTTGCCGGATTGAATGTTGGCGCCAGTATGCCGGCCGGCGGGTGGGAATTCAACCGGGTGATTCGCCCCACGCGTATCCAGTTTGACCTGAACAGTCATTGCGAGCGAAGCGCGGCAATCTCGCTACTATGGCGGTCAACCTTCAGGCAACGAGATCGCCACGTCGCTTCGCTCCTCGCGATGACAAAATGGGTACGCATGAGGTTGGTTCGCGGCCAGGCGCTTTGTCCCGTGATCGTTAGCGGCCGCGAACAGTCTTGACTCTGGAATCGCCCCCACCGGACAATGGGCGGTTGAAGCCGCCTACCCTCGACGTTTATACGTAAGGAGGCTATCTGCCTTGAATATAACCGTAATCGGACTTGGCTACGTGGGGATGGTGGCAGCGGCTTGCCTGGCTGACGCTGGGCACCGAGTGCTGGGGGTCGATATCGACAGCGATCGAATTGCTCAGCTGCGCGCCGGGACACTACCCTTTTACGAGCCCGGCCTGCAGGAGTTGGTCACTTCGTCGTTGGAAGAGGGACGCCTGCACTTCGAACATCGAGATCTGGTCACCGAGCCCTTGGGAGCAGTGACCCTGGTCGCCACCGGGACGCCCCAGACAGCCAGCGGTGCGGCAGACCTGAGTCAGGTGAGGTCCGCCCTGAATTGGGTTCGATCTCAGGACCCAGCTGACACCGTGGTGGTGATGAAAAGCACGGTTCCTCCGGGAACCGGCCAGCGGGCAATCGAGCAGGAAACGCGCGACGCGGCGCGTGCCGGGTTCGGATTGCGTTACGTATCGAACCCCGAATTCCTCCGCGAGGGCCAGGCCATACGCGACTGGCGGCACCCGGACCGGATCGTCATCGGCGCGGATGCCGGCGACGCCGGGTCCGTCCAGGCCGTGAAGGCGATGCACGCCGGCATTGACGTGCCCTACATCATCACCGACATCACCAGCGCGGAGATGATCAAGTACGCGAGCAATGCGTTCCTCGCGACCCGCATATCGTTCATCAACGAGATCGCCTCGCTGTGCGAGCGGGTGGGAGCGTCCATCGACGCGGTCAGCGACGGTATGGCCATGGACCCGAGAACGGGCGGGCGGATCTACGCGGGCGTCGGATACGGCGGGTCCTGCTTCCCCAAGGACGTGCGGGCGCTGGACAACGTGGGCCTCACCAGCGGGGCGAACGTGGAACTGCTGCGGTCGGTGATCAACATCAACAACCGGCAGCGGTTGCTTCCGGTCTACGCGCTGCGGGAGCGGTTCGGTGGAGCCATTGACGGCCTGCGGCTTGGAGTTTTGGGCCTGGCCTTCAAGCCCAACACCGACGATGTGCGGGAAGCGCCATCGCTGGACATGATCAACACCCTATGCGACGACGGGGCCATCGTCAGCGCCTATGATCCGGAGGCCATCGACACCGCGCGCCCGCACCTTCCGCCGTCGGTTCGGCTGGTGGACAACGTGCTGGAGGCCGCCAATCAGGCGCAGGCCGTCGTGCTGGTTACGGAGTGGCCGGAGTTCGTCGACGCGAACTGGCAGGATATCGCCCGCTGCATGAACCCGCCGCGTTTCGTGTTTGACGGGCGCAACGCCCTGGACAGCGCAAAAATGCGGCGCCTGGGGTTCCAGTACGCAGGAGTGGGCCGAAACGTCAACGGCCTCGGACCGGGCCAGGCTGTGTAGCCGTCGGTTACCCGGAAGGGGCCTTTCTCTGTGCCCTGGGCCTGTGCTCCGGTTCGCGCCGTGGCCGCCAGGCGCGATGATACAATCCACCGGCATGATCGAACTCCGCGAGTACCAAGCGGACTTGCTGCGCGAGGTGCAGGGCGGCCTGGCTGCCGCGCCCAAGGCCCGAACGATGCTCCAGCTGCCCACTGGCGGCGGCAAGACCGTGATCGCTGGCGCGCTGCTGGCCCATTGGCTGCAAGACGGTCGCAAGGCGGTCTGGCTCACCCACCGCAAGGAACTGGCCGAGCAGACCCGGCGGATGCTCACCGATGCCGGAGTTTCGGCCATCACCAACGTCAACTGGACGCCCGGCGAGGACGCCCCGGCCATGGCGGGCGGCGCCGTCATCCTCATGGCCCAGACCGTGGGCCGGCGCAACGCCCGCCGGGAAATCTGGAACCGCTACGGCGCCAACGACCTGCTGGTAATCGACGAGGCCCACCACGCCGCCGCGGCCGGCTGGGAACGGGCGATGCAGCAATGGCCTGGCCCCATCGTCGGCATGACCGCCACTCCCTGGAGGCTGTCGGAACAGGAAGGGTTCGACCATCTTTTTGACGATCTGCTCTGCGGCCCGCAAACCGCTGACTTGCAGGCGTTGGAGAAGCCAGCCTTATGCGATGCGCAGGTGTTCATCCCGCCTCCGGAGCAGCGCATCGCCGGCGGCGCCGTTGACCGCACCGGCGATTACTCCGAGGCCGGCATCGAGCGGGCCAATCGCGACCGCCCTGACATCATGACCGCCGGCGCGCTGCAATTCTGGCAGAAGCACGCCGCCGAGCCCCCGAACAATCAACGGCAGACTATAGCCTACGCCGTGTCCGTTGACCACGCGCACAATTTAGCAGCAGTGTTCAACGAGGCCGGCGTCCCGGCGGCGGTAATCCTCGGCGACACCAACCGTGAGGAACGGGACCGGACCATCGCCGGTTTCCGGGACGGGGGCATCAAGGTGCTGGTCAACGTGATCGTTGCCACCGAGGGGTTCGACCTGCCCGACGCTTCCTGCGTCATCATCGCCCGGCCCACCATGCGCCTGGCCCTCTATCTGCAAATGGTGGGCCGGGGCCTGCGCCCCAAGTGCGACGGCGGCGATTGCCTCATCCTGGACCTGGCCGCCAACTCCGTAACCCACGGCCTGCCCGAGGACTACCGCGAATGGTCGCTGGAACCGCGCGGTGCGCAGAAGTCCGGCGAGGCGCCGGTACGGTGGTGTCCGATACCGTGGTGCGAAGCGGCGTCACCGGCTGCCAGTCACAATTGCCGAGTCTGCGGATTTTCATTTGGCAAGGAGTGCGAACGTTGCGGACGGTGGCGCGCCCGCCGCCGCTGGCAGTACGAAGAGCACTGCGGCGATGCTCACCAACTGGTTTGCGATCTCTGCCACATTGACGCACACATGCAAGGCGCACCTGCCCGTAATGCCACTGCTGGACCAACTGGTTGACCACTACGACCCGGAGGACGAAATGACGTTCCCAAGCGACGTTGAGATTGATGACGACCTCGCCAACCGGCTGTCTGCCCTGCTCCGGGAACTGCTGGAAACAGAACGGCAAAGCATCACCGGGGCCGATGACGCGCGGCGCGAGGAGTTGCGCGGGCTGATTGAAGAGCGAGAAACAGTGTTAAACAATGATGAAGAACTGGACGCTGAGTTTGGGGAGTACATAACGGCCTTGTCGGAAACGGAACGCCCGCAAGGCCGCGTGCAAGTGAGCCGGGTGTTTGCAGATTGGGAAGGCGGCATCCGGTCGGAACTGGTCGGTTGGAAGAACGAGTTGGCCGAACTCGAAAATCAGCCGATTGACAAGCAAGCGATTTTCAACAGCGCACGAAATAAGGCGTTACACCTGTTGCGCCGCGAAACGCATGATGCCGATCTGATGCCGGGCATTGCAGAAGATGGCCAGTCCTTCGCTGATGCTCCTCTGACAGTGAATTGGTTAGAAGATAATTGGTTCAACCTGTCTGAGTTGGGCAATACCGTTCCAGTCATCAATCGCCGACCTAGCGCTATGCAATTTCCAAACGGAGTTGAAAAGCCTGTTCGCAGCTGGAGAGTGTTATACACGTCAGTTGTGGAATGGCTTGAAGAAGCAGGTCACCGTTCTGCGGAAAACATCCCCACTGAAATCGCCAACCTTATGCATCATTACAGTGGCGAATCATCCAGAGAATTGAAAAACGGCAGGTTTATAAACGTCAATCTGAACGCAGATGCAATAATCGGCAATAGCCGACGGTTCGTTGAGGCTTGCCGTGAAGAGCCGGGGCAATTCCATGTCCAACTGCGCTGATGACATTTCCAGTGCCGGGCCCGCTACAGTTTCAATGTTCCTAAGCAAGACAGTCCGGAAGTCCCGCCATGCTCAAAACCATATTCCGAACTGAAAGGAGGACGCGTCGTTGAGCTGGACTTGGGACCCGGACAAAGACCACATCAATAGGGAGAAGCACCGCATAAGCTTCGAGACGGCGCAGTTGATTTTCCGTGACCCGTTGGCTCTGACGTATCCTGATACGTACCCATATGAATCACGCTGGCGCACGATAGGCGTCGTGAATTCACTAACCTTGATGGTAGTCTATACTTGGCCCGAAAGTTATCCGGATACGGGCGAGCCGATTGGCCGCATCATCAGCGCCCGCAGGGCCACGAGGCAAGAGCGACGAGATTATGAGGAGGGATAAGCTGACATGACAGACCAGCAAAAAGCCGAACTCGCCGCCCTGGCCGCGATGTCGGACGACGAGATTGACACCGGTGACATTCCCGAAACACCCACCGACTGGGCCAACGCGAAGCGCGGCGTGTTCCACAACGGTAAGGTGGTCAAGCAGCAAGTCACCCTGTGGTTCGAGGACCTGGACGATGACGTGGCGACATGGCTCCAGGCCAATGCCGCCGACGTGCCGGGCTATAAGGCGCTCATCAACCAGGTCCTGCGTGAACACGTCCGGCGCGAAAAGGCCCGCGACCCCGCCTCACCCTGATTGCGTTTCGCCGCCCTACAATTCCCCACCCCAGCCCAGGGAAAGCCATTCGGCGGGCAGTAGCCGCTCTCCCGCCGCGTCAACCACCAGGTTGAAAATCTCCAGGGTGGACGCGCCCAGCAGGTGATTGCCCTCCGGCCCGAAGATGACCGGGCAAGGACACTCCTCGTCGTCGATGCTGAACCTGGCGAATCCGAAGCTGTAGATTGCCGGGCTGCCGTCGGCCAGAATGAAGCTGAGTTGGCGACGAGGCGCAATGCCCAGCCGGGTCAGCAGCGATTCGGGCAGCATGGAGTGGGCCGCCCCGGTGTCCACAATAGGCCGCCCCGGCGCCAAATCGCCGCCTTCCATATTGCCTACGCCGACATCCACCTTGAACATTGACATGCCCAAATCTTCCCTCGCGCGATACTGCCGGCATTATAACGCCCGCAGCGGTCGTCACTAAGTCCGCGGATTTCCAAATTTGCCACCGGCGGCCCTTGTCTCTACAATTCCCCCTTACTGATAGGAGGGAAAAGCGTTATGAAAGTTCTGGTAATCTCCGGCGGGCGGCATCCCTACGAGGAGTCGACGCCCATCTTGGAATCTTTTCTCAGGGGCGCCGGCCACGACGTCACGGTCACCGAGGACGCCTCGCCTCTGGCCGACGGCTCAGCCATGAGCGGCTACGACGCGCTGGTCTTCAACACCCGGCGGGAGAACGTGCCCGATTTCGGCGACTGGACGTTGTCGGAATCACAGATGCAGGGCTTGAAGGACTACGTGAGCGGCGGGGGCGGGTTCGTCTGCATCCACATCGCCACCTGTGTGGCGGCGGCCTGGCCTGAGTATCACGACATCACGGGCGGCGGCTGGATCTCCGGCACCAGCTATCATCCGCCCTACGGGGAGTTCACGGTCAACGTTAGCCAGGCCGGCCATCCGGGCGCCTCGGGCATCGCGGACTTCTCGACCAACGACGAGCTCTACATGAACCTGGCGATCAAGGACGGCAACGACGTCTTCATCACCGGCACTGCCGACGACGGCACCTGGCCCTGGGGGCCGGACCGGAATCCCACCCACATGCCGGGCGGGACCTATCCGCTGGGGTGGACGCGCAAGTACGGTGACGGCAATGTCTTCGTGCTGCTGCTGGGCCACGACGGACGCAGTTTTGAGACGACCGAGTTTCAGAAGCTGGTGCTCAACGGCGTGGACTGGGCCGCCGCGAAAGTGGCTGCCTGATCGCCTTTTTGGGAATCGTCAGAATCAGGATTTCCAAGATTTGAGGATTGGAGCCGTTCAGCGGCAGAAAACCCCTGATCCTGACAATCTTTGAATCCCGAAGATCCTGATTCTGACAACCTCACCGCTAGCCGACTCGTTCGGCGTAGCGCTGCCGGGCGCGGTCGATGGCCCGGACGCGTCCGCCTACCAGGTCGTCCTGCCGCTCCTTGGCCCACTGGTTGGACGCCTGGGTGCTGAGGACGCTGCCCTGGAAGTGGGGCATCACGTAGCGAGCCATGAGTTCGTAGCTGCGCAGCATCTTTTCGCGCGGGGCCCAGTCGATGGTCTGGACCAGGAAGGCGCCGAAGCCGCCGCTCTGCTCGCCCAGCCTCTCGATGGCTTCAATGCAGTCGTCGGGCGTGCCTATGATCCAGCTGCCCGTGTCGGCCATGTGGTCGATTACCTTGTCCAGCGGGCCGTCGAACACTGCCTGGCGGCCGTTGGTTCCCTCGCTGTATTCTCGCAGGTAGCGGCCTGCGCCCATGCGAGCATCGTTCAGGGCTTCCTCGCGGGTCTCGGCCAGGTGGCAGGGCAGCACCAGCCGCCAGTCATCGCGATTCATGGTGTTTCCGTGCTCGGCGGCCGACTCTTCGGCGATGCTCCAGAGGCCCTGAAGGTCCGACGGACCGGTGGACGGGTCCCGAGGCACGGTGATGGTCAGAACCGAGCAGCCGTGTTTTCCGGCCAGGGTCACGCCGGCGGGCGACTGCACCGACGCTACCGCCGTGTGCATGTAAGGTCGTTGGTAGGGGCGGAGCTGGAGCAGGCCCTCTTTCAACTCGAACCAGTCGCTCTTGTAGGTGATGGGTTCGGTCTCGGTGAACAGGCGCAGGATGATGCCCAGGGACTCGTCCATGCGCTCGCGCTGCAGCTCGTGGGGGATGCCCATCATGTAGGCGTCGCCCGGCAGCGCGCCCGGCCCCACGCCGAATAGCACACGCCCGTAGGTCATGTGGTCCAGCTGGACCATGCGGTTGGCGACCATCAGCGGGTGGTGGTAGGGCAGGCTGACGACGCCGGTGCCCAGCTTGATGCGGTTGGTGCGCTGGGCGGCGGCGGCTATGAACACCTCAGGCGACGATATGATCTCCCAGCCTGCGCTGTGATGTTCGCCGATCCAGGCCTCGTCGAAGCCCAGCTTGTCCAGCCATTCAATTAACTCCAGGTCGCGTTCCATGGCCAACGTGGGGTTCTCGCCCACTCGGTGAAACGGGCCGAGGAAGATGCCAAATTTCATTCGTTCGGGAAACGCCATGTGGGAACCTCCTCCAATGGCGAATGCGAGAGCGCATTCCGTTACGGATCACAGCGGAAGGGGCACAGACCGCCCCGGATTTGTGCCATTCTGCGCTGGACTATATGTCCTGTCAAACGCGCCGATGCGGGGGACTGTTTTCCCGCCACACGCTGGCCTTGGACCAAAGGGCTGAGACCGGTTTGGCCGGCGTATAATCACCCGCGACCCCGACATCACGAAACGAGCATTGCTCCGGCGGATCGGACGCGATCGGTTCGCCGGACAGATATAACCCGTCCATGTCCGCCGTCGCCAAGCTGTTTGTCACCATACCCAGGCTCACATGGGGCCGTCTATTCGAGGGGACAGCGCGCCCGCCGACCGTCGTTTGGGCGCCGGCTCTGGCAGTTGCGGCGTTGTTGCTGCTCGCCCCGGTCTATCTCGCGCTGCGCACTGTGGGCGCGGGGGAAGACGCCGTTGACCTGATCTTCCGGACTCGGACCCTCTGGGTGGTCGCCCGCACCGTCGCGCTCATGGCGGCCGTGATGGTGGGCTGCATCATCATCGCAGCGCCGCTGGCGTGGCTCACCGTGCGCACCGACCTGCCGTGGCGGGGATTCTGGCGGGTGGCCACCATGCTGCCGCTGGCGTTGCCGTCGTACATCGTTGGCTTCGCTATCGCCGTGGGCCTGGGCCCACGCGGCATTCTGCAGGGTTGGCTGGAAGCGGGATTTGGCGTGGAGCGCATTCCCAGCATCTACGGCTTCCCGGGCGCGGCTTTCACGCTGATCATCATCAGCTTCCCCTACGTGCTGCTGCCGGTGCGCGCCGCGCTTTGGAGCATGGATGTCTCACTGGAGGAGTCGGCGAGGGTGTTGGGGCGTGACCGCTGGCAGACCTTCCGCAGCATCACGCTTCCCATGCTCCGGCCGGCCATCTTCGCTGGTGGGCTGCTTACCGCTCTCTACGCCCTGAGCGACTTTGGCGCGGTCGCCATCATGCGCTACGAGACCTTCACCTGGAGCATCTTCATCCAATATGGCGCGGCGCTGAACCGTACCCTGGCCGCCGCGTGGTCGCTGGCGCTCATCGTGCTGGCGCTGGCAGTGGTCTGGGGCGAAAACACCGCTCGCAACGCCGGGGGCGGACGATACTATCGCAGCCGCGGAGGCGCAACCCGATTGCCCGAGCCCATACCCCTGGGGCGGTGGCGGTGGCCCGCCTTGGCGTATTGCGTCGGCATGCTGGCGGTTTCCGTCGGCATGCCTGTGGCTGTACTGGTCTACTGGACCGTGCGCGGGGTGACTGCCGGTGAACCGCTGCTGCTCCTGTGGCGCGCGGCGGCAAACTCCGTGGGCGTCTCGGTGATGGCCGCAGTCCTCACGGTGTTGTGCGCCGCTCCCATCGCGGTGCTCGCGGTGCGTTATCCTGGCCTGTTCAGCCGGTGGTTGGAGCGCTTGGGATTCGTTGGTTTCGCGCTGCCCGGTATCGTTATCGCCCTGGGTCTGGTGTACTTCGGCGCAAATTACGCTCCGTGGCTCTATCAGTCCCTGGCGATACTTGCCGTGGCCTACGTGACGTTGTTCCTGCCGGCGGCGGTGGGCTCCTTGAGAACCTCACTGCTGCAGGTGCGCCCCGAGTTCGAGGATGCCGCTCGCAGCCTGGGCCGGGCTCCGCTGTCGGTACTGCTCACCGTTACGCTGCCGCTGGTCCGGCCGGGGATCCTGACCGGAGCCGCCCTGGTGTTTCTCCTGACCATGAAGGAACTGCCGGCGACGCTGATCCTCAGCCCCATCGGTTTCACCACCCTGGCGTCGTCCATTTGGGCGGCATCGCAGGAGGCGTTCTTCGCGCGGGCGGCGGCGCCGGCGTTGTTGCTGATAGTGGTTTCGTCGATCCCCCTGGCGTTGATAACCATGCGGGAGGAGCGGCGCGCGGACTGAAGACGCGGCGTTAGAACCAGTTGGCCTTGTCCACCACGTTGCGCAGTTCCCGGCCCTCGTTGAATCGTTTGCAGTTGTCGACGAACAGCTCGGTGCGGCGGTCGTCCAGATAGGGGCCGTTGCCCGCCACGTGCGGCGTGATGAGCACGCCGGGCGTGGTCCACAGGGGATGTCCGGCCGGCAGGGGTTCGATCTGAAAGACGTCCAGGCCGGCGCCGGCCAACTCTCCGGCTCGCAACGCGTCCACCAGGTCGTCCAGTATGACGGTGGCCCCGCGGCCGATGTTGATGAAGAACCCGGTGTCTTTCATGGCCCGAAACTGCTCAGAGCGGAACATGCCCTGAGTTTCCGGCGTTTCGGGTACGGTGACGACCACGAAGTCGGCCCGGGGCAGGACTTCCAGCAGGTGGTCCGGACGGTGGAGCTCCGCAACGCCGGCGGTGGGAGCGGAAAGTCGAGGATCCACTCCGAGCACGGTCATGCCGAATTCGGAGCAGAGCCGGGCGGTCTCACCGCCGATGCCGCCGACGCCCACGATTGCCACCGTCGCTTCGGGCAGGTAGATGGTCGGGCATCCCTGCCGCCAGACCCCGGCCACCTGTTGCGGGATGTACACCTGCAGGCCGCGGGCAAAGGCCAGCAGGAGAGACATGATGTGGGCGCTGATGTGGTCGTTGTAGATCTCGCGCGTATTGGTGACCACGACCTCGCTGGTGATAAGCGAAGGGTGGTAGTACCCGGCCCGGGGCCCGGCCTGGGGACACGCAACCCACTTGAGGTTTTCCGCTCGCTCCAGCAATTCGGGCACGATGTCGCCGAAGGCAGCGTCGGCGTCACCAATGACCTCCATCGCCTCGCCCACCGTCGGGCAGAGGTGTACGTCGATGTCCGGAATTTCCTCCTGGAGCCTCTGCGGCCAGTGCTCCTGGTAGTTGGGTGGGCAGATAACGAGCTTGAATCCCATCGCAACGCTCCTTCGCGTATGGTTCGGATGCGACATTCTAGGCAAATCTCGGGGCAACGCAACGTTGGGCCGGACGAGCCGGCGGGCCCCCGCACTCAGAAGTTAACGTTCGCCAGAAGGTTTGTAGTACAGTAACGCCCAACAAACTAACCCTCGCCCGCCGCTTTGATGTGGTCAAGCGGTCGGGCTCGAAATCGGCGGCTGTTTCATGTGGGGCTACGTGCTCTGTAGGAGAGCAGTCCGCATTTGACAAAGGAATACGCCATGACGACAAATCGAAAACCGGTCGCCGTAGTTATCGGCGCGACATCCAAGTGGCAGTCCGACGGCCGCAACACGCAATTGATCCACGGCGGGGAAATCGACGACAGCGACCTGCCCGTCGGCGTCCGCTGGGGCGTGGGTGGAGCCGTAGCCCAGAAGTTCGCCCAGGAAGGCTTCCTCACGGTGCTGACCACTCGAAACGCGTCCAACGCTGCGCCGCTGCAGGCCGCCATCAACGAGCAGGGCGGCGACAGCACAATCGTGGAACTCGACCTGTCTATTCCCGAATCGATCTCCAACGCGTTCGCGCAGATCCGTGAGGAGCATGGCGACCCGGACGTCCTGGTGTACAACGCGGGCTACATCGACGGGCGCGACCTTCCCCCGGAAATGGAGCTGCTGGAAAACACGCCTATAGAAGTGTTCGAGACCGCCCAGCACATTTCCAGCAGCGGCCCCTTCCTGGTCGCTAAGGAAGTGCTACCCGCCATGCGCGAGCGCGGCGAGGGCACCATCCTGATCTCCAACAACCCGTCATCGTTGCGGGGCAGGAAGCGGTACACCGGTCAGTCGCTGTACTATCCCCGGGTCATGATGCGCACGTTGGCGCAAGTGCTGACCGAAGAGTACTCCGAGTTCGGCGTGCATGTTGCCAACGTGATCATCGACGGGACGATTGATTCGCCCGGCACACGGGCCACCCCACGCGCCCAGCAGAATCCGGAACTGCTGATCAACCCCGTCAAGATCGCGGAGGCCTTCTACTATCTGTATACCCAGGACAAGTCGTGCTGGACCCACGAACTCCAGCTGACTCCGTATCCCGTCAAGCCGGCTTTCTAGAGCCGTTCAGGGGAGCACACCAAACGCCAGGATCAACCGCAAGGAGTAATCGGATGGATGTCGGAATGATGATGATCTTCTCCAGCTACGGCTGGGACGAAGGCTCGGACGGCCAGATGTGGGAGGAAGAGTTGCGCCTCGCTCAGATGGCGGCAGACGAGGGGTTCGAGTGCCTCTGGTCGGCGGAGCACCATTTCAACGATTACTCCTTCGTGCCGGACAACATCCAGCTGATGACCCACATCGCGGCCAAGCATCCCAACATCGACGTGGGAACCGCCGCGGTGATCCTCCCCTGGCACAACCCCCTGCGGGTCGCAGAAAACGCCGCGGTGCTCGACCTGCTGAGCGGCGGCCGGCTGAGGCTGGGCTTCGGGCGCGGGCTGGCGCGCCGGGAGTTCGCGACCTTTGGCATGAACATGGACGAGTCCCGGGAGCGCTTCGACGAGGCCGCGCCCATGATCGTCGACGCCCTGAAGACCGGTTTCATCGAGGGCGACGGGAAATTCTACCCGCAGCCTCGAACCGAAATCCGTCCCCGCCCGCAGCACTCATTCGACGGGCGCATCTATGCCGTGGCGGCCAGCGACGAATCGGTCCTCTCTGCGGCCAAGCTGGGCGCGCACATCATCATGTTCGTCGACCGTCCATGGGAGATGCGGATGCCGGGAATCGAGCGGGGCCGCGCACTGCACCGGGAATTTCACGGGACTGAGCCGCCCGCGCTCATGCTCTCCGAATTCGTCATTTGCGGCACCGATCTGCACCAATGCGAAGAGGAAGCCCGAAAGTACCAGGGTAAATTCGTGGAGAGCAATTTCTACCACTACGAATTTCTGGGCGACCACTTCGCGTCGGTGAAGGGTTACGACGCCTATCAGCAGAAGGCCGAAATCGCCCGTTCCGCCGGACTGGAAGGCGCCGTTGAGGGATTCATGAAGGCGGCCAGTTGGGGCACGCCCGACAAGATCCTGCGCGGACTGGAGGACCGGCGGGCCCTGCTCGGCGATTTCGAGCTGAACGTGGCCTTCCGGTTCGGCGGTACGCCTATTGACGTGGCTGAGCGGGGACTGAAGCTCTTCGCCAAAGAGGTGCTGCCCGTTCTCAAGTCTTGGTAACCGAGGGTTGACAGGAACGGTCGGTACTTGTACGCCTCGGCGGGATGGCCCGCCGGGGTGTTTTATTCTATGGCCCAGGGTCGGGAGCGGGCCATTTCCCGGACACCTTGGGCCGTGTTGATCGGGGCGAGGCAACTCTCCCCCATGCACGCGTAGAGCGCAGGCTCCCGGCGAACCGGGAACCCCAACTCGCGTACGCGCACGTAATCCGCTTCGATGTCCAGCGGCAGCACCACCTTGTGCGGCGCATGTATCCGAAGGGCAGCCCGGTGCAGCGGTCGGTAGGAAGGATCGGTCGCGTCGCCCACCAGCACCATGCTGACCGGGCCGTGGGTCAATAGGCTCTTGGCCCGTCCCCAAGCCGATCCTGCCGGCAGGAACAGGGCTTCCTCGTCTTCTTCCATGCGGCGCGAGGCGTGGTTGCCCAGGTAGCTGCTGCCGGGAACCACCGGCTCGAAGATCTTCAGCGCGGCCGCAGCCCACTGCGTATAACCTTCGTCGGCAGTCAGGTGTGACAGGACCAGGAGCGCCTCGGCCCAACAACTGTTGTCCAGAACCGGCTGCTCTCGTCGCAGAAACCCGGCTTCAAAGGATTGCGGCGCAGCAGTGTCGTAGCAGCCGCCTTCCGGCGCGCCGAAAATGCGCTGCGCGGTCGTGGCCACCTGGACGGCCCGGCTCAGATACTCCTGCCGGCCGGTGGACTGGTAGCGTGCCAACCACGCCCGCAGGAAATAAACCTGGTCGATGAAGGCGGGAGCGGCGCCGTCAGTTTCGCCGGCACAGCGACTGAGGCCGCCCCCTGCACTCCGGCTTTCAAGCCACAGTTTGTCCAGGATGTTGGCCCCCATCCGGCCGACCGACGCGCGGTTCAGCACGTCGCCGGCCTGGATCAAAGCCTCGGCCGTCAAAGCGTTCCATCCGGCGTAGAGGGTGTGGTCGATCGGAGGCGGGACGCTTGCGTCCCGGTCTTTCCAGGATCCCTGGTAAAAGGGTTCATCGGCGTCTTGGCTGGCGAAGAACAGTGCGTCGTTGGGACTGAACAGGGTGGTCAACAGATAGTCGAGCACCCCGTCGACAGCGGTTCTGTAGAACGATGTTCGGGTGATCTGGAACGCTTCCAGGTAAGCCATCGCCAGGTTGGTGTTGGTGACCAGCATCTTCTCGTAGTGCGGCACCTTCCAGTCGCGGCTCACCGCATATCGGAAGAACCCGTGATCCTTGCGGTCGTAGATGCCGTGCCACATGCCACGGAGAGTGGTTTCAACCATTCCCAACATGGCGCGATCGCCGGTGAGGCCGTGGCGGGCGGCAAGGAATTCCAGCGCCTCCCACGGTGGCTGCTTGGGTTCTGCGCCAAATCCTCCGAATTCTTCGTCGTACAGATCCTGCAGCCGTTCGTGAACGGATTTCACGGAAGCGGTGTTTCCGTGGTCGGTCGGCGCGGCTGTGGTGGCAGGTCTGGATGCTTCCTTGACAATCTCGCCGCTGGATATCTGCTCCAGCACGGCGGCCATCTCGTCGGCCGGGGTGTAGGGTAGTCCGGCCAGGAACTCTCCTTCCGGCGTCAGAAAGGCCACTGAGGGATAGGTGCCCTGGTTGTACCGCAGCGAGATGTCCGGCCGCTGGTCGATGTCGACCCGCACCGGGATGAAGCGGGAGTTGATCAACTCGATCACCCGCGGGTCGGAATAAGCGGTCTCGTCCATCACGTGGCACCAGTGGCACCAGGTGGCTCCCAGGGTGAGCAGCACCGGCTTGTCTTCGGATCGTGAAGCCTGGAATGCTTCCTCGTTCCAGTCGCGCCAGGCGATGCCGTCGGCGCCGTGAGATTGGCCCATCCGTTTACCTCCCGAGCAGGCGCCGAGGTGAGTGCGTGAGCTTCGACGGCTACTGCTTCAAATGCCGGTCGTAGAACAGGAGCACCCGGTGCCACATATCCTGCGCGGGCGCGGCGCGGTAGCTGGGCCGGTAGTCGGCGAAGAAGGCGTGGCCGGCGTTGTTGTACATAACCCACTCGTAGACCTTGCCGTGCTGGTTCAACAGCGCCTTCATCTGTTCGGCCTGTTCCGCGGTGGGGTTCTCGTCTTCCACGCCGAATAGCGCCAGCAGGGGACAGGCCAGATCGGGCAGCATGTCCATGGGCTGAACCGGCCGCAACTCAGTGGGTTCGTGAACGATGTGTCCCCCGGCCGAGTCCACCGCCGCGTCGATGTTGCTGCTGGTGCAGGCCATCATCAAGGTGTAACGTCCGCCGGAGCAAAAGCCGATGATGCCCACCCTGCCGTTGCAGTCGGCCTGCGATTTGAGGAACAGGGCGGCCCCTTCCAGGTCGTCCATGGCGCGGGCGTCAGGAGAGGCGAAAAGCGTGGCCAGCACGTTTTCCGGCTCGGGCGTTCCCTCCCGAGTGTAGAGGTCCGGGGCGATTGCCAGAAAGCCTTGTCCGGCGAAACGCACCGCAATGTCCTTGTGATGGTCCATCAGGCCCATGCCTTCCATGGTGACGATGACGCCGGGATATGATCCGGCGCCGGCCGGGCGACTGTAGAAGGCGTCTACGGTTGTGCCGTCGCGGCTGGTGTACTGGATCGTGCCGGTTTCGAGTTCCTGTCCAACGAGTACCATCATCAACCTCCGCGAGTGGATATGATTCGGAACGCAGTCGACGGCGTAACGCTGTATTCCGCCGACGCGGTGCCGTTGTCTTCAGCCGAAAAGCGCGGACGGCTAGTCGGCGGGGCCGAGCAGGGCCAGCTTGTCCTGGAACAGTTCGATGGCCTTTTCTTCAGGCACACCCATGAAAAATCGCATGTTCTGCACGTATTCGAGCACCTCGCGTGGCAGCATCAGCAGGTCGTTGCGTGGTCCAGTGGACTTGTAGAGGTTGTTCATCCAGTCTTCCTGGCCGACGAACAGCGCATCCTGCACGACAACGAAGTCCTGCCTTTCCATGTCGCTGCGGGCGAGCCATTTGCTGAACACGAAGGGCAGGCCGGTCCATTCGGCCCACTCCTCCCCCAGGTCGTATCGCTCCGAGTATCCGCGCACCGCCCGGCGACCCCGCAGTCCCTGGTTGCCGGTGAGGAAGATCGCTTCGTGCTCCTCCTCCCGTCCGACGAACGTGGTGCCGCTGACGCCGTGCTTCTGGCTCAGAAGCAATCGGAGCAGTTGCAGACACGTCGGATCGGGATCGTTCACAGCGATGGGGAGGCCGCTCAGCTCCTTCACCGGAGCGTTGGACAGGAGAACACACGATGGGGCCCTGGTCACCGATGCTACGCAGAAGCCGGAGATCGCTGATGCTAGGCTCGACAACCGCTCGATGTCCAGCAAGGACACCGGCCCGGCGGCCACTTCGCCACGTTCCAGGGCGCCCGCAACTTCGTTGGGTTCCATGTCGGCCAGGATGATGCCCCGGCGTTCCATGTCAAAGTAGAAGGCTTCGCACTCCAGGTTGGGGATATGGGCTACGGTGATGGGCATGGCTCAAGCCGCCTCCTGGAATCAGGTGATCGCTAGTCAAACCTATTATCACGCGACGGGGCCTCCGTCCAGAGCCGGACCTCCGGTGCACCCGGTAGCGGCCCGGCCGGAGCGGAGGCCCCAGCGCTGTCCGGTGCGCGCAGGCTTTACAGACGCGGTCCCATGAACATGAGGCCCTGCTTCTGGAACACCTGGATGCGGTTGCGCGGGCCCTCGCAGACGAACACGCGGTTGTGCTCGTCCACTGCGACGCCGGTGGGCGCCCAGAAGTCCCGCTCGCGCTCGAGGCCAGGAGCCCGGTCGCGCTCGCCCCACATCTCGGGGTTGGCGTCCAGCTTGTCCTTGCCCCACTTGGAGACGGTGGCTTCTCCGGTCTGCAACCCGCAGAAGTTGCCATCCGGATCGAAGTATTGCAGCCGGTCGTTCAACCAGTCGGCAACGTAGATGATGCCGTCCTTGTCAACGGCCACGTCGGCCGGGCGATTGAACTCGCCTTCGCCGGATCCCGAGGAGCCGAACTTCATCAGGAAGTCGCCGGACGGGCTGAACTTCTGGATGCGGTCGTTGCGCCAGTCGGCGATGTAGATGTTGCCCTGGCTGTCGATGTCGATGCCCCAGGGCTGGTCCAATTCGCCGTCGCCGGAGCCTTGGCTCCCGAACTTCATCAAGAACTGTCCGTCGGGCGTGAACTTCTGCACCCGGTGGTTGTTGCCGTCGACGACCCAGACGTTGTCGTCGGCGTCGATGGCCAACCCGGAGGGCCGGTCAAGCTGACCGTCGCCGCTGCCGATGTTCTCCTGCCACTTGCCGATGTACTCGCCATCGCGGGTGAACTTGGAGATCCGGTGGAGCCACTCGTCGGAGACATAGACGGTCCCGTCGCTGGCGATGGCCACGTTGACCGGCCAGACCAGCGAGCCGTCCTCGAAGTTGTACTCGTGGGGCCCCTGCTGAGGCACGCCGCGCGCGAAGGCGTTGACGTACTCCTCATCGACGGTGCAAACCGTGACGCGGGTGCCCTCGGGCCGGTATTCGGAAGACCGGCAGAGCACGTACATCAGGTCGTCTTCGCCTCGAGCCATGTGAATTGGATACGTGAAACCCGGGCCGAACTGCTCGCCACGACCGATGGTGTGGCTGTACTGCAGCTGGACCTGGGAATACCTTTGAGCTGTAACCATAATCGCCTCCCTGCGCCGGCTATACGATGTCCATCTGCTCGAAGGAGCCGTTCACGATGGGCTGGGCATCCAAACCCATCCACTTCTCCAGCAGCGTGGAGTACAGGCCGCGGAAGTCGTTGTTGAAGTGGAGGTCGCCTTCAAGGAGCTTGTTCTCCTCCAGCGACGGGTACTCGCCGTAGAGCCCGCCCTTGACCTGCTCGCCAACGACGAAGGCCACACCGCCGGAACCGTGGTCGGTGCCGGAGCCGTTGTCGTGGACGCGGCGGCCGAACTCGGTGAAGACCAGGAGGACGACGTTGTCGCCAGCGTTGTGCTCCTTGAGGTCGTCGTAGAAGTCGGCAACCGCGTGGGACGTCTCCGTCCACAGGCGAGTGTGGTTGGCCAACTCCCCGGCGTGGGTGTCGAAGCTGTTGTACGGCGCGGTGGTGTAGAGCACCCGGGTACCGAAGCCGGCCAGGTGCGTCTGCGCGATGTTGCGCATGTACTGGGCCACGGTGTCGTTGCCGTACTCAACGGACGAGGAGTACATGGCGGGAGCGGTGCTCAGGATGTCGGCGCCTTCGAGAGCGTCCAGGCCGGTCTGGGCAAAGTAGTCCAGCACCGGGCCCTGACCCAGCATGGGCGAATACACGCGCGAAAACACGTCCAGGGCCTTGGTCCGCTGCTCTTCGAGCTCGATGCCGGTGAGGACGCCGTAGGTCTCCAGGTTGCCCACGGAGGCGACGGGTACTCCCGGGGCCACCAGCGAGCGCGGGAGACCGCGGCCGAAGTTGACGCCGGTCAGCACGTTTGACTTTTCAGGGTCCAGGTCGCGCACGGCGCGGCCCAGCCAGCCCTCGTCTCCGACCTTGTCCGGCTCACAGGTGTGCCAGATGTCCATGGAGCGGAAGTGGGAACGGCTGGGATTCGGGTAGCCGACGCCCTGGATGATGGCGACCTTGCCCTCGTCGTACAGCCGCTTCATGGGCGCCATGGCCGGGTTGAAGCCGATGCGATCGTTGATCGGCAGAACCTGGTCGACAGGTATCCGCACGTTGGGCCGGTTGTCCAGATACAGTGGGTCGCCGTAAGGAACGATGGTGTTCAGGCCGTCGTTACCCCCCGACAACTGGAGGACCACCAGCACCGGATCTTTCTTGGTGGATGTCATATCATTCCCCCTTTTTGGTTACTCGAACAGGTACTCGGTGGTCGCCACGATGGACTGCAGCATCTGACCGACGCGCTGCCCGAACTCGTCGGTGCCGGTCCGCAGCTCGCCTTCGCTGTCAGCCAGCGCAACCAACTCGTTGCGGGTGACATCGGCCAACTCGTAGTGGCCGAGCAGTTGCAGGCAGCCGTCCACCAGTTGCGCGGACGAAATGGTGTCGCCCTGGGATCCCAACCGATTGATGATCGCTTGGACTCCGCGGTGGGAAGTGTCGCCCACGGCGTCGGCGGTGAAGTTGATCCGCTCGACCAGGGTGCCGCTGTCGATCCACTCGCGGCCGGTGTGCCAGCCCTCCACGGTGGGCGGGTTGAGCAAGTCCTGGCCCATGTACCGGATGGTCAGGGTCATGGCGTTCAGGCCGGGCCTGGGCATGTCGAAATCGCCGACCAGGCGCATGGTGCTGACCACGGTCTCGGTGGGGCTCTTCACCTTCTCGAACCGGGCATTCTTGAAGAAGTCCGAGTTGAACAGCACGCGCAGCATCGACCGGATGTCGTAGCCGGAGCGGAAGTACTCGTGCTCGAGCATCTTGATCGCTTCCGGGTCACGCGGCGGAGTGTTCTGCCAGGCGGGAACCTGCGGCTCGTCAGCGACGAAGAAATTGTACATATGACGGGCGACGAACCGAGCCGCGGCCGGCTGCCGGGCGACGATGCGCACGATGTCCTCGCCGTTCCAGTTTCCGGTCTCGCCCAGGAAGGTCTTTGCGGTGTAGTCGTGGTCGGACGGATCGTAGATGAATGCGGCCTCGTACTTGCCGTACGGATAGCGCGGGATCGAGTTCGTTACCGTCCAGCCGGTGAATGCGCGCGCCGCTTCCTTGACGTCGTCCTCGGAGTAGTTCGCGTCACCGTCCATGCCGACGCCCAGGGAGAACAGTTCCAGCAGCTCGCGGCCCCAGTTCTCGTTGATGGCGTCCTTGTGGCTCATGCAGTTGTCCAGGTAGAACACCATGGCCGGGTCCATGGACAGGCCCATGAGCAGTTCCTCGAAGTTGCCGAACCCGAGGGTGCGGAACATGTCGAGCTCGATATTCTGCTGCTTGGGGTACTCGCACTTGGCGTGGCCCGTGCAGAAGATATGGTGCCAGAACAGGGCGATCTTTTCTTCAAGCGGCCGCTTGGTGTTGATCATCCGGTAGGTCCACTCTTCCTGCTGGCCCTCGAGGCCCGCCTTCGAGACCCACTGCGGCTGATAACGCATCAGGATGTCGTCCTGGATCGCCGGCTGGCTCTCCGGGTTGAGCAACTCCTCGACCGTGGCCTCG
This sequence comes from Dehalococcoidia bacterium, assembly GCA_034423575.1. Lineage (GTDB taxonomy): Bacteria > Chloroflexota > Dehalococcoidia > Lucifugimonadales > UBA3495 > Bin87. The sequence goes on along the minus strand of DAOUIF010000013.1, from coordinate 22,062 downwards.
TAGCCTTTCTCGGCGCGTGCCTCCAGCTCCTCATACGTTGCACCAAACCCGGCGCGGCGCATGAGGTGCGCCATCAAAGCGATGTCTTTTTCTGCCATCCTGTTACCTCCTGATTTCGCGTTTTTCGACCGAGCCACTGCCAACTACCCGGCGGTTGGTTTTCCTACCGGGACTGGCTTCCGAGCACGCCGGAACGGCCGTTTTGGTGGGCGCGCAACGGCGGTTGGCAGCAAATCGTTAATTTGCGCGCCATGCTAGCCTGAATGGCTCAATTCGTCAATGTTTTCTATTGCGAAAACATATACGGGAATGTACGGGTTCAAACCCGTGGCTCGAATATCGCCGATGCGAATACGCACAAATGGCAACGACGCGAAACCGCTGGAATTGGCGCCTGCGCCCGGAGCGATGATTGAGGTCCAGCCTGACCCGAATATCCGCAATACCCCACGCGGTCATCCTGCGATGGAATGGATTACAATCGCCCCGTGGCCAGTCAATCGCGCACTCCATTGCCGGCACTGCTAATCGGACAGAGGTCGACACCTCTGGCCTTGGCGTTAGGCGCCGTCGAGGCTGTTCCGTGCTAGAAGCCCGGGGCCGCGCCGCGTCCTACGCGGTGCGGATACTGAGTCCCTGGCGCTCGCACAACTTCCGATGGTATTGGACGGGTTCCGCCACGCAGGCGCTCTCCCAGGGAGCCCAAATGCTCGTGCTGAGCTGGCTGGTGCTGGAAGTCAGCGGATCGAGCACCCAGGTGGGTTTGGTGCTCTTCCTCTACGGCTTGCCCAACGTCGGCCTGCTCATGGTCGGCGGCGTAATCGCGGACCGCGTAGACCGCAAGAAATTGCTGATAACCATCCAGTTGGCGGTGGGAGCGTCGATGTCAGCGCTGGCGGCGCTGTCGCTGGCGGGCGTCATAGCAGTCTGGCACGTCTACGTAGCCGCTGCTTTGCTGGGCTCGTTGCAGGCGCTGAACCAGCCGGCGCGGGTGGCAATGGTTGCCGATCTGGTGGACCAGCGCACGCTGCTGGACGCAGTGGCTCACTTCAACGCCGCGGTGCATATCGGCAGGATCGTGGGTCCGCCGCTGGTGGGGGCGATCATCGACCACTGGAGCATCAGCGCCGCCCTGCTGGCAAACGTTGCGTGCTACGTGATCAGCGTGGTGTGCGTGTCACGAATCCGTCCCGAACCGCGAGAATCGAGACCGTCAACCCAGCCAATACTGCGGAACTTCACCGACGGAATGGTCCAGATCTGGCGTTCGCCGGTGCTGCTAACCGTTCTCGTACTGGCCTGCGCGTGGGGCGGCTTCGGCATGAGCCATCTGGCGGTGATCCCGCCTTTCGCCAAAGAACACCTGGGCACCGAAGCTTCGGGAGCCGGTCTGTTGCTGCTGGCTTCCGGAGTCGGTTCGCTGGCGGGGAACCTCCTCATCACCTTCATGCACCGGGCGTGGCTGTATCGCTGGCTGTTGGTCTGCCTGGTGTCTTTCTGCGCCTGCCTGACGCTGTTCGCGTGGTCGAACTGGTTCTGGGTGTCGTGGTCGCTGTTCCTGCTGGTGGGCGTTTTGAGCCTGGGAACCGTCTGGCCCCTGGCCACCACCATCCTGCAGTTGTCGGCGCCCGGAGAGATACGCGGGCGGGTCATGGGAGTGCTCCACTTCACGCCGGGGTTCCATAACCTGGGCGCGCTGCCGCTGGCCGCCGCTGCCGGCTGGGTGGGCTGGTCCACCGCCATTGGCATCGCCGCCGGGCTGTGCCTGTTGGTTACGCTGTGGTTCGGCCTCGGACGGGCGACGGGCCGCCAACTCGCTTCGACGCCAGCCGGGTAGCCGCGCGGCGGGTTAACCGGCCCGGACCGTTGATTGGCTCCTAACCCTTGATTTGGGCTGATGGTCAGTCGTTCCCGCCGCCAGCCCCGGCAGCGGCCGCCACCGGGCGGGCCGTACCCCGGAAATAGATGTCTCGCCAGAAACCGCTGGCGATGACCGTACCCAGCACCACCAGGGTGAAAGCAGCTCCCGCCACGGCCATTACGTTGCCCGCGTTCCAGAAGTCGGCCAGTCGACCGTACAGCAGGTTGGCAAAGGCCATGCTCCCGCCGATGTGCATCGAATACGCCGAGGACACCCGTCCCCGGATCTCGTCCGGAACCACCGACTGGATGATGGTGTGGGTGATGGTCATGAACCCGGAAGTGCCCAGTCCCATCATTACTGCGGCGATAACCGAAATGCCGGTCTGCGAAGACAACCCCATTCCGATGGGAGTCAGGCTGCTGGTGAATCCCAGCAGCAGGAACACCCTCCCGCGCGTCATGTGATTAACGATGCCGCCGACGAACAGCGAGGAGAACAGGGAGCCGACGCCGAGTGCGGCCATCAACGCGTAGACGTCGTTCTCGTTGAACGTGATGCCGTCGGGCGATAGTTTCTCCAACGCCAGCGGCGGCAGCATGGACTCGAACGACATCACCAGCACGCAGTGGGCCAAAGCGATCATGAGGATGCCGAAGACCAGAGGCGTGCTGTAGATATAGGCGAACCCTGCGGCGACGTTGGCCCAGAATCCACGGCGCCGGTCGATGACGCCCGACGACGCCAACCGGATGTTCAGCGCCGATGCCAGTGCCACCAGGTAAAAAGCCGCGCAAGCCCAGAACACAATCGCCGAGGAGCCCAGGGTCAGCACCAGGTTCTGGAGCGAGAATGAAAAACCGCCGGACCCGAAAATGGCGCTGCTGCCAACCGTCGCCGAAATCGCCAGCAGGATTGCGGGCCCCACGGCACGCGACCCCTGCTGCATGGCCTGGTTGAGAGCGACGGCGTTGGGCAGGCGGTCCCGGTCCACCAGGTTGGGTGTCAACGACTGGGAGGCGGTCATCTGCGTCGAGCGCAGCGTCCCGTTAATCACTGCCAGCAGGACCACGTACCAGGGATTGGTCACACCGGACATCACCAACAGGGCCATCACGGACGCCTGCACAATCTGGAGGATGTATACCCGCTGCAGCAGTGTTTTGCGGGTCATCTTGTCAGCTAAATAGCCGATGAACGGCGTGGCAAAGAACCGCGGCGACATGGCGGCGAAGGTGATTAAGCCAACCCACAGTCCCTGCGTGCCCTGCAACTCCGGGATGCTGTACACCCACGCGCCCCGGGCCACGATCAGGGCCCATGCGCCGCTGCTGCTGCACAGCGTGGACAGGGCGAGAAAGCGAAAGTCCCGGAACACCAGTGCCGCAAGAAACCGATGCGCCCTCTGGGCGAAGAAGTTGGGTTGCGGAACTGGGGGTGTGGTCATGTAGCGTTCCTTGCCGCGCCAGCGAGTGCGTCGGCCACTGGCGCATTCTAACGCAATACTTCGTTCGGAGATCGTCGGAATCAGGATGACCAGGATTTTAGGATTGACAGGATTGAGGCTGTTCCAGGCAGAGCACTCTCAATCCTGCCAATCCATAGATTCGGCAAATCCTGACTCTGACTAAAGGGTCAGTTGGGCACCCACACCACGGCGCCCACCTCGGTGAACTCGCGGTTCACCTTGACCCACGAGTCTCCGGCGTCGTCGCTGGAGTACAGCTCGCCCATGAGGCTGGACGCCACCACAAAATCGGGGTCGGCCGGATGGGTGGCAAATTGCCAGATGTTGGAATTGGGCTCCACCGGCAACGGCCGCCGCTCCCAGGTCTGGCCCGCATCCGTCGAGCGCTGGATTGCGCCCGCCCCACCGATAGCCGTGTCTCCGACACCGGCGAAGATGACGCTGGGGTTGTCGGGTTTGACGGCGATGCCGCGGCTGTAGGGCAGGACGAACTGGTCGGTGGTCACCACCGATTGCCAGCTTTCGCCCATGTCCGTGGTCGCGTAGATTTCCCGGGGAGTACTGGCCAGCACCCGATTGGGTTCGCCCAGGCCGATGGCCATGCCGTGAATGTCCGGGTGGACGCCGCCCTCGACGTGGGTCCAGGTGTCGCCACTGTCCAGGCTGCGGTAAACGCCGTCGACCTCAACGCCCGCCCAGACCGTGCGGTGATCCTTGGGGTCCACCATCAGCATGGTCACCATGGGCGGCCCGATGTGGCACTCCTGTGCCATCTGGACGGACAGCTTGGTCCAACTGTCGCCGCCGTCGCGTGACCGGAAGAGTGCCGCCGGCTTGATGCCGACGAAAATCGTGTCCGTGTCCTCCGGGTCGATGGCGATGGACCAGATGGGCACGCCGTCCATGGGCGACCAGAGTTTTTCCCACGACGCTCCCTTGTCCTCGCTGCGGTAGATGCCGTTGTCCGCGCCGGCCAGGATGCGGCTGGGGTTGTCCGGATACACGGCCATGGCCCGCACCTGGCTGCCCAGCGGGAACGGGTCACGGATGCGGGTCCAGCTTTCCCCTCCGTCGGGGCTGTGCCAAACGCCGCCGCCGAAACCGGTCGCGCCCACGCAGATGTTGTAATTCTTGCTCATCTCGAAAACCTCCTCACATCCGATGTTTCGTCGGTGCGCTAACCCGGCAACTCGGTGATGGAAATCCAGCCCGGCCCTTCGCCCAGCGGATGCGTCCCTACTCTAGACAGTTCGCCCGAATCCCCATCGACGCCGAAGATGGCCATTTGCCCGGAGTCCTGTCCCGCCGAGTAGACGAACTTGTCCTGAAGGTCGAGGCACAGGGCGTTGGGCCGCGGCTCCGACTGCACGATGCCGTTGGACGACAGCGCGCCGGTAGCCGCGTCCACGGTGTAGCAGGCGATGCTGTCGTGGCCCCGGTTGGGCGCGTACAGGAACCTGCCCGAGGACGTGATCTGGATCTGGGAGCACGTGTTCCGCTCGCTGAAGCCTTCCGGCGGCAGGGTGGTGACGGTCTGGAACAGCGACAAGGTGCCCGCAGAGGTGTCCAGATTGTAGGCGCTGACGCTGCATCCCTGCTCGTTGGAGAAGTAGAGCACGTCCAGCGAGGGGTGGAAGCAGAAGTGACGCGGACCCAGGAACTCCTCGGGGTCGACGGTGGCTGGCGAATTCGGCGTGATGTGGCCGGTGTTCTCGTCGAAGCGGAACTGCCAGATCGAGTTGGGGCCGTTTCCAGCGATGTGCGGCACAAAAGCGTAGGCGTTGGTCGGGTCGGTCTGCATGGCGTGGGCGCCGGTGGCTGTTTCCAGCCATTCGACGGGATCACCGCCCACAGAGCCGTCGTCGCCGATGGGATGCACCGCGACGCGCGCGCCCTGGTAGTAGGACGACAGGACGAACCGGCCCCGCCGGTCGGTGGCCACGTATACGGGCCACGCGTCCAGCGGCACTGACCCGTTCTGCGTCAGGCCTCCACTGGACTGGTCGATCTCAAAACTCACCAGCTGGGTGATCTCTCGGCACCCGACATAAAGGAACCGGCGGTCGGGGCTGATCGCCATGGTGAACGGGCCGCCGTCCACGGCCACGTCAGTTTGCAGGGTCATACCGCCGGTATCGGGGTCGATGGTAAAGACCGAGATCTTGTTGTCTCCCTGGACGGCGACATACATGTAGTAAGCCATGGTTGTTTCCTCCCGGACGAAATGTTCAGATCACGAAATGCGCCCGCGTTACCCCGTAGCCGGCCCAAACCCAGGGTGCCGCGCCCACACCATCCCGTCAGGGTCATGCGCGATTGCCACCGCGTTCCCCTTGGAATCCCGCAGACCCATCGGATGCTGCACTAACTCGATCATGTTTCCGTCAGGATCGTTGATATAGGTGGAATGGACGTCGGCATACGCTCGGACCGATGGCGGAGTGTATTCCACGCCCAAGGCGTCCAGGTTGGCGATCATCTCGTCCCAGTCGTGGATTTCCACGGCGAAGTGGCCCGACGGGTTGGGGCTGGGAGTGAAGGTGCTGTGGATTTCGCCGTTGCCGATGCGCAGTTGCAACTGGCGCTGGTTTAACTCCGGGCCGCGATCTAGGAACTCGGCGCCAAGCACCTTCTCGTACCAGTCCCGGCTCCGGTCTTTGTCGCTGATCTGGATGTTGATGTGTTGAATCATCGTAACTCGAGACATAATCCACCTCCTTTTCGTGACCCTAGCGCACGATCATGTAGAAAATTAGCCAAGTCCACGTCGTTGGCGGAAGTATAGCATCGGGGTGTTGCGAGTTGGGCAAAAAACGATGCGAGGCCCGGATCATGACCCGGGCCTCGCGATGGTTGATTGTGATTCCGAGACTGCGCAGCGCTAGCCCAGGTGCTGACGGATGAACGCGGTCATCCGATCCAGAGCCTCCTTCGCCACCTGGGTGGTGGGGTTCTCCAGCAGACGCTCGCCTTCGCCCTCGAAAATCTTCACGTCAATGTTCCCGCCGGCCTCGCGGTACTGAGCGATAAACTCGTCCAGGTCCGGGCGGGGATGGGCTTCCTCATAGGAGCGCGCCAGGCACAGCGTGGGCGGCAGTTCCATGCGCTCACCGGCCGCCAGCGCGCGGGACGGCGCCGCCTCGGCCATGGCTTCCTCGGTCACCCAGTAAGCGTCGTGATTGGGCCCGACCCGCTCCGCCATCCCGGGAGGCGGCGTCACGTCATCCCGCAGACCCTTGGCGTACCGGTACCGCCCCAGCGGGTCGATTACGGGGGAGACCATGATGACGCAGCCCAGAGTGCCGTCGAGGGCCGAGGCCCCGTTGGAGAAAGGGAGGGCGGCGTAGCGCGGATCGTTCGGGCGCATGCCCAGCAGCATGGCCTGATGCGCGCCGCTGGAGGTGCCCATCGCGCCGACCCTGCCGGGGATGCCGTTCCACGACTCGGCCTGGCTCTTGCACCAGCGGATCCCGTAGTGGATGTCGGCAAAGGAAGCAGGATAGGAGGCCACCGGCGGGACCCGGAAGTCCAGGGCGGCGACGATCACGCCGTTACGGGCCAGGGCCTCGTTGGCGAGGTTCCCGTTCAGTCGGTCTCCCCGCACCCATGCGCCACCGTGGATCTCAACCATGATGGGGAAGGGACCGGTGCCGCGCGGCCGGAACAGTCGCGCCAGGATGGGAGTATCGCCGTGGCGGAGATATTCCACGTCTTCGATGTCTACTTCATACGTTGTCGCCTGTTTGCTGGTTACCATGTGAAACCTCGCAGTACGTTGTATCTAACGTTCCTTTACTCCAGGTTCCTCAGCAGGCTGCCGAAACCGTCTATGGGCTTCTTCCAACCGAGCCGTCGGAGGGCCATCCAAATGGAAGCCTGGTTGACGGTGACGACGGTCTTGCCCGTCCTTTGCTCCAATTCTTCAGCAGTGTCCAGGGCGCGCCAGGCAGTACCGGGCAAGAAGATGGTGTCGGCGTCATCTTCAGCCACCGTCAGCACGAAGTCGATGATGGCGTGGGGCGGGTCCATGTCAATTTCCCGGGGGTTCATGGAGTCCTGCATCCACGGTTCGCCGTCGGCGCTGAGGACCTCAAACCCGGCCTCTTCCATGAGGGGCTTCAGGCGGTTGCGGAGGTGGTAGTTGCGGTACGGGCCGGCGATGCTCAGCTTGCGGCTGCCCATGTGACGCATGGCGGCGATGCACGAGCCCACCGCGGTCACCGACTGGATGCCGCTGGCGTCCTGCATGATTTTCGCCATCATTTCATCGTAGGCCATGTAACCCTTGTGCCAGGTGCCGGAGGTGCACGCGTAGACGAGAACGTCAGGCCCGATGTTGGACAGCGCGCTGGCCCCCCGAGCCACGTCCTCGTTCATCTTGCCAACGTCAAACCCGAATAGAGCCCAATCGATTTCGTTGGCTTCGGCGCTGGTCATGCTCAATCGATGACCCGATTCGGTGGACGGGTCCGGCTGACTGCCCCATGCGCCGTTCCACATGCGCTCGAAATGCACCGTGATTTCAGGCGGCACCACCCGGTAGAAGTCGGGTTCGACCACCGGATTGGTGGCGGGAACCAGCGCGCCGATCCGCTGCGTGTTGGTCAGATTTGCCATGTTGCACTGCTCCAGACCAATTTCGGGCGTATTATACAGCCCGCAATGCGAACGGGAATTCCGCGCCGTTGGGACAGGGAGTTTGGTTACCTGCTGGCTGGCGCCAACGATTACCAAGGAGGCAAATGATGGCTGAGGTACCGATCCGGGTGGGATTGATTGGCGCGGGCGGGAACGTGCGCAACCGGCACATTCCCGGCTTTCAGGGGGTGGATGATTGCGAGTTGGTGGCCGTGGCCAACCGAACCGTCCAGTCGGGCCGGGTGGTGGCGGACCAGTTCAACATTCCCAAGGTTTATGGCCACTGGCGTGAAGTGCTGGAGGACGATGAGGTCAACGCCGTGTGCATCGGCACCTGGCCGTACATGCACCGCACCATGACCCTGGCCGCCCTGGAGGCCGGCAAGCACGTGCTCACCGAAGCGCGGATGGCCAACGACGCCGCGGAGGCCCGGGACATGCTGGCCGCCTCCCGTGCGTACCCGCACCTGGTGTGTCAGCTCACGCCCACATCCACCAGTTACACCATCGACAACGTCATCAAGCGGTTGATCGACGACGGCCACCTGGGCGGATTGCTGTCGGTTGATTTCACGTCCTTGCAGAACAACTTCGCCGACTTCGACAATCCGCTGCACTGGCGACAGGACCGGGCCCGCAGCGGCTACAACACCCTGAACATCGGCGCGTCCTACGAGTCCATGATGCGGTGGCTGGGGCGGGGAACCCGGGTGATGGCGATGGGCAAGGTTCACGTGCCCTACCGGCGGGATGACAGCGGGCATTTCACTTCGGTGACCATCCCCGATCACATCGACATACTCTACGAACTGGCCAACGGCGCGCAGGTGCACATGCAGATGAGCGCCACCTCCGGGCTAAACCGGGGCAGCCAGATCTGGATGTTCGGCACCGAGGGGACCATCCACGTGGACTCCCAGCGCCGGGTCTGGGCCGGCAAGCGGGGAGACTCGGAACTGTTCGAGGTGCCGAACCCGCCGGAGACGCAGGCCAGGTACCGGGTTGAGGAGCAGTTCACCAACGCCATCCGCGGCACCGAAGTCGTCGACATGGTGGCCTTTGAGACCGGCGTGCATTACATGGAGTGGACCGAGGCCGTGGGCCGCAGCGCCATGACGGGCCAGGCGGTGTACCTGCCCCTTTAGGATCCGTGGCCTTGCGGTTGTCATTGCGAGGAGCGATAGCGACGCGGTAATCTCGTCAGGGTATCCACCAGCCCGGCCCAGCGAGATTGCCGCGCTGCGCTCGCAATGACAAAAGGGCTAATCGGAAGACTCTGCCGCGGGCCGGAGCGCCGGAGGAAGCGCATGGAGTTCCGACTCAATCGCGAAATCAAAGCCTATTGCCCCGATTTCGCACCGGTTCGGGTGATCCTGCGCGAGCAATCAGCCGAGTTCGTTGAGGTCAAGGAGCAGGTTGACCACTATTACCGGATCCCGCCTGCGGACGAGGCCGGAGGAACGCGCCGCCTGAAACTCCGTGCGGAGAAGGGTAAAAGGACGCTGATCTATTACTGGGACCGCCATGAAGCCGGCGCTCGCACCAGCCGATACCAGTTGGCGGAAGCCGATGATCCTCGAATTGGCGAAATGCTTGACGCTGCCCTCGGCACCAGGGCCGTGGTCCGCAAGCGGCGGGAACTGTGGCGCAAGGATAACGTCGTCTTCAACCTGGACCGGGTGGCAGGGGTGGGCCAGCTCCTCGAGGTAGAGGTGCTGGCCGAAGACGGTTGTGACATCGACGCCCTGGCGAAAGAGTATCGCTGCCTATTCGCGCCCTGCCTGGGCAGCTACATCATCGGGTCAAACGAGGACCTGGTGGCCGCGATCACTCCCCCGCCTTGATGAAATCGGAGACGCGCTCGGCGATCATCATCGTGGTGACGTTGGTGTTGGCGCGGACCACATCGGGCATGATCGACGCGTCGGCAACCCGGAGGTTGGATACACCGCGCACGCGCAGCCGAGTGTCGACCACCGCCATGGGATCATCCGCCGGTCCCATCTTGCAGGTGCCGGAGATGTGGTAGGAGGTGCTGATGTTGCGGCGCAGCCACAGGTCCAGGGTCTCGTCGCTCTCTAGGTCCGCGGGGGTGGGCGCGGTGATCTCGTCAATGATGCCGTCGTAGGCGTCGTGTTGCAGCAGCGACACGCACAGTCGGACCGCCTCCCGCAGCCGTTCCCGGTCCCAGTCCTCCTCCAGATAGCGATAGTCCATGCTGGGCGCCGTGTGCGGGTCCGCGGACTCCAGCCTGAGCTCGCCCTTGCCGGCTGCCAGGTACAGGCCGCAGTTGACCGTATGCGCCGGGTTGTCGTCTCGAACCACGGTGTTCAGCGACGCCGGCGAAAGTATCATGTCGTTGGGCGTTTCCGAACCGGAGGCAGTGAACCGCAGTCGCAGGGCCCTCATGCCGTTGGGGTCCTGGGGAACGTCTTCCTTCACCATGAAACGCACCGACACGTTGGGGTGGTCGCGCATATTCTGGCCCACCCCGGGCGATTCCACAGCCACGGGGATGCCCTGGGCTTCCAGCTGGTCGGCCGGGCCGATGCCAGACAGCATCAGCAGTTGGGGTGAGGCCACGGCTCCAGCGCAGAGAATGATCTCGCTGCCCTCCACGACGAAAGTATCGTCGCCGCTCTCTACCTCGACACCTACGGCGCGTTTCCCCTCAGGCGTGTCTTCCAGCACCAAGCGGTTGGCCTGGACGTTGGGCCGGATGGTGAGGTTCAGCCGGTGGCGCACCGAACTGATATAGGACAGGGCCATGCTCATGCGCACGCCGTCGATGTTGTTTTCGGCGCGAAGGCTTACTCCCGTGGCCTCCGGGTTGTTCACGTCGGGATGGAAGGGATACCCCGCCGCCGTGGCAGCCTGGAAAAAGGCTTCCTGGGACGGCGGCCAGGTCTCGCGTTGGTGGTGCCGCACCGGCACCGGTCCGTCGGTCCCGTGGAAGTCGTCATGGAAGTCCGCGTCGTTTTCGAGCTTGCGGAAGTACGGCAGGCATTCCAAGTAGCCCCAGCCATCGTTGCCCCATGACTCCCAGGTGTCGAAGTCTTCGGGTGCTCCTCGAATGAAGGTCTGGCCGTTGATGGCGCTGGAGCCGCCCAGCACCTTGCCGCGAGGCACGGGCATCGGGTCCGCCTGCTCCGCTGTGGCTTTACCGGTGAAGGACCAGTTGTAGGGCGAACCGGCGGCCCGGGCCTCCAGGTTCACGGTGCCCCAGCCCAGCTTGAGCATGTCGGGCAACTGGTTGAAATCGGGGAAGTCGGGGCCGGCCTCCAGCAGAAGCACCGAACGATCCGGGTCCTCGGAAAGCCGCGTCGCCACGATGCATCCGGCCGTGCCGCCGCCTACAACGATGTGATCGTATTTCATTGAGATATCTCCAATATTGGCTGACATCGCTTCCGGCAATGGCGGGCTTACAGAGGTCGATCAGGCAGGTACTTGTCCTCCATCGCCCGAATGCGGTCCGCGCCCAGGATGCCCCCATTGCTGGCGATGCCCCACTTGCTCTGGGCCGCCTGGGCCAGGAAGTCGTCGATGGCGGCGGTGCCGCGGTCCTGGAAATCGCTGAGGAAATCCCATTGTGCCTGGAGTCCTGCCATGGTGGTCAGGGCGGGATACCAGGCCGCGGCGGCTCTGGCCTCCTGCAACTCTTCCAGGGTGGGGTGGGTCTGGCTGCCGTGGGTGAACAGGGGCAGCACCGGCCCGGGGATGCGCCGGATGGCTTCCTGGTTGTCCTCCCAGGACGAGACGGCGGGGCACACGACGTCCACGTTGGTCTCGCTCTTGTAGGCTAGGCAGCGCTCCATCACATCCTCGAACGTCGCCCCCGGGACGCCGGCGTAGTCGCACCGGGCCACGATCACGAAGTCGGGGTCATACTCCATCTTGGCGTCCATGGCGGCCCGGAGTTTGCCGACCATCTCTTCAATGGAGACGCAACGGCGGCGAGGGCCCGACTTGGGCGGGTAGGTCTGGTCCTCAAGGTGAGTGCCCGCAATGCCGGCCCGGATGTACTCCTTAACCGTCTCGTAGACCTGGATAGCGTCCCCGTAGCCGGTGTCCATGTCCACGAACGCCGGAATGTCGATGGTGTTCACGATTTTCCGGGCGTTGTCCACCATGTCGCGCATGCTGGTGCCGCCCTCGGTCAGGCCCATGACCTGCGCCGAGGTGTTGCCGCCCGACATGTAGAAGGCCTCGAACCCCAGCACTTCGGCCATCTTGGCCCCCATGGCGTTCATGCCGCCGGCCAGCACGAAGATCTCCGGTCGCTCGAACAGCTCCTTGAGCCTGGTTGTCATGCGTTGTTTCTCTGGCATCACTGTTCCCCCTTGCGATGTTTCGTCTATGTGCGGTTTACCAACCCAGGCTTTCCGGTATGAGGATCATGGAGATGCGGCCGACCATCGGCTCGTGCTCCATGATCAGGTACTTGCCGATGGGCGTGGGAGTTGCGCCGCGCCCCTCCAGCCAGCGGTCGTGCCGCTCCAGGGTGAAGCCCCGGGTGCGGGCCTCGGCTTCGGCCAGGGTCGCGCAGATCTTCTGGGTGCCAGCCACCAGGATGAGGCGCTTGGCCCCGTAGGCATAGGCCCCGATCTGGCTGCCGGAACCGCTGGCAACGACAATCTCGCCGGTCTCAGCGATGGCCTGGACGCTGCCCACGAAATAATCGGCGATGGTGGTCTTGCGCCGGAACTCACGCTGGGCCGCCGGATCGGCATGAGCCATCATCTGGTCGTGCAGGTTTACGTAACTATCGTTGCCGTGCATGTATTCCGTGTAACCGATGGTGTCCAGCGTCTCGGAAGTATTGACGTAGACCTCAGAGCCCTCCGGCACCCATTCGCGGAGTTTCGTCAACGCCGCCTCTCGACTTTCCACCAGGACGGCTTCGACGTTCCGTTTTGCCAGGGCCTCTATGGTCCTGCTGATCGCGTCGGCGGTCGCTGGAGCGTAGGATGCGCTAGAGGACATGATCGTGCTCCCGTCTGTAGCTGGCAGGCGTCCCGGCCATCAGCCGCTGGGCTGCAGATGCGGCATCACCTGGTCGACGAACAATTCCATGGAGCCCATGACCTGGTCCGGGGTCAGGTCGCCCCAAGCGAATATGGGGCAAAAGTAATTGATGCCCGTCTCGTCGATGGCCCGCTGGACGCGTTCCCGCACGGTGGACGCAGTGCCGACAATAATCACGTCCTTGGCTTCCAGCGCGTCGAAATCGCGCATGGCGCCCAGTCGGTCGAGTCCATTCTTGGCCCAGAGGTAGTCGATGTTGTGGAACCACGTACCGTACGCCGCTATGGCTTCCGCTCGGGCTTTTTCGTCGGTGTCCGCGATGTACATGTGACGCACCAGTCCCAGCTTGGGAACGGGCACATGGCTGTTGAGCCCGTCGGACATCCGCTCGGCGTTCCACACTCGCTTGTACAGGTCGTAATGGGCCTTGACGCCAGCGTTGTCGGCGAAAACCGTGCAGGTGTTGAAACCGTGCTGGGCCATCCACGGAACCGTGTCGATGTTGTTGCTGGCGTACCACAAAGGCGGATAGGGCTTCTGGTGGGGCGCGATCCAAAGCTCGATGTCCTCGTAGTGGTAGTGCTTGCCCTGGTAGTTGAGCATTCCGGTGGTGAAACCGTTGGTGAACATGTCCATCTGCTCGTTGAACACTTCCCAGCTGATCTCCAGGTCGACCCCGAACTCTTCGGCCTCGACGGGCGAGACACCACGCCCTACGCCCAAATCCAGGCGGCCGTTGCTGAGGTTGTCCAGCATGCAGATCTCGTGGTAAAGGCGGATCGGATTGTAGAAGGGGAGCAGGAAGACCAGCGGGCCCAGGCGCAGCCGGGTTGTGCGCTGTGCCGCCGCCGCCAGGAACACCGCGGGTGAAGGCGACACGCTCAGCGGCGTGATGTGGTGCTCCGCCAGGTGGTAGCTGTAGAACCCGTTGCGGTCGGCGTACTCCAGCATCCGGAGCCGGTTTTCGAAGATATCGCTGGGCGAGGACTTGTCCCATTCGATCCAGTCGAACAGCCCGAATTCCAGGGTGTCGTTCAGCATGCTGGCCTGGGTCATGGCTCACCTCCCCTTTTGGTGGCCGGATCCGTGATGTGATTGGTAACGGGGCTCCGCCGGCGGTAAACGGACCAGTCTGTCGGCCGCGGTTACGCGGCCACCAGCGGCAGCGACGGGTCGGCGGCGTACTCGGACATGGAGGCATCGTAGACCGCAACGTTCTCATAGCCCAGCATGGCGAGCACGAAGGCGTCGTTGGACGCAGCAATGCCGCCTCCGCAATAGGTGACTACGCGCTGTGACGGGTCGGCGCCGGCTTCAGCGAAGAGGGACGCCAGTTCATCGGCCGGCCGGAACAGGCCGGTATCGGGATCGGTCAACTCCCCCGACGGCACGTTGGTCGCCCCGGGGATGTGGCCGGCGCGGCCATAACCCGTACCCCCATCGGCTCCCGAGTGCTGATCCCGCCCCAGGGCATTGATCAGGCAACTTCCACCGCCGTCCTCCATGAACGCCTTCACCTCGGCCAGATCGGCGAAGCGAGCCGTGTCGGCCGTCGGATTGAAGACCGCGGGGGCGTAGGTCGCCGGCTCGGTCGAAGACGGACGACCCTCAGCTGTCCAACGGCGCAGGCCACCGTCCAGCACCACCGCACCGTGGCAGCCCATCGAGCGGAACATCCACCACAGCCTTGCCGCCCACTGCGAACCCAGTCGGTCGTACAGTACTAGTTTCGAGTCCTCCGATATGCCGTGACGCCCAGCGGCCTCCGCGAATGCTGATGCCGATGGCATCATGAAACGGTAGGGCTGGTCGTTATCGGAGAAGTCTGCCTGCAGGTCGAGGAAGCCGGAACCGGGGATGTGCCCGGTCTCATACTCTGTTCGTCCCGACTCGGCGCGCACACCACCCTCGCTCCGGTGCAGGAAGACGGTCGTTTCAAAAACGCGGACGTCGGCGTCGGCCAAATGCTCGGCCAGCCAATGGGTGGATACGAGGTACTCGGGATGCGCGAACGCCATGTTCACCTCCAGCGGCTGCCGGCGAGTTACGATCTAGTAGTTTCCGGCCCCAGTATCCCCGTCTCAGGCATCGTTCGCAACCGGTTCTCGGCGGGGAGACCGTGCCATCATGCTATAGTTTGCGGGCTCATTACTTCCTTCGAGAGATAGCTTTGATGAATATCAACACCGTGGCCATTCTGAGTCCTGGCGATATGGGGCATGCCGTCGGACAGCGCCTGCGGGACAATGAACTGGATGTGATCACCTGCCTCGCCGGCCGCAGCGACCGGACTCGCGCCCTGTCCCAGAAAGCCGGAATACGCGACGTTGCCACGATGGAAGAGTTGGTCGAACAGTCGGACCTGATACTGTCCATGACCGTGTCCGGGGCGGTGCCCGGAGTGTGCCAGCAGGTCGCTGACGCACTGGTCGCCACGGGCTCCGACACCCTGTTCGCGGAGTGCAACGCCATCTCTCCTCAGTTGGCGCGGGATCTGGAGCCGATCATCACCGACGCCGGCGGACGGTTCGTTGACGTGTCCATAATCGGCGGCCCGCCGCGGCCCGGTTACAGTCCGCACTTCTACGCCTCCGGCCAGCACGCGGCGCAGTTTGAGCAACTGAACGACTTTGGTCTGGCGGTATTGAAGCTGGACGGCGCGGTGGGGCAGGCTTCGGGCATCAAGATGTGCTATGCGGCCATGACCAAGGGGTCGTGGGCGCTGTACACCCAGCTCCTGATGGCGGCAGATCTCATGGGGCTTACCGAACCTCTATTAGCTGAATTCGGTTCCGGCCAACAGGCGGTGTTGCAGCGCATGGAGCGCACCATACCGACGGTTCCGCCGCGTTCGCGCCGGTGGGTCAGCGAGATGGAGGAAATTCGCGATACTTTTGACGAACTGGGTATGACGCCGCATCTGTTCGAGGGGGTCGCGGAGATGTACCGTTTCATTGGCGGCACTCCCCTCGGCGAAGAATTCCCCGAGACGCGAGACCGTAACCGCACTTTCACCGAGACCATTCAGGAACTGGCGCAGCACGTACCGGCACGCGTGGACGCTGGAGACCAAGCCTGAAGTCGGGCTTGCGCCATTTTGCAACTGGAGATACTCAATGCCAGAACCGGCGCCCACCAGCAATAATCGGCTCATGTTCTCCACCGAGGAATGGGCCATGGTAGCCAGATCTCAAATCGAGCGATCCACGGTCCCGGAAGACATGGACGAGGAAGCGGGAGTACTTATCGTGTGGGCTCGCGGGACGCCTGGTCAGCCGGATACCGGATGGTCTGCGAAGCACGCCATCTCGGGCGATGCCCTTCGCGATGCGCTGCTCGCGGCCGGCCTGATCACCGCCGAATAGGGGATCCGGCGCAAGCGACGGCAAGCTCGGTGGCCCGACGCAATTGGCCCCAGAGTGGGTACAGTTGCGCATGGGCGAACCATTGCGTCCATGGTGCGTCCATCCCCCGCTCCCGCGCATTTTGTCATCGCGAGGAGCGCAGCGACGTGGCGATCTCGTTCACGCTAACGCCTCCATTGCCCTGACGAGATTGCCGCGCTCCGCTCGCAATGACAATTCAAGCGAAATAGGTTGCACGTGGGGCAACCGTACAAATTGACAGTCCTCCACGCGTGTCCCTACAATCGCGACAACTCCCCCGAATCCTGCGCTGACTCCGGGTCGTTAGGAGGACAAAATGGCTGAACTACTGGGTCTGGGCTGTTCTCACGGCCCCATCATCCTGACGCCGCCCGAGGTATGGGCCACCGGCCGAGAGCGGGTATTTGCCCGGGTGCCGGGCTACGAAGCTCCCGCCCAGTTGCTCAAAGAGCTGGGCGATGACAACGGACTGAGCCGGGACATCAGCGACCAGAAGAAGGTTGTTGAGTCGTTCAAGATCATGCGCGACCGCCTCCACGAGTGGGAGCCCGACGTGGTGATGGTGATCGGCGACGACCAGGCGGAGAACTTCCTGCAGGACAACCTGCCTCCCTTCTGCCTGTACACCGGCGCTGAAGTCGACGGCTACCCCTTCCAGCGCGGGGCGGCCCGTACCAACCTGTGGGACGCTGAGCCGGAGACCAAGTTCACTTTCCAGTGCCCCAAGGAGTTTTCCCAGGATCTGCGCAACTTTCTGATCCGGGACGGGTTCGACATGGCCTCCTCCAGTGCCCTCAAGGGTTGGGACTGGGGACTGGCCCACGCCATCATCAACCCGCTGGTGTTCCTGGACCCGGACGGCAGGTTCCCGCTGCTGCCCCTGTTCGTCAACTGCTACGGCGAAGAGGCCGGACCCGACTACCCACCGCGTCCCACTCCCAAACGGTGCTACCAATTGGGGCAGGGGATTCGCAGGTTCCTGGACACCAGGGACGAGCGGGTCGCCGTGGTGGCTTCCTCCAGTTGGTCACACAGTTTCCTGGCCCACAAGTTCCAATGCCGGGAGATCGATGTCGAAACCGACCGCCGCTACCTGGAAATGGTGCGCTCCGGCAAGGGGAGCAAGCTGGCGGAACTCACCCCCGAGGAGATCCAGGACTCCGGTGATCACGAGATCCTGAACTGGATTATTGCGTTGGGGATCCTGGGCAACGTTCCGGCGGAGATCGTCGACGTACGGGAGTCAAACACCCAACTGGCCTACCGCGTGGCCGCCATCTGGAACTGATAGGCCGGACACCGGCAATCCATGGGCTGCAGTCGGCCGCACCGGTGGTCAATTCGGTGCGGCGGACCCATTGCCCTTAACCCAAGGGGAAGGCGTCGATCATGGTCACGGTATTGGACCCACGAACCCAGACCGGGCAGGGAACCGGACACCGAAAGTGTGACGGGTGTCCCCGTTGCGAGCGCCCTGACAGCCCCACGTGCAATATCCCCCACCCGAAATTCGCTAACCGGCATCCGGTTTGCAAAGTGTGCGGGCATTGCGTCCTGCGCGGCCAGCATCAGGATGATGCGTCGGACCTGGACGACCATCCTGGGTTCAGTTCCCGCGGCTCCGGGGGCGGGCCGAGCCTGAACTGATCCGGCTAACCAAAGTGACGCGCGGAGCCGATTGGGTGACGTATTTCCGTATCCGCACCCGGGCCGGCGTTTCGTGGAAGGCCTAGCCAGAACTCCGATGACCCGTGTCTCCGTAGTCCCGGACAGGTACACTCGGGACACTTTCAAGCCGTCCCGATACCCGGGGCTTGAGGCCCGGTCCTCGCCCGACGCCGTCATCGAAATCCGCACTGACGGCGTGTCGCTGAACCTCTCCGGCGTGGTGCTGGACGGTGAGCGTAACGGCGGCGTGGGGATTTGGGTCCACGATTGCCGGGACGTAACCATCGCCAACGGCATCGTGATCGGCTTCCACTATGGGATACACGCCGACAACGTGCGCAACCTCAACATCCTGGGCTGCGTCGTGTCGGACAACGCGAACCCCCAGGATACAGGTTGGCTGCCCGACATCGAGGCTCCGGTGGAGGAGGGGTTTGGCGGCGGGATATACCTCTACCGTGTCCGCAACAGCGTGATCGAAAACAACCAAACCGGCAACGGCTTCAACGGCATCAGTCTGATCCGGTCAGACCACAACGTGATTTCGGGGAACAACGCCTCTCACTGCGGCAACGTGGGAATCTACCTGTTGCGGTCCAGCCACAACGAGATATCGGACAACCAGGCGGAGCATTGCATCCGCTACACGGACCGCTTCTGGTGCGACACTGCGGACTCTGCGGGCATACTTCTTGAAGACGGCTCCAACCACAACCGGATTACGGGCAACAGCCTGCGCTACAGCGGCGACGGGTTCTTCATCCGCGGACACCACGGCGAATCCTCCAACGACAATTTCGTAAGCGGCAATGACGCCAGCTATTCGCCCAATAACGCGTTTGAGGCGGTGTTCTGTTCGGGCAACGTCTTCGAAGACAACATCGCCAACTATTCGAACTATGGGTTTTGGCTGGGTTACTCAACCAACTCAACGATGCGAGGCAACGAAATTCGGGCCAACCGTTTCGACGGAATCGCCATCGAGCACGGCCGGAGCAATGTCATAGTCGGGAACCGTATCGAGGAAAACCGAAACGGCATTCGGCTTTGGAGCGATCGGGCACCGCAGACACACGAAGCCGTTGGCGACCCCAGGCGTCATTACAGCATTTCAGGTAATCGGATCGCTGCCTCCAGAGAGTGCGGCGTTTTCGTAACGGACGACCACGACCTTGCCTTGGAAGGCAACAGCTACGAGCGCAACGCTTGTGATTACCGATTCTGACGATCCCCTTTGCGAGAAATCATGAGATACGATGTGGCGATCGTGGGAGCAGGTTCCGCCGGTTCGGTGCTTGCGGCCCGGCTATCGGAAGACCCGGGACGCTCGGTGCTGCTCTTGGAAGCGGGGCCGGATTATCCGGACTTCGAACTGCTGCCCGACGAGTTGAAGCATGGCTTCGCGGCGGCACCGGTCCCGCCAACATCGCGAACCGCCGCCGGCCACCCGGAATGGTTGACCACCAACCCGCATAATTGGCAGTTCACGGCAACCGCGACCGACCTGGCGCCACCGATGCTGGTGCCCAGAGGCCGGGTTACCGGCGGCTCCAGTGCCATCAACTCTTCGGCCTTCTACCGCGGCGTACCGGAGGATTTCGACGCCTGGGCGTCCCGCGGTAACGACGAATGGAGCTATGACAAGGTCCTGCCGTTCTTCCGGAAATCGGAAACGGACGTGGACCAGCACGGCGACTTTCACGGTGCCGACGGGCCCATCTTCGTCCACCATTCCAATCCGGACGCCTGGGATGATGCGCAGCGAGCGTTCTTTGACGCCTGCCGCGCCAGCGGCTACGAGGAGGCCGAAGACCACAACCATCCCGATTCCAACGGCGTCGGGCCGGGCGTTACCAACAATCACAACGGAGTTCGGTTCAGCACCGCGTTGGGCTACCTGGGCCAATCCCGCCACCGGCTCAACCTGACGGTGCGGGCCAATTGTCAGGTGCAGCGGATCCTCTTTCAAGGCAACCGCGCCACTGGCCTAATGGTGGAAAGCGGCGGCGAGACGTTCACCGTGGAAGCCGAGGAGATAATCCTCAGCGCCGGCGCGGTGGGTTCGCCCCACCTGCTGCTGCTCTCCGGCGTGGGGCCGGCCGGGCAGCTGGCGAACTTTGGAATCCCGGTGGTGCAGGATGTCCCCGGAGTGGGACGGAACCTGAAAGACCACCCGAAGTTGTACGTCACCTGGGAAATCGGTGAGGGTTTTGAGGCCGTTGCAAACAGGGGCGCCGGCGGCGCTGCATTGAGGCTCACCGCTCCCAGTTCCCACTTGAGAAACGATTTGGGGATCAGTCTCTCCGGGCCGGCTGTGCCCCGCGTCAAGGGGGGCTCACTCGCGGCAACAGGGTGGGGACCTGTTTCGGGTGAGGCCGGTGGTGGCCGCCACTTCGAGATGATGGTGGCACTGTTGCTGCCGGAAAGCCAGGGAGAATTGACGCTCACCTCTTCCGACAACCGAGTACAGCCCGCGATGAACTACAACTACCTGGCCGAACCTTTTGACCGGGAGAGATTGAGGGCGGGAATCCGCCTGGCCCTGGAATTGGCAGAGCGACACGAACTCGCGCCCATGCTGGCAAGACGTATTGAACCCGAGGACGGTGACCTGGATAGCGACGACGCGTTGGATCGGTGGCTGCTGCGGGAAGCGACAACCTACTCGCACATTTCCTGTACCTGCCGGATGGGTCCCTCTAGCGATCCGCTGGCCGTCGTCGATCAGTACGGCAAGGTCCACGGCATGGTGGGGCTGCGGATCGTCGACGCCTCGATAATGCCCGACCTGGTGCGCGCGCCGATCAATCCGGCGGTGATCATGGTCGCGGAACGGGTGGCGGACTTCATACGGTCAGGCCGGTGACCAAGGGGGATACGCGACTTGCGAGCACCATATCGACGATATATGCTCGCCGCAGTTTGAGCTTACGCAGTTTCGTGACGGGCGGGATGCAATGAGACTTGACGGAAAAGTAGCGATCGTAACCGGTGGCAGTCGGGGGATCGGGCGCGCCATCTGCCTGGGGTTGGGCGAGGCCGGCGCCAGCGTGGTGGTAACGTCGCGCACCGAGGACGACCGGTCCGCAGGCACAGAGTACGAGAAGTACGGGTCGGGTGACATCCGCGATACGGCGGCACAGATCACCGCTCGGGGCGGCGTCGCGCTGGCGGTCCGCTGTGACGTGGCGCGGGTCGAGGACATTCAAAACCTGGTCAACGCCACGCTGGACCATTTCGGCCGCATAGATGCGCTCGTTTGCAATGCGGGGATGGACTGTGAGTCGCCGGTAGTCGACCTGGACGTCGATTTGCTGGACCAGTGTCTAGCGGTGAATGTGCGTGGCCCGCTGCTCCTTTGCAAGTATGCGCTGCCTTCCATGATAGCCCGAGGGGAAGGTGGTTCCATCTACTGCGTCACCTCGGGCTCTGCCAGGAACTATCGCGAAGGACGGGTCGGCTACTCCATGAGCAAGGCGGCGCTGGAGCGGATGTTTTTGAGCCTGGCCGAAGAGGTGCGTCCGCATAACATCGCGGTGAACGTCTTCGAGCCCGGCCGGGTGGATACCTGGATGAATCGCCGCGGCGACTGGCCGGGCACTGCCCACATACCCATGGTTCAGCCCGAAGCCCTGGCGCCGCCGGGTGTATGGCTGGCCGGGCAGACCGCGGAAACTCTGACCGGCGAGTTGGTGTCTAGGGCTGAGTTCGGCGTGACCTGGGGACCGCGATCTGGCGCGGCGGTTTGATTTCGTGCACGGCCGGCGGAAGTAGTATTCACGGTTAGCGGCGAATTTCAGGGGACACAAAAATAACGTTTCGTGCTCAAAACGGGCACGAAACGCGGGTTTCGAGGGGTTAGTGGTGGGCCAAAAGGGGCTGTACTGCGAACTTTTCGCTGGGAGGTCCCCATATAGCCCCAGACAACAGGAACTTCCGGGGAAGTGCCCGTACCATTGTACATCGCAGGGGTAGGCGAAACCTACCCCTACATGATGTCCGCCTCCTCCGCA
>DAOUIF010000012.1:0-12878 GCA_034423575.1 Dehalococcoidia bacterium | reverse complement strand
CACCCGGCAATGGGTGTGGAACATCCTGAAGACAGCCGCCAAGGCCGCCGACGTCGACCCGAAAATCACGCCGCATACGCTGCGGCACAGCTTCGCCACCCATCTGCTACAGAACGGCGCATCCCTGCGGCACGTGCAGGAGCTGCTGGGACACTCCAGCATCTCCACCACGCAGGTGTACACGCACCTGACCGACTCCCACGTCCGCGCCGAATACGAGCGGAGCCACCCGCGGGCGTAACCAAGAGGCGGACGGATCCGGAGCGGCTCAACGCCCCGCAGAGCCAATGACAAACGGTGAGGGTCCCGTTACCCTCGCCGTTGCAGATTCTTGATGGCCTCGTCGATGCGGCGCACCTGCTCCGTGTCTCCGGATGAGAGCCGGTAGCAGCGGTCGAGATACAATTGCGCCAACTGCACGCCGTTCGCTGTGGTGTCGTTTGCGGCGTCTACCAGCGAGCCGATACCGAACTCATCGGGCAGGTGCCGGCCCAGGGCGGTCATCTCGGCGATGATGTCGGCGATGGCGGTGGAATCATTACCTTCCTGAGCGAAACGGAGGCGCCCAAGCAGGCGACCCATCTCGGCCAGGCGGTCACCCTCGCTCATGAAGCTCCAGAGCACCTCATTGACGCCCAGACTGTCGTCGCCGCCCCCATCCACCGCATCGGCGAGCGGAGCGGAACCGCCCAACGGTATGGCGGCGTCCTCGGCAGGAAGAGTGGATACGCCCTCTTCGCCGCTGGCCTGCGACCAGGCGTCGGCGTATTCCTGAACGGCCTGGGCGACCGACTCCATCATGCGGGCCAGGTCGTAGGAAAACATGCTGCCGCCATAGACCAGGTCGTCGTTGCGGACATTGGCGAGACGGACCAGTTGTTCATAACCGCCCTCCACCAACTCGGACATCGGCGGCATGGCAAAGGCCGAGAAGTTGGCCAGCGGGCCGGAGCCGGCGCTGCCCAGATGCGCGGCCAGGAACGGCGGGACGTACTTGGTCAAATCGGCGGTGATGGGCAGCGTCACAATGTAGGTGCCGTACACGTGGTCCGGCTCGGTGTCCACCCGAAAATACAGGATGGCGTGTCCTCGTGGTCGTTGCGGATCGCCGATTTCAAACTGCAGGTCCATTGGCGCAAGTATAGATTAGGCATGCGGTGATGGCAAAGGCGCGGACGCTCGAAAAAATTGATGACAGGCACTTATAGCGAACGTGCGTTCGCAGATGATAGTGTGCCAACGCACCGCCTGTGGAGCGGTGATCATATCAACCACGGAGGATTCGGTATGTTGGCTACGGCTCAGACGTGCGCTGTCATTGGATTGGACGGCCAGATAATTCAAGCGGAGACGGACATTTCGCCGGGTCTGCCGGCGTTCCACATCGTGGGCCTTCCAGACACCGCGGTGCAGGAGGCCAAGGAACGGGTGCGGGCGGCGCTGCGCAACAGCGGTTGCGAGTTCCCCATGCGGCGCATCACCGTGAACCTGGCGCCGGCGGACCTGAAGAAAGCCGGGCCGGCCTACGACTTGCCCATTGCGGTGGGAATATTGTTCAGCACCGGACAGGCACCGCCCACCGCGGAGCCGGCAATATTCCTCGGCGAGTTGTCACTGGACGGCGGGCTACGCCACACGGCAGGCATCCTGCCGATGGTTTCCGTGGCGCGCGACCAGGGAATAGGGTCGGTTTACGTGCCGGCCGTCGATGCGGCTGAAGCCGCCCTGGTGGACGGAGTGCGGGTGTATCCCGTGGATACGTTGGCGCAGCTGCTGTCACATCTGCAGGGCGAGGCGACTATCTCCCCGTTTCCGCAAAACGGCGTCCACCTCAACGGAAACCGTGAGCAACCCGGGAGCACCGACCTGTGTCACATTCGGGGGCAGGACCACGCCAAGCGGGCCCTGGAAGTGGCCGCCGCCGGATTCCACAACATCCTTCTGAGCGGCCCGCCGGGTTCCGGCAAGACCCTGCTGGCTCGCGCGCTGCCCGGCATCCTGCCCTACCTGACCGCCGAAGAAGCGCTGGATGTCACCAAGATCTACAGCGTGAGCGGGAACCTTCCGCCGGACAGCCCGCTGGTAGCCCAGCGACCGTTCCGCGCCCCGCACTACACGATATCCAACGCCGGCCTGGTAGGCGGCGGGCGCATGTTGCGTCCCGGGGAGATCACGCTGAGCCATCGGGGCGTGCTTTTCCTGGACGAACTGCCGGAGTTCGGGCACGCCGCGCTGGAATCGCTGCGACAGCCCCTGGAGGACAAAACGGTGACCATCACGCGGGTCAGCGGCACGGTGACCTATCCGGCAAGTTTCATGCTGGTGGGAGCGATGAATCCGTGCCCGTGCGGCTACGCCTCGCATCCGCGCAAGGAGTGCGTGTGCAACCCGTCGGCGCGCGCCCGTTATCAACGACGGATCAGCGGGCCATTGCTGGAACGGATCGATATCTTCGTGGAGGTCCCGCCGGTGGAATACGACAACCTGTTGGGCCGGGCGGAAGGCGAGGGTTCAGTGGCGGTTCGGGAACGCGTGATCGCAGCGCGCGCCATCCAGGAGGCGCGGTTTGCCGGAGCATCCGATACCCGCGGACTGTCGAACGCCGAAATGTCCGGATCGACCATCTGGGAACATTGCGACCTGCAGGATGACGCGCAGGCGCTGTTGCAGCGGGCTTCGCAACAGTTAGACCTTTCGGCTCGGGCGCTGCACCGGGTGGTCAAGGTGGCGCGCACGGTTGCTGATCTTGCGGGAGCCGAACGCATAGGCCCGGCGCATCTTGCGGAGGCGCTGCAGTACCGGGCGCGGGAGTTGAGCTGACCGCCACCGGCCGAGCCCGACCTTGATTGACCACTCATGGAGGGATGGGGTGCGAACAAAGGGAAGCCGCTCGATGACCCCACCCCTGATTTCAGGGATGGAACTGATACACCGCGCACTTGACGGCCGCGCCGAACCTCGGCGCTAGCGGAAAAGGTGACGCAGAACGAAGGAGATGGACTGTCGCAACTTGGCGTGTTGGGCGACGCGAACCGTAATGTAGATGTGCCCGCTGGCCCCGCCGTCCAAACCCGCGTTTCCCTGTCCGCGCAGCCGGAGCCGGCGACCGTCCGACACTCCGGCGGGTATGGTGGCGCTCAGCCACAGCTCCCGGCGCAACCGCTGTTCTCCGCCGCACCGCCAGCACCGGCCAGCTTCCAACATCTCCTCAGGTTCGAACCCGGTCCCGCGGCAGCGCTGGCAGGTTTCCGTGCGTGTGACCGGGAAGACCTTACGCATTCCCTGCCTCGCCTCCCGCCTTGTGATCAGCAGCGCGGCTTCGATATCCTCGCCGCGCTGAGGAGATGATGGGGAATGGGTAGGCGGATGTGAGGGGCGGGTTGCCGTTTGGCGGCGACCATTCTGCCGGCTGCGGCGGGTCGGCTCCGTGGCGGGCGGCTCGCTTACGCCGTAGATATCGTAGTGGCGGCGGCGCTGCGGGTCCGACAGCGTCGCGTACGCATGATTGATTTCCTTCATGCGCGATTCGGCTTCAGGCCCGGCGTTGAGGTCGGGATGATACTGCCTGGCCAGCCTGCGGTAGGCGGCGCGGATTTCTTCCGTCGTGGCCGCCGCCGGGACGCCGAGGATACTGTAGCAATCGCCGTTCATGATGTCGCTGCGATGTGCCGTAATCCTAGCAGGAAATGCTCTGAATAATCACTGGCGATGCCAGCGAGTTTGCCAATTGTCAGCGCAGATGATACCCTGATTCTGTCGGGGCGGGGCGTAGCGCAGCCCGGTAGCGCACCTGCATGGGGTGCAGGGGGTCGCCAGTTCGAATCTGGCCGCCCCGACCATTTCGACCAGAGATGCAATGACAGGGGCGTCCCCACGGGGCGCCCTTCTGCGTTACATGGCGGTGCGACCGCCGTCCACCACGACCTCGCTGCCGGTAACGAACGACGCTTCGTCGGATGCCAGGTAGACCACGGCGTAGGCGATATCCTCGGGCCGGCCGATGCGTCCCAGCGGCACGCGCCGGCGCTGCTCCTCATCGCTGAGCCCACTGCCACGATTGGCGCGGGATTCCCGCAGCATGGGAGTGTCGATTGGGCCGGGATGCACGGAGTTACACCGGATACCCTCGCTGGCGTGCTGTACCGCGGTGGACTTGGTGAAAAGCCGCACGGCTCCCTTGGTGCTGCTGTAGCCGGCGAGATTGTAATCGTTGCCGACGAGACCGGCGGTCGAGGATATATTCACGATGCTGCCGCCGCCAGCCTCTCGCAAAGCGGGCAGGGACGCCTTGGTGCCCAGAAAAACCCCTTTGGCGTTGACATCAAAGAGGCGGTCCCACTCTTCGACGGTCATTTCCTCGATGCTGCGCCCCAGCACGATGCCGGCGTTATTCACCAGCACGTTGAGCTTGCCATACTCGGAAACGGCGGCATCAACGGCAGACTGCCAGTCGGATTCGCTGGTTACGTCCAAGTGGACGTAGGTGGCCTGACCGCCCAGTTCCCGGATTTCGGCCTCCACCCGGCGACCTTCGTCGTCGAGGATATCACCAAACACCACGCACGCGCCTTCGGCCGCGAACATTCTGGCCTCCACCGCACCCTGACCGCGCGCGCCGCCGCTGATGAGAGCGACCTTCCCGTCTAGCCTGGCCATGTTTGTGCCTCCTTGTGAGTGCCGGATAGCTCAGCAGCGTCCTTTTTGGTGGGAAGGGGCTACCCGCTGATTACTTCCCTGAATTCGCGGATGGCGTTGATGTGGGCATCAGCCCCGGTCAGGTTGGCCGACATGGTGTTGACGGAGAAATGGGAAGCGCCCATGCCGCGCCATTCCTCAGCCCTGGCCTGCCAGAACTCGGGATCGCCATCGGAGTAGTTGACCCGCGGCTCCATGCCGATGGCGTCGGGGTCGCGCCCGGCGGCAACCGCCGCGTCGCGTACCTTGGCGATGGCGGTAGCCGCCTGCGGGTCATCGGACTGGAACTGGGGGAACCAGCCGTCGGCGCAACGTCCCACCCGGCTGAGGACGCGGTCGGTGGGAATCGGCCCGCGGGCGCGGCTGCCGGCTCCCATCCACAACGGGATAGGCCGCTGCACCGGCAGGGGGTTGATGCCGGCGTTGGTGACGTTGTGGTAACGGCCGTGAAAGTCGACGACCTCTTCCGTCCAGAGACGGCGCAGCAGTTCCATCTGCTCCTCGGCGCGGCGACCTCGGGTCGTGAAATCCTCGCCCAGGGCTTCGTACTCCACAGGGTTCCAGCCGATGCCAACCCCCAGACGCAACCGCCCACCGCTCAGCACGTCCACTTCTGCGGCCTGCTTGGCGACCAACGCGGTCTGACGCTGCCCCAGAATGACGATCGCCGAAACCAGTTCCACGCTGGTGGTCAGGGCCGCCATATAGCCGAACAGTACGAAGATCTCGTGGAACATGCTGTCCTTGGTATAGCTGCCCGTCCACGGCTGGTGGTACGCGGTGTCCGCGCCCAGCACATGGTCGTAGGCGATGATGTGGGCGTAACCCAGTTCCTCGGCCGCCTGCACGTAATCACGCACGGCGACGGGGTCGGAACCAATCTCCGTCTGGGGGAAAACGGCCCCTATCTGCATCTGTCGGTCAGGCATGGCTGCGCTCCTGGTAACAATGGACAGGTTGAGACGCTGGGATTTTATATCGCGCGGTGTCGGCTGGGCAAACGGATCGTCGCGTGAGCGTGAGGCTCTCGTTAATAATTAGGCTGGAACAGTGTATCATCAGCTCATAGTATTCACGCTCGTAGAAGCATCAAATAGGAAATAATCTGATGCACTTCTGAACCAGACGGAGGGATGTCAATTCATCCGTATTCAGTTTTCTTCGAACTGTCGATGCGACCAAAGCGCGGCTATATCGTTGCCGGAAGTGTCGTCACGCGGGCGGCGAGGAGCTCCGTGGTTGGATGCGATTACAAACTGCATACGCTCTAAGGATGTCAGGATGTTGCGAACCGTGCTTGGTTCAGCATTCGCTCTCACACTGGTATTGTTGGGCGTTCCGGCATGTTCGGGCGACGCTCCAGTCCCCGCGGCGACACAGGTTATCGCAGTGACAATAACCCCAATTCCTACGCCGACCGAGACACCAACCGCGACTGCAAAACCTTCGCCAACTCCTACGACGATATCCGTTCCGACTCACACGGCGAAATCATTGCCGACACCAACTCCAGTGCCTATACCCACTCCGACCTACACGCCTCGACCACCGCCGACACCAGCTCCAGTGCCCAAGCACGGCGAAACGCCAACACCTTCACTAGAGGCTGTAATAGTGGAAGCGTTGGCTTCAATCCCCTGGGTCGCCGACGGTCTTGACGGAGTAGAGCAACAGGCGGTTGGGCATCTCAGGAACATCGCGCGCAAGGACCTGGCTCTTGCGGAGGCGTTGGTGGACTCGCCTTTCCTCCGAGCCACCTTCACTGGACGGGACGGTAATGCCCTGGGAGCAGTGCGGCTCCTCCAGGACAAATACCCCGGCCTGCTTGCCGAAATGGTCGGACAGGATTGGTTTGCTGACGGGATAAGTGACGACGAGGCTGCGTTGGTCACAGTGTTTGGCAAGGATGACAGATTCTACAAGCCCACCGATTTCAGGGCGCTGCTTGCGGGCCCACGTATGGAGTCCCGAGCAGTCACGCTCCCGCTTCGCGGCGAGATACCAACCACTGTCGTCAGTCTGGCTGGAGGACTGTCCGACCAGAGCATATCCCCATCGTTGGAGGCGATATTGGTGGAAATGGAGACCTTCATGGGCATCCCTTTCCCGGTGGATGACGTAATAGTCTTGCTTCCCGACTGCGCCATATTCATCGGCAACGATGAATGCAGGCCCGGCGGGGTAAATCGGGGGAGTTACGTACTCGTAGACCCCAACCACAGCACGGAGCACAACCGGGGCATCCTGATCCACGAACTTGCGCACTGGTACTGGAGCAATGCCACCCCTCCGGTAAAGGTTCCTTTCTGGTTCGACGAGGGAGCCTGTGAGTTTCTCGACTCTTATGTGTCGACCCAGCTTCACGGAGATTCCCTTACGTCCCGATTGCGTCGAGTGGAGGATGCGGCCAGGAGGCGGTGTACGCCGGAAGGCGTGGAGACCGTACAGGACCTGACTGACAAATATACCGAACTCGGCCCCCATGGATACCAAGAACGGGGACTGCAGGGCTGCCATTACTGGCTCAGTGAGGTCCTGTTCATCCATTTGTACGAGGCCATGGGTGACGACGCCTTCCGCAGCGCGTGGCAGGACATCTATGAGACGACCCAAGGGCCGATGGTACGGGACATGACCGAAGAGGAAATATACGGGTTCTTCCTAAAACACGTTCCGCCAGACCGGATCGATGACTTCAAAGACGCGTACCATGAGCACCACGGAGGGGACTCTGTCCAGTGAGCGCGCTCACTGATGGTGGGTCAGCGATACATCACCAAAAGCTTGCCGCCGGCAAGCGTGAGCAGAGCAGAATTTCCCGGATACCGACCCTGTATCAATTACATAGTGACGTTCTTTGACGACATCCCGTCGCTATAGATAACGCCATCGTCAGCCTAGACTAGGCTTGCGACATGTTCCGGCGAATGCTAGCGACAACAGTGGTGCCGCCTTCCACCAGCAGTTGGAAAGTTCCGCAACCGCCCTCGCCCGGCGGGTTCATCTGGACTCCCCGAACCTGGTCTTTGACTTCGACTGAATGTCCCTTTCCAGCACTGGCCGTTGCGAGTACGCCGCCGTCGAAAAACGGAGCGTCGCGCTACGGCGTGGCCCACACCAGGTTCCATATCAGGAAGAACGCGATGACAGCCACCCATCCAGAGACGAACGCGATCCGGTAAATGCGGGTGAACCACGGATGCTCCCAGAAGGGCAGACGCCTTTCGCGAGCCCAATGGGCTTCGTCACTGCCGCCGGCCCAGACCCAACGCCCAAATTTCCTTGCCAATTCCATCGTGGAAGCCCTCGTTCCGGCGAGATTGCCGCCCCCGCATCAAGTGCGGGGTCGCAATGACGACCCAACTAAAGGATCTGCGAAAGGAAGTGCTTCACGCGCTCGTGGCGCGGGTTGTTGAAGAACTCGTCCGGCGGCTGGTCCTCGACGATCTGACCCTCGTCGAACATCACGATGCGGTCAGCCACTTCGCGGGCGAAACCAAGCTCGTGGGAGACGGCGAGAATGGTCATCTGCGACTCGGCCAGTTCGCGCATCACTTCCAGCACTTCCTTGATCATCTCGGGGTCCAGAGCCGAGGTGGGCTCGTCGAAGAGCATGATGTTGGGCTGCATGGCCAGGGCCCGGGCGATTGCGACGCGTTGCTGCTGGCCTCCCGACAGTTGGGCGGGATATTTGTCCGCCTGCTCAGGGATGCCAACCCTCTCCAGGAGCTCCATGGCAATGCCATCGGCCTCGTGGGACGGCAGCTTGCGGACCTTGGTCGGCGCCAGGGTGATGTTGCGCATTACCGTAAGGTGAGGGAACAGGTTGAAAGACTGGAACACCATGCCCACATCGCGGCGGATGGCGTCGACGTTGCGGACGTCGTTGGTCATCTCGATGCCATCCACAATGATGTCGCCGCGCTGGTGCTGCTCGAGGCGGTTGATGGTCCGTATGAAAGTGGACTTGCCGGAGCCGGACGGGCCAATTATCACCACCACCTCGCCCTTCTGGACGGTGGTGGAAACCCCCCGCAGGGCGTGGAAGTTGCCGTACCACTTGTGAACGTCGCGGCACACGATGATGTCTTCGACGGCATCCGCATTCCCGTTGCTTGTCATAGTCATGGTGCGCTCCGTTGCGATGAGTTTTATTGCCCGTTACTGCGAGGGCGGCGACGCGGGCGTCGGGTTGAGGGCCGGGATTGGCCGGCCATCTGCTGCTGCAACTCGGTGTTCAGAGTTCGGAGCTCCTGAAGTTCCCGGTCCCGCTCGGCTAGTTTAGCTTGGGCGACGTCCCGCTCCTGCGTGGCAACGTCACGTTCCTGTGTGCGGTTTCAAGGCGTTCCTCGGCCGTGATGCGCCGACCCGATTCCCTCCAGAAAAGCGTGACGTCAAGCTCTCCCACGATGCCGTTGGACAGCATGCAAGATTGAGGAAACCGTCGGCCATTCTAGCAAACCTGATCCAGCGAATGAACGGACTCTACCTTTCTCCAACTCCCAGGTGACGTTCAATGCGGCCGCTGACGTAGGACATGCCGAAGCAGAAAATCCAGAACACCACCGCCAGAAAGATGAACACCTCGTGCACGTCGTCCAGGTACGGGAGCATGCCATTTTCAACGTAGGTGGTGGCGAACTTGCGGCTCAGTTCCACGATATCCAGCATCCCGATGATGTACACGAGGCTGGTGTCCTTGAACAAAGCGATGAACTGGCCCACGATGGCCGGGATGACGTTGCGGATTGCCTGTGGCAGTGAGATCAGCAGGGTGGTCTGCCAGCCGGGAAGGCCCAGGGCGCGGGCGGCCTCAGCCTGGCCGGGGTGCAGCGCCTGCAGGCCGCCCCGTATGTTTTCCGCCATATAGGCCGCGCTGAACAGGGTGATGATGATGGCCGCGCGCAGCAGGGAGTTCAACGGGAAGTTTTCCGGGAACGCCAGCGGCACCAGCACTTGTGACATGAACAGCAGGGTGATGAGCGGAACGCCCCTGAAAATCTCGATGAACAGGACGCACAGTGTTTTGACAACCACCAGCTGACTGCGTCGTCCCAGGGCCAGTGCGACTCCTATGGGAAAGCTGACGACGATGCCGGCCACCGCCAGCAGGAGGTTCAGCATCAGCCCGCCCCAGTGGAGTGTCGACACCGGCTGCAGCCAGGGAACTCCCGGAAGCCCGCGCAGGAGCAGCAGGGTGAACAGGAAAGCGACCACGGCAAGGATGGCCACCCACCGCCAGGTGCCGAGGGGCGTAAACCTGCCCAAGGTCCACCCCAGCAGCAGGGACGGCACGTTGGCCAACAGGAGCAGGCGAACATCCCATCCCATGCGTTCCAGGCTGAAGGGAAGGAACGCGAACAGGGCGACCACCACGGTCACGATGATGGCAATCCGCTTGGTCAGCCCACTCCCAACGATGGCCCAGGACATTCCCAGCAGCAGGGTCACCAGCATCAGCGCCAGCTGTGGCCGCCAGAAGCAGTTCTGCCCGGGGCAGGCCTGCTCGGTATTGTACTGGCCTATGACGAGCAGTCCGCCGAGGGTCTTGATCACGGTAAAATCGGCGTCGACGGCCAACCAGCGCAAGCCGTACCAGAGCGCCCAGCCGGCCGCCACGCCGACAACCACCGTGAGAACGGTGTTGAACCATGAACTGAACAGGTTGACGCGGAGCCACCCCACCAGGCCGGTCTCGGAACGCGGCGGCGGCAACTGGGTGGTCACGGGCTCGGTAACGGTGGTCACGGGTTGGGCTCACGCGATGCGGATGCGGCGGTTGTACAAGTTGCCGATCAGCGAGTACGTCAGGCTCATGGCGAGATACGCCACCATGATCAGAATGAAAATGCTGATAGCCGGGGCGGTCTGCGTCATCGTCTTGGCGACGTTGGTGAGATCGGCAAAACCGATGGCGCCCGCCAGGCTGCTGTTCTTGGTGAGGTTGAGAAACTGGCTGATCAGCGGAGGGATTATCACACGGAGGGCCTGGGGGAAGGTGACCTGGCGCAGGGTGTTCATGGGAGAGAGGCCCAGGGCGCGGGCCGCCTCTATTTGTCCCCGGCCCACTGACTGAATCCCGGCCCGCACGATTTCGGCGATGAATGACGAGGTGTACATCACCAGCCCGATCAGCAGCGCCATCAGGCCGCCCGACACGGTGAAGCCTCCCGCTATTCGCCCGAAGGTACCCTGAGGCGCCGGCTGAGACACGACCAGGGGAGCGCCGGCGACAAAGCTGATGATCAGCCACGCCACGGCTCCGATGGCGATGGCAGTGGCGAATCCGCCGATCAGCGGATAGGACGGCCGGCCCGTGGTGACCTCGCGCTGAATCAGGCCTCGATGGACGGCGGTCCCAGCGATGATGCCGGCCACCGCCAGGGCGATCCAGAAAAGGGCCGCAACGGCTCCATCAGCGAACGGAAAGGGGATCGAAATACCGGCGTTGTTGATGTACACCCGGTTGGCGATGACGTAGCCCTCACGAACCGGAGGGAGGGACAGCACGATGTAGAACCAGAAGTAAAGCTGGATGAGCAAGGGGACGTTGCGGAAGAACTCGATATAGACCAACGCAACCCTGGCCACCAGCCAGTTGCCCGACAGCCGGCACACGCCGACGAATATCCCCAATAGCGTGGCCACGATGACGCCGACTATGGAGACCACGATGGTATTCACCGCGGCCACAACGAAGGCGTACAGGAAAGTGTCCGACGTCTCGTAGGGGATCAAGTGCTGCCCGATCGGGGTCTGGTAGGCCCGCTCCAGGAAGCTGAACCCGTAGGGTATTTCCCGCTCGTCGACGGCGCTGGCGATGTTGAAGAAGAACCAGGCGACCAGAAAGACCACCAGGAAGCCGGACACAATCTGTGCGGTCCACTGGATAATCTGGTCGTGGCGCCAGATCGGGATGCCCTGATAGGTGAGGTTTTGGAGTATCGCAGCCATTGCGGAGACTTTGGGGGCCTTTAGTGTCGGATTTTTGGGTGGGCCGATTTTAGCGCAAAAAGTGAGGCAACGCCCGGCGTAGTTTACAGACAAAACTAAGGGGGTGACCGGGTTCAGCCGGTCACCCCTCGAACTGCGTCGGGAACGCAGCGGTTAGCCCTTAGCGCAAGGGAGCCGCGTAGATCTGGCCGCCCTTGGGGCAGTCGCTGCAGGCAGCGTCGGCCCACAGGGCGTTGCGCCCGTTTTCACGGGGCAGGTTGATCCCGCTGGGGCCCAGGTTGCGGTCGTAGATTTCGCCATAGTTTCCGACCGCGCGGATCACGTTCTGCGCAGCCATCTGGTCGAGGCCCAGGCTCTCCTGTCCCCAGGAGCCTTCGAAGCCCAGCAGCCGGTCCGTCTTGGTTTCGCCGGTGGCGGCGGAGGGCATGTTGGACGAGCTGACGTCGTAGGCTTCGGCGTAGATCAGGATGGACATCACGGTCTTGACGATGTCGAACCACTGGTCGTCTCCGTGGGGGACCACCGGGCCCAGGGGTTCCTCGGAAATGGTCTCCGGCAGGATGACGTGGGCGTCGCGGTCGGCCAGGGAGGTACCCAGCGCGGCCAACTGCGAGCGGTCGTTGGTGAAGGCGTCGCACTGACCGCTCTCGTAGGCGGCGACAACGGCGGCGGTGTCCTCAAAGGTCAGCGCCTCGATGTGCAGATCGTTCTGGTTGGAGAAGTCAGCCAGGTTCAACTCGGTGGTTGTGCCCTGGGTCACGCAGACGGAGGCGTCATGGAGTTCCAGCGCGCTGCTGATGCCCAGGTCCTTGTTCACCATGAAGCCCTGGCCATCGTAGAACATGGTCTGGGCGTAGTTGCCCCACTGTGCGTCACGGGAGGTGGTCCAGGTGACCGTCCGGACCAGCATGTCCACTTCACCGGACTGGATGGTGGGCCCGCGCTCGGCGGCGGTGATCAGCCGGATCTCGATGGCGGACGGGTCGTTCAGAACCGCGGCCGCCAGAGCGCGGCAAAGGTCGATGTCAAAGCCGACGTTGGCGCCGGAGGCGTCCAGGAACCCGTAGCCGGGGACGTCATTGCGGCTGGCGCAGATGACGTGGCCGCGGTCCATCACGGTCTGGAGACGGCTGCCGGCCTGCACGTCCATGGCTTCGGTGGGCGTGGGGGCGGCGTCGGTGGGCTGCTCGGGCATGGCCGTGGCGGCGGCCGGAGCCGTGGGTTCGGTT
>DAOUIF010000011.1:0-2492 GCA_034423575.1 Dehalococcoidia bacterium | reverse complement strand
TCGTACCCCTTGACCTGCGGGAGCTGCTGGCGCCCTCCGTTGCCGGACAGGCTCCCGCCAACTCCCTGGCCCTGAGCATGGCTGCCCTGGGCGTTTCCGTGGCCTGCTTGAACGACGCCGAATGGGAGAACTACGCCCCGCGATTGGGGATGACCTCTGGGGATCGTGCCGGGTTCGTCTGCCTGTTGGAAGCGCTGGGCGGACCGGCGGAACTGGTGGCGGCCATGCAGAGCGCCAGCCTGGGGGAGACTCCAGCGGAATTCATCCGGGCCAGCCAAGTTTGTGGTCTAGAGGACTCGGGTCCGACGGGACAGGGCGGCGCTGGCCAATCGGGGGAAAGCCAACGGGTCATCATAGACCCGGGCCCTGGCACAACGTATATAGACCCCTACCTATGGGGTCTGCTGCAAAGTCAGGCTGAGGGCCTTTCCGTACCGGACAGGATAACCGTCTCCATCGGTTCCTACACTGAATTTGACATCAACCCGGGCCTTGAGGAGTTCATCGCGTCCCTGGGCGGAGAGCAAGTGGCGTCCCACACGTGGGACCTGCCCTCCGGCCAGGTGTTGGCGGTGGTGCAGCGGCCCGACGTGGTTCAGGTGGAGACCGAGCCGGCGCCCGTTTCGGAGGAACCGTTCATCAATACCCGACCCTACGACTCGCTGCGCATGGTGGTTGCGGCATTTGCCTACGGCGTTCCCGCCGAGAGCGCCGCGCAGTACGCCATGATCATCAAGGATGATAGCGTGGTGGTGGGCATGAACGCTCCCGACGCTGGCACCATCACGTCCATCCGCGCCTGGCTGAAGGAAAAGAACGTTTACGTGGTGCCCGCTTCCGAGGATAGCGGTGTTGCTCCCAACCACCTGGCGGTGTTGCTGCCGGTCAGGTACATCAAGGAGTTGGCGGATGCCTTTCCCGAGGTCCATCTTTCGTCGGCCACGCACCGCGGCCAAGGATTGACCCTGTCCCGGGCGTACTGGCCGCAGGAGACCAGGGACCTGGAAGACGAAATCGTGGCCCAGTACCTGCCGGACTGATGGGTCAGGTGGAGGTGGCACGCGAACCATGCGCAGTCGTTCGCCCGCTGTCGAGGATTCGACTATGCTTTCCGTAGGGAATCGGGCCGCTGCCGGAAACAAGTCCAAAGTCTGCGAGGCATCAAACCTGCGGCGGGTGCCGGCAACCCTGATTGTTCAAACTCGCCGGTTCTCGCCGGCAGGCTCTTCCCGCACGTCAGGGCAATTTCAGCGTCCGTTCGTAGCCTCGCCAAGCGAGGAGCGCAGCCACGTTCCGACCTCGTCGCCAAGACCGGTGCCCGTCTCTACTGGCGGGGCTGCCGCGCAGCGCTCGCCGTGGGCAAACGTGAGTCTCAGGTAGCGCGGTTCCAGCCCGCAGGCTTCCGATGTATCACCACCAACCGAGAGAAATTTCGGTGATGGAAAAATAGCTTCCCCAAACCAGATCGGTCACAACGTAGTAAACCAGCGATGCAGCGGCCGTTAGAATCAGGCACGCAACCCAAGCCGCGAACCCGCCACGATCCGTTAGTTCGGTCCACAAGTAG
Organism: Dehalococcoidia bacterium; assembly: GCA_034423575.1. Lineage (GTDB taxonomy): Bacteria > Chloroflexota > Dehalococcoidia > Lucifugimonadales > UBA3495 > Bin87. The sequence continues at coordinate 925 of DAOUIF010000011.1, read as the reverse complement.
TACCCGGCCCAGATCAAAACCCAGATTGCCAGATAGCCGGCGTATATGATCCAGTCCACGACCATCAGGCCCGCCGCACAAACTCACTGTGCCGAACCGCGAGGCATCCAGAGAATTCAGTTTGAGGTTGTACACGGCACAGTCGTATTTGGCGACGTGAGCGTCTTCACGGCTACCCCGCCCTCTGGTCGGCAACGCTCAGCCCGCCGTACTTCAGGGCTGGATATTCATTCGAAGCGCCGAACTCCCAAAGGTCGTCGTTATTCAGGTTCCAGTTGGCGTAGATCCCCGTGTAGGCCGTGGGCTCCTGCAACTCAGCGGTTGTCTTGCCCAGGCCGCCGTCGCTGTGCTGATTGCCGCTGGCGTCGACGTCCCAATAGCTGTACGACGCCGAACCGGAGTTGACGCCAACCAGCCCACCGACGAGATCGGCGCCCGATGCCCGCCCAGTGGAGTAGCTGGAGTGAATCAGGCTCGTGCTGAACCCTGCCAAGCCGCCCACGGAGGTGATGCCTGAGACATCGCCGGTGGCGTAGCTGGAATAAATGTACCCACTGTTATGTCCGACCAGGCCGCCTACATTATCTTCGTGGCTAACCACCTCGCCGGTGGCGTAGCTGGCGGTAAGGTAGCTTCTATTCAACCCAACCAGACCGCCGACGTTGTCGTCGTCGCCGACCACCCTGCCGGTGGCGTAGCTGGCGCGAATGCGGCCTTCACTTAAACCGACCAGACCGCCGACGTTGTTGTTCTCGCGGCCGGTCACGCTGCCGGTGGAGTAGCTGTTGTTGATCTCGCCATACACAACAGCCCAGGTCGGGACGTCTTCCCCCCGGTCGGAATCGAATTTACCGACCAGGCCGCCGAGGTTATCGCCGTAGCTGTAACCGGTAACGGCGCCGGTCGCGTGGCTGTTGCTGATGTT
>DAOUIF010000010.1:0-9685 GCA_034423575.1 Dehalococcoidia bacterium | reverse complement strand
GGGTGGCGGGGAAGGCCGAGTGACCAATGGCGTCAAAAACAGCACCGGCAAGGAGATGACAATGCAGGCCAGGGCGTTGAAGGTGACCGACCACTGGATCCCGATCTGGTCGCCGAGCCAACCCATGAACACCCCGCCCGGCGGGGTGCCGATGCCGATGCACAGGCTCTGCAAACCCACCATGCGGCCCCGCATCTCCGGCGGCGACGACCGCATGGTGATGGCTCCTTGCATCGTCCCGAAACAGGACATTCCAATCCCGCTGAGCACCAGGATGGCGAAGGTGACACCGTACCACGGCGACCAGACAAAGACCGTTGACAGCACCATCGCGGTGAACGCGCCGGCGGCGAAAATGCGCCCGTGGTAGCGCACCGTTCCCACCGATGCCAGGATAAACGCCGTTACCAGTTGGCCTACGGCCTCCGCCGCCGCCAATAAGCCAATCAGGGTTTCGCCGACCTCCAGATGATCCCGCCCAATGGCCGGCACGAACTGGCGGGCCGGGAAGGTCAGTCCGTTAATCATTATGGTAATGAAGAGCATTCCCATCAGTTGCCGGTGGTTGAACGCCGCGCGAACCACGTCGCCCAGGCTGTTCCAGACGGGTTCCACCCGCCCTTGCCGTTCCACCTGGGGGATGCGCACCCGGATTGCCAACGCCATGGATGCCATGTGCATGGCCACGATCAGGACATAGGTCCAGGTGTAGCCGGCGTAGTGTGGCCACAGATACGCGACGTGCTCGACGAGGAAACCGCCGACGAAGGGGCCGATCATGCGACCCACGGTGTGGCTCATGGAGTCGATGGACAGAGCGTTGACCACCCGCCCCTCTCCCACGATGTCAAAAATCGCGGTGCGGCGGGCCGGGTCTTCCAGGGCGCGGCTGACGCCCTGCAGCAGCATGGCGGCGAAAATGTGCCACGGCGCGATCAGCCCAAAGAGCAGGAGAACGAACAGTGCGATGCCGGCCCCCGCCTTGATTGCCAGCGAACTGAACCAGATTTTCTTCCGGTCGAAGCGGTCGGCGATGATCCCGGTGAAGGGTGAGAATATGGGCCGGGGCAGGTTCTCAAAGGCCAGCACCAGCACCAGCATCAGCGCGGAATTGGTCAGGGAATAGACGAGCAGGCTGGTGACCAGCAGCTCCATCCAGCGGGTCAGCTCTGCGACGTTCACCACGTACCAAATGGCTCGAAACCGCTGATTCCCGAGAACCTCGAGCATCGGGGATGTGGGGCGGACGCCAAAGCGTGCCATGCAATACTCTCCGCGCCGGCGGAGTGAGGACCGCGAGCACGGAGGGATTTTACACGGCATTCACACGGGGCGCGTGCTTGCGCTGTGACCGCCCAGACCCAAAAACACAGAGGAGGCAACTGCCGCGACAAAATCTGGCGGAGCGACAGCCCTTCAAATGGTTCGATGTCGCGTTCCAGGTTGGGCTGATGCCACGCTCAAGCCACCGAAACCCGTCCGCGCAAATGGCTGAACCCCATTTGGTGGAAACGCGTACATTCCTGAACGGGTGCGGAATTGACAACACCGGCACGCCCGATATCATCGGCCTATGCCTCGCATATGAGCAGAGTGACCGATCGTACAGGAGCCAGTGATATGGCCAGCCCCAGACTGACCAATCAGCCGTCGGAAACCAGCCGGTTCTGGCGTTTCCGTCGGGTCGGATATCGTCCCAGTGAGCCCGCAAGATCAGCGACCTTCGCTTCCGGGTTTAACAGTTTTTTGACCACCGGACGTCTGTCCCTGGCGCTGCGGCTGGGGATCAAGCACGGGGTGGACCGGGAGTTCCTGCCGCGGTACTTGGGACTCCTGTTTTGCGACGCCCTGTTTGCGCCGATGCGCATGTGGCAGACCATAGCCTACAGCGGGCGTATCGCTCGCGAAGAGTTGCACCCGGAGCCGTTGTTCCTCCTTGGGTTCTGGCGATCGGGCACCACCCTTCTCCACAATCTCCTTTCGATGGACCCGCGGTGGGGTTTCGTCAACACCTACCAGGCTGCGATGCCGGACGTATTCCTAGCCGGCCAGAACCGTGTGCGCAGGATGATCGAGAAAAGCCTGCCACCGAACCGGGGAGTGGACAACATACCGGTGGACTTCTCGATGCCGCAGGAAGAAGAGATCGCCATCATGTGCGCCTCCGGTCTCAGCCCCTACGCCTTCCTGCACTTCCCGCGTACTGCCGAAAAGGCGTTGGATTATCTGTTCATCGAGGAACGACTGGACGACCAGCAGCAGGAAGAGTGGAAACGCGAGTTCACGAGATTGTTGAAGACGGCAAGCTACTACATGGGCGGCAAGCCACTGCTCTTGAAATCTCCTTCCAACACCAGTCGGATCACCGCTCTCCTTGATCTGTTCCCGAACGCCAGGTTCGTTTACATCCAGCGCGACCCGTACGATACGGTGCGGTCCTATCTGCATTTGATCCGACTGATGAACGACTGGCACGCTCTGCAACGGGTGGATTTCGATGACCTGCTGCAAAAGCAACTCGAGGTCTATCGGGACATGGCCGAAGCGTACCTTCGTCAGAAGGACATGATTCCGGCGGGCCGACTGGTTGAAATCCGGTTCGAGGACCTGGAACAGGACAAGGTGGGGCAGATACGCGCGATCTACGACGACCTGGGGTTGCGAGGCTACGACGAATTCGAGCCGAGGCTCAACGAGTACGTCGCATCAATCGAAGGGTTTCAGAAAAACCCCTCCCACGTCAACGACCGGATCATCCGCGCAGTGAACGAATACGTGCCTTTCCTGGTCACGGAATACGGTTACCCGTACCGGCCAGAGTCGGGAAGCGGCTGAAGGCGACGTGCTAACATTCACCCAAGGGTGACCGGGCGATCGCATCGCCCGGGATGACCCGATGGTCGGAGTGTTTCATAATAGCGAGGGCCCGGCGATCGCTTCGGCAGCATCACTGGTCAGCGGACTCAATTGCATACAGGAGGGACGCACATGGATCAGGCGGTTAGGGATTTTTGGGACGCCACTCGGGCGATGTTGAACGAAACGCCGGTGAATGCCGAACTCTCCCCCAACGCAGACCGCAGTGGGCGGGAGTACGAAACCTGGGACGTTGCCCTGCATAGCTACGGCGGCCAGCGGTTGCGCGCGTTCTACACCGCGCCCCGGGACCTGCCGCCATCGGGAAAGTTTCCGGCGATGCTGGCAGTGCCCGGCTATGGGGGCGGAAAGGAAATTCCGTTCCACATGGTCATGCATGGCATTGCCGTCCTGACGCTGTTCCCCCGGGCGCAGGGTGAGAGCATACCCGAATGGGATCTCCCCCACGGCACCAAACTCACTTACAACGTGACGGATCGGGAGAACTACTATTACCGGGCAGCGTATATGGACTGCGTGCGAGGGGTTGATTTCCTCGCTGACCGAGATGAGGTGGATGCACGTCGCATCGGCATGTGGAGCCGGAGCCAGGGCGGCGGGTTCACACTTGCAACCGCGGCGCTGGACCAAAGGCTGGCGGCCGCCGTGGCGGAAGAGCCGTTCATGTGCAACTACCCGGTAGCCATCGACATCGGAACCTCGCCGTATCACGAGTTGCGGAACTACGCCCAGGAGCACCCCAAGCAGCGCCAGGAGATACTGGACACGCTGCACTTCTTTGACACGATGACCCTGGCTGACGCGATTTCATGTCCCACACTAGTGAACATCGGGATGGCAGATACCACTTGCCCTTACGACACGATAATGCCGGTGTTCGAGCGCATCAAGGCGCACAAATCGCTGCTGGTATACCCCGAGTTGACCCACAGCCCGTGCACCGATTTCAACGTGCATGCCATGAACTGGTTCAAGAGGTACCTGGGCGTCTGATCGGCGGCCCGCGACATAACTCATAACAGCGCAACCCGGATAATCCAAAAGGGGAAGTTGATACCATGCCCGCACGAACGGGGGCCGAATACCTAGCCGGCCTGCAACAGCAAGAACGCGAAATTTGGATGGACGGCCGTCGGGTCGAGGACGTGACCGAATTCCCTGGCCTAGCCAACGGAGCGCGGTCCGTAGCCCAGCTCTACGACATGCAGCACAACCAGAGCACCGCGTGTCCGATGACCTACTCTTCGCCCGCCACCGGCGATCCGGTGGGACTGTCTTTCATCATCCCTAAGACGAAAGACGACCTGGCGCGGCGACGGGAGATGATGTCCCAATGGGCCCACGCCAGTTACGGGATGATGGGGCGCACCCCCGACTTCCTGAACGTAACGATCATGTCCATGGCGGCTGCCGGAGATTTCTTCGGCGAGAATCGCCCGGAGTTCAAGCAGAACGTAGTCAACTACTACGAGCACGTTCGGGAAAACGACCTGTGCATGACCCATACGCTGGTGAACCTGCAGCGGAACCGGGCCCCTTCGGCCACATCCATGGACTACAGCACCGACGTCGCGCTGCACGTTGTCAAGGAAACCGACGCCGGTCTGGTTATCCGGGGGCCCCGGGTGTTGGCGACCCTGGGGCCGTTGTCCGACGAGATCATGGTCTATCCGACCCGGTCGTCGCTGCTGGCGCGGGACGAAGACGCGCACAAGTATGCCTTTGCCTTCTCAGTGCCTTGCGGAATCGACGGGTTGAAGTTCATCTGCCGGGAGAGTTTCGACCTCGGCAAATCGCGTTTCGACCATCCGCTGGGATCGCGCTTCGAGGAGATGGACGCCATCGTATTCTTCGACGACGTGCTGGTGCCGTGGGAACGCGTCTTCATGTACGGGGACCGGCACAAGTGCAACAACATGTCCAACGAGACCGGGCAGTACGTGCACACCGGCCACCAGGTGGTGACCAAGAACGTGGCCAAGTGCGAATTCATCACCGGCATCGCCAGCCTCATGGTAAAAACGCTGGGCAGCGGTGACACGCCACAGGTCCAAGGGTTGCTCGGCGAACTGGTCGAGAACCTGGAGATTACGAAGGCATTGCTGACCCAGTCCGAGGTGCACGCGAAGATCGACAACTGGGGAGTGATGCTTCCGGACCGGGTGCCGTTGAACGTGGCGCGCAACCTGTTCATCAAGATGTACCCCAGGATGGCGGAAATCATCCAGTTGCTGGGATCCAGCAGTCTCATGGCCCTGCCGTCCGAAGGCGACTTCGGCGGGCCGCTCGGCGAGGTGCTTGACACTTACCTGGATACGGATACCGCGTCGGCCCGGGAACGGGTCCGGCTGTTCCGTCTGGCCTGGGACGCCGCGTGCAGTTCCTTCGCCGGTCGCCAGGTGCTCTACGAACGGTATTTCCAGGGTGACTGGATGCGCAACGCGGCCCTGCTGCTGGGCATCTACGACCGGGAGCCGCTGGAGCAGCATGTGCGGGAGTTCCTGGAGCGCGATTGATACAAAAATTTTAGGGCGCCGGCGCTGGGATACCCGATAACACAGTAGGGGCGGACAATCATCCGCCCCTACTTTTCTTCGCGATTTGCTGCGGTTTACCGCTGCAAACCCTCGACCACAGACCCCTTGAAGGCGTCGTCGCCGCCGAACACCGTGCCCGTAGCACCGGAGTTCAACTTGCTCAGGCCAAGGTCATACACCTCCTGCGGGAACGGAATGTATCCAACGGAGGCCGCCAACTCCTGGCCGTCAGGGCCCAGGTAGTACCGCACGAACTCCGCTATGTGCGGCTCCTGCGCGACGTCGGATCGCACGTAGATGAACAGCGGCCGGCTCAGCGGAGCGTACGACCCGTTGTTGATGGCGTCGTCCGTCGGCGTGATGCACCCGTTTCCTCCATCAATCGGCACCACCTTGACCTTGTCCTGGTTCTCCACATAGTAGGCGTACCCAAAGTACCCGATGCTGTACCGGTCTCCCGAAACTCCCTGCACCAGCACGTTGTCGTCCTCCGAGGCCACAAAGTCACCGCGAGACACGCCGCCGTCACCGTTAATCGCCTCGGTGAAGTAGTCAAACGTCCCCGAGTCCACGCCCGGCGCGTACATCTTGATCTCTTCAGACGGCCAGGACGAGTCCACCTGGTTCCAGTGAGTCAATACTCCCTCCGACTCCGGGCTCCAGATCTGGTTCAGCTGCTCCACCGACAGGCAGTCAACGAAGTCGTTCTCCGGGTTCACCACCACCGACAGGCCATCGATGGCCGCCGGCAGCTCGATGTAGTCGACCCCAGCCGCGGCACAGAGGTCAACTTCCTTTTGCTTGATAGGGCGCGACGCATCCGCGATCACCGTCTCGTTGTCACAGAACTTCTTGAAGCCTCCCCCGGTGCCGGAGATGCCAACCACCACGCGAACTTCGCCCTCGGTCAACCCGCCGAACTTCTCCGCTACCGCTTCCGTGATCGGGAACACCGTGGATGAACCGTCGATCGGAATGTCACCGGACAGTCCCGCGTACATGCCGGGGTCAGCCGCCTTTTCCGGCTGACCCGCGCCGGAGCCGGCCGAGCCCGTGGGTCCCGTGGAACCGGTGGTGCCCGACGGCACGCTGCCGGCAGTGGTATCAGATCTCGTCTGAGTCGCCGGCGCCTCATCGGCTGCGCTGCAGGCAGCGCCCATGAGAACCGCGGCGCAGCCCAATGCGGCTACTGTCAGCAGAAACCGAAATGGCATTTTCTTCAGAGTATCCATTGTGGCGGAACTCATTAATCCTCCTGAAAATGGAAATTGATTCGGTTTTCCTGTGGATTGGGGAAATTGGCTCTCGCGGATTGCGCGCGTATCGGGTCGCACACTGCTGTGTTCAATAGGCGTTCGTCCTGACGTTCTCGATCAATATCTCAAAGCATTGAAGGGACCAACTCCTTTGTGGGTGCGGCAAACAAATGGCGAAATCGAGAGATTTCGCCGGAAATTCACGGGAGCGGATCGCCCCGCTCCTGCAAGCGCGGCGGGTGCGATAGATTGCTCACCCCCTTGGAGTGACGTGCGCTGTCCAGCGACCCGGACTGTGGCGGTGCAAAAAATAAAGGGGGACGAATCCCCCGTGGTACCGAATAGCGACACTGCGCTGGGAACGAATGCGACGAGCGGGATGATCGCCGACGCCGCGCCCACCGCATCAGGCACGGCGGGCAACGTTCCTTTGGTTGGCAATTTCATCACTAAGGGGCCGAAAGGCTGGCGCGCTACCGAGACAGTCAAACGTACCTGGAGGTCACCGCGAGTCCGACACAATTGATTCGAGCTCATCCGGGTCTTTCGGTATAGCGTCCGAGAGAACGCGACAGCCGTCTTCAGTAACCAGGACATCGTCCTCGATACGAATACCAATACCCCGGTAGACGTCAGGGGCCTGTTTCGCTTGTGGGCCGAAGTAGAGCCCAGGTTCTATGGTAAGCACCATTCCCGGGCGCAGACGCACCTGCCCGTGATCGTCGCGATAGGGGCCGCAATCGTGCACGTCCAAACCCAGCCAGTGCGAGGTCGCGTGCATGTAGTAATCGCGGTAGGATTGCTGCTCCATGATGCCGTCAACGCTGCCGGACATGATGCTCAGGTCGATCAATCCCTGGACCAGCGTCCTGGTCGCCGTGCGATGCACGTCGTCGAAGCCAACGCCGGGTTTGACATCGGCAATGGCCCTGCGCTGGGACTCCAGCGTCAGTTCGTAGATCGCCCGTTGCGGCGGCGTGAATTTTCCAGACACCGGCCAGGTCCGCGTGACGTCGGCGGTGTAAAAACCGTACTCGGCGCCGGCATCGATAAGCAGCAGATCCTCGGGACCCAGGGGATCCCGGTTCCGAATGTAGTGGAGGACGCAGGCATTGGAGCCGCCCGCCACGATGGAAGGATAGCCGTTCCGGGGCGAACCCAACTGCCGGAATGGTCCTTCCAGCGCCGCCTGAACCTCGTACTCGTGGACGCCCGGCGCCGCAGTTCGCATGGCCGCCGCGAAGCCGTGGGCGGTGATGTCGATGGCGTGCTGGAGAAGGGCGATTTCCTCGTCGGTCTTGATCTGCCGCATCAAATCGATGGTCGGGGTCGGATCCTCGATGCGGCGGACGGGCTTCGCGCCCCTCTGCGCCATGCCGCGGCGCCGCTTGACTAGGCTGGAAATGATCCCGTCTACACGATCGTCGCTGCCGAGGGCGTAGTGGACCGTGTCGCAATCCGCCAGCAGTTTGGGAAGCTGATCGTCCAACTGGTCGACCGCGTACGCCGCGTTGGCTCCCAGGGCCCCGACGGCGCCCCGAACACCTGCGCGATGACCCACCCAAATCTCGAAGGTGGGATCATAAGGGCGCACGAACAGGGTGTAAGGAGTGTCGGAACCGGGGCGTAGCACGGCCACGGCGTCGGGTTCATCGAACCCGGTCAGGTACCAGAAAGTCGAAGGCTGACGGTACTCGTGGTCGACGTCGTTGTTGCGAGCCGCGTCATGGCCCGCAGCCAGGACAATCGCTCCGCTTGAAAGGGACTCCATCAGCCGTCTGCGGCGGCTGTTGAACTCACGGGGTTGAGTAGCCAGGACTTTGGCGCTCATCGAGAAGGCAGCTCACAAACAACAGAGGTGGTCAACAATTCGTGCCTGTTTGACGGTCGGAATTGTACCAGACATCGACCGAACCCTCAACGTCAGCCTCATCAATGCCGGGTTTTCGATCGCCATCACGGGGGACGTAAACGGTGACGCGGAAATCCCAACCAGTCGGGCAAACGCTAGCCTGGCAGGTCAACTGCTGCGTTCCGATGGGGATGGCACATTCGACCAAATATTCCGAGGCGAAACATTTCGCGCCAGTTGACTGCTGTTGACTGCCAGCGACGCGCGTTGCTGGGCTTCCCGCGTAATGGTTTGAGTGTCAGCCTGGTTGAAGTGAATACTCAGCAACACGGAGGTCACCAAGGCGGAACCATTCTTGTGCTGTTCCATGCATGTTGGGATCCCCATGCCCACTGACGGAGTGAGGCCCGTTGATGAAATGCCGTACAACCCCTGGCGTCTGCTCTTGTCAATAACGAATGCAGGCTGTATCTACCGCGGTTTGGCGCCGCGGGCATATGAGTGACGGAACACATGAAACCGAGCATCCAGCACGGAATAGACATGTCATACCTGACTCGACCTTGGGCCCCAGTGCGCCTCACATTAGGGTTGGCGGTTTTGTTCCTGGCCCTGACGCTCACCGCTCTGGCCTGCGCTGGCACCGCGCTGAGTCGATCTGCGGACTCTGACACCGGCGCGGGCTCCGAAACCGACAAGCTCACTGTCGTAACCACCATGAACATCATCGCCGACTGGGTGGCGGTGGTGGGCGGTGACGGCGTCTCGGCCATGTCACTGTTGCCCGCCGATGCAGATTCCCACAACTACAAACCCGGCGCTCAGGACGTCGCCCAGTTAGCTGAGGCTGACCTGGTGGTCTCCATCGGACGAGGGCTGGAGGACCAGTGGGTCAACGCCCTGGTTGCTCGGGTAGCCAAAGACGCGGATGCCATTGAGTCCCTGCATCAATTCATCGATTTCCTGGAGTACGATCCGGAGCAACAGGATGACCATGACCATGACCATGGCCATCGGGACGCTCATGATCACGGCGACGCCAATCACAGCCATGACCATGTCGACGCCGATCATGACCACGATCATGGGCCACTGGACCCGCACTTCTGGTTCGACCCCGTCGCGTCAAGGACCGGGCGCTCGGCAATGCCGAAAGCCTGGCC
>DAOUIF010000009.1:0-21754 GCA_034423575.1 Dehalococcoidia bacterium | reverse complement strand
GGACTACCGGTACCCCAACGATATACAGGAGTGCGCCCTGGACCTGGTGGCTGGCTGCAACTTCCTGCGTGCCACCGGGCATGGGCCGCCCATCGTGGTGGGACACTCCTTCGGGGGCGCAGTGGTGATCGCGGCCGGCGCAGTGAGCGATAACATCGCCGGCGTGGTGTCGCTGTCGCCGCAGACCTACGGGGCGCAGGGAGCGGGCATGGTCGCGCCCAAACCGCTGTTGGTGGTGCACGGCAAGGCGGACACCCGTTTGCCATTCTCGTGCGCGGTGGCCATCCACGACTGGGCGAAGGAACCCAAGGAACTGGTGCTGTACGAGGGCGCGGAACACCGCCTGGACGAATGCCGGGAAGAACTGGCCGACCTGCTGCGCACCTGGATACCGGAGCACCTCCCGGAGGTCGAACCATCTGAATAGGAGACCACGAGGACAGGGCTCCAAACGGGATTGGCGTCGCGCCCGTCCCGCATGACCGGGTCTGTTGCATCGGACCGGAGGGACGGCATGATGGACTTCATTGATCGCATTGGCTACGACGGCGGAGCGACGCCGCTGGAAGACACGCTGGCTTTTGCCGCCCAGCATGGCTTTCACTACGTCGACTTCTCGGCCGAAACCGGCGCCAACCGTGTGGACAACTGGCCGGACGACCGCCTGCGGGCCGTCCGCACGGTGATGGACCAGAACGAGATCGCGGTCACGGTGCACACGGCGTCTTCCGTGAACGTGGCGGAGTTCGCGCCGTACGTTGGGGAGGCGGTGGACGCGTATCTGCGCGGCAATATCGACCTGGCCCGGCGCATCACCGCGCACGGCGTGGTGGTGCACGGCGGGATGCACTTCAGCTCGGCCATCGATGCGCGCATGGAGGCCGCACGGGACCGACTGCTGCGAGCGGTGGATTATGCGGAAAGCAGCGGCGTGTCGCTCTTCTTCGAGAACCTGAACTGGGAACCGGACAACGCCGAGGTCCACTACCTGGGCCACACGGTGGAGGAGTGCCACTACTTCTTCGACGCCATTACGTCAGACCGGTTCGGGTGGGCCTTCACGGTGAACCACGCCAACCTGGTACCAGAGGGCATCAACGGTTTCATCGACTCCCTCGACGTTGGACGAATCGGGGAGGTGCGGTTGGCCGACAACACCGGCGAGGTTGAAGTGCACCTCTTTCCTGGCCAGGGCAACATAGACTTTCCGGCCACGTTTCGCCGTCTGGAGGACGCCGGCTACCGCGGGTACTACACCATGGCCTTCGGATCGCTGGACGACAAGCTGGCGGCCCGGGAGCTGTTTCGAGGTTACGGAATCTAGCCGTCCTCGCCACTTCGGGGCTGCGTTCAGCCACCGAGTTCGACCGGCCGGTCGCGGCCAAGGGCGAAAACGTCACTCTTCCGTTTCGTGTGTGAACTCACTTGTAACCAGTTTCACACGAACTGTCATTGCGAGCGGAGCGTGGCAATCTCGTGATGGCTGCAGGGTCTCTTTCAGCAACGAGATCGCCACGTGGTTCGACAGGCTCACCATGAGCGGCTGCGCTCCTCGCGATGACAAATTGGGTACGCATGAGAGCGTGTCAAGCGGGCCAAATTGCCTGTTCCCTGTTACACTGGCCCGAGACCGCCGGTTTCAATAAACGCAGTTAACGATCCGCGCTGTCGAATTAATCAAGAGGTAAAACGCTCCGCATGTTTGAAACCGGTCACCTTCGCCGAACAGCCCTGGTCCTCGTATCGATAGGACTGGCGTGGAACCTGGTGGAGGTTGTGATTGCCTTCTGGGCCGGCGCTCGAGTGGGCAGCGTGGCCCTGATCGCTTTCGGCTTGGACAGTATCATCGAGCTTTTCGCCGGCGCGGTCCTGGTTTGGCGACTGAAGCAGGAGGGCGAAGAGCACGAAAACGAGGCGGCCGAACGTCGGGCGCAACGGTTGGTTGGGATCACCTTCCTTGTCCTGGCGGGGTACGTCGGGCTGCATTCAGTGGTCAGCCTGGCGGGATTGTTGCCGGAGCCGCAGCCGAGCCTCGCGGGCATCGGGATCGCGGTGGCCAGCGCAGTGGTGATGAGCATACTCTACGTGGCCAAGATGCGCATCGCCGCGCGCATGCAGTCCCGCGCTCTGCGCGCCGAAGCGGTGGAGAGCCTGTTCTGCGACCTCCAGGACCTGGCGATACTGGTTGGTCTGGGACTCAACGTATTGTTCTCCTGGTGGTGGGCCGACCCGGTCGGGGCGCTGCTGTTGATTCCCTTCTTCATCAAGGAAGGCATGGAGAACCTCTCGGGGCACCACGACCACGAAGAGGACGAGCGCGAGGGTGAGCATGGACGCCAATCGGCGTTGGTCTGCTTCTGCCTGAAATGCTGGTATGGCCTGTCCGCGTGTCGGATGGCCTGCTGCCGCGTCTAGATTCCCGACTACGGGACATCTTCCCGTTAGGTCAATCCGGGCCACACTGGGTCCTCGCCGCCGCCATCGGGCGAGCAGGCGCAAGCGGATCGCCCCGGTAGACAGTGCCCACGCCGTCGGATAAGATGGCGCAGGTTTTTCACCCTGTCGCCGCGGCCCCAATACCGGAGGCTTCGTGCCAGATCGGTCACAGGTCGCACGACGGGGTTTTTGTGTGTTCATAAAACCCTGATCTGAGAGAAGCTCGACCGGCCCATGCTCATTGCCGTCGCATTCGTCCTGATGGGGGTCATGTTCCTGGCCGGCATGTATGTGGCCGGGGCGCTGGGATCATTGGCGTTGATCCTGCTCAACCTGTTCTCCGACAACCCGGTCTGGAACATCATGGGCAACCGGGCGTGGGAGACCAACACCAACGTCAACCTGGTGGCGATCCCGCTGTTCATCCTGATGGGCGAGATCGTGCTGCGGGGAGGCTTCGCCGACCTGATGTACCGAGCCCTGTCCCGCTGGGTGGACTTCATCCCGGGCGGGCTGATGCACACCAACATCGCTTCCTGCGCGGTGTTCGCCGCGTGTGCCGGCTCCAGCATCGCCACCGCCGCCACGGTGAGCCGGGTGGCGTTGCCCTCGTTCCGGGCGCAGGGCTACCAGGAGCGGCTGGTGGTGGGCTCGCTGGCCGCCGGCGGCACACTGGGCATACTGATCCCGCCCAGCATCCTGCTGGTGCTCTATGGCCTCACGGTTGGAGAGTCCATCGGGCGGCTGTTCTTGGCGGGTTTCATCCCCGGGATTCTGCTGGCGCTGGTGTTCATGCTGATGATCGGCGTGGCTTCGGTGATCTGGCCAGCCATCGCGCCCCGTCAGCAGCAGGGACGGTTCTGGACCTGGGAGGGTTGGACTGAGCGGCTGCTGTTTACGGTGCTGATGGTCCCGGTCATGGCGCTGATTTTTATCGTCCTGGGCAGCATCTACTTCGGGTGGGCGACGCCGTCGGAGGCGGCCGGTTTCGGCGTGGCCGGCGCCATGGTCCTGGCGATCATCTACAACTTCGTGCGGCTGTTCGCCGGCGACATCGCGGCATTGCTGCTGCGTAGCGGCATCGCCGACCGCTTGTCGCCGGAAGTGCGGGGCACGCTGGAGGGCTGGCGCGAGCAGTACCGGTTCGACGGCCAGAATTTCCGGAATTACTGCCGGTTCATGGGCATGATGACGCTGGAGGCGTGCGCGTCCGCGGCCCGTTCCTCGGCGATGATCCTGTTCATCCTGATGGCAGCGTTCACGTTGCAGTTCGCCTTTGCCTACCTGCGCATCTCCATCACCATGGCGGAGTGGGTGGCGAGCTTCAACCTAACCACGGTGCAGCTGGTGCTGTTCCTGGTGGTGTTCTACCTGCTGCTGGGCACCTTCATGGAAGCGTATTCCATGATGCTCACCACGCTGCCGATCATTTCCCCGGTGCTGAGGGCCGCGGAGGTGGACCTGCTGTGGTTCGGGATCATCATGATCATCCTGTTGGAGGCCGCGCAGATCAGCCCGCCGCAGGGACTGAGCTTGTACGTGCTGCAGGGAGCGCGCCACGACGTGGCCCGGCAGGAGGCGGATGCCACGGGTCAGGTGGCTCGAACGGGCACCATCAACGACGTGTACATCGGAGTGCTGCCGTTCATGGCCTGCATGGCGGTGGTCATCGGGCTGATCATCGCGTTCCCGGACCTTGCCCTGTGGTTGCCGGATCAGATCAAGGGGCCGCGCTGAGTTCCGGACTGCTAAAATGTGATTGGAGGACCCGCGGAGGCAACAGGTGGCTTCAACATCGATCGAGGATCTAGCCAGAGCAATCTTCGAAGATGCTCGGCAAATGCACACGCAGGCCCTCGAACGGCTTGATGCCGGCGATATCCGCGACGCGGCGGAGAAAGCTTGGTGCGCGACCAAGCGCGCCACCGACGGCCTGCTCTTGGCTAGGACAGGTGAGGAGCCAGGGCCCACTGGCCTTACGAGCGACGGGCTCGACGCCCTGACCCATACCGAGCCTGAGGCTCGGACTCTCCAGGGACGCTATTACAGTCGGCTTAGTCAACTCCATGGATCGTGCTTTTACATCGGCGCCTGCAACCAGGAGACCGAGCGCCGCATACGTGAGACTGCTCAATACATTGACGATGCCGAGGCCCTGGCCAGCGGATAACTGGCTGCCTGCGTCGGTTGGCGGCGCTGTATCGTCAGGCCTCGGGCGATAAAAACAGGGGAAAGGGAGGCGGGTAGGGAGGTTTGCGGTGGCGTATTACGACATCTGCATCATCGGGGCCGGTTCCGCCGGCCTGACGGCGGCGCGGTTCGCGGCCCGACTGGGCAAGCGCGTGGCCCTCATCGAGGCCCACCGTGTGGGCGGCGACTGCACCTGGACGGGATGCATCCCCAGCAAGGCCCTGCTGCATGCCGCGAAGGCAGCCCACACCGTCCGGAACGCTAACCGGTACGGGATCAGCAGCAGGGATCAGCAGGTCGATTTCGGCGCGGTGATGGGCTGGGTGCAGAGCGCGGTGAAGGAGGTCTACGCCCATGAGACGCCGGACGCGCTCCGGTCGGAGGGGATCGAGGTACTGAAGGGTCGGGCTGAGTTTCAGGACGCCCGCTCTTTGGTCGTCGACCAACAGGAAATATCGGCGCGGCACTTCCTGGTCTGCACGGGAGCGGCGCCGTTCGTTCCGGCCATCCCCGGACTGGAGGACACGCCGTATCTGACCTACGAGACGTTCTGGAATTTGCGCGCCCTGCCGGACCGTCTCGTCGTCATCGGCGGTGGTCCGATCGGATGCGAGCTGGCGCAGGCGTGCCAGCGGCTGGGCTCTCGCGTGACCCTGGTGGAGGCGATGGACCGCTTGCTGCCCAGCGACGAACCGGGGGCGAGCCAAATCGTGGCGCAGGCGCTGCGGCAGGACGGTATCTGTTTGCGGCTGTCGTCTCCGGTGGAAGCGGTGGAACGCAACGTCCACGGCGCGGGTGTACTGGTTGGCGCCGGGGGGAAGACGATAAAGGGCGATGCGCTGCTGGTCGCCGCGGGGCGGCGAGCCAGGGTGGACGGATTGGGACTGGAGAGAGCCGGTATCGAACACAGCCCGCTGGGGATAACCGTCGACGACCACCTGCGGACCAGCGTGAAGCACATCTACGCGGCCGGGGACTGCGCGGGCGGGTATCAATTCACCCACTACGCCGGATTCCAGGGCGCGATCGCAGTGCGGAACATGCTGCTCCCCGGACGTTCGCGGGGACGACCGCATCACCCGCCCTGGGCAACGTTCACCGACCCGGAGGTGGCGCACACGGGTTATACGGAGGAGGAGGCGCGGGAGCGGTTCGCGGACAAATTGCGGGTATCAACCCTGCCGATGGCATCGGTGGACCGGGCCGTTGCTGACGGCGCCACCGACGGATTCATCAAGGTGGTGTACCGGAACAACGGAACGGTGCTGGGCGCGACGGTGGTGGGCCGCCACGCTGCCGAGGCGCTGTCCGTATGGTCAATCGCCGCCGCGCGCGGCTTGAAGATGCGCGATGTGGCGCAGGTGATGCAACCTTACCCTTCCCTGGCCATGGGCAACCAGCATATCGCTTGGGAATCGTATTTGGACGGCCTGACCCGGGGGATTACCGGGCGCGTGCTGCGTTGGCTGGGCCGTTAGCCGTCCCCGGTGCTCGACCGACCCGGTCGAGCGCCGCCTTATTTGCCGGCTAATTTCTCCCGGACTTCTTCAACTTCGGCGTTGCCGAGGATGCGGAACACGTTGATGCTCCGGTCCTCTACGGCTACGCCCCTGAGGGCGTGGCGGCCGTTCTTCATCGTGACCAACTCCATGGAGTCCTCGGCGATGTCGACCTTCCGCTTGAGTTTTACTGAGTATGCTTGCAGGGGCCATTCCATAGTTTTCACTCCGTTATATGGTGGTGCGTGTCGCGGCGGCCGGCGAACGCAAAACAGTTTTACGCCAATCTTTGCGGGTTCGTCAATAGGGTTGCCACCCCACGAGCGTCCACTTTAGCGTGCTTGGGGCAGGGATACAGACGGCGGCAACCTTGATCGCTCCATGCCGGTTGGCAGCACGATGATAAACTGGAAGCATCGTTCGCCCCACGCCACTTCAATGCCCCCAACGGGAGGTGCGCCATGCCGCCGGAAATCCGCGCCGTAGGAATCGAGGGCCTGCCCGAGGTCCAGGCCGGTGACAACCTGGCCGCCCAGATCATGGCCGCCGCCGCCGCCCAGGGCACGCCCATCGAGCAAGGCGACGTGCTGGTGGTCACCCAGAAGATCGTCAGCAAGGCCGAGGGCCGCGTCATGACCATCGACGAGGTGGAGGCATCCCCCCTGGCCATCGCCATCACCGAGGGCCACCGCCGCGATCCCCGTCACACCGAGATGATCCTCCGCGAGAGCCGGCGCGTGGTCCGTATGGACCGGGGCGTGATCATCAGCGAGACCTACCACGGCTACATCTGCGCCAACGCCGGCATCGACGCCTCCAACATCCCCGGATCCGACTCCATCTGCCTGCTGCCCGTGGATCCCGACGCCTCGGCCCGCCGCATCCGCGACGCCGTCCGTGAGCGCCTCGGCGTGGACGTGGCCGTCCTGGTATCCGACACCTTCGGCCGGCCCTGGCGCAACGGCGCGATCAACGTGTCCATCGGCGTGGCCGGATTCAACCCCGTCATCAGCTACGTCGGCGAGTTCGACCCCCACGGCAACGAGCTGCACACCACCACCATCGCCGTCGCCGACGAGCTGGCCGCCACCGCCGAGCTGGTCACCGGCAAGCTCCTGGGCGTCCCCGTGGCCCTCATCAAGGGCTACCCCTACGAACCCATGGAAGACGCCGACAGCCGCGCCATAGTCCGCGAGCCCGACAAGGATTTGTTCCGGTAACTCTCGTTTGACCCGATAACCGCCCATTGGCTAACATCGTGCTCCGTGGAGCCAGCCAATGACCACCCAGCAGGAAACGCTCAAGTTGCAGCCCGACGTCCTGCGCTGGGCGCGTGAACGGGCCGACCTTACAGAAGAAGATTTGGCCCGAAAGGTCCGACTGAAGGCCGACAGAGTCCACGAATGGGAAAATTCGGGTGAGATCAGCATGGCGTGGGCTGAACGTCTAGCCGACGCGACGCACAGCCCGCTGGGTTTCCTGTTTCTGTCTTTTCCGCCCGGCGAATCTCTTCCCATCACCGACTACCGCACTCGTGTTGGCCGGTCTCCGCCGAGGGTCAGCGTCGACCTGCTGGATACCGTTCAAGCAATGCAACGGCGAAGCGGGTGGCTGCGGGATGAACTAATTGATACCGGTGCGGAGCCTGCGTCTTTGGTCGGCGCCTACCGTCGGGGCGCAAGTGACTCAGATGCGGCGGAGGCCATGCGCTCGGCTTTGGCGCTGGCGTCGGATTGGGCATCGGAAGCCCGTTCCTGGTCCGAGGCAATCACCCTGCTTCGTGACCATATTGAAGCCGCCAGCGTGGTCGTGGTAGTCAATGGAGTGGTGGGAAACGACACAACCCGCAGGCTCGATCCGGAGGAGTTCCAGGGGTTCGCCCTGGTTGACGAGTATGCCCCGTTGATATTCGTGAACAACGCGGACTATAAAGCAGCGCAGATGTTTACGCTGGCACATGAACTTGCTCATATCTTCGTGGGCCAGGAAGGGGTTTCAGCGTCGGAGTCCCTTTTGCCGTCCGAACACGACGTCGAAATCCTGTGTGACCAGATCGCCGCGGAGTTCCTGATACCCGAAAGAGAGATGCGGGAGTTTTGGCCTCGCGTTTCCAGCCACGTGGATCGGTTCCAACAAACTGCACGCCACTTCAAGGTCAGCAGAGTGGTGGCAGCTCGCCGAGCCTTGGACCTGGAACTCATCAACCAGGAATCCTTCTTCGGATACTACGGCCAGCACAAAGCACAGGGTGCTCGCAGCACTCCAGACTCAGAAGGAGGCAACTTCTGGAATACCCAACGCTGGCGAATCGGGATCCGCTTTGCCGGCGCAGTGGTTCGCGCAGTGGCAGCGGGGCGGCTGTCCCACCGGGAAGCGTACGCTCTGACCGGCCTGCAAGGTCAAACTTTTGAGAACATGCCCAGCAAATTGTGCATCTCGCTATGACGGTTCCTGCCAGGCGCATATATGTGCCGGACACCAATGTCTTGGTGGCTGCTTACCATCATTACTATGCGCCAGACATATGTCCCGGGTTCTGGGACTCTTTGCGCTATCACATCGTTTCCGGAAGAGTGCTGATCATTGATCGCGTGTATGGTGAGATCCTTTCACCCGCCGCACTGGTTGATTGGGTCGCACAGGCGGCGGACGATAGGTTCGCTGTTACCGGCACCCAGCCCGTCGCTGATGCTTATCGTCGATTGATCGATTGGGTGCATGACAATCCGCAGTTCACCGCTGCCGCCCGTGCCGATTTTGCGCGCTCCGCCGACGGTTGGTTGGCAGCGTATGCCTTGGCCCACGACGCAATCGTCGTCACGAACGAAGTACCTGCTCCTCAAGCACAACGCAGGGTGCCGCTCCCGGATCTGTGCCGCCAATTCCAGATCCCTTGCATCAACACATTCGAAATGCTGCGTGATCTCGGTGCCCAGTTTGTTTGGGAACGAGCTGGTTAGTAGCGCCCTGAGATTTGCCACCGCCGCAGCAAGAAACAACGCGGCCCCATCCCTCAGGACAGGGCCGCGCCTATCAGCCGCTTGGAGCAGCAACCGCTAAACCACCCCCGCCAGCTCCCTCTCGCCCTCTTCCAGCGCGCCGGAGGTCACCCGCAGCGCCAACCCGTCCCCCGCCTCGTTCACGTCGGCGATGATGTGGTCGCCCTCCTTGAACTCGCCGGAAAGCACGCCCCGGGATAGCTGATTTTCGAGGTGGCGCTGGATGGCGCGGCGCAGGGGACGCGCCCCGTAGGTCACGTTGAACCCCTCGTTGACCAGCCAGTCGCAGCCGGCCTCGGTCAGCTCGCAGGTGATGTCCCGCTCCGCCAGCCGCTTCTGCACCTCGCCCACCATCAGCCCGACGATCTCGCCGATCTGCGCCCGGCTCAGCGGGTGGAACACGATGGTCTCGTCGATGCGGTTCAGCAGCTCCGGCCGGAACTTGTCGCGTAGTGCGTTATTCACCGAGCGCGCCAACTCCAGTGTCACCTTCCCGGCCTCCTGCTCGCGGTCGGCGGTGGGCCCCAGCCCGAAGGGCCGCTGCGACAGGTCCCCCGTGCCCAGGTTGCTGGTCATGATGATCACCGTGTTGCGGAAGTCCACCGTGCGACCCTGCCCGTCGGTCAGCCGCCCGTCCTCCAGGATCTGAAGCAGCAGGTTGAACACGTCCGGGTGCGCCTTCTCGATCTCGTCGAACAGGATGACCCGGTGGGGCCGCCGCCGCACTGATTCCGTAAGTTGGCCGGCGTCGTCGTACCCCACGTAGCCGGGAGGCGCGCCGATCAGCCGCGACACCGTGTGCCGCTCGCCGTACTCCGACATGTCGAGCCGGACCATGCTGTCCTCGTCGTTGAACAGGAACTCCGCCAGCGCGCGGCTCAACTCGGTCTTGCCCACGCCCGTGGGACCCAGGAAGATGAAGCTGCCGAAGGGCCGCTTGGGGTCGTTGAGACCCGACCGCGCCCGGCGGATGGTGTCCGCCACCGCGCTGATCGCCTCGTCCTGCCCGATCACGCGCCGGTGCAGGTGCTCCTCCATGTGCAGCAGCCGCTCGGCCTCGCCTTCCATGAGCTGGCCCACCGGTATGCCCGTCCAGTTGGACACCAACTCGGCGATGTCCTTCTCGTTGACCACCAGGTCGGGCCCCGTGGTGTGCTCGATGGCCTCATGCTCGGCGCTCAGCTCCGCTTCCAGGCGCAGCCGCTCCGTGCGATGTTGCGCCGACCGCTCGTAGTCGGACATCTGGTTGGCCCGCTCCTCGAGATCGGTCAGCTCGCGCCGACGGTTCTCCATCGCCTGCAGCTTGGGCGGCAGCATGCCTGCGTCGATGCGCACCTTGCTGCCCGCCTCGTCGATGAAGTCGATGGCCTTGTCCGGCAGATTGCGGTCGGTGATGTACCGGTCGCTCAGCCGCACCGCCGCCTCGATGGCCCCGTCGGTCAGCGTCACCTTGTGGTGGGCTTCGTAGCGCGGCTTCAGCGCGTGCAGGATCTCCAGCGCCTGCTCCGGCGTCGGCTCCTCGACATACACCGGCTGGAACCGCCGCGCCAGCGCCGGGTCCCGCTCGATGTGCTTGCGGTACTCGTCCAGCGTCGTCGATCCGATGGCCTGCAGCTCGCCTCGGGCCAGGGCCGGCTTGAGCATGTTGCTGGCGTCCAGGCCCCCCTCGCCGGCGCCGGCGCCCACCAGCGTGTGCATCTCGTCCAGGAAAATGATCACCTCGCCGTTGGACGACGTCACCTCGTCAATTACCGACTTCAGCCGCTCCTCGAACTCGCCGCGGAACTTGGCCCCGGCCACCAGCCGGCCCATGTCCAGCGCCATCACCCGCTTGTTGTGCAGCGAGTCGGGCACGTCGTCGCAGATGATCTTGCTTGCCAGCCCCTCGGCGATGGCCGTCTTGCCCACGCCGGCCTCGCCGATGAGCACCGGGTTGTTCTTGGTGCGCCGGGTCAGCGTCTGCATGACCTGCCGGATCTCCTGCTCGCGGCCCACCACCGGGTCCAGCTTGCCGATGCGCGCCAGTTCGGTCAGGTCCACGCTGTACTTCTCCAGGGAGCGGTACTTCTGCTCCGCGTTCTGGTCCTCCACCCGGTGCGAGCCCCGCAGCTTCTGCATGGCCTGGTACACCATCTCCTGGTTGACGCCCAGCTCCCGGAACAGCCGCGCCGAGTCGCCGGCATCCTCCCGGGCGGCGGCCACCAGCAGGTGCTCCACGCTTATGAACTGGTCCTTCAGCCGCTGCGCCTCCTCGTCGGACACCTGCAGCATCCGCTGTAGCCGGGGCGTGATGAAGATCTGCTGCGCGCCCGACACCACCTTGGGAGCCGAGTCCAGCGTCTGGTGCAGCCGACTCTTCACCAACTCGGCATCAATGCCCAGCTCGCCGAAGATGCGCTCGGGCAGCCCGTCCTCCAGCGCCACCAGCGCCAGCAGCACGTGTTCCACGTCCCACTGGCTGTGCTGGTAGTTGCGCACCAGTTCCTGGGAGCGTTGCAAGGCCTCCTGCGCCTGTCTCGTGAACTTGTCCGCGGTCATCACCATATCGGTTACCTCCTGGTTGAGTTATCGCCCTCATGCCTACCCATTTTGTCATCGCCCTCGCTCGTACCCATTTTGTCATCGCGAGGAGCGCAGCGAAGTGGCGATCTCGTTGCATTGAGCAAGGATCCTTCCAGCGATGAGATTGCCACGCTGCGCTCGCAATGACCGATGGCGCACAGCGGGTGCGCGTGAGGTTATTGCCTGATTGAACTATTGCGTGCCCTGCCGTCGCCGGCCCCCTTGTCCGGCGGCGCGCAGTCGGTCCACCTCATTGGTCAGGGTTTCCACCTGGCTTTCCAGTTCATTTATTCGGTCCAGTAGCCTTAGGGCCACCTCCGCGCCGGCCAGGTTCACGCCCAGCTCGTCGACGAACGTTTTGATCCGGCGCAGCCGCTCCACGTCGGCCATGGAGTACAGCCGCTGCCGCCCTCCCGAACGGGATGGCATTACGAGCCCAACGCGCTCGTAGTAGCGCAGGGTCTGCGCGTGCAGCCCGACCATGCGCGCGGCCACGCTGATGACGAAGCAGGGTTCGGTCGCGAAGTTGTGGTCCGGCGTCATCTTGGTTCCTCCTGCGTTATTCAGCGTCGCGCAACTGCTCAAACAGGTGGCGCTGCTCGTCGGTCAGGTTGGTGGGCAGCGACACGTTGATCTCGGCGTACAGGTTGCCCCGGCTCTCGGGATCGCTCAGCTTCGCCATGCCCTGTCCGGCCAGCCGGAACCGGCGGCCGTTCTGCGTCTCCGGTGGCAGCGTCAACTCGATCTGCCCCCTCAGCGTCTTGACAGTGGCCTTCCCGCCCAGCACGGCATCCAGTAAGGGCACGTCCACCGTGGTGTGGAGGTCGTCGCCGTTCCGCTCAAACTGCGCGTGGGACAGCACCGTGACCAGCAGGTTGAACTCGCCGCCGGCGCTGTTGCCCGCCGCCCTGTTGCCCGCTGCGATATGCACCCGGCCTCCGTCGGTGATGCCGGCCGGAATCTTCACCTCCAGCCGGCGGCCGTCGGGCAGGTTCACCAGCCGGGTCGCGCCCCGGTCCGCTTCCTCCAGCGTGATCTCCACCGGCACGTCCGCCGGCCGCGACCGGAACCGTTCACCCCGGCCTCCGCCCAGGTCCGAGGCAAATCCGCCCAAGCCGCCCAGCAGGTCCGAAAGCGTCGCCCCGCCGGTGGAAAAGGTGAAGCCGCCCGGTCCCCGTCCGCTGAAGTTGCCCCCGTGGAAGAACTGGGAGAAATCAGGCCCGCCCTGCTGATCAAAGTGCTCCGCCTGCTCCCAGCGGTCGCCGTAGCGGTCGTACTTGCCGCGCTTGTCCGCGTCCGACAGCACCTCGTAGGCGGCGTTGATGGTCTTGAACCGCTCCGCCGCTTCCTCGTCGCCCGGGTTCACGTCCGGGTGATGCTGCCGGGCCAGCCGGCGATACGCCTGCCGGATCTCCTTTTCGTCCGCGCTGCGGGACACGCCCAGTATGTCGTAGTAGTCAGCCATTGCGGCGCCTGCCTGCACTAAAATGGTCGTATGACCATCATATCAAACGATACCTCCGCATTCAATAACTTGATAGGTTTATCAGAGGAATACTTGACAGGAGACCATCAACTTTGTACAGTGTCATCACCGGCCGAAAGAGCGGCCAACAAGATCCTCGGCCAGCGTGCCGATGCCTCTGGAGGACAGAATATGACGACCGTACAGCGATTTGACCCCTTCCGCGACATGCGCCACTTCAACCGCCTGTTCGCCAACCCGATGTGGGCCGCCCATCGTTGGGCCAATCCCCGGAACGGCGGAGTGGAACCCGCCGGCCATGCCTGGTCCATCCCTATGGACGTTTCCCGCAACGAGCATCAGCTCACCGTGACCGCCTCGCTCCCCGGCTTTGCCGCCGGTGACGTGGACGTGTCCATCAGCCCCGACCGCGTGCTGTCCGTCAAGGCCGCGCGACAGTCGGAGAACGGCCACGAGGGCGAGGAGTACCTGATGCGCGAGCGGCGTTTCGGCAACTTCTCCCGCGCCATCCGGCTCCCCAGCGACCTCAACCTGGACGACGCCTCCGTCGCCCTGGAGCACGGCGTGCTTACCGTCACGGTGCCCGTCGCCGAGGCCGCCCAGACCCGCCGCCTGGAGATTTCCGGCCCGTCCGGCGCCGACGCCTGCTAAAGGCTGGTGAGATCCCCCAGGGGATGGAATGGAGGCGGGGGCGATGCCCCGCCTCCATTTCTCGTGCGCCCACCATCCGCTGGTCCGTTACCAGACGCCTATGTTGCGTCGCTTCCCGGCCTGCGTCATAATCCGCCAAACTTGTCGCCCACTTTATGTCGACAAGAATGGAGGGAAATGCTATGCCGCAAGCCGGTATTCCATCGGAGCAGGAAGTGTTGGGCTGGTTTGACAGCCTGTCCAACTGGGGTAGATGGGGCGATGACGACGAGCTGGGCACGCCCAATCTGATCACCCCCGAAAAGACCCGCCAGGCCCTGGCCACCGTTGAGGAGGGCCTTTGCGTCTCACTGTCGCGTGACGTCACCTGGGACCCGGCGCCGGATGTGCCGGCCCCACCGGTGCACTACATGATCGAAAGCGGCGAGGGCTGGGCCAGCGGCGAAAAGGTTTCCAACCGCCCTTCCGCCGTGGCCATGGACTACATCGGCATGATATTCCACGGCGTGTCGGTCACTCACGTCGACAGCCTGGCCCACTTCTTCTGGAACGGCAAGACCTACAACGGCAAGCCGGCCCACATGGTGTCCACCAGCCTCGGCGCCACCGTCTGCTCCGTCGAAGCGGCGAAAAACGGCTTCATCACCCGCGGCGTGCTGGTGGATGTGCCGTTCGTCCGCGGCATCGACTGGGTGGAGCGCGGCGAGGGCGTAATGCCCGACGACATCCTGGCCGCCGAGGAACGCTGCGGGTTCCGCATCGAACCGGGTGACGTGCTCCTGGTGCGAACTGGACAGCTTCGCCGCCGCATGGTTGAGGGCCCCGTGCCGCGCGAAGCCGGTTCCACCGCGTGCCAGGCAGCTTGTCTCCCCCTGTTCAAAGAACGCGACATCGCCGTCCTCGGCTCCGATACCGGAAACGACGTCAGCCCGCCCCAGTATCCGGGCCAGCTCACCAACCCGGTGCACCAGGTTTCCATCACCGCCATGGGCCTGTGGATCCTGGACAACGCCAACCTGGAGGAGGTCGCCGGGGCCTGCCGCGAGCGCAACCGCTGGACCTTCATGGTCAGCATCAATCCCCTGCGTCTCCAGAACACTACCGGCTCTCCGGTAAATCCCGTGGCCGTGTTTTAGCGGGTACCCAAACACTCTCTCCCCGCGAGGAGCGCAACGACGTGGCGATCTCGTTACGTGAAGAGTGACCTCTCCAGCAACGAGATTGCCGCACTGCGCTCGCAATGACAGGTTGGGCAAAGTGGGTACGCATGAGGGCAGGAGCGAGGGATTTCGTGGGCGAGGGATGTATAATCGGGGCAATTCAGCCGGTCGCCGCGCCTTGCGGCGTCGGATCAATCACCGCGAAGGGAGGGATGACGAAATGACGCAACAGATGCACGCGCAGATGGGAGGAAGCACCGGCGGAGGCGAGGAGCTCATTGACGCCGGAGCGGTGACCTTCGGGCTGGTGTACCGCACGGACGTGGGCGCCATGAGCGACGAGGGGATCTGCATCCACGTTTACGGCAACGATATCGAGGGCGAAGACAAGGAACTGCTGCGGTTCGACTGCTTCCGCATCGGCCCGCACTACCACTACCGCAACGGCCCCATCGGCCAGAACGACCGGCTGGAGCTGGACTTCACCGCCGAGGGCGACCCGCTGTCCTGGACGCTGGACAAGATCCGCACCCGGCTGCCCATCATGCTGATGCGCTGCCAGGCGGACTCCACGGCGCGCAGCGTCGACCAGCGGGACGTTGACGCGGCGATCCCGCACATCGTGGCCTGGGCGGAGACCAAGACGCACAACCGCGGGTAGGCTTTTCAAGCCCGGGCCACCCGGGCGACGTAACGAAGGGCTCGGCGATTGCTACGCCGGGTCCTTCGCGATTCGTGCCGGATGTGCGGGCTTCATCTGGACGACCACGCGCCAGCGGGGTATCTTGCAGGCTACTACCCCCACCCGTATCGAGGTGTCGTCAACATGAGCCAGAGCAACGACTTGGAGCGGATCTACCAGGAGCTGCGCCGGAGAGCGGTCGCCCAGTTCGGAGAGGACCGCGCCGTGGAGCTGGAATCGTACCTGCGCACCGCGGCCGAGCAGGTATTCGACGTTGAGAACGCCGAGGTCCACCCGGACCTGGAGCCATTGAACCAGGAATAGTCGGGGCGCTACCCCGGCGTCACGGACGCCAACGGTGATCCAATCGCGGCGCGGAAGCCGCCTGCAGCGAGGTTGAATGATGCCTGAACTCCACGAGCTTTCGGTGGCCGAAGCCGCCGCGCAGATTCGCGAAGGAACCCTGTCGCCCGTGGCGCTGGCCGAGTCGCTGCTGGCGCGCATCGACGCGCTGGACGGCGACCTGCAAGCCTGGGTCACCATCGACCGGGACGCGGTGTTGTCGGCAGCGCAGCAACGGGAGGCGGAGGTGCAGCGGGGCGAGCCGCTCGGTCTGATCCACGGCGTGCCGGTGGGCCTGAAGGACATTTTCTACACTGAAGGCATGCTCACCGCGTGCGGGTCGAAGGTGTACGCCGATTTCGTGCCGGAATTCGACGCCACATCGGTGGCCAATATCAAGGCGGCCGGTGGGATCATCCTGGGCAAGGCGGTAACCACCGAGTTCGCGACGTCCGACCCTTCGCCGACGCGCAACCCGTGGAACCTGGAGCACACTCCGGGCGGTTCCAGCAGTGGGTCGTCAGCGGCGGTGGCGGCGCGGATGGTTCCGGCGGCGCTGGGATCGCAGACCGGCGGGTCCACATGCCGGCCGGCGGCCTACAACGGCATCGTGGGCGTGAAGCCGACCTACGGACGCATCTCACGGTACGGGGTGGCTCCGGTGAGTTGGTCGCTGGACCACGTGGGCATCCTGACCCGCACGGTGGAGGACGCCGCGCTGATGCTGACCGTCCTCAGCGGCGCGGACGACAATGACCCCGGCAGCCTGCGCGAGCCCGTGCCCGACTTCAGCGCGCAGATGGCGGAGCACGACCGGCCCCCGCGCATCGGGCTGGTGCGGCAGTTTTACGAAGACTACGCCACGCCGGAGATGTGGGCGCACACCGAGGCCATTGCCAATCAACTGGCGGAGGCGGGTGCGGAGGTCGAGGAGATCCCGCTGCCGGACAGTTTCGCTCACGTGCACAATTTCCAGCGCATCGTGATGAACGTCGAGTGCGCCGGGTTCCACGAGGTCAATCACCGCGTCCACGCCGCCGACTACGGCCCGCGCATCCGGGCCGGCATGGAGATGGGCATGATCATGCCCACGTCGGCGTATTTGAAGGCGCAGCGTCTGCGGCGGCAGTTCCGCGCCGACTTCAGCGAGATGGCCGCCAGGGTCGACGTGGTGATGACGCCGGCTATACCCGCGCCGGCTCCCCGGGACCTGAACACCACTGGCGATGCGGCGTTCCAGGTTCCGTGGACTGCCGCGGGGTTGCCCACGGTTGTAGTCTCGACGGGCCTGAGCGAGCTGGGGATGCCCATGGCGGTGCAGTTCGGAGGGCCGTGGGCGCAGGAGGGCCGGGTCCTGGGCGCGGCGCAGTGGTGCGAGCGGATTGCCGGGTTGAACCAGGCGCCGCCGATCGGTTGACATCGTCAATTGATGCGGAGGGCGCGCGTAAACTAATCCCTTTTTGGGATTCGACCCGAGCGGCGCAGGTGGAGGCAAGAACTACCTATCAAACTGTAGAGGCCATTTCGGATGGAGCACAGGAGCGGAAGCGGATTGACAAGCACCGAAGACCGGCAATATGCTCCAACTACCCTGTTCGGAACCTGCTGGTCGACTGATATGGAGAATGCCGGTTTATAATCGGAGAAATCCCAGAACGTCCTTTCATCAGCGGAATCAGTTAAAACTGGGACATCCTGTGTTAGAAGACGAAGCGTTTGCGGAGGACCCATGAAATATGACGTTGTTATCGTCGGTGGGGGAGCGGCTGGATCGGTGTTGGCCAGCAGATTGGCTGAAAACGCGAATACCTCCGTTCTGTTGCTGGAGGCCGGGCCGGATTACCCGGATCCAGACTATCTTCCGGACGAGATAAAGTTCGGTTACACAAGCTATGCGGAATCGCCAGAGTCGGAGCATAACTGGGCCCTGCGGGGAACGATCACCGAGGAGCAGGGCGAGATCCACGTAGCGCAGGGCAAGGTGATCGGAGGCGGGTCGTCCATCAACGGTCAGGCAATGCAAAGGGGGTTGCCCGAGGATTTCGACTCCTGGGCCGCCATGGGCAACGATGAATGGTCGTATGACAAGGTGCTGCCCTATTTTAGAAAATCCGAGCACGATCTCGACATTCGGGATGATTTTCATGGCACCGACGGACCGATGCCGGTCAGGCGTCGTCAAGCCGGGCCTTGGGCAGACATCCAAACGGCCTTCCACGCGGCCTGTCTGGAGGCGGGTTACGGGACAGTCGACGATACCAATGGCCCGAACCCCGCGGGCGTTGGCGTGTGGCCCTCGAACAACCTGGACGGGTGGAGGATGAGCGCTGCCATCACTCACCTGAATCCCATGCGCCACCGCCTCAACCTCACGGTGCGGGGAGGGGTGTTCGTCCGGAAGGTATTGATCGAGGATCGCAAGGCCGTCGGCGTGGAAGTGGAAAGCGGAGGCGAGATTTTCAACGTCGAAGCAGACCGGGTGGTGTTGAGCGCCGGGGCTCTCAAGTCGCCCCACCTGCTGATGCTATCGGGCATCGGCCCCAGAGACCAACTTGAGAAATTCGGGATACCGGTAGTTCAAGAGTTGCCCGGAGTGGGAGAGAACCTGTTCAACCACCTGAGCGCCCAGATCACCTTCAAAGTCAAAGACGGCGTTACCCTGACTTCTGATCTCGATGCGGCGCGTTTTTGCTTGCACTACACCGCCCAGGGGTCCAGTTATATCAATGACATGCTGCTGAGGACCACGCCGATGGTCGACGAACGGCCGGAGCGCGTCCCCGGTCTCCGGACCAAGTTCCTCAACGACGCTGTTCCCGCGGATATGGTGGCACGAATCTCATGCACGCTGGGACTGCCCGATGGCGCGGGATACGTCAGGCTGGCGTCCGCCGATCCCACAGTGCAGCCAGAGTTCAACTACCGTTATCTTCAGCATCCGAACGACATCCGTCGGGTGAGGGATGGCATAAAAATGGCGATCGCATTCCTGGAATCGGATGCGTATAAGGACGTGGCCGATTACCGGCTCCACCCAACGGATGAAATTCTGGCCGACGACCACGCTCTGGACGTCTATATCCGCCAAACCGTTGGAACAGCCAGGCATGTGTCCGGCACATGCAAGATGGGCCCGGATTCAGACCCGATGGCGGTTGTGGATCAATACTGCAGCGTCAAGGGAGTACAGGGGCTGTCGGTGGTCGATGCGTCGGTGATGCCGCGGGTTACGAGGTCAGGCGGCAGCCATGCAACGGTTGTGATGATAGGGGAACGTGCCGTCGACTTGATTGCTTCGGCTTAGCCCAGCCTCACCGCCGTCTGGAATCTCTGGTCTGAGACGGAGGGTTCGTAACGACTGCTTCATCATGTTAAGCTTGGCCGTCGCTCCTCAGATAGTCGGCCATGGCAAGAACGCACGGTGGAGTGCCTGCCCGACTCGAGCGTTCTGCCTCGCCGGATTGCTATCAACTCCCGGCGTGGGGGCGAAATCCTCAGTACCCCGTCGTCAAATCACGCCCGGCAGTGTCCGGGCGTGATACCGTTTTAAAGCGGTCCGCGATTGGCTCGTTAACGGCGCCGCAGGCGGATCGGTCCCGCTAGAGCCATAGTCCAAGCTCGTTCCAAATCGACACCCGAGTGAGACCGACGGGCCCGTTGAGAAAGTCGTCAGCCTGGATACTCAAGAATTCGGTGAAGTAGTTGGCCCAAGTTCTGGCTATCGGGCGCAGGCTCCAGACCTTCCGCGCGCTACGGCACCGGGATTACCGCTGGTTCTGGATCGGCGCCAACGCGCAGGCCCTGGGCCGCGGAATGCAGTTCCTCATCCTGGGCTGGCTCGTCCTGGAACTGACCAATTCCGCCGCCAGCATGGGCTTCATGATTTTCCTGTACGGGATGCCCACGCTGGGGTTCGTTCTTTTCGGCGGCACCTTCGCCGACCGGTTCGACCGGCGCGGACTGCTGATGCTGACCCAGGCCCTGGTGGCGCTGCTGATGCTTGGGATCGCGGTGTTGGAAACTCGCGGACTGGTTGCCCTGTGGCACGTCTACACATCGGCATTCGTCCTCGGCACCTTGCAGGCCATCAATACGCCGGCCCGGCTGGCCATAGTCCGCGACCTGGTGGACCGCGACGACCTGATGAACGCCGTAATCCTGAACTCGGCGGTGATGAACTCGGGACGAATCACTGGGCCTGCGGTGGCCGGGTTTGTAATCGAACTGGCCGGATTGGCTCCGGCGCTCTACCTGGCGACCGGCTGCTTCTGCGTGGGCACCGTGACGCTGCTCATGGTCCGACGGGTGCCGACCGTGGCCCGGGATCAGCGTTCGGGCATATTCTCCGAGCTCTGGGGCGGGTTGCGGTATTGCTGGTCGAACCCGGTGACATTCACCGTCATCGGCATTGGGTTCGCCTTCGGGTTCTTCGCCATGCCCTACGCGCAGTTGCTGCCCGCGTTCAGCAAGCTGGTACTGAACACAGGCGCCGGTGGAGCCGGCCTGCTGATGACCGGAGCCGGCATCGGCTCCCTGTCCGGCACCTTCATCATGGCGTCGATGGGCAATTCGCCGCACAAGAACTGGCTGCTGCTGGGCTGCATCTTCCTGTTCGGGATAGCCCTTTTCTGCCTGGCCTGGTCGCAATGGTTCTGGCTGTCGTGGGTGATCCTGTTCCTGGTGGGGATGGGCAGCATAGTGCCGATGGGCACCACCGTGCTGCAACTGTCCGTGCCGGGGGAGTACCAGGGCAGGGTGATGAGCGTCTGGTACGTATCCGCCGCGTTGATGTTTATCGGCTCATACCCGATGACGCTGGTTGCGGAATACATCAGCTGGACCGCAGCCTTTGCTGGCGGAGCCGCCATCTATCTGACGGTGGCGTTCATCATGGGGGTCTGGCGACCGACTTTGCGACGGTTGCGCGTTTAGCCGCGCGCTCTGGGCACCTACAAGCGCGCCACCCGTCAACCCGGAGAACCCTGCCTCACGTCCCTAGCCTGTGTTGACATTTTGAATATCATGCCGTCGTTCCTGCGAAAGCAGGAACCCAGGAAAGCCATTGCAACAAGGAAGTTAGCCTTGTTGCGCACTCCCTGGATTCTGGCTTTCGCCGGAATGACGGGAAATGTCAACAGGCTCTAGACGTAGTGAGGCATGACCTCCGTCACGAACAGGTCCAACGAGCGCATGGTCTCCTCATGCGACAGGTGGCCCCACTGGAAGGCGGCCACGAAGTAGTTGGCGCCGGTTGCGAGATATTCGTCCATGTAACCACGGATCGAGTCCGGCGACCCGGCGACAACATTGAACCCGCCCCCTCCCGGCGCGGCGTGCTCTTCAAGCCCCGCCGATCCTGACCTGCGCGTCGTGGTGGTTGCCCTGGCCTGCGCCTCCCGATCCGGCAGGTTGGACGGCCTGGGATTGGCCTCGCTTCCGAGGAACTGGGTCAGGCCGCGCCTCTCGGCCTCCAGCCGGCGAGGGGCGGCCAGGTTCCACTTGTACTGGTCCCACGCCGGTTGGGCGATGGTCGCCGCCTCCGCGTCCGTCTCGGCCAGGTACAGGTGGTTGACCAGCCCGATTTTCGGCGCTTCACCCTGGGCATTCAGCGCCCCGGGCCCCTGGTGCTGGTCCCAAAGCTGGAAATAACGTTCCACGTTGGCCCCGAAGGAGTCCAGGTTCCCCACGATGATGGTGTGCATCCCGTTGACGGCGGCCGTTTCCACGTTGCGCATGTACCATAGGGG